>CAVVWH010000012.1:0-239467 GCA_963751845.1 uncultured Bacillaceae bacterium
TTTGTCATAACCTCTCTTATAGGTGTACGAGAAATTTGTAAGGCTCAGCCAGCTCTATTTCACTTATTTCTTGACCTGGACGTAACTCTAATGACATAATGCCTTCTTTAATCACTCGATACGAAAAATCTTTATTATTTTCACCAGACAACCTTGTTTTTCCCTTGAACATGAATGATACACTTCCTCATTCTTAACAATTTAAAATTTTAGAAATAATCTTATAAAGATTATACTATGAATCCCCCACCAAATCTTCTTAATTTTCAAAAGATTTAAGGAGAGGGATTCATAGATGTTCAATTTAGGATACTAAACTCTACTTAACTATCTTTTTTCAAAAATTATTCTACTGTTGTATTAGCAGCTTCATTTTCTTTTCTTTTTTCAGCTAAATCCACTGTCAATTTGCTCAAGCGTGCTTTATTCAATGGATAGATGAAGACTAAAATTAAGAACACTACTAAATAGATAACTGCCGGTAATAAAGTAGCGAGTGTATGAATTCCACTAAGTGCTGCGTCTGATTGGACTTTAACAGTTGAACTATAGCCAACTGCGGCAATCGCAAAACCACCAACACCACCGGCTAATGCTTGTCCTACTTTACGAGCAAAGGAATAAATACTGTAAACGGTTCCATCTTCACGTAAACCTGTTACTAACTCATGATAATCGATCACATCTGTTACGAATGCCCAAACGACTAAGTTGAAGAATCCATAACCAAACATTCCGAACGCTGAACCAATTAAGAATACTGTTAAACTTGCATTTGGTAAGAAGTATAGAACGCCATATGAAAGGGCTGCAAGTAACATCCCTACTGATGCTGTTTCTTTTTTACCGAATTTTTTCACAAGTGGTTGAACTAAAGGAATAGCAAGAAATACTGTAGCTGTTTGGATAAATCCTACGATACTTAATGCGGCTGCATTTTGGAAATAATCTTTAAATAGATATACGTTAACCGCACCAATTAACATCATACACATCATAAACAATAGTGAAGCAACAAGAATCGTGATAAGTGGTCTATTTTTGAAAAGACCTTTAACTGTTTTACCCATACCGCCTTTTGCTGAAGCTGGACGTTCAGGTGCTACAACACGTTCTGTTGATAATTTAACACAAGCCATATAACAAGAAATTGCAAGAATACCAAAGATAATAGCGGCTAACAACATGCGATTTGCATCCATTTTATTATTTACAAAGATAAGTAATGGTCCACCTACGTTAATAACTAAACTGGCTAACATCGCACCCATTGTTCTCCAAGTAGATAAAGTTGTACGTTCAACAGGATCTGATGTAATGACAGATGCCATTGATCCATAAGGAATATTTACTGTACTATAAAGAGTTCCCCATAAAATGTAAGTAACAAATGCCCAAGCAAGATAAAATCCATTAGACATACCTGGAATATGCACGAACATTAACACTCCTGAAATAACGAGTGGAAACGACATTCTGAAAATCCATGGTTTAAATTTACCATTCTTTCCGGTTTTTCTTGTATCAATAAAGCGGCCCCATGTAACATCGGCAACTGCATCCCATAATCGAGCAACTAGGAAAAGTGTACCAACAGTGGCTGCACTAATTCCGAAAACATCTGTATAAAATACCATTAGGAAAGCGCTTACTAAAGTAAAGAAAAAGTCATTCCCAAAGTCACCAAATAAGTAACCAAATTTATCTCTTATACCGAAAGGACGTACTGTTTTTCCCTCGATTTGATGATCTACAACAAATGGACGTACTGTTTTTTCCTGCATTATTTTCGCCTCCTGAATATTGGAATAATTGATCATTCATTGATAATGATAGCGCTTGCATTTTTCTTAATAATTTATTTTCAATTGAACTTTCATAGAATAATACTAATAATGACGTCATACTAAATTGTTCAATTATTCATCTCATTATTTTTCTTCCTACATTACATAAGCATTTCTCCTCTCTGTTTATACTAGTATACTAGCATATTTATAATGCCTTTGACAACATTAAATGTAAGCGATAACAAATTTATTTTTTTCCAAATGATATGAGTATTAAATATATGATTCATATATCCCTTAAACCTTAATAGGAAAAGCCCATATTCTATAATATGATCTAGAATACGGGCTTTTTATGTAAAATCAAAATAATCAACGTACGGGCTATCTGTGCTATATAATCTTTCCCATAGCTTTATTGGATCCAAAATATGTTCGCTCATAATTTTTTCCACTTGATCAATTTCTTTATTTTCAATAATATCAATAATTTTTTTATGCTGAGCAAACGCACGATCAAATCGATTTTCGATTTCAGAAAGCACTCTCACTCGATTATAATGTGTCCCTAATCTCCTAATAGATGCCCATACATTTTCTTTTTTGTTTCCTTCAAAGATTGTATAATGAAATTCTGTATCTAATTTATGAAAATCCATTTCTATTTCTTCTTGATGCAGCAATACCTCTTGAATTGCTACATTCTTCTTTAGCTCTAGTAACTTGTCTTGTGGAAATGTTTCACATGATAATTTCAAAATTTCTTTTTCTAAAGTGAAACGCATAAATGCCGCTTCCTCAATCAATTTTAATTTTATTTTCGACACATACGTTCCTACTTGAGGGATTACATTCACTAAGTTTTCTTCTCTTAGCTTAGTCATAACCTCTCTTATTGGTGTACGAGAAATTTGTAAGGCTTCAGCCAGCTCTATTTCACTAATTTCTTGACCTGGGCGCAACTCAAGTGACATTATGCCTTCTTTAATCACTCGATATGAAAATTCTTTATTATTTTCACCAGGCAACCTTGATTTCCCTTGCAACATGAATACTACACTTCCTAATTCATAACAATTTGGCATTCTAAAAGTCTACTAAAGATTATACTATGAATTCCCCACCAAAATCTTCTTAATTTTCAAAAGATTTAAGATGGGGAATTCATAGACTTTCAAACTTGGCTAGCAAATCTAGACCAAACGATCTTCATTCAATTATTATTCCACTTCATTTTCTTTTCTTTTTTCAGCTAAATCCACTGTCAATTTGCTCAAGCGCGCTTTATTTAATGGATAGATGAAGACTAAAATTAAGAACACTACTAAATAGATAACTGCTGGTAATAAAGTGGCAAGTGTGTGAATTCCACTAAGTGCGGCGTCTGATTGAACTTTAACAGTTGCATTATAGCCAACTGCGGCAATAGCAAAACCACCAACACCACCGGCTAATGCTTGTCCTACTTTACGAGCAAAGGAATAAATGCTGTAAACGGTTCCATCTTCACGTAAACCTGTTACTAACTCATGATAATCGATCACATCTGTTACGAATGCCCAAACGACTAAGTTGAAGAATCCATAACCAAACATTCCGAACGCTGAACCAATTAAGAATACTGTTAAACCTGCATTTGGTAAGAAGTATAAAACTCCATATGAAAGGGCTGCAAGTAACATCCCTGCTGATGCTGTTTCTTTTTTACCGAATTTCTTTACAAGTGGTTGAACTAAAGGAATAGCAAGAAATACTGTAGCTGTTTGAATTAATCCTACGATACTTAATGCGGCTGCATTTTGGAAATAATCTTTGAATAGATATACGTTAACCGCACCAATTAACATCATACACATCATAAATAATAGTGAAGCAAAAAGGATTGTGATAAGTGGTCTATTTTTGAAAAGACCTTTAACTGTTTTACCCATACCGCCTTTTGCTGAAGCTGGACGTTCAGGTGCTACAACACGTTCTGTTGATAATTTTACACAAGCCATATAACAAGAAATTGCAAGAATACCAAAGATAATAGCAGCTAACAACATGCGATTTGCATCAATTTTATTATTTACAAAGATAAGTAATGGTCCACCTACGTTAATAACTAAACCGGCTAACATCGCACCCATTGTTCTCCAAGTAGATAAAGTTGTACGTTCAACAGGATCTGATGTAATGACAGATGCCATTGATCCATAAGGAATATTTACTGTACTATAAAGAGTTCCCCATAAAATGTAAGTAACAAATGCCCAAGCAAGATAAAATCCATTAGACATACCTGGAATATGCACGAACATTAACACACCTGAAATAACGAGTGGAAACGACATTCTGAAAATCCATGGTCTAAATTTACCATTCTTTCCGGTTTTTCTTGTATCAATGAAGCGGCCCCATGTAACATCGGCAACTGCATCCCATAAGCGAGCAACTAGGAAAAGTGTACCAACAGTGGCTGCACTAATTCCGAAAACATCTGTATAAAATACCATCAAGAAAGCACTTACAAGAGTAAAGAAGAAGTCATTTCCAAAGTCACCAAACAAATAACCAAATTTATCTCTTATACCGAAAGGACGTACTATCTTTTCCTCGATTTGATGATCTACAACCAAAGGACGTGCTGTATTTTCCTGCATTGTTTTTTCCTCCAAAATGTTATTTTAGATAAAAACGCTTTCAATTGACTGAAAAATTAAAACTTCGAAATCGGATACATAAATGTGATCAGCTTTCCTAATGCTAAGATTCTCTTATTTTCCTGTTACATCGGTTGAACTAAAATCATTAAAGCTTGTTGAACTTGTTAACGTATTATTGCAGTTAAAATATCTTGTGAATATCTTTACATAAGATTCATTAAAAAACATTTGTGATTATTTTCACATTGAATCCTAAAAGTAAATGAACTTGTCTATTTCGAAATATAAAGTTAGTAACATGAAAACCCTTTCATAAAGGAGTAAAAGGAAAATTATAATAGCAATACTTCAAAGTTTACTAAAACTTTTTATTTGTGAATCTTACATTCACATCTCCTCTCTCTCTTGATACTAGTATACTAGCATACCCATAATCATAAATACTAGTAAAAATGAAAACGTTAACATATTGTTCACTATTTAAGAGAATCAGACTTTTATAATAATGGTTTTAATTATTACATTCAAAAAAGGATAAAGAAGACTTCCATCAGTGGGGGTTTTCTTCATCCCCCACTGATGGTTAGTCGCACTTATCAGGTCTTTACGGGCAATTAATCCCCTACCTATCCTTCCTCGATTTACTCGAAGTCTTGAGATAGGGGTCTTACTGTCCGTTATGACGTGATAAAAATCCCCATTACCTTAAGCAATGGGGAACCAAATGAAATGATTGTTATTACCGTAAGTTGAGCTTTTTCCATACTCTTTATGCAAATTTTTCTCCTTTGGTTCTTGAATCACGTGATAATAATGCCATAGTAAATGATCGAATATCCTATCCCATTTTTGAGTAAGAGCATAGTTTCTACCTTCTATCCCCATTTTCTCCCGTAAGTCCTCATTGTGAATAAGCTGCAGGATGGAGTTAATGAAGTCCTTTGAGTTCCCTGGTTGACATAAAGATCCCGACACGCCGTCTTGAATAATCGCTTTTACTCCACCTGAATTCGCTGCAATGGCAGGTGTACCACTTGCTAGAGCTTCGAGGACTACATTTCCAAATGTTTCAGTAGGTGAAGGGAACACAAAAAGATCCGATGCAGAATAAGCTGCTGCTAATTGTTCGCCCTTTAAATACCCTGTAAAAATCATATTTTCAGGTGCTTCCTTTTCAAGTTCTTCACGCATTGGCCCATCTCCGATTATTAACCATTGAATCTGCTCATTGATATGAGACGGCAGCGATTTTGAAACGGTGAGGAGCGTTTTTACATCTTTCTCAGGTGCTAGCCTACCAACGTACGTAAGCAGATACTTTTTTCGAATACCAAATTGCTCATGAACAGCCTTTTTATCATAATGAGGATGATAAAGATTACAATCCACTCCTCTTCCCCATATTTCTAAATTTGTAAAGCCATGACGTTTTAATCCTTCTAAGGTATCATTCGATGGAACAAAGACTTTCTTAAAAGGTCTATGAAACCAATTCATATATCTCCAAAGAAACTTAGAAAGGAACTCCAAATTATAAAATTGTAGATATTTATCAAAATCAGTATGATAGGAGCCCACTATTGGAATATTTAACTTTTTTGCATAATAAGCGCCACACAATCCGATATTAAAAGGTGTTGCAACATGTATCAAATCTGGCGAGAAATCCTGTAATTCTGCCTTAATTTGAAAATAATTAGGAAAGGCAAGTCGGCACTCTGGATATAAAAAGAAAGAAAGACTTTTAAAACGATGAATATGGCTAGAAACATAATCATCAGAGTTTGACTTAGGAGCAAATACTTTAAAGGAAATATTTTGTTCACCTAAATAATCCGTAAATCGTTTCAAGGTACGAGCCACACCATTCATATCCGGATCAAAGGTATCTGTGAAAAATGCAATCTTCATAGAAATCCTCCCTTATTAGAAAAGTGTAAGGCGCCTATTCAGTGTCGTATGGACTAACCGCTTCATTATGAAATATTGAAAATGCGAACAAGCGATAGCGTTTCGATGCTAAGTAATCGCTAAGAGAAACGGAAAATACATTAGTCAATGGGTGTCTTGCACTAGACATCAAGTTTACATCAATACGTAATAGCACAAACTTCCCATACATAAGCCAAGAAAAGCTCCCGCAAGTACATCTGAAGGGTAATGAAGGCCTAAATAAATTCTTGATAATCCTACAAAAACCCCTAATGGAATTAATATAAATGCAAGTGTTGGTAAAAATATAATAAATGGAATAATAACTGAAAATATAGCCGTTGTATGACCAGAAGGAAAGGAATGATCTTGTAACGGATTTTCATGAAAATTTGTTTTTTCTAATATTAGGTAAGGTCGTTTTCTAGGAAACATCTTCTTTACGATTTGTACCGGAATATGACTTAAACTTAAGGAGAGAGCGCTTGATATGGCTACTTTTCTTGTATCACCAGACGACAATACCATTAAGATCAGCACTATAGAAATCGTAAAGATAGCCCCCCCAAGACGTGTAATATTTCTAAAAAAGAAATTTAATAGTTTTTTATCAAAATAACGATTCACTTTCTGAAATAATCGACACTCGAAGTCATAAAACGTAAGTAACAGTCTCAACATTATTTTCTCCCATCAATAGGACTCACTTCTCTAATAAGTTTATTCGTAATTATAGGTCTTCCAATGGATATATACGTCATCGGAATTTTTTTAATTTCTTCAAGGGAAAAACAATTTCGCCCATCGACAACAATAGGCTCCTTCATATATCGTAAGAAGTTTTCTAATGGAATCTGTTTTATTGATTCCCATTCTGTCGCTATAATCGCAAGGTCAGCGTGTTGTAAGGCAATTTGAATATCCTGTGTATATTCGATCGTATTCCCTAAAATTCGGCGTGCATTCGGAATAGCAATCGGGTCGAAGGCTGTTACCTCTGCACCTTCCTCTAGTAATTTTCTTACAATTGTTAGGGCTGCTGCTTCACGAACATCGTCCGTATTTGGTTTAAATGCCAAACCAAGTAAAGCTACCTTTTTCCCTAATAATGATCCGATTACTTCTTTTGCTTTCAATACTGGGAGTAAGGCTTGACGATTATTTACTTCAATGACAGCTTTCAATAGTTCAAATGGATGATGTACATTTCCTGCAAGTTGAACGAGGGCTTTTGTATCCTTTGGAAAGCAAGAACCGCCATAGCCAATTCCCGCTTGTAAGAAATGACGTCCTATCCGCCCGTCTCTGCCTACCCCATTTGTTACCTCTTCAATATTGGCACCTACTTTTTCACAAATAGTTGCAATTTCATTAATAAAGCTAATCTTTGTTGCCAGGAATGCATTGGAGGCATACTTAATCATTTCCGCACTTTTAATATCCGTTTTGATTATTGGAATGTTCAACGGTAGATAGAGCTTCTCAAGCATTTCTGCAGCGTCATGACTTTCAGCACCAATTACAATACGATCTCCATGAAAAAAATCTAAAACAGCTGAACCTTCCCTTAGAAATTCAGGATTCGAAACGACCTCAGCGTGAAGATTGGAAGGCTTATGGCACTGAATAATGTTTTTTATTTGTTCATTTGATCCTACTGGAACTGTACTTTTCGTACATACAATTACATCATGCTTCATATATTGAGCAATTGTTTTAGCAACATCATTCACAAACTCTAAATTAGCTGTACCATCCAGTTGCTCTGGTGTTCCCACTGCAATAAAAATAATGTTGGCATTTCCGTATGCATTTTGTGGATTTGTTGTAAACTGCAATCGCCCATTATCCAAATTTTTTTCAAGTAATGGTTGTAATTCAGGCTCGTAAATCGGAGAACGGCCTGTTTGTAGCAGCTCAATCTTTTCTGTTTGAATGTCTATACCTGTTACCTGATGACCCATTTCAGCTAAACAAACACCTGTTACTAATCCTACATACCCTGTTCCAGCAACAGTAATATTCATCCAATCCCTCCAGCAGATAGAGTTTGCACTACTTTATTTTATTAAAGTAAGCTTTACCTTATTTTGTTCTAGTGTAAAGGTATTGTAAAAAATTTGAATTTTTATTAATTTTCTTCATAATTCGCACTTTACAATAAGCAATTCCCTTATTTTGTATATTTTTGTGATATTTACAAAAAATATTAGAAATAAGAAAGGAGAAATCGTATGAAAAAACAAATAGTCACCAGTTTAACTACCGTAGCATTACTTTTAGGGCTTTTTGTCATGCCAGCTTACGCTGAGCAAAATAAACCTGTAGAGCCAGAAAAACAAATTCAACTATCAGAAAGCCAAAGGGCTGAGTTAGCAGAGATTTATCAAGACCTATTGGAGGAAAAGAAAGAACTAATTCAGAAGTACGTGGAGTTCGGAGTGCTTTCAAAAGAAAAGGGTGATCAAATCATTCAAAAATTTGAAGAGCATTATAAAATGGCTGAAAAAAATGGATTTACATTGCCACATCACCACGGTGGTCACCATCATCAGTAACAACAATCATTGCTATGTAGTCACAGTCGATGTACCAAAAAGTATATCTAAAGGGCTTGATTTCTTTAATAAAGGTATCTTCAAAAACTAAAAATGCTTCCTGTCCCCTATCAAAAATAGAGAACAGGAAGCATTTTATTTATTTCCTGGAGCCGGCTGATCAACACCTCTTACTCGATGTCGATGTCCGTCACTTTCAGACGTATAAAAATCATAATGATGAACATGCATTCCATTTCCTACTGGTATCGCTGGACCTGAATGGGCTTGATAATAATGTGTATGCCCATCCTCAAATACCACATAGCCTTCCGTATAATGAATGTGGTTATCGTCTTGAGTTTGAATAGGTAGAGAGGTTACATCTAAACATTGATGAACATGTCCGTCATTCACTGATGTGTAGTCAACTGAACCATGATTATGGTTCGGTACAAATCCTGGTACAAAATCATCCTTACCTACACGATTCATTTTTCTATCCTCCTTCAAATCACAGCATTATGATTGTTCACTCTGCATTTTCTGGTTTAATCGCTCCTCTAAAACATGAATCATATCCAGGAAGTGATTAGCTTCACGCAAAACATGATCAGCAAGAAGGGGATCAATTACACTCTTAATCTGACAATTCTTAATAAAGTCTAACCCTGCTTTTTTGAAATCGCGAATTTCAGTAGCTGCATTTTCACTGTCTTTATTGAGTTTGCCGATGATTGGATATGTTGGCTGTTTATGATAGAGCATTGATTCTACGTCCCGTGCTTGATTTAGTAATATTTCCAAATCATCTCCGAATTTTAATGCAGTATGAACCAAATTTCTTTCAGATTGATCTAACAGTGAAGCAATAAACCGAGAATGCTCCATCATGATTTTCAACCAAAATATATTTTCATTAAGTATCGCATCTTGAATAGGATCTAAAATCCCTTTATTAAATTTCTTCAATGTTCTCATAAAATACTCTGCTTCTCGAGCAGTATGGTCTATGAGCAACGGAAAATTAAACCCCATTACTTTACAGTTAATAATTAAGATTAGCAGATTCCTTTTAAAATTACGAAATCCCTTCACCAAATCAATGCTTTCTTCATTCAATTTCCTTATTGAAGTTACATCATTCGGTACTTCATATGCCCGCTTTTCATGCTGTTCAAAAAAGTAATAAAAACGATTGGCTTGTTGAATAAGCTGAGTTTCCCTATAGTTAAAACCATCTCCTATAAATTTGGCATGTTCTTTCATAATCCTAAGCCAAAATCTATTTTCTATTAGGGAACGCTCAATGAAAAGTTGTTCAGTTAAAGACTCAGGCCTTGCTGCAAAAGATTCCGGTGAAAGCAACATCTGATTAAACTCATTCGAGTTCACATTACTAGGTATTTGCTGAGGCTGATTTTGCATAATTCTCCCCCCTTTTTTCATTCCAATGCTAGTCTATTAGCTTAATATTTGTTTTATGTTATAAATCTGAATCAGATTAAAGCTATTCAACACAATTTGTTAGCCCTGATTCGAAGACATCGATATCGAAAGTTTAACTTTACTATTCTAGAAAAGTTAAACTTTCTAAAGCACAAAAAAGAGACTCGTCCAACAGTCTAATAACTGATGGATGAATCTCTTTTTTACACATGTTCAATCATTATTCTTTAGCATTAATCCCATAATACCTTAACAACAGCTTTTCTAATTGGTTGTGGTGCATCCACACATTGCCCCGGTCTATGAGCATCTTGCGGTGTGAAAACAGCAAAATATCCTTCTTTTACAAGCAAATCATCACCAGTTGCCTCTAAAAACATCAAATCTTTATCCTTATCCGCTTCTTCTACTTTCGTTTCTTCAATATTTGTATAACCCATTTTCTCTACACCTTGGATTACATATTGAATATCTGCATATTGGTAATGAGCCTCATAGCGACATTGTTCAGCTACTTTTGTTTCATATTCTTGAATCATAACAAATACTTTATCTTCTTCAACTTGATATGTACCAACTGCAAGCGAATGTAAGTCAGTTTCTACTAAGAAATCCAATCCTTTTTTTAACCTTGGATGAACGCCATCATACAATGCAGCATTCGATAATTTATCAATAATCATAGTCAATCCTCCGCTGTTCATGATTCACTAAATAATTATATGATAATAACATTAGTAAAGACAACTGCTGAAGGATTTTAGTTGTTACAATTTATCCCGCCTTAACGGGCAGTAAGACCCCTCACCTCAAGATTCGGAGTATCCAAAGAAGATAGGTGGGGGATCAAACAGCACGTATTGTGTCCGATTGGTTCAACTAACCATCAGCGGGAGATGAAGAAAGCCCCCACTGATGGAAGTTTCACTTTATCTATTTTGCCATCTACTACTCAGCAAAATATTTATTACAATAATAATTCACCCTAAAATCAAAGAAATAGGTTCATCTCTCAGTAGGAAAATAACTGAGGGACGAACCTATTGTTCTTACACTTACTCTTTTTTATTTTCTTGATCAACCGTTCCCGTATAATATCCATCACTCACTTGTTCATGTGTTTTCGCAAGTTCAGATGATAACGGATCCTTCTTTTTATAATCAGCAAATTCAAATTGTCTTCCTGCAATCTCAGTTCCAGATTCTTTATTATTAGTCATATAAAAAATCCCTCCTGAAATTAGGATTTACATCTATTGGTGGTATCATTCGCAAAGTTTATCATTATCCATTGTTAGGGAGGAATATAACAATTCTACATAAAAAGAAACAAGCTTATTGCATTCGTTCATTGAATAAGTCAACCTGCTATAATCATAAAAAAACCCACAGAGTATTTTCTCCGCGGGGTAGTTCAATGTACTTAATCTAGAACGTTTCAGAAAACGTCTTTCCTTGCATATGTTGAATTAAATAATCAGGGCCACCTGCTTTAGAGTCTGTTCCTGACATATTAAAGCCTCCAAACGGTTGATATCCTACAATCGCACCTGTACATCCTCGATTTATATAAAGATTTCCAACATGAAAATCTTCATGAGCCTTTTCGATATGAAGACGATTATTTGAGATGACAGCACCTGTTAAACCGTACTCTGTATTGTTTGCTATTTCAATAGCATGGTCAAAATCATCAGCTTTACAAAATGCGACGACAGGACCGAATATTTCCTCCTGCATGATTCTAGCATCTTCTTTTACATCTGCAATGATCGTTGGTTCAATATACCATCCCTTTGAAGCATTACCATTCCCTCCAACTACAAGCTTCCCTTCAGTCTTCCCCACTTCGATATAACTCATGATTTTATCAAATGCCGCTTGGTCATTCACCGGTCCCATATAGCTGTTCTTTTCTGTTGGATCCCCTACGATCAATCCCTTAGTTAATTCAATAGCTCGGTTTAGCACCGTTTCATATACTTCCTTCACAATGACTGCTCGCGAACAAGCAGAGCATTTTTGCCCTGAAAAACTAAAGGCGGAGGAAACAATCGCCTGAGCTGCCAATTCCAAATCTGCTTCTTGATCAACGACAATCGTATCCTTTCCTCCCATCTCGGCTATCACACGCTTTAACCATATTTGTCCGTCCTGAACCTTTGAAGCTCGTTCAAAAATTCGTACCCCAACGTCACGTGATCCTGTAAAGCTAATAAAGCGGGTACGTGGGTGATCCACTAAAAAGTCTCCTACTTCAGAACCACTCCCAGGAACAAAATTCACAACACCAGCTGGAAGTCCTGCTTCTTCAAGCACTTCGATAAATTTTGCCGCAATAACAGGTGTTGTGCTCGCTGGCTTCAGCAACACTGTATTTCCTGCAGCAATGGCTGCTGTAGTCATACCAGCCATAATCGCAAATGCAAAATTCCAAGGTGAAATGATAATACCGACACCTAAAGGAATATATTCAAATCGATTATATTCACTCTGGCGACTCTCGACAGGAACACCATCTTTTAGTTTCAATATTTGCCTTCCGTAATATTCCATAAAGTCAATTCCTTCTGCTGTATCAGCATCCGCTTCATTCCACGGCTTCCCTGCCTCTTTCACTAACAGAGCAGAAAACTCATGCTTACGGCGTCGTACGATAGCGGCTGCACGAAACAAAACATCTGCACGAATTTCTGGCTTCGTTTTACGCCATGTTTGAAAGGTTTTATCTGCGATTTCTATCGCTTGTTGAGCATGCTGACGTTTGGCTTTAGAGACTCGTCCAATTATTTGGACATGATGAGCTGGATTTACGGAAATGATTTGTTCTTGCGTAAAGATTCTTTCGCCACCAATGATTAACGGATAGTCTTCCCCTAAATAAGTTTCTACTTTCACAAGTCCAGCCTTAAAGGCTTCTTCATTTTCTTTTAGACTAAAGTCCGTAAAGGGTTCATGCTTATAAGAATATACCATTCTCATCCTGCCTCCTCTTATTTAAAAACGTTCTTTACTACAAACCAAACATTCGCAGGCCTTTCAGATAACCGCCGCATATAGTAGCCAAACCAATCGGTTCCATATGGAACATACACACGAACCCTGTACCCTTCATCCACTAATCGTTTCTGCAAATCGTCACGAATTCCATATAGCATTTGAAATTCAAATTGTTCTCTCTTTATCTCCCTTTCTACCAGAAATTCCTTTAGCTTACTAATAATTTGTTCATCATGAGTAGCAATAGCTGCATACTGACCATGGAGTAGATGCTGTTTTACTAAATATATATAATTCTCATCCACATCAGCTTTATTAGGAAAAGCAACTTCATCTGACTCTTTATAAGCCCCCTTTACAAATCGTATATTCGGAGCGATTGTAGCTAACTGCTCCCAATCCTTATCAGTGCGGTATAAATACGCCTGAAGAACAATGCCAACATTGTCATATGTTTTTCGTAAATGCTTAAAGAGATCGATTGTCATTTGACAATGAGAATAATCCTCCATATCAATCCTGACAAAAATCTGATATTCCTGTGCCTTGCGTACAATATTCTCTACATTGTTTAGACATAAATCCGGGCTGATATCTAAACCAAGTGATGTCAGCTTGACCGACAAATGCGAGGAAACATTTGCTGCATGAATGGCATCTAATGTTTTTACACACATATACGTAAATTGCCTCGCTTCCTCTTCGCTTGTCACAAATTCCCCAAGATGATCTAATGTCACACTACGTCCATCTTCATTTAGTTGTTTAATTTTTACAATAGCTTGTTCGATAGATTCCCCCGCCACAAATCTTCGTGCCCCCACATGCCATCCATATTTCTTCGCCCATTGATTCATTCGTTTATTTTTCGCTAAAAATTGAAAGAAGTTTCTTAACACTGCCTCCATTTCTACTCCTCCATTGCGATGAAAAACGCATCGTATTGCGCTTTATTATCATTATATTTTTCATACTGTTACTTTTATTCATAATCTTTTAAAAGAAATTTACAGGTTTCTGAGTGCCTTTAGCTAGGCACAAAAACTCATTGAAAATTTGCAGACAAAAAAAACTAGTGCAGAATACTCAATAAACATTCATTATATCCGATACATAATGTAACATATATATGTAATGTTTATTAACGTTAAAATAAGGGATAAAAGGAGAAATGCATATGGCTTTTTTTGATTGGTTAGATTTTAGAGAAGGCCTTCCATTATGGTGGTCCGCCAAATTAAATAAGAATGTTCAAAAATCAGTAGCTGAAATTTTTGAACGTATCGCAAAAACTCGTGTTGCCTTATTAACAGAATGGGCAAACGAGCAATGGACATTTTTAGAAAAAAATGCTGTAGAAGTCACCAAGCACACTAAACAAGATCTCAATCTATTTTTAGAAAATAAAAAAGAAAAGAGTACATACTTCACTGAATTATTTCTGATCAATTCAAATTCTGAAGTGGTCTTTTCCAGCTTTTCTAAGCATATCGGACAAAACTACAGCCCAACTCAAGCACCTATCTACAACAAGGCAATTCACCAAGTCATTCAAACAGGTAAACCCTTTTTATATGGTCCTTTTTCAGATTCACGAACCATTGAATTAGGTCCACGTACATCTAATTTCCACGACGGGGTAACACTTCTATTTTTACAGCCTGTGATAAGTAATGGTGAATTTCTTTTCATATTAGCTGGTCGAGTTCCGAATGATGTCTTAGGTGATTTAATCCAACGAGAGGCAGGTCATATCTATCCGGATTCAGGAGATAATTATTTATTCATGGTCCAATCCAACCTTGACCCATTCATCCAACAGGGAATCGCTTTATCACGAAGTCGTTTTGAAGACCAGACTTTCTCCCTAGGAGAAAACTTAAAGGAGGGAGTTCGTACGAAACATTGGGGAACAGTCAAAATTAATAAACATACTGAATTTGAAATTCGATTCACTGATCCCGCCACCAAAAAACTGCATCCTGGTGTGCAAAATACAATAAATAATGGTGAAAACCTATTTGTCGATTTTCCGGGATATTCAGATTATCGACATGTCCCCGTGATTGGAAAAGGGGTTACCTTTCAATTGCCAGGTTCACCAGATACTTGGGGAATGATGTGTGAGGCCGATTTAGAAGAAGTGTATCGAGTGCGTTCTATTGGCTTTCGATTAGGAATATCCTTTGTTACCTCCATAATGATTGGAGTTATACTTTATCAGATTCTTACAGCTCTAGACTTTATTCCCCCTTGGTTCGTTTTTATAATTAATATTATTTACGGAATAATTGTCACCTCTTATTTTTATAGAAAGCAATTATCTCCTATCGTCAATCGACTAAACGGTATGACAGAGATGATTCAAAAAATCGCAGAAGGTGGTGGTGATTTATCCATTCGTGTCAACAAAGACTTGCTATCAAATGATGAGACAGGGGCTATGGGGCGTTGGGTAAACAATTTCATTGATAGCCAGGAAGAGTTAATTACCAAGGTCAAATCTGCAGCACTTGATGTGGAACAAACAAATGAAACCTTACGCGAAAAAACGGTTTTCGTAGAACAAAACTCTCATTCTGTCATGGAACAAATGAGCGAACTTTCGGGCGGCACAGAACAACAGTTGAACGATGTCCATCAAGCAATGGAGCAAATTGATCAAATTCACGAAACATTGTTAGATATGGAAAGAATAGCTCAAGATCAATTACTTTCAGCACAAAAGGAAGTAGAAGGAATCAATCAGAAAATGGGAGAAATCGTAAAAAAAGTTCATGGGACTCTTGCATTAACAGACAACTTCACACAGTCCTCCCAAAATATTGAGCGCATCGTTACAACCATTAACGCCATTGCTGAACAAACGAATTTACTTGCGTTAAACGCAACGATAGAAGCTGCTCGTGCAGGCGAATACGGCCGAGGGTTTGCCGTTGTAGCTGAAGAAATTCGTAAATTAGCAGACCAAACGAAGAAAGCCACAACAGAGATTAGCCAAACACTTGACCAAATTGAAACTAGCTCTATACTCGTTCAAGACTCTATCCAAGAAAGCAGCAGCGAGGTAGAACAAGGATCTGACTATATTCAGGTTGTACGTGATGTGCTAACATCGATGGCACAAGCATCTGCTTCTCAACCAAACACTACTGAACAGATCCGTGACGCTATCCGCAGCATCGCCAGCGTTATCGAACAAAACGTTCGTACTGTAGAAAACGTAGATGCTTCCACCGAGAAAATGGTTCATTTAATCCAAAATATGCGTAATGATTCTGAACAAGGGTCGCTTGTCATTTCAACACTTGGACAATTGGTTTCTAAATTTCAGCTTTCTAGTCAAAAATTTAATCATTAGAATACGACTTATCGACCAAAATCTCTCTTTCCTTATAGAGTTATTAAAATTACCCAAAGCCAAAAAACAGGTATCCGGCTACGGATACCTGTTTTATTAGATTCTCATGCACTAAACTTATTGAAATGCAGAAAGACCTAGCCATCAACCATACATGTACCATGGATTGGAATCGGCTAATTTTACAGAGCTTGACTTCATCTTTAATGTTCAACCATGATTCACTGTCAGGACTGTTGACAAGGATTATTATTTCACACTAGCAGCTTCTACTTCACTCATAGGAACACCAAGTTCTTTTGCTACACCCTCACCATAAGCAGGATCAGCTTTATAACAATTGTTAATATGTCGCAACTGAACTTCTTTTGTTGTTCCTTGCATATTACGTGCCGTATTCTCAAATAATCTTTGCTGTTCTTCAGGAGTCATAAGATTGAATAATTTACCTGGTTGTTCATAATAATTATCATCATCCTCACGGAAGTTATAAAAATCAGTGCCTCCGGTCAAGTCTAACGCTGGTTCTTGATGTTCTTTTGAATCTTGCCATTCACCATAACTATTCGGAGAATAAGAAACAACTCCTTCTGAAGGATTATGAATTCTCATCGCACCATCTCGATGATATGGGTGGAAATTCTTTGCGTTTTTCGGATAATTCACTGGAATTTGCCAATGATTTACCCCTAAACGGTAACGCTGTGCGTCTCCATAAGAGAATAATCTACCTTGCAGCATTCTATCTGGTGAGAAACCAATACCTGGAACAATATTTGTAGGAGCAAATGCAGCTTGCTCTACCTCAGCAAAATAGTTTTTTGGGTTACGGTTTAATTCAAGTTCCCCAACCTCAATTAAAGGGAAATCCTTCTTATACCAAACTTTTGTTAAATCGAATGGATTATAAGGCATATTTGCTGCCTGTTCATCTGTCATCACTTGAATATATAGCTTCCATTTTGGATAGTCACCGCGTTCAATCGCTTCATATAAATCTCTTTGATGACTTTCTCGGTCTCTACCTATTAATTCCGCAGATTCTTGATCTGTTAGATTTTTGATTCCTTGTTGTGTAACAAAGTGGAATTTCACCCATACACGTTCATTATTGGCATTAACCATACTATAGGCATGACTTCCAAACAAATGCATATTTCTGTAGCTCGCTGGAATACCACGATCGCTCATTGTAATCGTCACTTGGTGCAATGCTTCAGGTAAGGATGACCAAAAATCCCAGTTCGCTTGAGCACTGTGCATATTGGTTTTTGGATCACGTTTAACAACATGATTTAAATCTGGGAATCTCTTCGGATCTCTAAAGAAGAATACAGGTGTGTTATTACCAACAAGATCCCAATTCCCTTCTTCCGTATAGAATTTCAAAGCCGTACCACGAATATCACGTTCTGCATCTGCTGCACCACGTTCACCTGCAACTGTGGAGAAACGGATAAACATATCGGTTTTCTTACCCACTTCAGAGAAAAGATTGGCTTTTGTATATTCTGTAATATCCTTTGTAACTGTCAAAGTACCGTATGCACCAGACCCTTTTGCATGCATACGACGTTCAGGAATTACCTCTCTATCGAAATGGGCTAATTTTTCAAGGAACCATACATCTTCCATTAATAACGGACCACGTTTACCTGCTGTTTTAATATCATCATCATTTGCTACAGGGGCACCAAAAGCCGTTGTCATTTTTTTAGTTTGATTTCCGTTTTGTTTATTTTTATCTGTCATTTAAATACCTCCTCAGTTTATCATTATTTATAATTAATATAATATAGTAATAATTATAAAATCTCAATATTTTTTTATAATAATTATAATTTAATTATTATTATAATATGTATAGTTCTATAATCTCAGTGTACTTGTATCCATTCAAATCTTTCTAATTATATGTGCTTTGTTCACAAAATAGTAATATTCAAAAAAACCGCCCCTACGGATAGGAGCAGTCCATGACTTATTATTATTTCTTTAGATATGCCTCTTCATCGCCCGGGTGTCCCCGTTTAATAAATAGCGCCAAAATAAGCGCGACTCCGATCATAAGAGTCGACACTAAAAATGCATCATCAATTCCTTTAACCGTCGCCTGAAGCATGACTTGGTCGCTTAACTATCCTATCGCCTCAGCGGTCGGATTTACAGAAGTCATAAGGGCTTTACTATGAAAATCTGTTCGCGTAGAATACACCGTAATTAAAAGAGCTGAACCAATCGATCCTCCAATTTAATATGTTATTAATTATAGCTTAACCTATTCTATCCACTCATAAAGACATTAAACTTAGTTCACTTGTATTCCTTGCTTCCCTTGTTTTCCAAGAGACACACAAAAGAAAACAGACATACATAATAAAATGATAATTGCTAAAATCAAACCATTCCAACCAAATCGATGCAAAAATAAACCACCTGCTGCCCCAATAATGCTTGATCCTGCATAATAAAATAATAAGTAAAGCGAAGATGCCTGTGCTTTCTCACTTTTTTCAGCAAGTATTCCTACCCAGCTGCTTGCAATAGAATGCGCCCCGAAAAAACCAAATGTGTACAGAGCAAGTCCAATAATTTTTACCCATAGTTGTGGAGCAAGTGTCAAAAGTGCACCCGTTCCCATAATAAGAATACCAATCAACATAACCTTCTTTCGTTCCACTTGATCAGCCATTTTTCCCATCCAGGCAGAACTAAAGGTCCCCACTAAATAAATTAAGAAAATAAACCCTATAATGGTTTGCGATAACTGATAAGGTGGTTCCATCAATGGAATACCGATGTAATTATATACTGTAACAAACGACCCCATTAATAAAAAAGCAATGAAAAATAAGCTTAATAAATTACGATTTTGCACATTATTGAGCAATGTCTGTTTAAACTGCAGAAGTGAAATAGCATTGTGTACAGTATGTTTAGGTGCTGGAAGCATGAACCAAAAGGCAATACTGATAATCAAGCTTAATATTCCTAAGCTTCCAATGGCTATGTTCCAAGAATAAAAATCCGTTAGTATGCCAATAATTAAACGGCCGGACAACCCCCCAATAGTTGAACCACTCACATACATACCGATAACAAAGCCTAAGCTCCTCGGATGGAACTCTTCATTAATATAAGCCATTGCAATGGCTGGAAACCCTGCTAATGCAACTCCCTGTAACGCTCGAATGGTAAGAAGTGCATGGAGATTCGTTGTCAAAGCTACACAAATCGACAACAGTGCTGAGAATGTTAATGCCACACCCATCATTTTTTTTCGATCAATATTCCCCAATAAAAATGACATGAGCAATAAACAAATGGCTAACGTCCCTGTCGAAAATGATAAAGTTAAACTTGCCATTGCAGGTGAAACCCCAAATTGTTTAGCAAACACCGGAATAATCGGCTGTGTACTATATAAATCTGCAAAAGTTACAAAACTACCAAGAAATAAAGCTAAAATCGTGATTCTAAATGATTTTCCCGAAGGTTCAATATATCCCATCTCTATTCTGACCTTTCAACTAGTGTTATTTAAATTTTAGCACTCTCTCAGTTAATAATCCCATTTTTCTACAAATAAAAATCCCTTCGCCATTTATATTCAGCAAAGGGATTTTACTTACATATATGATTACCAAATAATAAACATTAATATAACAGCAAGTACAATGCGATAAATCGCGAATGGTGTTAGTTTGATACGATTGATTAGTTGTAAGAATAAACGGATAAAAATGAGAGCAAAAATAAAGGCACTCACGAAACCGACAATAAAAAACGGCAATACATCAGGAGTGAAATATTCCCAATACTTCACTATTTTCAACAAGCTTGCGCCAGCCATAACCGGCACTGCCATGATAAAAGTAAAATCTGATGCAGCACGGTAACTCATTCCAAGTAATACCCCACCTGAAATGGTTGATCCTGAGCGAGAAAATCCTGGCCACAACGCAATACATTGGAATAATCCAACTAGAAAAGCTTGTTTATATGTAATTTGATCCACTGTTTCTGCTGTGACTTTCGGACGAAACTTATCCGCGGCAATCATTAAAAATGCACCAAAAAATAAGCCAATTACTACTGTATTAATCGAAAATAAATGATCATCAATATAACCCTCAAGTAATAGACCAATAATAGCTGCTGGCAAGAGCCCTACAATAACCTGCAATAGATTCAACCGAGGACCAGATGTTCGTTCTCTCTTTTTCAAACCGAGTAAATTCATAAACCGACTCCAAAACAATACAACAACAGCCAAGATTGAGCCAAGCTGAATAACCACTAAGAATGCATTAGAAACCTCACTACCAAATAGCTCCTTTGATTTTAGCCATAAATCGTCCACGATAATCATATGTCCAGTAGACGATACAGGAGCGAATTCCGTCAAACCTTCAACGAGTCCTAATATTATGGCTACAAAAAACTCCCATAGATTCATCTTGCCACCTCATCATATTATTTAGAAAAACATGACTTATTCAATATGAAAAAGTCAATATACCTCAAGGCTCTCTTTTCTAAGACTATCCTTCACATCATTCAATTTCAGATAGTACCAAAAAGTTCACCTTTTTATTCTAGATTGATTCTATCTCTAGTTGGAAATAAAGTCTATTTTTTTTTACCTTTATCTAAGCTGAAATAATAAGCAATAACTAGTAAAATGAGGATATAAAGTATTTTTTTACTAAAGGCAGGAGGATTAGCGTGAAAGAAATCCAAATTTTTGCTCATCGTGGCTCCAAGAAAACACATCCTGAGAACACAATGATAGCATTTATTGAAGCTGAACGGGTAAAGGCTGATGGTATTGAATTTGATGTACATTTAAGCTCAGATGGTGAACTTGTTATCATTCATGATGAAACACTAAGTCGAACAACGACACTGACTGGCTATGTAAAAAATTATACAGCAGAGGAATTGAAAAAGGCAGATGCAGGAATTTTATTTTCCAAACAATTTGTTGGGGAACGAATTCCTTTTTTAAGAGAAGTGTTTGAATGGGCTACAGAAAATGATTTATTAATGAATATCGAATTAAAGACAGATAAATTTTCGTATGAGGGGATTGAGCAAAAAGTCATTGATCTCATTCGTGAATTTCACTTCGAGGACCGAATTATCCTTTCTTCCTTTAATCATCATTCTCTTGAAATCGCGAAAGAAATTGCACCTGAGATTGAACGTGCTCTTCTTTTTAAAGAATTACCAAAGGATATTGAAA
Source organism: uncultured Bacillaceae bacterium (assembly GCA_963751845.1). GTDB lineage: Bacteria > Bacillota > Bacilli > Bacillales > DSM-1321 > Peribacillus. The sequence continues at coordinate 21,966 of CAVVWH010000012.1, forward strand.
ACATCTTAAAAGAAAAAGGCGAATCAGGCATTCATCCCAAAAGAAGAACCGTTACAAAAAAATTGATAAAATCTGCTCAAAAGCTCGGATACAAGGTTCGACCTTGGACTGCTAATAGAAGCAAAGATATTCTGTTACTTGCTGATCTCGGAGTTGATGCTTTCTTTACTGACTGTCCAGAAAAAGCAGTAAATTTATTAAGGCCAAATAGCTGAGGTATCTTTAAAGGATGAATAATATTATCCATTGTTCTATATAAACTTAATTGCGAAAGGGGCTGTCCAAAGGAACAACCCCTTTCAAGCCATATTTATTAAATTTGCTTATCGAAATGTTCCGCCAAATTGTTGCTCAGCCATTTGTACTAAACGTTTTGTAATTTCTCCACCAACTGACCCATTAGCACGGGAAGTTGTGTCAGGCCCTAAATTCACGCCAAATTCACTAGCAATTTCGTACTTCATTTGTTCAAGAGCTTGTTCTACTCCAGGTACTAATAATTGATTACTACTATTGTTATTTGCCATGTTTATCACCTCCTAGTACTATTATCTTTCATTATCTACAAATTATTATTGCCAATTTATGCATCATAATTTGGTTTTTTTTCTCATAACATTAGCTATAACGTGATGATTTTAGGAGGGAAACAAATTGCAAATTCATATTGTTCAGCCGGGCCAAACCTTATTTGGCATCGCTCACACATATAGCGTCAGTGTCGTCAGAATTGTTGAAACGAATAAACTCCCTAATCCAAATCGTTTAGTCAGCGGTCAAGCTATTGTCATACCGATTGTTGGTAGCTATTATTTTGTACAACAAGGAGATAGCTTATATTCGATTTCTCAAAAAGTTCATGTGCCTCCTGAGCAAATTGCCCAAATAAATGGAATCTCACCGACAGCTCAATTAACGATTGGAACCCGTCTTTATATACCTGCTCGAAAAAAAGTAACCGCTGAATTCAACGGTTACGTAGAACCACGTGGCGAAACCGTATCAGAAACACTCGAAACATCCGCTCGAGAAAATGGCCCTTACTTAACCTACCTCGCGCCCTTTAGTTTTCAAGCTTTACGAGATGGTTCATTAAAAGAACCTCTGTTGAATAATTTTCCAGATATCGCTAAACGTAATCGAAATGTCTTAGTTATGGTCATCACAAACCAAGAAAATGATCAATTCAGTGATGAACTGGGCCAAATTATCTTAAATAATACATCCGTTCAGAATAAATTTTTAAATAATATTGTGGCAACAGCAAAAAAATATGGCTTCAGAGATATTCACTTTGACTTTGAATTCTTACGACCTGCTGACCGAGAAGCATACAATCAATTTTTACGAAAAGCAAAGGCACGCTTTAAAAAAGAAGGCTGGTTTATTTCAACAGCACTTGCTCCAAAAACGAGTGCTGAACAAAAAGGACGTTGGTATGAAGCTCACGATTATAAAGCACATGGTGAAATTGTTGACTTCGTTGTCATTATGACATACGAATGGGGGTATAGTGGTGGTCCTGCAATGGCCGTATCGCCTATCGATTCCGTTCGGCAAGTATTGGAATACGCGATCACGGAAATGCCCTCCAATAAAATTTTAATGGGACAAAATTTATATGGATATGATTGGACGCTTCCATTCGTGCAGGGAAGTGTCGCAAAAGCCGTTAGTCCACAACAGGCGATTCAATTAGCGGTTAAAAACAATGCAGCGATTGAATATGACGTAAAAGCACAAGCCCCTCATTTCTCTTACCGTGATAATGAAGGAAAAGAGCATGAGGTTTGGTTCGAGGACGCTCGCTCAATCTCTGCAAAATTTGACCTATTAAAAGAATTAAAACTACGTGGTATGAGCTATTGGAAACTTGGTATTGACTTTCCACAAAATTGGCTACTCATTAGTGATTATTTTAATGTTCGAAAGCGAGTATAATGTACCCAAAATATGACTAAATAGTATAAGAAAAGGCTGTCCAAATGTAATTTTATGGACAGTCTTTCTTTTTGCAAATTTTCATTATCTGGTCAATTTTTGGAAATACTAAGTAGTGATTTTGGAAAGGTGGATACATTATGCTTCGCATCATTTTTAATAATCGTAGTTTCCCACGGTTTCCGCTGATTATGAAATTATTAGCGATCATCCTACTTTTCTTACTTCTATTTGGCTCAATCATCCACTTTATTGAACCAGATACATTCCCTACGATTGTAGAGGGCATTTGGTGGGCAGTTGTGACGATTTCTACCGTTGGGTATGGTGATTACGCACCTACAACCTTACTCGGTAGATTTCTTGGAGGTGTACTCATACTATCAGGAGCTGGTATTGTTACCTCTTATTTTGCTTCCATTTCAAAGGCGACCATCACGACCGAACAGCAATTACTGAAAGGCACAAAGGAATACAGTGGAAAAGGCCATTATATTGTTGTTGGTTGGAATGAACGTTCAAAAGAGATTATTGAAGAAATCCATGAAAGAAAACATGAACTTGCCATCGTCTTAATTGATAGTACATTAAAGGAACATCCTTTACCCAGAACGAATATCCATTTTGTTCAAGGACGTGCTACTGTTGACTCTGTATTATTAAAAGCTAACGTAAAAGAGGCCGCCCTTGTGTTAATTACAACCGACTTTTATCAAAATGAATTCCAAACAGATATGTTCTCCATTTTAACCTTACTTGCTGTGAAAGGACTCAATCCAAATGTCTACTGTCTCGTTGAAATCTTAACAAAAGAACAAAAAGAAAATGCAAAAAGAGCTGGAGCTGACGGATTAATCGAAACGAATAAATTTGCCAGCGAATATATGCTGCACTTTTTACTGTCAGGTCACAAGCTGCAATTTCGGGAAGAATCGACGGATTTTCATATTGCCACACTTGAATTGAAGCATGAATGGGTAAAGTATACATTCCAGCAGTTAAGCGCTATATTATTAGAACAGGAGATCCTATTAATTGGATTTATGAGAGAAGGGGAAAAACGATTTAAACCACCTGCAAAAACGCAACTGCAAGCTGGAGATGCATTACTGATTGTTGCAAACCGTCTATGAGCATAGCTTTCATAAAAATATTTCGTACTAGCTATACTCATTTTATTCGTTTCAAAGTCTAGCTGCTTTGAAAATGATAGGAAATAGTATATTTTGAATATTATAAAGGTCATAAAAAAACGCATGGAAATCCATGCGTTTTCTTATGCAATCCTATATCCTAGTCCTGCTTTTAGATATGTTTATTCACCTAAATCCACATTGTGGTACACTTGGCGAACATCTTCTAAATCCTCTAATACATCAATCAATTTTTCAAATTGGGCTTGTGCATCTGGTTCAAGAGTCACATCATTTTGTGCTAACATCGTTAATTCAGCAACTGTAAAATCAATAATACCAACATTCTTGAATGCTTCTTGTACAGCATGGAATTGATCTGGTTCAGCATACACGATTACAGATTCCTCTTCTTCGGCAATGTCACGTACATCAATATCTGCTTCCATTAATAGTTCAAGCACTTCATCTGCTGTTTTCCCTTCAATACCGAAAACAGCCGTCGCATCAAACATATAAGCTACAGAGCCGCTTACACCCATATTACCTCCGTTTTTACCAAATGCGGCACGCACATCTGATGCTGTACGGTTCACGTTATTCGTTAGTGCATCGACGATAACCATTGATCCATTTGGTCCAAATCCTTCATAACGAAGTTCGTCATAGGTTTCATCTGAGCCGCCTTTTGCTTTTTCAATTGCACGATCAATAATTGTTTTCGGTACACTGTATGTTTTAGCACGTTCCAAGACTACTTTTAAAGCTCCATTTGATTCTGGATCAGGTTCGCCTTGTTTAGCCGCTACATAAATTTCACGACCAAACTTAGCATAAATACGACTTGTACTAGCATCTTTTGACGCTTTCTTTTCTTTAATATTGTTCCACTTACGACCCATTATTAACACTCACTTTCAACTTAAGTCTCATTTACTGATATTATTATACCTTAATTGCTTTATTTGTTAAGTGCCTATTATCAACCTCATAATATAAAAAGCAATTCTTCTTAATGAAGAATCGCCTTTATTACTATATCACACTTGCTTTTCGTTCATTTTAAACGTTTTTCTAATTCAACTTTCTTGTCCTCATATCCAGGTTTACCAAGAAGCGCAAACATATTTACCTTGTATGCCTCAACTCCTGGCTGATCAAATGGATTTACTCCCAATAGATACCCACTCATGGCACATGCTTTTTCAAAAAAGTATACAAGATAACCGAAAGTGTACGCATCGATTGCAGGTATTGACACAATCAAGTTTGGAACTCCACCATCCGTATGAGCTAACAATGTACCCTCAAAAGCTTTGTTATTCACAAAGTCCACTGTTTTACCTTCCAAATAGTTTAAACCGTCCAAATCATTTTCAGCTGCTTCTATCGTAAGTTCACGACGTGGTTTCTCTACTTTAATAACCGTTTCGAATAAATCACGACGTCCTTCTTGCACGTACTGACCTAATGAGTGAAGATCGGTTGAAAAATTAGCTGAAGCTGGAAAAATACCTTTTCCATCCTTGCCTTCACTTTCTCCAAATAACTGTTTCCACCATTCAGAGAAATACTGAAGACCAGGTTCATAATTGATAAGCATTTCAATCGTTTTTCCCTTATTATACAGAACATGACGAGCCACTGCATATTGATAAGCCTGATTTTCACTCAACTCAGAAGAACTTAAATCGACTTTGGCTGCTTGAGCTCCTTGCATCATTTGATCAATATCTGCTCCACTTACTGCAATAGGAAGTAAACCTACGGCTGTTAAGACAGAATAACGACCACCAACATCATCAGGAATCACAAATGTTTCAAGACCTTCTTCTGTTGCTAGGTTTTTCAAGGCACCCTTTCGCTAGCATCCGTTGTCACAAAAATTCGCTCCTTTGCTCGCTTCAAAGCCATACTTTTCTTCTAATAATTTCCGGAAAATACGAAAAGCAAGTGCTGGTTCAGTCGTTGTTCCTGATTTAGAAATGACATTCACTGAGAAATCCTTATCCGCCAGAACATCAATGATATCCTGAATATATGTAGAACTAATATTATTACCGACATATAAAATTTGAGGTGTTTTTCTTTGCTCGGAAGATAACAGATTATAGAAGCTATGCTGTAACATATCAATAGCAGCACGTGTTCCTAAATACGAACCACCAATTCCGATAACCACTAATACATCAGAATGTCCTTGAATTTTAGAGGCTGCTTTTTTTATGCGTGAAAACTCCTCTTGATCGTAATCCGCAGGTAAGTCCACCCAGCCTAAAAAGTCGTTCCCTTGGCCTGTTTTTTCATGTAAAGAATGATGCGCAACCTTAACCGCATCCTGTAAGTAAGTCATTTCATGTTCTCCAAAAAACGGTAGAGCTTTAGAATAATCAAAACGTACATGAACCATGTTAGTTCCTCCTTTTTTCTATTACCCCTTGATTAGAAAAGAGCAAAGCGAACTGTTCGCAACATATTTTTTTCAGAACTGCTTATATGTATACCTTGCTACTAACAGCTACATTTGTCTTAGATAATTTCTCCACATTAAAAATCCCCAAATTTTTGACTAACTAACTTATAACGAAGCACGTAAAATAGATAATACGTTTTCACGATTTAGCACTTTGAAACGCCCAAAGTCTCCATTAAACATGGCCTTATCGGCTAATACGTCTAACTGTGTATCATCAATATTATAATCAGCCAAGCGAGATGGCGCCCCTATGCTACTCCAAAATGCGCGCAATGCTTCAATTCCCTCAACAGCTATTTCTTCATCTGTTTTTCCTTGAGAATCAACATTAAATACTCTTATAGCAAATTGTTTAAAGCGTTCCACATTCTCTTGTAACACATGCTTCATCCAATTAGGGAATATAATAGCTAATCCACCACCATGAGGTATATCATACACCGCTGAGACAGCATGTTCAATATTATGACAAGCCCAATCACCACTATATCCTACCTGAAGAGAGCCGTTTAAGGCAATTGTACCAGCATATAAAATCGTTGCTCGATGCTCATAATTTTCAAGATCCTCGATTAACTTCGGTGCAGTCTCAATAACTGTTTTTAAAAGTGATTCACAAAAACGATCCTGAAGTGGAGCATATGTAGTCGGGTGAAAATATTGTTCAAACACATGGCTCATCATGTCAACCATGCCATAAACCGTTTGATTTTTTGGAACTGAGAAAGTATGTACTGGATCTAAGATTGAAAATTGTGGGTACACATAAGGACTACCCCAGCCTATCTTTTCATTGGTTTCCCAATTTGTAATAACAGAACTTGGATTCATTTCTGAACCTGTCGCAGCTAGCGTTAATATAGTTCCAAATGGTAATGCTCCTTGGACTTCTGTCTTCTTGCTAACAATGTCCCATGGATCCCCGTCGTATTTCGCTCCTGCTACTATCGCTTTGGTACAATCGATTACACTTCCGCCTCCAACAGCGAGGACAAAATCAATCTGCTCTTCCTTACATATAGACACTCCCTTGCGAACAGTTTCGATACGAGGATTTGGCTCTACTCCACCAAGCTCAAACACTTTTGCATCAGATTGTGCCAATTCACTAAGAACGCGGTCGTATAAGCCACTCCTTTTTATACTTCCCCCACCATACACAAGTAAAACCTTTTGACCTACAGGAACTTCTTCTTTCAAAGCGTGTAATTGATCTTTACCAAAGATTAATTTAGTAGGATTTTTGTAACTAAAATTTTCCACCCAGTTTCACTCCCTTTTTCTTCATTATGACGAAAATATATAGTAAATACAAAGTATTAGAATTAAAAATTTCATGCATATTTTTTAGTTATAAAGCCAAAATAGAAAAGAAATAATCTTTTTAAATAAAAAGGAGGTTACACAATGAGTGGCATACAAAGATTAGCCCTTATCTTTACAATTATTGGAGCAATCAATTGGGGATTAATCGGTTTTTTCCAATTCGATTTAGTCGCTTCCATATTCGGAGGACAAGGTTCTGCACTATCACGTATCATTTACGGTATTGTAGGAATTGCAGGTCTCATTAATCTTGGTCTACTCTTTAAACCAAGTGTTGAAGTTGCTAGAGATCCTCATACTCGGCCAACTAGATAATTAAAAAAGAAATCAACTAAATGACTTGCACAGACCTTTGTTCGATGCTCACTGGAGTTATACTTAATATTCTATTATGTTACAAGCATCCCAGGAGATACCCTCCTGGGATTTTTTATGCATGTACTTAAAGTCTGTAAAATTTCTTTTTACAAAACTGTGGTTTTAATTTGTTCAATTGCCCAATCTAATTCTTTCTTTGATATCACAAGGGGAGGTGCGAAACGTATTACTGTACGATGTGTCTCTTTACAAAGTAAGCCTTTTTCTTTTAACTTTTCGCAGTATGGACGGGCTGCATCATTCAACTCCATTCCGATGAATAGGCCGCGACCACGTATTTCTTTTATCACAGGACTTTTGATTTTCTGTAATTGTTTGATAAAATATTCACCTAATTCAAGTGAAGCCTCCGTTAAATTTTCTTCAATTAGAACATCAATAGCCGCGATCGATACTGCACATGCAAGTGGATTTCCACCAAATGTAGACCCATGAGAGCCAGGATTAAATACACCAAGTATTTCTTGATTAGCTGCGACACAGGAGATTGGAAATACTCCACCTCCTAGTGCCTTTCCAAGAATATATACGTCTGGATGTACATCCTCCCAATCACTAGCAAACATTTTTCCAGTCCTGCCTAAGCCCGATTGAATTTCATCAGCAATAAATAATACATTTTTCTGTTTGCAATATTCGTAAGCAGCTTTTAAAAATCCTTGTTTTGGAATGATGATTCCTGCTTCGCCCTGAATAGGTTCTATCAGAAAAGCTGCAGTATTAGGGGTAATTGCTGCTTTTAGAGCATCCAAATCACCATATGGAATAAGTTTTATTCCCGGTAGCATTGGACCGAATCCTCGCTTATACTCTTCTTCAGAGGAAAGTGACACAGCCGTCATCGTTCTTCCATGAAAATTACCAATACACGCAATAATTTCAGCTTGATTACTTGCAACTTTTTTCACATCATATGCCCAGCGTCTAGCTGCCTTAAATGCTGTTTCCACTGCTTCAGCACCCGTATTCATCGGAAGCACCATATCTTTGTTAGTAAGCTTTGAAAGCTTCTCATACCAAGGACCCAATTGATTATTGTGAAACGCACGAGAAGTTAAAGTTACTTTATCTGCCTGTTCTTTTAACGCATGAATAATCTTTGGATGCCGATGACCTTGATTTACCGCTGAATAGGCACTTAACATATCCAGATACCGATTTCCCTCTAAATCTTTTACCCAAACACCTTCTGCTTCAGAAATCACGACCGGCAAGGGCTGATAATTATTGGCTCCATATTGATTCGTTTGTGAAATAAGCTGCTCTGATTGGCTAACACGTACCATCACTATTCCCTCCTTCAAGGATATCCATTATATACCATATTACATGTCCTTGAAGAATAGACAATAGAAAGTAGAATATTTTATAATTCGTATATGGGTAAAACCCACACACCGATTTTAGATTGAATTAATTAATCAAGGAAATAATGAATATATCCACTAAAAAAGCTGTCCCAAAGGGACAGCTTTTTTCATTATTTTTTAATTAAATCTTCACGTTGTGATTGTTCAATCCACTCTTGAAGTTTATCTTTTAAAGTGTTGAAACCTTCAGATGAATCATTTGTAGTTGTTTTGATTGCTGAAGCTGTACGTTGTTTTTTAGGAGCTTTTTTAGCTGGAGCTTCTGTACGTTCTGGAGCTTCTTCAGTAGCACGAATAGATAAGCCAATTTTTCCAGCTTTTTCGTCAACTGAAAGAACTTTAACTTGTACCTCATCGCCAACTTTTAAATGGTCATTAATATCTTTAACAAAACCGTGAGTTACTTCAGAAATATGAACTAGTCCTTGTGTTGATTCATCAAGTGCAACAAATGCACCATAAGGTTGAATTCCTGTTACTTTGCCCGTAACTACTGAGCCAATTTCAAATTTTTGTGTCATAAAAACACTCCTATTATATATATATTTTTTCGTCATTCACGCAATAAAAAATTATATCACGCTTTTCAAAATAAATCAATGTAACATAATCCTCTTACCCTTTAGGCACTCTTAGTATTGGCTTTAAAATGACTGCAAATTCTTACTTTTAAAAATGCTATGTTAACAACATTATTATTTTTAGCTCATTCGTGCGAGGCCGCGATCTCACACACCTTTCAGCTATGGTGAAAGATCGCTCTGACGATATGAAACAAAACGAAAAGAAAGGGATTGAATTCATATAGAATCCAATCCCTTTCTTTATAACCCTAAAACATCTTTTTCAAAATCTTGAACTTTTATTGATATTTCTTCATAAATCGTTCAATTCGACGAATGGCTTCTTGAAGCTGCTCCATTGAAGAAGCATAAGAGCAGCGAATATGCCCTTCTCCACTTTCGCCAAACACATCCCCTGGAACAACAGCTACTTTTTCTTCCACTAAAAGCTTTTCAGCAAATTCCTGTGAGGATAATCCTGATTTGCGAATGGAAGGAAAGGCATAAAACGCACCACCTGGTTTGTGACAATCCAAACCAATTTCGTTAAATGATTTCACAATATAATTACGTCTTCTGCGATAGCTGCGTCTCATTTCTTCAACATCTTGCATTCCATGTCGTAATGCTTCAATACCTGCATATTGTGCCATTGTTGATGCACACATGAGCGCATATTGATGAATTTTCAACATCGCTGCTGAAATTTCTTTCGGTGCGCAAATAAATCCTAAACGCCAGCCTGTCATCGCAAATGCTTTCGAAAATCCATTTAATAAAATAGTTCTCTCATGAAGCCCATCAATCGCTGCAAATGAGGTATATTCCTCATCATAAGCAAGCTCCGCATAAATTTCATCAGATATAACAATTAAGTCATGCTTCTTCACGACTTTCGCAATTGCTTCTAAGTCTTCCTTACCCAACTGAGTTCCTGTCGGGTTATTGGGTGAACAGATTAATACGGCTTTTGTTTTTGGTGTCACGGCTGCCTCAATTTGTTCAGCCTTAATTTTAAAATCATTTTCCTGTAATGCTTGCACAGTCACTGGAGTTCCGCCGGCCATCGCTACTAAAGGCGCATAGGCCACAAAACATGGTTCGACAACAATGACTTCTTCACCTGGATTTAACAGCGCTCGCATAGCGAGATCAATTCCCTCACTTGCACCCACTGTTACAATAATTTCATCCTTTGGATCATAGGAAACATGAAATTGCTTTTTCATATAATTTGCAATTTCTTCTCTTAACTCCAATAAACCCGCATTCGCTGTGTAAGAAGTATATCCTTGTTCTAACGAACTAATGGCCGCTTCACGAATCGACCACGAAGTAACAAAGTCAGGTTCCCCAACACCTAATGAAACGACACCTTCCATATTTGCCGCTAAATCAAAAAATTTACGAATCCCAGATGGTTTTAACTCTTGAACTAATTTTGATACGTAATTCGTTTTAATCATGGGGACACCACAATCCGTTTATCATCGTCAGTTTTTTCAAAAATCGTACCATCATGCTTATATTTTTTCAAAATGAAATGAGTTGCTGTTGATATAACAGAATCTAATGTTGAAAGTTTTTCAAATACAAATTTAGCTATTTCATTCATTGAGCGTCCTTTAACAATAACTGACAAATCATATGCTCCAGACATTAAGTACAAGGAATCAACTTCTTCGAAGAGGTATATTCTTTTAGCAACCTCATCAAAGCCTACACCACGTTTTGGAGTGACTTTCACTTCAATCATCGCCATTACGCCTTCATATTCATCCACTTTTGCCCAGTTAATAATCGTGGAGTAACGAACGATAACACGCAGTTCTTCTAATTTCTTTAACGTCGTTTCTATTTCCCCTTCGGACATTTCTGTCATTTTAGCCAGGTCATTTAAGTCAATCCGACTATTGTTTTCAATAATACGTAGTACTTCCAATTCTTGTTCATTCAAGTGCATTGGAGATCCTCCTTTGACATTCACAATGATGATTTAGCTGGCAGAATACCATTTCCATTCTTATCTCATAATAGATGTAAGTATCAACTTCTATGAAATAGAAATATCCACAAAGAATAGTTTTATTCTTTATACTCAGTCATTTTTTAATGAGGTTGTTCTGTCAGGATAAACTCCTCATATTATATCAAATTTCACGCCTTACCTGTTATATAAACTTTGTTTTTTACAAGGAAAATTTCTATTTCTGTTCTGTAACAGAAAAACGGAATCGGCTTGTTCACGCCGATGGAGCTAGACACCTAGAAAAGTGGAATCGGCTCGTTCACGCCGATGGAGCTAGACACCAGTACTCATCAAAAATTTTATGCTTTCTTATCTTTTAAAACTTCAACAAGGAAGGGTATATATGACAATAAAAGGTATTGAAAAAGTTGGACAAATTGACATTTATTTTGAACAATATCAAAGGGATGAATCACACCCAACGCTCGTATTGCTTCATGGATTTTTATCCTCCAGCTTTTCCTATCGAAAATTAATTCCATATTTGACAAATCATTTTAATGTCATCGCGATTGATTTGCCCCCATTTGGAAAAAGTGGGAAAATATATAATTATATATATTCATTTGAAAACATTGCACAATCTATTGTTCACTTTTTAGAAAAAAGGGGACTAACATCATTCACGATTATTGGCCATTCAATGGGAGGACAAATAGCTTTACAATTAACAAAAAATCGTCCTGATCTTATTGAGCGGGCTGTTCTTCTCTGCAGTTCCGGTTACTTACCAAGCTTTTCAAAAAAAATCAAAGCACTTAGTTATCTACCCTTTTTCTCATTAGGTGTTCGATATCATCTTGCAAAATCAGGTCTCGAAAAAAACCTGCAAAACACCGTTTATAATAAGGAACTCATTGATGACGCGATGCGACATGGTTATTTACAGCCGTTTACAACGGGGTGGAAGATTTTTCGGGCCATGGGGAGAATGGTGCGTGATAAGAAGGATGATTTATTAAAGGATGAATTAAAAACAATCGATAAACCTTGTCTGCTTATATGGGGGCGTGAAGATAAAGTTGTTCCCCTTAATATTGGCGAACGTTTGGCTTCAGACTTACCTCACTCAGAACTCGTTATTTTAGACAAGACGGGTCATCTTTTACCGGAAGAAAATCCAGAAAAAGTCTCTCAATTAATTAAAGACTTTTTGTTAGAAAAACACGACTTATCGTCCTAATAGCGAAAGTCGATGTACCAAAAACTCATTAGATATCCATTCTACTGATAGTGAAAAAAGCTGAGACTTGAAAGGATAAAACTCCTTCTAATCTCAGCTTTATAAAGTACAGCTAGCGCTATTTCTAATCATGATTAGTTTCTCAGCCACTTGCAGATATTCACTTACATCAAGCTTTTCATCAAAAGAAAATTCATAGATCGCTCTTAACTGAGTAGCTAATTCGGAAATATCTTCTGCCTCTGCTACGGCGAAAATGGCATCAGCAATTTCAATCTCATAATTTTCTTTTCCCATGTCAAATGGGTCCCACTCTTGCAATACGTTGACAATAGCCAAATTCATTTGTTGCATATTCATCTACTGTTCACCTACTCATATACTTTGTGAACATAATATCATACTATCCACTTTTGCTGCTCAAAAAAAAGCTGAGGAACCAATTTTTATTGCCCTCAGTTTTTTACAGATTAACAATGCACTGCAGAATAAAGCTTATAGCCACCTAATCCTCAACATAGCGACTTTTTTCATATTGTGGTAAGTCCCCAAACGGTGTCATAATGCCCTCTGCATCTAGTTCATCCTCTAATTGTTCATGCTGCGAGTTTGGATACACTCTTACTGGATGCTCTCCAGTAATATCCACCGCTGCAAAATTTTCAATATCTTCTACATAGCCAATATTCTCTTCTGACTCTACATACATATCCTCATAGTCAGCTGGTGGACGAATAAAATCAGATGGAGATTCTGATGTTCCGAAGCTCGCTACCTCCTGCCATGTATCCTCAGCATCATAAGCAACAGATTCCTTTCGATTATCAAAATCAAACTGTCCAAATGGTGGCATAAGCACTTCCTCTTCAATCGGTGCATTATGTGAAGTCTGTTGAGAAGGAGTATGCTCCACACAAAACGTCGTCGTCGGGATCGCTTGTAGCCGTTCAACCGGAATTTCTTTTCCACATTCTTCACATGTTCCATACTGTCCACGTTCAATGGCTTGCAGGGCATAATCAATTTCCTTTAACTCCTGCTGTGTATGTTCATAGAGCGCAAGATCCTTTTCACGTTCGTAAAGCTCAGTGGCATCATCAGCAGGATGGTTATCAATGCTAGACAATTCCCCTGTAGCATCATGATCATGGCTTCTTAACAAGTCAAAGTGATCACCTGCAAGATGCTCTGCTTCTTTTTTGGACTGTTGCAACTGTTGTTTAAATTTGTCCAATTCCTCATTTGATAACATCCTCTAACACCCTTTCCTGTCATTCTGTTATTAGTATGACTAAGCGCAGGATTTTCAACTAAGGTAGTTTCTTCCGTAGCCACAAATGTTTTGGGATAAATTATCGAGCATTTCGAACAAATTAAAAATAAAAATTTCAGACTGATTACTAAACGAACAGGATAGATTATCAGAAAATAGCCGGTCAATCAGTTCTTTAACGAGTCATTTTTTCCCTCATTTTTAGGATTCATAAATTGTTCTTCCAAATGCTTTGTTTTTAACTCTTCTTTTTTAGAGTATCGTATGATAAAACGCATGGTTAGAATAGCAGCAATTAAAAAAATGATACAAGTAATGGCGGCTGGTAGATATTCTGATTTATCTTCAGGGAAATAAAGAAACATTTATAAATCATTTCCTCTCTACATCAAAATACATTTTTTCCCATTATAGCAACCATCATAATATTATACCAATTATATACAGAAAAATACCTTAAGAAATAAATGAGTAACCACACTCGCATACCCGATTTCTTCCTAATCTTTTTGAATCATATAGTGCGATATCAGCTGCTTGAATCAAATCCTTAGGTTTTACCGTGAGTACAGGGTGGCATGTACTTACCCCAATACTTAACGTCACGACATCTTTTATCTCTGAAGTAATATGCGGAATCGCTAACTCCTCAATCCCAATTCGAATAGTTTCAGCAATTTCCAATGCTTCCTCTCGATCTTTTTTAGGAAGAATGACTACAAACTCTTCTCCTCCGTACCTAGCTGCAATGGCTCCAGATTGCTTGGAAATCGTGTCCAACAATCCAGCTACCTGCTTCAGGCACTCATCTCCACCCAGATGACCGTAGGTATCGTTGTACTTTTTAAAGAAATCGATATCAAGCATAATCAAGCTAAGGATGTCTTTTTGTTCAATAGCATTGTTCCATTCTTGTCCTAGATATTCATCAAAGTAGCGTCGATTGGCAATACCGGTTAATCCATCAAGTGAAGAAAGGCGCTTTAATATTTCATTCGTTTCTTTTAGCTTTTCTTCACTTATCTTTTTATCTGTGATATCCCGCACAATCACTTGGTTTGCCTGCTTTCCCATATACATGATTGCCATTGTAGTAACTTCTACAGACAACTTTCGACCATCAAGACTAATAAATCGTTCTTCAATTAAAGATGGAACACTATTCGTTTCCTGTGATACCTTTATACGTTCTTCTACCAATTTCCTGTATTCTGGATCCACCAGAATCCAAATGCTTTTCCCTAGCAAATCATCTTCATGACTAGCACCAATCAGTTCAAGTCCAGCTTTATTGGAAAATACAATTTTCCCTTTACTGTGAACAAAAATTGCATCCGGACAAAACTCAACTAAAGTCCGATACCGTTCTTCACTTTCTTTTACAGCGAGCTCATCTTTTTCCTGCTCAGTAATATCTCGTTTAATTCCAACAATCCTCTCAGGATTTCCTTTCCTATCCCTAATAAGAGAAAGACTGATATTACCGTAAAATAGCTCACCATTCTTTTTCTCGCGGATAATTTTGTAACCTGATATTTCCCCTTTTTCCAGTACATCTTGAATAAGCTGTGTTATGTCTTCCTCCCTGCCTTCTATAAAAGGAGCAAGTTTTCCAATCACTTCTTCTTTTGTAAATCCAGTCATTTTTTCAAAAGCAGGGTTTACTTCCAAAATGTTCCCCTTCAAATCACGGATTACCACCGCATCTACGTTGTAGTCTAAAATACTCTGAAGTTCTTGTTGTTTCCTTCGTAGTTCTTTAGCAAGAACACGTGCTTTATCAAAATGCAAGCCACCCCACCATGCTAACCCTATATATATAATATCCCCCGAAAATTCAAATACCGTTAATTCACCGTAATGCAGATAATAGTTAACTGCATAATACGTTGATAAAAGCAATACAACCGAAACTGCCCCTATCCTTCCTAAATATTTCACTCTTTCTTCCTCCACATCTGCGCCTCAAAATCTTCTTCACTTTTTATAATCCATAAGTAAATTTTACTATATATCGGGTGATAAATAGTTATTTTTTTCAAAATTTAGTTTTTTCTAAGAAAAAAGTGAACCCTCTACATTAAGTTAACATAAAGGATCCACTATTTATAAAATCACTAGATTGAGAACACAAGATTTCCGAGACTCACTACCCGTTAAGAGTGGGATAAAACCGTAATTTTTTGAATGACAACATCTTCAGCTGGTTTATCACCGTAAGAAGTTTCAACATTCGTAATGTTGTCAACAACATCCATACCTTCGATTACTTGCCCGAAAACAGTATGCTTATGGTCAAGCCATGGTGTACCACCTTGTTCCATGTAAGCTTTAATGATTTCCTCAGGGTAACCTGCTTGTTTCATTTGTTCTCCCATACGTACATCTACACGGGAAGCTTGTACGATGAAGAATTGGCTACCATTTGTTCCTGGACCGGCATTTGCCATTGAAAGCGCACCACGTAGGTTGAAAGCATTCATCGAGAATTCATCTGCAAAAGGTGCACCCCAAATACTTTCACCACCCATACCTGTTCCAGTTGGGTCGCCGCCTTGAATCATGAAATCTTTAATTACACGATGAAAAATAATCCCTTCGTAGTATCCATTTTCAGCATGAGTTAAGAAATTTTCTACTGTTTTTGGAGCAATTTCTGGGAATAATTTAATTTTAATATCTCCTAGAGTCGTTTGCATTAGAACAGCTTTTTCATTTTCAAGTACTTCAGTCGTTAACTGTGGGAATTCTGCCATTATTATGTACCTTCTTTCCATCATTTTCAGTAAATAAAAATCTAGATCACCTTCATTTGTAAACTCTACACGATTTTATAGGAAAAGCGCAACTGGCTTGATCAGCTTGCGAAGAAAATAGGAAAAGACTCGGGAGGCGCTTTTTGCCTCTCGAAGGCTTTTATCTTTTTCACAGCAAGCTAGCCAGTGGAGCTAGACAATAGGAAAAGCGCAACTGGCTTGATCAGCTTGCGAAGAAAATATGAAAAATACAAGGCATCCGATTAGCAATGAAATCATTCTATTTTTAATAACTTCATGATTTATGTATCATATAATTAGGTCGAAATTGAAAGGTGGAAAAAACATGCCAGTAGTGGAAGTTCAGATTGGTGATATCGTTACAGCAATAACTAAAACAGGAAAATATATAGGAGAAGTCACTGAGGATCGTAACAGCGCATATTTAGTAAGAATATTAGCAGTTTTGAAGCATCCTATGCAGGGAGATTTACATAATCCAAAACAAACAGATGTAGCTATTTTTCATCAACGCCGAGCACTCAGCTTTCGTGAACAAACAAACGTTCCAAAAAACATGGTTAAACCATATGAAGGAGACATTCCTGAATATCAAGCATCCCTTAAAGAAGCTGTGACAACCATGAAAGAGAATCTGATGGAAATAGATAATGAATTCAACCGTTTTAGTTTACAACAACTAGAAGAATTAGAAACGGATTATTTTAAATAACATTAAGAAACACGGCTTGTCGCCCTAATGACGAAAGTCAATGTACCTAAAGGTAAGACCTAAGTTCTGATCGTACATTAAAAGCCAAATCAACATTTAAGTGATTTGGCTTTTATAATGCTAAATGATTCAATACTTGTGACAGATCGATACGATCACCAATTGTTGTAGGCTCATGTTTTTCCATATATTTTTTGTCTTGTTCTACTAATTTGAAGATATTATAAGTCGTTAAAGCATCATCTAGCGCTCGATGATGATTGCCAGTCCCTTCTTTCCCATAAGCTTGGACAGCTTTCCATAGACCTGTTTGATTTTGGTCTCCGAAGAAACGTTTATACTCCATACAAAGGTCCACTTGCTTACCCGTAAAAGGAAACTCTACGTTCGCTTTATGGCAGTTTTGCTTCAACACTCTCATATCCATATTGCCCCAAGTTACAACAGTTGTTGGATAAGTTGTATTTACTTTTGTTAAATGTCCCACCAATTCTTCAAATAATATACCACTTTCAATTTGATTTTGATCAATGTTTAAAAATTTCTTACAACGATCCGTTAATGTCGTAAACTTTTTCGGAACCACATATGATGAAAATTGATCCTGAATCGTATCATTAATCACAGAGACAAAGCCAACTTCAATAATTTCCGGATAAAACCCAACTGGATTAGCTCTTCCTTCAGGCATAGTAAATTCAAAGTCTATAAATACATATTGTTGATGTTGCTCTTCCACAAAATTCACCTCTTTTTTATTGATTTACGGGAACTTCTTTTCGATTATTATAGCAGAAAAAGTTGTAAGCTTTTAGTTGATTTCATCTATTTATACATAATTTTCTAAAAGCAAGATAATATCATCGTCTTTTGTTTTATTTTTCAGGTATACTTAGGCTATCTACGTACTTTTTTAATTAATTACCATATTACAAATATATTAGTTAGGAAGTTAGACTATGCGTAAGTTTATCGGCTATCTGCTCATTATTTCAGTTGTTCCCATTTTTATGATGCTTATTTTTCTAGCTTACCAAGAATGGACAAAGGCAGAGGGCCTCCACAAAGTTCTAGATGATAAAATTTCTCGTGACTCTATTCATTTAGAACAAACAAGTTATATGGTGGATAAAAATGGAGAACTCATAAGTGAAATTTCCTTGAATAAAAAGCGAATCAATCTAAGGAATAATGAAATTCCATCTTTCTTGAAAGATATATTTATAGCTACGGAGGACCGACAATTTTACCAACATGCCGGTATCGATGCTGCTGCAATTAGTCGAGCCTTGCTCATAAATAGTAGCAGCAGTTCAATCGAACAAGGTGCAAGCACGATTACTCAACAGCTTGCCCGTAATGTGTATTTAACTCAAGAAAAAACCTACAATCGTAAAATCACAGAATTACTATACGCTTATCAAATGGAGCGAATTTTATCCAAGCAAGAAATACTAGACTTGTACATCAATGCGATATACTTCAACAATGGTGTGTATGGAATAGAAGCAGCCTCTCAATATTACTTTAGTCAGCCAGCCACAAAGCTTTCTAAAGCTGAATTGGCCTTTTTAGCTGCCATTCCAAATAACCCCGAGAAATATAATCCGTTAAAGCATTTTGAGGCTACGAAAACTCGGCAAGAACGAATCTTAAAGCAAATGGTCCAAGAAAACAAGCTAACAAAGAAAGAGTATGAACAGCTAGTACAAGAAAAAATCATCCTAAAAATTCGCTCATCAATTGACCTATTTCCCGATTACGTAACGTATGTGCATAAAGAGTTAAAGGAACTGGTTGCAACGAATGAGGGGCTAACTTCTAAGCTTAAAAGCAATAATCAAACAACTCGTGAAAAAGCTGAACAACAATTGAATAACAAGGTAACCAAGCTATTAAACTCTGGAGTGACTATTCACACAGCCCTTAATCCACAGTTACAAGCCGCTGCAAAAAGGGCACTAAATAATGGAATTGCATCTGCTAATACCGAAGGAGCTACCGTGGTTATACAACATCATACGCACAAGCTTGTCTCTTTGATTGGGGGAAAGGATTATAAAAAAAATTCTTTTAACCGAGCGTATCAAAGTTATCGTCAGCCCGGATCTGCTATCAAACCTTTGCTTGTTTACGCACCTTATATTGAAGAAACAGGTGCATCCATTACTTCACAGGTTAGCGGTGCAAACTATTGTAAAAACGGCTATTGTCCACAAAACTATGGCGGATCAAGCTATGGAATGGTCTCATTAAAAAGAGCTTTCGCGCGTTCCTATAATACACCGGCTGTTCGTCTTCTTGAAGCTACAGGTATTAAAACAAGCTTCAAGTATTTACAAACGTTCCAGTTTAATAAAGTAATAGAGCAAGATCAACAATTAGCCGCAGCAATAGGTGGATTCACCTATGGGATGAGTCCGCTTGAACTTACAAGAGCGTTCACTTCATTTAATGATGGCCGTTATCAACCAGCCCGTGCGATTACCAAAATTACGAATCGTCAAGGCAACACTCTTTATAAATGGAAAGATACACCTAAACAGGTATGGAGCCCATCAACAGTCACAAAAATGCGTCAGCTTTTACATGAAGTAACGGTAAGTGGAACAGCAAAAAGAGCCTATTTTCCAACAGGATATATTGGTGGAAAAACGGGGACAACAAATGATTATAAAGATCTTTGGTTTGTAGGTTTAACCAATCATTATACAACTGGGGTTTGGATAGGAAAAGACACTCCGGCTAACATCGAATACCTATCCAGTGGTTCTCCACAGGTTCAAATATGGCGAAATATTAGCCAACAAGCAGAATAAGTTAAGAACAAGGAAACTATAGTTATTCAAACTTTAATACTTTGTATAATCAAAAAAAACAATCCGAGCATCTAACCCGAAATGCTAACAATTAATATCTGCACAAGAGATTTCACATACGAACTCTCTTGTGCATTTTAATTTTTATGAAATAGTCGAGAACACTCGTGACTTTAGTCATGAGAGGTTCAGATAGGTAAACTATCCATAATGCTGTTATACAATGCTAATAAAGAATAACCCACGATTAATAGAAATGTTGACCAAATGAATATGTGAAAAAAGATAATTCCTACTAGACCACTTATACTCAGCGTTGGCATAATTTTATATACAAAATAAATGAAAGCTACCAGATTTGTTGCAGTAAAAATAGCTAGTAATCCTAACAACGATTGAATACTACATAAAGTAATCGAAGCTCCTATTACATAAACAACTGCACCCATTCGAATACTTTTTAAACCTGTACCCTCTGAGTCTTTTGAGAAAAGTAGCAGCGATACTTCTATAATTGTATCGGATATTAATTTCAAAGCAGCAAAAAGCATAAAAAAGAGAAGAACCAAAACGACTAATAAAGCGAGTTTAATCCCTGCATCAGAAAAGAATTCTCTCATTCCTTGATATAGCCCTAAATTTACAAATAAATCAATAACCCGTCCTTCGCAATATATTGCAAAAGACAAACTAAATAAAACGATCGCAATAAAAGGAAAATACCCGATAAAGTATGTATTCTTCATTTTGAATCTCCGTCCCTAAAACTTCCTCATTCTATTATTATGCTAGAATTTATCTTATTCGACAACCTATCTCCTACTCTTTTTTTTTACAGATTCCCCTAAATATATAAGAAAAGCAGGGTGTCACATAACCGACACCCTGCTTTTTTATCCACAAACTTATCCACATTATATCCACAATCCTAAAAGTACCTGTTACTTAATCAAGTCTTTTAATTCTTCCCAATGTTTTAGTCTTGGTATTTTTACTTCTTGGTTATAGGAGTTGTCGTAGGCATATACTTTGGTTGGTACGCCTAGCAAGGTTTCTAGTACAGCTGGTTTGTCGTCAAAATAGTAATCTAATTGTAAGTGCAGGATGGTTTCAATTTTTTCCTCATCTTTCATCCCGCAGTAAAAGTGCTCATCCCGAACGGGGAAGCCGTGATCTTTCAACCATTTTCTTGTACGCTCACAATGCTCTGGCTTGCGTGCTGTAATATAGAATATATCATGCCCCTCACGATCAAGCTCTTGTAACATATCTAACGCTCCGTCAAAAGCCGCACAGTCGGAATAATAAATTTCATCCATCAAGCTGCTCCAAAGCTCTCCACCCGCTTTAGCATCCAACCCAAAGGCTTCATGAATTTGAAGCGTCTTCATCGCTTGAAAGACCTCTAAGCCGACATTTTGATTCAATTTTTTATTATATAATTGAAATGCATATCCTCGCAAATCAATGAGTGTATCATCAATGTCAAACCCAAATCTCAAGATAATCCCCCTAACACCACAAATTGTGAAGCAAAAGATTCCTCCATCTCTACTTGAATTGCTTGTAATTTTGCTACTTCCTTTTTTCGCTCGGTAGCACAACTGATTAACGATAGCTCTTCAATTTTATCCTTATTTATAAACTGCGCTAACGCATCTGCATCTTTTAGCGCACTATTTAGACCAAAGGCGCCAGTCGGAGTCATCGTATGAGCTGCATCCCCAATCAAAGCGACACCGTCTTTACCCCAAAGTTCACATTCACTGCTATACACATCTAGCAAAACAAAGTCCTGCCATGATTGAATATGTTTTGACACTGACTGTTCAAGGGAAGGAAAAACTTGAACAAGTTGATCAATAAATGGCTTAAAGGGCTGTTTTCGCAATTCTGGATAGGAACCCTTTTTAATATTCCAGCCAATCTGAACAAATCCTCCTGCTTGTGTAAACAATGATAGCTGATGTCCATCAACAAGAGCGTTTTTAATACATGGTTCCCATCCCTCAGGTGCAGGGATTTTTGCCCAAAGTAAATCATACCCATGCTTTCTTATATTCACATCAATATCTGCTTGTTTACGAACAGTCGAAAATCTTCCATCAGCTCCAATTATAAGCTCACTCTCAACTGTTATTTCCTGCTCATCTTGCCAGGCTTTCACACCATAAACACGTCCTGACTCATCCTTTAACAGCTCATTTACTTTTGTATTCAGCAAAAGAGTAAATTGATCATCGTACTTCCTAGCTTCCTTTAGCAAAACAGTTAATAAATGTCCCTGAGGTACATGAATCCCTAAATGGCCAATCTTCGAATCTGGAAAAACTTTTTTTTCTAATTTTCCTTGATTCCAGTATTCGATTTGTTCCATTCGTAATAAACCTAATTCTTCAACAGCAGAAAATAATCCATATTTTTTTAATATGGCTTCTCCTTCTTCGTTTAAATGTTCACCACGAAACTCTCTGGCCATCTCTGCATGACGTTCGATTAAGACAACAGAAACATTCTTTTTCGCTAACAAATAAGCAAGGAGCGCCCCACCTGGACCCGCCCCCACAATACATACATCTGCCTGATAAATCATTTTTCCTCACCAAGTTTCGGATAAGCGGTTATGCATAAATCATCACCAATCTTATCTACTTTTTCAAACGTAACATTCAACGCCTCATCCATTTGATCGACATCATATCCAGTAACAGGTGTTAATGAATTTCTACCGCCTAGCAACTTAGGAGCTATATAAATCAAATATTTATCAATGAAACCTGCTCTCATAAATGAGGCATTGATTTCACTGCCCCCCTCTACTAATAAATGAGTAATCCCTTTTTTATATAACTCTGTAAGCAACGCATCTAAGTCTAGCCCTGTTTCTTTCTTTGATAAAAAAATAAATTCAACATTTTTATCGCGTAAAGCAGCCAATTTTGCTTCATCTACCTGCTCAGTAGTGACAATAATTGTTTTCGCATCATCTGTTTTCACTACATTGGCATCGAGTGGTGTACGTAGTTCACTATCTAAAATCACTCGAATCGGATTCTTACCGCCACCCTCAGGTAGTCTTGTCGTTAAGGAAGGATTATCAGCTAACACCGTCCCAATTCCTACTAAGATAGCATCTACTTCATTCCGCAATTGATGAACCGTATAGCGTGATTGTTCACCTGTAATCCATTTTGAATGACCAGTATGTGTAGCAAGCTTCCCATCTAATGTCATCGCCATCTTTGAAATCACAAAAGGACGACTAGTAAGCATATTGTGGATGAAACGCTCATTTAAGCGTTTAGCTTTCTCCTCCAATACACCTACTTCCACTTCAATTCCCGCATTCCGAATCAGTTCGATCCCTCTACCTGCCACTTCTGGATTCGGATCTTGCATTGCCACGACTACACGACTCACACCAGAGTCCTTGACGAGATTTGCACAAGGTGGTGTTTTACCATAATGTGAACATGGCTCCAACGTTACATATAACGTCGCACCTATTGCATATTCACCTGCCATTCGAAACGCATGAACCTCAGCATGTGGCTCGCCTGCTTTTCGATGAATCCCTGTGCCGGCAATGACACCATCTTTTACTATAATAGCTCCAACAAGTGGATTTGGATTCGTTTTTCCTCTTGCACTCTCGGCTAAATCAAGGGCTAGCTGCATGTAATACTCATCTGTATACATCTTCTTCACTACTCCTTATACAATCATACTAGGATGCTCAAGGCCAATATGACCTGATTTCTTAACCTTCGTATTTAAATAGAAACTGTTATCTTCTGTCAATCCACCCCATAGTGGAATATGCTTATTAGCTGTCAAACCTCGAGCGCGTAATGCTTCAAGTTTTTTAGGATTGTTTGTAATAAGAGTTACTGGCTTACTTCTCAATGATTCTAAGACACGAATAGCATTCACATAAGAACGAGTATCATCTTCAAAGCCAAGTGCATGATTGGCTTCAACTGTGTCATAGCCTTCTTCTTGTAAAAGATAAGCCAATGACTTGGAGAATAATCCAATACCTCGCCCTTCATGATTAGCCAGATAAAAAATTGCCCCGCAGCCATGTTCAACAATCATCTTCATCGATTCATGAAGCTGATAGCCACAATCACAACGTCTACTTCCAAAAATATCCCCTGTATGACAAATACTATGCATCCGAACAAGCGCATCATCCCTATTAGCAAAGTCACCATAGACTAAAACGGAAGATTGTTGCCCAAAGGCTAAATTAGCTGTAGCAAGCGATTCTAGAACCTTTTCTTTAGTATCTACATCACTGTCTAATTGATGCCAGTTGTACCACTTAAAGGTTGCAGAAAAATCTCCTTGTTTGATTGGTAATTTTACAGGTCCAACAAGACATAAATCAGCTTTTCCAGGTGTATGAATCATTTGCATTTTATCTATTAAAAGGTCTTTTACTTGTTTTGTTATTTCCATAGCCTAATCACCTTTTTTGTAATTTATATTAGAAATGTGTATTAAGTAAACTTATACCGCGTCTAAAAAATTTCACGATTCTTAACTTTGAACTGTATACTTACTTTATGTAAGTTAGTATATAACGATAAACAATATACGTCAATTTAGATGAGAATACAATTAAAAAATTTTCCGATTCATAAACTTCTACCTATATACATAGTTTAAATAAAAATAAATATAAAGGGGGAAAAACTTATTGGAGAAGCTTCCACAAATTAATGATTCGCTTTTTCCTATTACTTATGAACATCTATACCGAACGACAATTTCCGATAACAATCGGCCATCATCACATGCAAACCCGGATTTGTTTATAAAATCCGCCAAATTTTCACAGACTTTATTAGAGGATGCAAAAAAGGTAGTTGATACACTTGCTCAATCAGAGTCCTTTTCAAAGCGTGTTATGGCAGCTGCACAAGAATCAAATAAAGCACGTGTAACCGCAATGATACAGCAAACTGGAGTACAAACTGTTCCTGATATTTTGTATAATCCTGATGGCATTCGACTTGATTTTCATCCCAAAACAGGTGAAGACCTTTGTCATGTAATTGTCAGCTTAAAATGGATAAATTTTTAAATTCCTAGTCTATTTAGAATATTGTATACGAACTAAGGTAATTTATCGAGTTTTAAGCCCATTAATTAACAATATCATACAAATGTGAGAGAATATTTTAATAAAAAAAGTAACCAAAGCTTGATGTTAAAATTGGCTTTGGTTATCAATAATACTTCATAGATCCTCAGTCCGTACGTCGCTGAACGGCGGCCCGCACGATGTAGATCAAGTCGGCGAAGACATAAGGACGTGGCGAACTTAGCCAATCCTCATCTTTCACTTTTCTCTGTCTAGCTCCACCGGCTAGCTCGATGTGAAAAAGATGAGTGTCTTTAAAAGGCAAAAAACGCCTTTTTAAGCCCCTCCCTATTTTCTTCTCGAGCTGACCAAGCCGGTTCCGCTTTTCTAATCGTCTTCCCCAAATCGTTCTACAAGCAGTGCTAATGTACGGGTCATAACTCCTGTTGCCCCTGAGTCCCCTAAATCATTTGCTTTTGTGGTCACAGATGTTCCTGCAATATCAAGATGCACCCAAGGTGTTTCTTCGGCAAATTCACCAATAAAGGCGCCACCCATAATCGCATGGCCAGCACCACCAGGAGAATTGTTTAAATCTGCAATCTTACTGTTGCGTACTCGCTCTTTATCCTTTTCTGTAATCGGTAAACGCCACATTGGCTCACCCGCTTCAAACGATGCATGTAGCACTTGCTCATAGAAAGCTTCGTTATTTGTCATAACACCTGTCATATCATTACCAAGTGCGGTAATAACTCCTCCAGTGAGGGTTGCAACATCTACTAAATAATTCGCACCATGATGTTTCGCATATGTCACGGCATCAGCTAGCACAAGACGTCCTTCTGCATCCGTATTCAATACCTCAATCGTTTTCCCATTCATTGATGTAATCACATCATCTGGCTTAAACGCTTGACCACTAATCATATTATCTGTTGAAGGTATGACTGCCACAACATTTTGTTCAGGTCCTAGTTCACCGATGATTTCCATCGCTCCTAAAACAGCAGCCGCACCACCCATATCTGTTTTCATTCCAACAATGCCCGTTTTTGATTTTAACGAATAGCCACCTGTATCAAACGTAATCCCTTTTCCTACTAATCCAATAACATCTTTCCACTCATTCTTAGCTTGATATTTCAAAACAATCATTTTGGGTGGTTCAACAGAACCTTGATTTACTGCAAGTAGCGCACCCATACCAAGCTTGAGCATATCCTCTTTTTCAAGAATTTCCACTTCAAAATTGTATCGATTAGCTAAATCCACAGCATAATTGGCCAAATCAGTTGAAGTAAGCAAATTTCCTGGTGTATTCACAAGTGTACGTGCTGAATTGGTTGCTTTTCCAAATACACGTCCAACATGTAAGGAAGCTGTAAGTTCTTCTCGATCACCCTCACTATAAATCGTAAACGATGTAATTTTTTTCTCAGCAATATTCGCCTTTTGCTTATAGCCAGCAAATTTATAAGTGGCTAACTCAAACGCTTCAGCAAAAGCATGTGCCGCATCTAAAAAATCCACTTTTTCTGTTATGAATGTGTCAAGTGCAATCGATAGTGATGTCACACGTGAAGATTGAACCGTTTTACTCGCTTTCCCAAATGCTTCACGCAATAATTCAAACGTTAATTCTTTTTCCTTTCCTAACCCAATAAAGAGTAATTTTTTTGCACCTAGCATGCCTAATGTATGTACAATCGATATCGACTTTTTCTTTGCTGAAATTTCTCCTGCTTTTACTAACTCTGTTAACTGGCCGCCCATCTTCTCATCTGCTAATTGGCCTATTCCTTTTAGTTTAATCGGTGTATCAAACACACCAATAAATAGACACTCAGCGCTTTCAGTTAAATCAATACTTTTTTGAACTGTAAACATATTTATTCCTCCTCAACCTTCTATTTTATTATAGCTAATTTTCCACATTAGACATACTAATGAGTATAATAAGCAGGAATCGACATCTTTTTATTGAAGTAAGTATTATACCTTATATAAGTTATCAGAAAGGAGTTTAAGATGGACATATTTTTCAATTTTCCACTCATGGCTGCCATAATCGCCATCTTATTTGCTCAATTTATCAAGGTTCCTATTCATTACATAATTTATAAGAAAGTGGATTGGTCCTTACTCACCTCCACTGGAGGCATGCCAAGTTCACATTCAGCCGCTGTGGTAGCACTTGTATTCGCAGTAGCCATTGAAGCAGGACTTGATTCTCCAGTTTTTGCAGTAGCTACGATGTTTGCGATTATTACTATGTTTGATGCAACTGGCGTTAGATGGCAAGCTGGAAAACAAGCTGTTGTCTTAAATCAGCTCGTTACTGATTTTAATTTATTAGTGGATCAAGTGAAAAATTGGCAAAAAAATGAAGAAAAGCAAAAACAAAGTCAACTAAAGGAATTACTTGGTCATAAACCAATTGAAGTATTTTTTGGTGCCCTAACTGGAGCACTAATTGCTATTATTCTCCATCATTTTATTTTTAAAGGATGAACCTAATGAAAATAATTTCAATATGTCCTAGTAATACAGAGCTATGTACCTATCTAGGAATAGAAGATCAATTAATTGCCGTTGATGATTACTCTGATTGGCCTGCTTCTATCCAGGCCTTACCCCGGGTCGGTCCAGATTTATCTATCAACCTGGATCTCGTTCAAGAATTAGAACCCGATTTAGTATTGGCTTCACTCAGTGTACCTGGTATGGAAAAGAATATTGAGGGTTTAGAAGAGCGTGGCATACCACATCTTACCTTTAACCCGCAGTCTCTTGAAGATATTGCTAATGATTTACTTATACTAGGGAGCGCCGTAGGATTAGCTGATAAAGCAGAGATTCAGGCTAATCATTTTCGAGCAACCATTCTACATTACAAAACGATTGCTGAAAAAATTGAAAATAAACCGTCACTCTATTGGGAGTGGTGGCCAAATCCACTTTTCACTCCTGGAGGCGTAAATTGGTTAACTGAAATCAGTCGACTGGCTGGTGGCTACAATCTCTTTGAAGATGTAGACTTAGCCAGTATCATGACTTCATCTGAAGAAGTGGTTAAGCGTAATCCAGATTATGTATGCTTAGCTTGGGTTGGAGTTCCATTAAAAAAAATCAATCCAAAGCTTGTTCAAAAACGAGCAAATTGGTCAGACATTAAGGCACTAAATAATAACCAAATTTTGGTTATGGAAGAGCCTTTGTATTGCAGACCTTCACCACGATTACTTGAAGGTTTAGCAAAGCTTGCACATATTCTTCATCCTGAGGAATTTTCGTTAGAACCTAGTTTTTAACAAAGCAATAAAACAGGGCTGTCCGATAAGTCCCTAAAAAGGTAAAGCATCGTAAGGAAAATGAACCGTTTTTCTTACGATGCTTTTTTGTTTGTGTAGGGTCTATGAACGTAGCAGGCGAAGTGTAATCTCATTCGTTGATGAATCCCAGAATGTAGTAAGTGAGTAAGGGAAATGGTCTTCATCCGGGTGATGAAGGCCAAAATGCAGTAAGTGAGAGAGGGAAATGGCCTTCATCCGGGTGATGAAGACCAAAATGCAGTAAGTGAATAAGGAAAAAGGTCTTCATTCGGCTGATGAAGCCCAAAATGCAGTAAGCGAGAGAGGGAAATGGCCTTCATTCGGCTGATGAAGCCCAAAATGCAGTAAGCGAGAGAGGGAAAAGGTCTTCATTCGGCTGATGAAGACCAAAATGCAATAAGTAAATAAGGAAAAAGGTCTTCATTCTGTTGATGAAGTCCAAAATGCAGTAAGTGAATAAGGAAAAAGGTCTTCATTTTGATTTGAAGGACTTTATTCGAGGTTTCATCAGGCTAGGTAATGTCTGAAAAAGGCATGTCCATGGAAATTTAAAAATCAAGAATGTTGATATTTCAGCATTCTTAAACATGAAAAGAGGTATCCAATAGTCGAAAAAATGACTTATGGGACACCCCCGTTGTTATTTTGATATTTTCCCAATGATTTGTTGACGAAATACTTGCATATGTTCCGCTTCATTTAAACTTTTTAATTGGTTTTCTGACAATTTACCCTTACCCTTTTGTACAATATACACATCGACTGTTTTTTTACCCCATTGATTATAAACATCCCGCACCGTTTCATAGTATAGGTCGAGCCGATTTCCCTTAATTGCGCTCCCAGTATCTGCTACTACCCCATAGCCATACCCTGGAACGAACAGGATCGTTCCAAGCGGAAAGACGTTCAGATCTGCGGCAATCGTTGAATATAAATCTCTTTTCACTTTTACACCGGAGTAAGTTACGCCATACGCAGGGTTAGTGGGATTTTTCCCAGTTGACTCAACCCCAGCTGTATATCCAGTTGCTACTACCTGATGTTTTGGATATTTTGAGAAATCTAATGTACTCTCTAATGTTTGCGTTACCTCTATTGCTTCGGATGATGCAGCCATTGGTGTGTTCACTCTACTATTATAAAGCATTTGTATTGGCGCTCCTGTCACATGCTCAATAGTAGTTTGGATTGCTAACAAAAACACGACTACTATAATCAACCGCTTTATTATATAGATTCCAGTCCTCAAAGAAAGACTTCACTCCTCTCACATCCATTATTCCTTTCCTTTAGAAAAAGAAATTATTCATAGAAGTGAAGTGATTTCAAAAATAAGACTAAGTATCTATAAGAACAACATAACAAAGCTAAGCATACAAATTTTTCATTTCACGGCTGCTGTATCAATACTTTTTAACAACCGGAGAATTTCAAGAAGAAGTATATTTAAACCAAGCCATACTCCGCCAAATACATAGCCTGCAACTACATCACTTGGTAATTCAACCTGTATAAACAAACGACTAATAGCAATAAAAATCAACAGGAATAAAGCAACTAATGGGACAAAAGTGTGCAACCACATTTTTCGTAAGTGACGAACAAAAATAAACACGAAAAACCCATAAATAACAGCGGTCATTAAGGACTGTTCACTAGGAAAAGAATACACCAGTTGATCCATTATTGACTGATTAATGGGTGATAACTTATGAAAAATCATCCTTAAGGCTTCTTCGTACAGTTCACCACCAATCACAACAATGGCAAGGGATATTAGTTCAATACTTTTATTACGCCCTTTCCACCCAATCCAACATAATGCAAAAAGGATAAGTGCAAGAAGAACCGTTCTTGATCCCAAAAAGGAGAATACATCCATAACCCCCGCCCATTCTATCGTAAAAATCAACGAAATTAATACACGAGTCACTTCATTAAAATTATTAAACTCATTACCCATAAAATCTTGGGTCAGCCCAATCATCAAAACTACAAGGCCCGCAGTGACCAAAGTTGTTCCTAATAATAGAAGCGCTACCCGATTACGGGAACGAATGGATGTTAAAATGTAATGTAAAATTCTAATCACAGTATTGATCAGAGATTCTTTGTATTTCTTGTATAAATAAATAGCTACCACAACAATAACAGCTATGATACTTCCTATTATGAGATATTTTTTAATCGAAGTATGGAACTGCTCCCACTGAGGTCCTAAAATTTTACCAAGTGTAATAAATACCGACACCCAAAGAAAAGCGCCACTATACGCAAACAATGCATATGACCTAAACGAAATGCGAGTAATACCCGAAAAATACCCTGTAATATGTCTAATACCTGGAATGAAGTACGCAATAATCAATAACTTGTTCCCATGCACATTAAACCAACGAGAAATTTTTTCCATTTGTTTCGGACCCATATGAATCCGATGACCATGTTTCTTAAAGAAAGGTGTCCCTAATCGATAGCCAATCCAATAAGAAAGTGTCATACCAATAGAAGTTCCAACTCCAGCTATTAAAATGCTGAGCATCCAATTTAAATGACCTTGAAAAACAAGAAATCCACTATATCCCATAAGAACTTCACCTGGAAATGGAAGAGCTAGTAATTCGAGCATGAGTGCAAAAAACAAGACGATATATCCAAACTGGTCGAGATATACTGTTAGATTACCCACAATTGCTTCACCTTTCTTGCTTGTCCATCATCATGTCCATTCAACTAAGCAGGATGAATGACCTTCCGTTTATGATGAAGAAGATTCTCTATCACCTCTACTATTTTCTGCGATTCTTCTATCTCTATACCCTTATGATAGGATTCTATAGCTTCATACCAACGACCCATTTTTTTACCATGATTTAACGTATTAAACAATTGTTCCTCCAATGACTTTTTCTGATCAAGTTCAAACACAAGCTTTTTACTTTTTAAAAAGTGCAGATTAATTTGTTCTTGACCAGGAAGCACAGAATGGACAAATATAGGCAATCTTTTTCGTAGTGCTTCGCTTACAGTTACGCCACCCGGTTTTGTAATAATCGCATCTACCTGATCATATAGTTTGTTCATTTCATCTCTTGATGATATATAGGGCAATCCTTTAATATGCTCTACATTCCATGAAAGAATTTCATTATATAGTTTTTTATTATTCCCACAAAGTACTAGGAAATCATAATGAGAAGCTTTTTTTAATTCATTCGATAATTTTGAAATCCCACCAAGACCACTATTTCCTCCAGATATTAAAATCTGCGGCCTATCCCCATTTTTTATTTTATAAGAAATTTCGGAAATCTCTT
This sequence comes from uncultured Bacillaceae bacterium, assembly GCA_963751845.1. Classification (GTDB taxonomy): domain Bacteria; phylum Bacillota; class Bacilli; order Bacillales; family DSM-1321; genus Peribacillus. The sequence goes on from CAVVWH010000012.1 coordinate 53,693, forward strand.
CATGAACAGGTATACCCGTAACGATTAATTTTTGTTTCGGAATATGATGATTTCTTAAAAGTTCCGCTTTGATTTCTTTACTAGGTAAAAGGTGAAGGTCAATTCCTTCTTTCCCCCACACATTATTAATAAAAAAATCAGTATATACATTGATGATAGGAACATTGCATTTCCCCTTCATTTTTAATTGACTTAATAGAGAGGATGGAAAACCATGTGTACATACAATTAAGTCTGGGTTTTCCTCCGCTAATAACTGCTCCATTTTTTTCAAGAAAAAAGGTTGATACCACTTGCCTATATGATCCTTTGTTGGTGAGTCATAAAAAAGATTTTTATAGGCATGACTATACGTTCCCGGTGCATAGCGAATCCACTTTAAGTAGCCAGTTGTAATCATTTTTTCTAGTGATTCATTTGTATAGCTTAATAAATCTATTTTCTTTAAAATAAATTCTTCTGTATGCTTTTGAAACATATTCATTACTGCCTCAGCTACCTGATGATGTCCTGATTGCATGCGTAGGAGAGGTAAAAAAAGTATCTTTTTCATCTATATTTCTCCTGTCTATAAGTAATCTTTCTTTAACTAAAAAAAAGACTGGAACAGAGGCTTAAGTCTGATCACAGTTTCAATGTAACACTATTTTTTGGGAATCCCTCTTTTTTAATGAATTTTTAATCCAATTTTAAGAGCATTTTTAGACAAATAATCTTTTATTTCCGTTTATTCCTTATATATGAGATAAAAACGTATAAGAAAAAAATAATGATAAATAGAATGCTTAAATATGCCACATAGTCCGGATTAATATGAAATACCTTTCCTAGGTAATACCCCGCCCCTATATAAGGAACAATCCAAAGTAGTGTACCTAAAAGAGAAAACATGGAAAACTGAAAAAATGGTGTCTTAGCCATTCCTGCAAAGTATGGACTTATTTGTCTGATTCCTGGTATATAAAACCCAAATACAATGGTCTTCTTAACATTTTTCGTATAGGCATTTTGGGCTTTTCCCCAGCGACCAATCGTAATTCCAACATACTTTCCGTATTTATTAATAAAAGGAAGTCCAATATATTTACCACATATATAAGCTGTGAGCATCCCGCTATAAGCTCCCAAAACGGCACTTAACAAAGCCCAGCCAACCATAAGCTGATGATGGACAAGTAATATGCCAATTAAAAATAAAAGGGATTCTTCTGGAGCAGGAATTCCTACAATTCCAAAGAACAGAAAAAGAAAAATAATGATATATCCATATATATCAATGTATTGTAAGATTGTTTCTACACTCATAATAGATCCTTTAAAGTTATAAATTGGATTCCTTTATCTATACTTTCTTTAATAAAAATTTCCAAATTTTCTATCATATAATGAGGCGCTTCTGAATCAGCTCCTAAGGTTTCCCCATTATCATGAAGCAATAGGATTGAACCAGCAGTAGTCGTTGTACGTAATTGATGAAGGAGAGTATTTTTACTTCGTTCTACCTTCCAATCTCCGAAGATATTCGACCACATGATAATATGATATTTCTTACTTACCATCCTCGAAAATAAATTAAAATGTCCCCATGGTGGACGATAAAAAAGAACCTCTCCATTCGTACAGTCATGAATAGCCTTTTCTGTCATCATTAGCTGTTTTCGCAAGTGAATGGGCGAGAGAATCCAACTTGAAATATGGTTGTAATGATGAATTCCAATCGTATGACCCTCTCGATGCATCCGTTTAATAATCTCGCTGTTTCTCTTCACTTTACTTCCTACTACAAAAAATGAAGCCTTTATCCCATACTTTTGTAAAAGGTCCAGTAATTGTGGTGTATATTCAGGATGGGGTCCATCATCAAAAGTCAATGCAATTCCCTTTCTCTGTATGTTTTTTGTTATTCCCCTCCCACTGACTCGAATTAGGATTGTCGGGATAACAGCATAACAAAGAACAATACATACGATTATTAGAAAACTCCCTAGAAATAATTTAATCACTCCTACAATCGTTCCTTTCATTTAGGTAAAGTTGGAGAAGTACTACCCGTTAATCCTGGGTAAATATAACGTTATCTCCGTTCCTTTACCTTCACTACTTTTCACTTCAATTTTCCCTTTATGTTGCTTTATAATATTTTTGGCAATAGCAAGTCCTAGGCCTGTACCACCTGTCGCTCGGCTTCTTGCCTTATCTACTCGATAGAAGCGCTCAAAAATATTATTAATTTCAACCTCAGGGATTCCAATTCCATAATCTTTCACCTTAATAATGGTGAAATGCTCACTTTCTTCTAAGTACATATCAATTTTTTCAGTGCTATATTTTATAGCATTATCAAGTAAGATAATAATGGTTTGTCGTAATTTTAATTCATCTGCCAACACCATCAGAGAATGTTGCTTACAATGAATAAATATTTCTCTTTGATAGGCTTCTTTAAGCTGAATCACGATATTCTCGCATATTGATAAGAGAGGAATGTATTTGATATCTAAACTATTTTCCAAATCTGTATTCGCTAAATCAAGAAATCTCTCTGTCATTTTTTGAATTCTCGTTGATTCTGAATAAATAGTTTCGATAGCATCTAGTGTAATTTCTTCGTTTTGTATCCCCCGTCTGCGTAGAAGGTCAGCATAACTTTTAATAACGGTTATCGGAGTTTTGATTTCATGAGACGCATCTGAAATAAATTGCTTTTGTTTTTCTAAATTAGCTTCTAATCTTCCAATCATCCGATTGAATGTTTCTACCATTTTTTGCAATTCATCTTTTGTATCTTTTTGAATGGTAATTCTTTTAGGTATACCACTTTGTTCAATATCTTCCATGGTATTAATCATATTAGAGACAGGCTTCATCATCATACTAGATATCCATTTTCCTCCAAGCAGAGAAATAATTCCTCCTAAAACCGTACAAAATGCGAGGATGGAAAGTAAGATATCCTTTCCTAACTCAAGCCCTAATAATTTCTCGCCAATTTCTAAAGTGGCTGTAATCTGTCCATTCATTTTGATTGGTACGCGAACAACTAATATTTGTTCTTCTTTTTGTTTCACACTAATGGTATGTCGTTTCCCATTTCTGTCTTCTTAGAAAATTCCCCTTTAATTTTTCTAGTCAAAACGTGATCATTCGTCACTTCAGTTGTAATACCAGAATGTGGCTGAATAACCCGAATAAAGGAGTGATTCGTTAAATAAGGCGTTAATTTTCCTTCCAATATCTCAGAAGAATCATATAAATTAATTGCCTCTATCATATCGCTAGCTTTCTGTTGTAAAGTTTCGCCTTCGGTTTTCACACTAATTTTCATAAAAGAAACATAAACAATAACATTTACTGCTAGCAATACGAAAACAACCCAAGCAGTCGTGATAAAATTAATTTTTGTCGTGATTTTCATGTTTAACTCTCCCTGACTGTATACCCAATTCCTCTTACTGTTTGAATAATACTTTTAGAAAATCCTTCGTCGATTTTCTTTCTTAAATGTCTGATATAAACATCAATGACATTCGTATCTCCCTCATATTCATATCCCCATACATTCAGTAATATATTTTCACGAGTGACAATTCTATTTTTATGGGAAAGTAAATAGACGAGCAAGTCATATTCTGTTGGGGTAAGTGCTATGGAAGAACCACTTCTATTCACTTCTCTAGTATCAAGATTAATCTGTAAATCGAAAATAGACAGTATAGAGTCCTTTTGTTCTTTTACCTCTACAGCAATTGAAGTTTGCCGAAGACAAGAACGTACTCTTGCTAATAACTCCTCCATTTCAAATGGTTTCGTTATATAATCATTTGCTCCTTGATCAAGTCCCGTTACCTTATCCATCGTCAAATTGCGTGCTGTTAATAAAATGATGGGAATGATGACATTCTCTTTTCGAATTCTTCTCAATACCTCAATACCATTCAACTCAGGTAACATGACATCCAATAAAATTAAATCTAGTTTTTCCTGCAAAGCAGCTTCTAGTCCTCTTTTACCGTCATAAGCAACATCTACTTCATACCCTTCATATTCAAGCTCTATCTTTAAAACTTTAGCGATTTGCTTTTCATCTTCTACAACTAAAATTCGTTTTATCGTAAGCCCCTCCTTTACTTGCATGATAGGAAGCTAAGTGACCATGTATGATTTCTTTTTAACATTTCTTCTTCATACACCCCACTATAATGTAGCATGCCTTTCTTTAAATCTTAGGCTTTTTAATGCAACTTTAATCTTTTATTAAGCAGAATTTCAGGATTTTTAAAGTATTCGAACAATAATATTTAACATAGCCATAACTTAAAAAAGACCTCGGTTTCCTCCCGAGATCATCTACGAAAATTCTTCTAGCTCTACTCTCTTAAAACATTTGATAGCCTTTTTTCCTTAATGTCTTTATAGTGACTCCAGCTAATACTCCACCTAAAAGTCCACTTGATAAAATGATAATATCTGCAGAATGTAGGGCTGCGAAGTTCATGCCCAATAGTTTTAATGATTCAAACGGCTTACTAAAGTATTCGATAAGCTTCAACTTATTAACAATTAAGATGGCTACTATTGGAAATAAAATGACCATAATCCATGTAGATCTGAATAACATATTAAGTAAAAAACCAATCCCGAAAAAAAGGACGAAAAATAATACAATTGAGATAAATAAGACTGGCAATGGCATTCTTGTAACCCCCCTTATCAATTCATACCACAAGTGTAATAAAATGGAAGTTTCAAGTCAATGATTAGTGAATTAAACTTCACACCTCATTAGATAAACAATTTAAAGGAGTTATAGCCGAAATGATCCCCTGGATTGATTCCGTTACGCACTTGCAATGGTTTTAATTGATATGAAAGCACTTCTTGTAATAGAACTGAACACTTTCCTTCATTTAATAGAGCCTCTGGTTGGATGAATTTTGCTTCATATAACTCTTCTAGCTGTGTTGAAACTTCCATATTTAAAGGTTTTAGTAAAAACAGGAGCATATTATCACTAATTTCCCCTTTAAGCACTCCACTTCTAACTCCCACAATACCCTCCATTTGAGTGGAAATGCCTGTCTCCTCCAATACCTCTCTAACCACCGCTTCATCAACGGTTTCATCTTCTTTTACAAACCCAGCTGGAAGTGACCAAACACCCTCTAACCCTCCATATTTTTTATTAACAACGAGCCATTCACCAGTATCTGATATAACAATTCCTGACACCGCTAACCAGACATTTTTACACCGTTCCCGCATCATCAATTCCTCCAATAATTTATGTATATTTTATCCAAAATCATTCGTGTAGTCTTGCTTTTTTTTCAATAAAAAAGTCGCCTCGTTCAATATACCAAACGACTTGCGACTAACTCTTAAAGAATATTAAACTTTCCTTTTTTAGCAACTAAGGATGGTCCACCCAGTTTAAATAATGTCTGATTTTCAACCATTTTCTTCGTAAATGAAGCTTTTTTCCCCTTCACCTTCTTACCAAATATCATCCCAACTGCATCATTACGACCTAAAGAACAGATTTCGCCTTTATCATCGAATACGAATGTCTCTAAATCTGGTTGATTACGAATTAATTTTTCTAGATTATGAGCAACTAAGTCTCCCTGTTGCATGGCAATCTGTGCAGTGGGTGGGTAGGGACGATTCGTTTCTTCATTAATAATGAACGTACAGTCACCCACGATGAAGATATCTTCAAAATCTGGTACACTCAAATCAGGCATCACTTTAACTCGTCCACGAATTGTTTCAAATCCCGAGGATTCTATAACGGAATTTCCGCGAACACCCGCGGCCCATATAATCGTACTTGTTTTAATTTCCTCTACTTCAGCTTCACCCTTTGTTACAATAATACCTTTTTCAGTAACCCCTTTAATAGCAGTATTAATTTTAAATTCTACGCCTCTCCTCTTAAGATAGGAAACAGCATACTCTACTAATTCAGGATCAAGATCTGGAAGAATTTTTGAAGATGCTTCCACACAATAAATACGTAGATCTTCAAAATTTATATCATATTCTTTACAAAGTTTAGGAATACGCTGAGTTAATTCACCAAGAAATTCTATTCCGGTTAAACCTGCTCCACCTACAACAAAAGTTAATTGTGAATCCTTATTTTCCTTTGCTTCAGAATATGTTGCAAATTGACATTCAATATGTTCTCGAATTCTTCGAGCTGAATTCAAATTTGATATAGAAAAAGCATATTCTTTCAAGCCTTGTATGCCAAATGTTTCTGATTCAGATCCAAGTCCAATAACCAAATAGTCATATGAAATTTCATTTTGTTTTAGAATGACTTTTTTTTCTTTTGTAATAATTTTGGTAACAGTATCTTGGATAAATTTCACCTTATATTTATTAATAACGCTCGTTATTGGATATCGAACACGATCATAATGAACAGTTCCTGCAGAAGCTGCATGTAGCCAGGTTGTTTCATAATGATAGTCGTTTTGATTTACTAACACAATTTCTGCCTCATTTTGATCCAGAGCTTTTTGCAAGGCTGTAACTGTCATTAAACCACCGTATCCTGCTCCCAGTACAACGATTTTCGGTTTTTTCAAAAGTACTCCACCTTTTACATAATCTCTTAGCTTTCCGAAAAGAAAGCATACACGCTATCTATATATCCATACATACGTTCGCATTTCGTTACAAAAAGTCAATAAAAAATTCACGAAAAATTAATATTCAGTTACCTAAATAGTAGTCGTTTTATATAAGTTTTTCAAGCATAAAACAAGATTGTTTAAATTTAGATATTTTTCGTTTCTATTTTTCGAATAGGGTAAAAGAATTCTGAAACTTCATTGAAATTGAAATAATTTCGACACTTTTCAGAGAAATTCATTATTAGATAAAATGGTAGAATTGGAAGGAACTTTTTGAATGATAACGTTTTAATGTCATTCTATAAATTTCTTAAAGAAAACAATCATTTTGTTAAATACATAAAATATATTCATATTGGGATAAAGAACAAAATGATCATATGGAGGGATTAAGCATGGAAATAAATGAAGAAGTATTCGACATTACTGTAATAGGCGGTGGACCAGTAGGAATGTTTACTGCTTTCTACGGTGGAATGAGACAAGCATCTGTAAAAATGATTGAAAGCCTACCACAATTAGGTGGTCAATTATCAGCGCTTTATCCTGAAAAATTCATTTATGACATTGCAGGATTTCCGAAGGTTCGTGCACAGGAGCTTATTAACAACTTAAAAGAGCAAATGAGCAAATTCGAGCAAACGATTGCTTTAGAACAAGCTGTTCAAAGGGTAGAAAAACTAGATGATGGTACCTTCAAACTAACAACAGACAAAGAAATTCATTATTCCAGAACCATTATTATTACTGCTGGTAATGGAGCATTCCAACCGCGTCGAATTGAAATTGAAGGTGCCGAAAAATATGAAGGAAAAAATCTCCATTACTTTATTAATGATTTAAATCATTTCGCAGGAAAGAAAGTCGTTGTATTCGGCGGTGGAGATTCAGCAGTAGACTGGGCACTTATGCTAGAACCGATTGCTGAAAAAGTTACAATTGTTCACAGACGTGACAAATTCCGTGCTCATGAGCATAGTGTTGAAAATTTAATACATTCTAAAGTAGACATCAAAACTCCATTTGTCCCGGTTGAATTTATTGAAACAGATGGCCAAATTAGCACAGTAGTCATCAAGGAAGCTAATGGTGAAGCTACACAATCAATTGATGTAGATGCTGTCATTGGCAACTATGGTTTTGTTTCATCCCTTGGTCCAATTAAAGATTGGGGTCTTGAAATCCAAAAAAATAGTATTGTCGTGAATTCTAAAATGGAAACCAATATTCCCGGAATTTATGCTTGCGGTGACATCGCAACATATGATGGCAAGGTTAAATTAATTATTAATGGATTTGGCGAAGCACCGATTGCTGTCAGCCAAGCAAAACTTTATGCTGATCCAACTGCAAAAATATCACATGTCCACAGCTCTTCAATGTTTTAAATAAAAAAAGCTTGATGTTCGTGTTTATACACCAAACATCAAGCTTTTCTTTTTTAGCAATTTTCTGGTTTGCCTGCATTTTCAGCTGTTCTAAATGATGACCCACAACCACATGTAGCGATTGCATTTGGATTATCAATGGTAAATCCCCCACCCATTAGGGATTGTTGGTAATCAATAATTGTTCCCTTTAAAATAGGAGCATCCTCTCCAGCAATCAATACTTTAATATCATGCTGTTCTAATTGTTGATCCTTTTCTCCAACTTCATGCTCAAATGCCATTCCATAAGATAAGCCGCTACAGCCGCCACCTTTTATAGCTACTCGTAAGAAAGAACCTTCTTCTTCATTTTGTTTCATCATTTCCTTTATTTGAAAAGCTGCTGCTTCAGTAATTGTTATGATATTGTTCATCCATCGTTTCCTCCTTTTTATTGAAGTCACTAGCTATTACTAGTATAAACGAAACATTTTCTTTTGCTCAATATTCCTGCCTGTAACAATTTATTTTATTTTTTTCAGACCTTCATCCTTCAATTATCGTGAAATTTAGCTATAATAAACATAGGCATATTAACCCAATACATGAATCGTACAACTAGAACTTACGAACTAAAAAGAAGGTGGAAAATATGGAAGAATTACAACCACTCTACGACAAAAGTATGGATTGTCCCGTTTGCAAACAATCCTTCACAACTAAAAAAATTCGTTCTCGCTTTATTAAAGTTGCTGAATATGATACAGATTTTTGTCCTACCTACACAGAGGACTCAATAAACGCCCTTTATTACAATATATACGTTTGTCCACACTGCGGATATGCATTTTCCAAGGACTTTTCAAAATATTTCGCTCCAGGTACACAAGATGAAATTAAAGAAAAAATTTGTTCGAATTGGGTACCTCATACATTCTCTGAAGAACGAACAATTGACGATGCCATCCAAACCTACAAATTAGCAAGCTATAGTGCTACCTTAAAAAAAGAAAAGCATATTACAATTGCAGGACTTTATATGCGGATTACTTGGCTATATCGAATGAAGAAAGATAAAGAACAGGAAATTCGTTTCATGAAATTATCTCGTCGCGAGTATGAAGAATCATTTTCTACTGGAGATTATAGTGGCACCCAAGTATCAGAAATCCGCATTTTATATTTAGTAGGAGAGCTTTCAAGACGTATTGGTGACAACCAAAAGGCTATGAAGTATTTTTCCTCTGTTCTTGAAAAACAAAAGTCTGCAGTTGAAACATCTATTATCCAAATGGCTCGTGATCGTTGGGCAGAAATGAAAGAAACAACGGCTGCAACTAGTTAATAAAATGATAGCTATAACAAATAAAAGCTGACCCTAAGAAACTAATCCCATCGAACGACTAAGTCATTTGATAGTTACATGTTTCTTTAAGTCAGCCTCTGTTTAACATTCTAGTACATCGGATGTTCATCTAAATATTTATATATATTTTCGATAAGCTGTTCAGTTGAATCAGCTTTAACCACTTCACCATTTACGAGTGCATAAAGATTACTAGAACATATACCGCAATATCTCAGACAATCATATTCCATAACATCCAGATTCGGGTCCTTTTCCAATTGTTGCATTGCTTGGTACGCACCACTTGCAACATTACTAACACAAAATTCAATTAACGGTTTCATCATTTCACCTCATTAAACCATACAGCATGGAAGTTTCACTTTATACTTTCTTCCAAAAAAACATCTTATCCTTTTTTCCATTTACAGTCAATATTTATTTTAAAAAAGAAGCTATTCACAATTTTGTTGAGATTTATAATCATTTTCGTTATACTTTTGTGGGGATAATAAACTATATTTCGAGTTTTCTTGCTATTTTATACAAATGAAAGCATTTCACAGAAAATGAACAAAGGGGTTTTTTCATGAAAAACTTAGTCATACTTGGAGGCGGGTATGGCGGGATGCGCATCCTTCAGAGATTGCTACCAAATCAACTTCCTGAAGGTGTAAACATTACGCTAATCGACCGTAATCCATATCACTGTATTAAAACGGAATACTATGCCTTAGCAGCAGGAACAATATCAGATCATCATATTCGTGTCGCTTTTCCTGAGCATCCACGTTTAAAGAATGTATATGGTGAAGTTACTTCGATTGATATGGAAAATAAACAAGTCATTATCGAAAATCAAGAACCGGTTGCTTATGATGACTTAGTCATTGGACTTGGCTGTGAAGATAAATATCATAATATTCCTGGTGCTGATTTGTACACATGCAGTATTCAAACCATTGATAAGTCTCGTAAAGCCTATCAAGAACTAAATAGTTTAGGAGCAGGTGCAACAGTTTCCATTGTTGGCGGAGGACTTAGTGGGATTGAACTAGCTAGTGAATTATATGAAAGCCGTCCTGACCTACACATTAAATTGTTCGACCGTGGACCACATATCTTATCTGCATTTCCAGAACGTTTAAGTATTTTTGTAGAATCTTGGTTTGAAAAACATTCAATAGAGATTGTTCATCATGCCAATATAGCAAAAGTGGAACCGAATACATTATACAATGGTGAAGAACCTATTTACAGTGATGTAATCGTTTGGACTGCTGGGATCCAACCTAGTAAAGTTATTATGGACATGGATATCGAAAAAGATCGTCAGGGTAGAGCTATTCTAACACCTCAGCATTTCGTACCAGGACATGATAGTGTCTTTATTGTCGGAGACTGTGCAAGCTTACCTTTTGCGCCAAGTGCTCAATTAGCGGAAGCACAAGCAGAGCAAATCACTGATGTATTAATCAAGAAATGGGCGAATGAACCACTTCCTGAAAGCTTCCCTACAATGAAATTAAAAGGTACTCTAGGATCTTTAGGGAAAAAACAAGGCTTTGGCTTAGTTGCTAATCGACCGATAACAGGTAGATTTGCTCGTTTAATTAAGTCTGGCATCCTATGGGTGTACAAACACCATAACGGCTAATAAGAAAAGCGGAAGACACCTGATCAATAGAAATATATATTTTTTAAAAAGTTTTGAAGCATTTTTTGCCTCAAAACTTTTTTCATTTGTAATATTATTATGACGTATATCCAAGCTGCTCCATCTTATCCACAATTGACTTTAACTTCACATTGCCCTCAGCAATAATCTCATCTTCAATACGAATGAGTGGATAAAATAAATCCTCCTCAATCATTTTTAAAGCAAACTCGCGTTCATTCTCCGTGGAAGGCGGATTATAAATATCAATATAGCTAATTGAAAATGGTTGATTTGGAAACTTTCTTTGTAAGGCTGCCTCTAACCACTCACAGGTATCTTTTGATGAAGGTAAATTCACGCAACTTGCACAAATCTGTTCAGCTCCATATACTTGTATATTAATGATCTTCTGTTTCATAAAATACTCCCTTCTTTTATACGTTATATTTATTGCTTAACTTAGCCCTATTTTAAAAAGGATAATTAACTCAAAAAAATAATCATTATTTTTCCGCTAAGTTCAGGTTGGATTTTTCACTACCTTCGCATTATAATATGTATTAAGAAAGGAGTCGAATGCAATGACTGAACAAACAATGGAAAGTCAGGTTCAAGAAGTTCTAGATAAACTTCGTCCGTTCCTTCTACGTGATGGCGGTGACTGCCAACTTGTTGATGTTGAAGATGGAATTGTCAAATTACGTTTACTTGGTGCATGCGGTAGTTGCCCAAGCTCAACGATTACACTAAAAGCAGGTATTGAACGTGCACTACTAGAAGAAGTTCCTGGTATCATTGAAGTAGAACAAGTATTTTAATAAAGTTACAGAAACGAGCAGAATCTACACCACCTGCTCGTTTTTTTATTAAAGACACTATATTGTGTGAGACCTCGGTCTCACACAAATGAGCCAAAAATCAACAGAGTTTTTCTATAAGAAAGTTAATTCCTTCTTATCATTTTCAGATAAAATAATTGCTTTGCTTCCTTCATTATCAATTGGAAGTTCTTTAATCATGAATGCAGGGAATCGCTTGACTAAGCTATCTTTAATTTCCTCCGCTTTTTCATCTGGGACAAGGCAGAGGACAGTTGGACCTGCTCCACTTAGCGCTGTACCATACGCCCCTTGACTAGCTACCAATCCTTCAATTTCTGCTAAATGAGGTACCAATTGAGCTCGATATGGTTGATGGAAACGATCATTTTGCATCATTTCCCCCACGAGCTTCCAATTCTTTGTGAACATTCCTGCTAATAGCATATTAGCAGCCGCACTTCCTTCAATTGCTTCCTTAAAGCCAAGTGTTTGTGGCAATACACTTCGAGAATCTTCTGTTAACAGTTCAAAGTTTGGAATAACAACAATGACTTTTACCCCATCAATTGGAAAGGATAAAACATCTGTTTTCTCATCTGTATGTCTACCAACAACTAATCCACCACAAACAGCGGCTCCAGCATTATCAGGATGTCCTTCAAAAAGTGAGGCATGTCTGTTTTTTTGTTCGTCGGTTAAGTGTAATTCTGCAACCAAATTCGCTAATTCAATCCCCGCAACAATAGCTGAAGCACTACTGCCTAACCCACGTGCTAATGGGATTTCACTTGAAACGAACAATTTGCATGGTTGAAGTTCCTTACCATAGTATGCGGCAGTCTTTTTGGCAATTTGAACGATATAGTTTTGATCATCTTTTGGAAACACGGCCATTTCTTCTGTCAATGGATTAACTTCCCAGCTGTCTGATATAGACCCGTATAGTTCTAAATACAGTCCAAGAGCAAGGCCAATTGAATCAAATCCTGGTCCTAAGTTTGCTGTACTTGCTGGTACACGAATCAAAAACATTTCTGCTTCGCTCATAGTTGTTTCACACCTTGAAGATGTTCAATAATCACTTTTTCATCCATTGGGAGTAAGACTGGTTCGATAGTACTCGTTTCAATAGCCGTATTTGGATCTTTTAAGCCGTTTCCTGTTAATACTGCGACAATTTTGCTTCCTTTTTTAATTTCGCCTGTTTTTAGTTGTTTAATCACACCAGCAATACTTGCACAAGAAGCAGGCTCTGCAAATACGCCTTCTTCTCTTGCTAATAAGTGGTATGCTTTTAAAATTTCTTCGTCAGATACTTCATCAACTTTACCGTTTGATTCTTTTGCTGCTTCAACAGCGGTTTTCCAGCTTGCTGGGTTACCGATTCGAATCGCTGTTGCAATCGTTTCTGGATTTTCAAATACACGATTATGAACAATCGCAGCTGATCCTTCTGCTTCAAACCCTCTCATTTCTGGAAGACCTGTTTGTTTGCTTGCATTGTATTCTTTAAACCCTTTCCAATACGCTGTAATATTTCCGGCATTTCCTACTGGAAGAGCTAAAATATCTGGTGCTGATCCTAAAGTATCACAGATTTCAAATGCAGATGTTTTTTGGCCTTCAATACGGTATGGGTTTACGGAGTTTACAAGAGCAATTGGTGATTTTTCGCTAATGCTACGTACGATTTCAAGTGCATTATCAAAGTTACCATCAATCGCAACGATTTCTGCACCGTACATAACGGCTTGAGCTAATTTGCCCATTGCAATTTTCCCATTAGGGATCACCACGATACAGCGTAATTTTGCACGTGCTGCATATGCGGCAGCTGCAGCAGAAGTATTACCTGTTGATGCACAAATAATCGTGTCTGCACCCTCTTCAATCGCTTTTGCAACTGCAAATACCATACCACGATCCTTAAATGATCCAGTTGGGTTTAAGCCTTCATATTTCACATATAGTTCAACCCCGAGTTTTTCAGACAAATTAGAGCATTTAATGAGTGGTGTATTTCCTTCTAATAGTGTTAATTCAGGTGTATTTTCAGTTACTGGTAAGAACTCTCTGTATTCTTTAATTAGACCTTGCCAACTCATTTATTATTCTCTCCCTCAACACGATAGGTACTTTTAATTTCTTTAACCATCTCATAATCATGTAAGTTTTTTTCAATTATGTCAAAAGCTTCTATAGATGCTGTATGGGTCACTAGGACAATTTCAGAGGACCCTTTTTTATCCATTGGAAGTTGAAGAATTTTATCAAATCCAACACCATGTTCAGCAAATATATTGGTAATTCTCGCTAAAACTCCTACCTCATCCTTAACATGTAGTCGCAAAAAGAATTTCGTAAAAATTTCAGAAGGACTTTTTAAAGCTTTTTGGAATTGAGGGGCAATTGCGCTACGACCATTCACACCAAGTCCCATATTTTTCACTACCGCAACCAAATCTGATACCACCGCTGTCGCAGTTGGCAGACTTCCTGCTCCTGGACCATAGAACATCGTTTCTCCGATCGATTCTCCATATACATAAACTGCGTTGTATTCATTATTAACGGAAGCTAAAAGATGTGTATCAGGTAATAATGACGGTTGGACACTTACTTCTACTTTGTCATCATCTGTTCTTGAAGCTACCCCAATTAATTTCATTGTGTAGCCCAGCTTCTTACTATAATCTAAATCTTCTTCTGAAATCTCCGTGATGCCCTGTACTGATACATCATCTAAACCAATATTCATCGAAAAGCCTAATGAAGCCAAAATTGCCATTTTACGTGCAGCATCTAATCCTCCCACGTCTGCGGTAGGGTCAGCCTCAGCATATCCAAGCGCTTGTGCTTCCTTCAATACGTCTTCATACGCTCTGCCTTCTTTGCTCATTTTCGTTAATATAAAGTTTGTTGTACCATTCACAATTCCCATCATCTTTGTAATGCGATCTGAAGATAAACCATCTGTAAGTCCACGAAGAATTGGAATACCACCGGCAACACTAGCTTCATAGAATAAGTCACAACCATTTTCCGTAGCTACTTTCAATAATTCCGGACCATATAGCGCCATTAAATCTTTATTTGCCGTAACAACATGTTTTTTATTTTTAAGAGCTTGCAATAAATATCCGCGTGTTTGCTCAACGCCGCCCATCACCTCGATGACAACATCTATTTCTGGATTAAAGATAATATCATCAGCTTGTAGCGTTAACTTACTGCTATCAATGTCAATGGAGCGTTTTTTATTTATATCACTTACTAAAATCTTTTTTATTTGAATTGGACAACCAATTTGATGCATCAATTTATCTTGATGATTTTCAATAATTTGTACAACTCCAGTTCCGACTGTACCTAATCCTAATAAACCGACTGAGATTGCCTTCACTCCGGTTCCCCCCAACTACTGTTTATCTGTAAGAAACATTTGTATTTCCATAGTAGACATTATATGATTTTTCTTAATGATTTTCAATAGTTAGAATATATAAATTTCACTTCTTTTTCGTTCAATCCCTTGTTGGAGTAAGATTCGGAAAAATATATATTATTTTTGTAAGAAAAGCACAAGCCACCGAGAAGTTTTACTTTATCGTATCTTCTGTACCTATGATAATATGTGTATTTTTCTTAGGGTCCATCCACCTTAGGATTGTAAGAAGATTTTTTTCAGACGTTGCTACGCATCCAGCAGTTACTCCCTTTTCACTACGCCAAATATGTAGAAAAATAGCGCTTCCCTTACCTTTTAGAATCGGGTTCGTATTGTAGTTTATGACTACTCCATATTTATACAGTTCATTATTCATTCTTTCAAATGACTTCCACTTTTTTTTCGGATTCCATTTATAGGTTACCCATTTGTTATAATCCTTGGACTTCACATCATCAATCCAATAATCATATTTTGTAGACTTTTTATAAGGTAATTTAAGGTTAGACGGCTTCGACTGACTACCAAATGCCGTCCCAAATGAATACATACCTATCGGGGATTTACCATCTCCCTCTTTTTTATTTTTAGTTAAGCCGTTTTTCCCTACAATCCCTTTCATTGCTGCATACGCCCTACGCCATTCCCCTTTTCTTTTTTCAAAGGTTCGAATAGTGACCTGTGTAGAATTAAGTTTTTTCCCCACAGCTGATATAACTTGATTCACATTCTTTTTTTTATCAGCTTGTGTAAGAACAGCTTGCTCCTCAGTAGTAAATACCTCTCTTGCATCTTCAATTGGTAAATAAGCTTGTTTTTTAGCATCACAAATTTGATACCAATTCCCAATGCGCTTACTAACGGAAAGCCTTTTATTTTTCGCATATTTCTTTACTGTTTTACTGTTCGGATCCGCTTTTACTTTCGATTCAGAGGCCGTTTTTACTATAATTGAAAATTGCGATGGCTCACAACTTAAGTTCGTTGTAGAGGCTGCTTGAGCAGGTATAATCATCATATGTAATGTTAGGACGCATAGTAAAACAGCCATCACTATTTTTCTCATCAAAACACTTCCCTTCAACCCTTTTTCACTTTTCAATATTGCTGAAAAATCTCTATTTTATGATACCATAGGTACCACCAAATGAGTGGATTCCATTTTTACAACCACTCAAGTTCTGGTAGCGGGATTTGTTTTGTAGGAAACTCAGCCAATTCAAAGAAAGTTTTTAAAAATTTTTCGTAATACTGTGAGTTTTTTATTAGCCCTGATAAGGTCTCCTCTAATTCCTTAGATCGTGACTCTCGTGGATTAGAGAAATACTCTTCAACGGTCTCATAATAATGAATGGGAAACAGCAATCTAGCGAATAATAAACGGATGGAGAAACTAGATAAACGTTCAATATTTTGATATTCTTGAAGAAATTGTACAACCCCTCGTTGATACGTATGCATATGATGTATATAATAATCTCTTACCCATTCGGCAAGGTCTCTTGAGGCATGGTCAAACACCCAGTCAAATGGATTTTTCATCTGTCCCTCACCATTCCAAGTATGCTGTTGAAAGCGTTCATAACATACTGTCCCACTATCGACCACGTCTGGTGTATCATCCATTTCCGTGTCGACTAAATATTGAATCGCATTTTCACCTAATATCATATAATATGGAAAGGTTTCTATAAACAGCTGTTCAAATTCATTATTAGGATGTGCTTGTAATTTTTCACTCCATATTCTTTCCAGTTGATCAATCCTTGCCTCCCAGAGAGCTTTCCACTGACCAATTCTAGAACATTTCGTAATGGTTTTATCGATGCTACGTCCAAGAGCATGAAAAGTCCCCAATTCCAGACCTATTCTGTGAATTCTTAAAGGCTGCAACGCTTGATTTGCTAACAATACAAATAGATGCTCATCCCTTTCACAAACATAACTACCATGATTCGCTAAAACAAAAGTAGCTACAGACTGGTCTCCTTGTAACGATAAGTGTTCCGACATCGTTTGTCTTTCTTCTAACTCCTCTTGTTCTAATTTTTCAAGTGGGATTATACTGTAGATAATATTTCCAGAACGGAAAGAGGGATAACGATTATTTTTCTCTTCTCGTTCCACAACAATTCCGTAATTTTCATAAATCATTTCCTCTATCATATAATTCGCCACCTTTTATATAGTTTCGACCCTCACAGGACAAGGAAAGCCTCGACAGTATTACATCGCACGAAGAGAAAAAAAGTTTTACGAAGATGTGGGTCACACAAACGGAAGGCATAAGGGGTCTGTGTCCATCAATACGGGGTTTTACGGACAGCTGACCACTTAAACCTTGTACTGATTTAAATAAGGGCGTTACAGTCCGTTAAACTCGGATACAATATATATATGACTAGAAAGATGATTTCTGAATGTACAATTCTATACATTTAAAATAATCGCTAATCAAACGAAATGAGTGTGATTTTATTATGACGAACCCAAAACAATCAATAACTGAACAAACAGCTCGAAGGTTGCTTACAGAGCGTGGCGTAAAGATAGAAGACATAGCTGAACTAGTCATGTATTTACAAAATGAGTATCATGAAAATTTACAAATAGAGGAGTGTCTCTATAACGTTGAACGCGTTTTATCTAAACGAGAAGTTCAAAATGCGATACTTACTGGTATTCAATTGGACATTTTAGCTGAAAAAAAATTATTAGAAGAACCGCTTCAATCCATTATTGAAAGGGACGAAGGGCTATATGGGGTAGACGAAACACTTGCGCTATCCATTGTAAATGTTTATGGATCCATTGGATTTACGAATTATGGGTATGTCGATAAGAAAAAACCAGGTATTTTACAGCTATTAAATGATAAAAGCACTGGAAAAGTAAATACGTTTTTAGATGATATAGTAGGAGCAATTGCAGCTGCAGCTTCAAGCCGATTAGCTCATCGAAAAGAGGAATAGGAAAAGCGCGGATAAGGAGGTAGGCTAAGTAGCTACATTCTTACGTTTTCTTGCCAATCTTACCCGCATCGTGCGGGCCTCCGGTTAGCGACGTACGGACTGGGGCTGGCAACTAGCATGCCGTGTATGCGTAGAAGTTAGAAGGAGCGTCCAATAAGTCGATTTTTTGGCTATTGGCTGCCCCTTTTCGAGCCGCCCTATTTTTCATGATTCCATACCGTTTGGTTTTGTCCTTCATACCTTGAATGACCAATTTTCCCTTTTTCAAAATAAGTTTTATTTTGAAAGTAAATCTCAAAGTCTTGCAGATACGGCTACCTTTTTTAATGCCTATAACCGGGTACAGTCCTTTATAAGCACGATAAAGGCTATTTGACTAGCTGCGAAACCGGATACAGTCCTTTATAAGCACGATAAAGGACATTTGACTAGCTGCGAAATCGGATACAGTCCTTTATAAGCACGATAAAGGACATTTGACTAGCCGCGAAACCGGATTCTGTCCTTTATAAGCACGATAAAGGACATTTGACTAGCCGCGAAACCAGATACAGTCCTTTATAAGCACGATAAAGGACATTTGACTAGCCGCGAAACCGGATTCTGTCCTTTATAAGCACGATAAAGGACATTTGACTAGCCGCGAAACCGGATTCTGTCCTTCATAAGCCAGATGAAGGACATTTTTCTTGTTTTCCTACCCGGTTATTCAAATCGCCAATCATCAAGCGTATCCACTACAAAGGTAGGTTGCTTCTCATATTGTTTTAACAATTCCTTTGTGGTCACACCTGTATGGACGAGCAACGTATCCATCTCAGCATTCATACCAGCTAAAATGTCAGTATCATAATTATCGCCAACCATGATTACTTCATCTTTGGCTACACCAAGCACTTTTAATGCTTGCTCAACGATCACCGATTCTGGCTTTCCAATAAAAATCGGTTGCACTTGAGTAGAAACGGTAACTACCGCTGTTATCGCACCATTCCCTGGCTGCAATCCACGTTCAGTTGGCAGAGCTATATCAGCATTTGTTGAAATGAATGTGGCCCCATTTCTTACAGCTAGACATGCCTTTGTTAATTTTTCATAATCAATAGAACGGTCGATTCCTACAACCACAAAATCGGGGGTTTCTTCAACAAGCTTGAATCCTTTTTCTGTTAATGCTGTTTGAATCCCTTCTTCACCAATGACATAAATGGAAGCATCCGCTTTTCTTTCAGCAATAAAATTTGCCGTCGCCATACTTGTAGTAAATACCTGGTCATCTTCTGCATGTATGCCAAACTGACGTAATTTCTCTGCTACTTGCTGTGGAGTACGCGAAGAATTATTCGTTACAAATAAGTAAGGAATCTCCCTTACTCTTAACTTTTCAATAAATCCTGCTGCCTCTGCTATCTCTTCTGAGCCACGATACATCGTACCATCCAAGTCAATTAAGTATCCTTTATACTGTTTCATAAAAAACTCCTTCTTTATAAAATATAAGTAAAAAAAAGCGCAAGCGTTTATATAATCCCACTTGCACTGCTGTTGATGATTATTAATTTTTAAAAGCTGATACAGGTCCTAGCTCGTTTGTTAAATAAGCCCTAATTAATTCAGGGTATTGGGTAAATGCTGATTTATTTGCATTAAATACTGACTGCAATTGCTCATGTGATACTTCCATATAATCCTGAACTAACATTTTACGAAGAGGCAGCACAGCTTTAAATTGTGTAGCAATCTCATCCGTAATTACTTTCTCATCTAACAAAATATCAATAATATCCTCATAGCTACCAGGATCACGCATAATAAAGCCATCAATCATTGCATTACCTACATCCAACACACTATCAATTGAGATTTGAATCATTCTCTCATAAGCTAGCTGTGTAATCTCATCCTGATTCCAGTCTTGCTTCTCTTCAAATCTTGTTAGTTGCGCTTCAAGAAAACGTAACATTTGTTCGATCTTAAGTCGGTCTACAAAGTACATTCTTTCCAGATCCTTTCTATCTTTCAGTTAGCATGATGTATCCTATCTACACTTCCAGGTTTCGCATAAAAAAAACCTTGTGCAAAATCAACATTATGCCTTGATAATACCATAGCTTCCCCTTTACTCTCAATCCCTTCTGCTACAACATAGGACCCCGATTCTTTAGCAATTAATAATAAACCTTTTAACATCGACTCTTTTATCCTATTGCTATCAATGTCTTGAATGACAGACCGATCAATTTTTATAATTTCAGGGCTGATTGCCAAGATTGAACTGAGCGTAGAGTATCCTATGCCTGTATCATCCACTGCTAACCGGAAACCTAATTCTCTTAATAAAGATATATTTTTATTGAAATCAGCTTGCTGAACAATTGGATCCTGCTCCGTTACTTCGAGTACCACTTGCTTTGGCGATACACCATTATACTTCTGCAACATGCCTTGAACATCTTGAACAAAAAGTGGATTACCAAGTGTTACAGGAGTAAAATTTATAAATACATTTTGCGCTGATTCGTTTTCTGAAATCTGCTTAAAGGCTTTTTCTAATACAATTTTTTCTAGTTCATACAATTTACCCATTTGTCGTGCCACTGAAAATAAAACGAGGGGGCTTTCTAAATCTGTTCCAGCCGGTCCCCTTGTCAGCACTTCATAGGCTTTAATCCTGCTTGTAGCCACTTCAAAAATTGGTTGTGCTAAAAGACGAATGTCTTGTTCAGAAATAATTTGAATAATGGTTTCCATTAAACCATGTTCTTCATATTCTACTTTCTTTTCAGCAATAGCAATAGCCTGTTGATGCGCTTTACTAATTGCTTCATCAACTGAGTAATACTTTTGATCAACAAACATATACCCTGTTGAAAATGATGACTTGATAGAAGGGTATTCATCATGCAGTTTACTTTTCACATACATGACAATTTCATAAATCCTATCATCTATTCCATTGAGTTTTTTTTCATTACATTCAATTTTCATTAGAAAAGTTATTCCATCGCTATTATAATCATGCAGGATTAAAATATTCTCTCTAGGTATCAAATCAATAATAGCTTCTTTAAATACTCTTTTTAAATAGGAAATATAGGAATCATATATAGGTTGATCCATATTTTCCTTTAATTCAATTAAATTAGCTATATTAAACACCATAACTGCAACCTCATACCCTTTGGCAAATGAACTTTGGACAGCTTGAGTAATCGGATTTCTCATTATGAATTTAGGCGGATAAAAACTAAGTTTTGATAAAGGAACAAACAACTTTATCCATTTTAGTATTTTTTGACTACTCGCGCTAATCAACGACATAAAATTCGTCCCTTCTAACCGGGTGATTTTAACTATATTCTAACATATTTTTAATTATATATTTAAAATATAGGTTAATTTATTTATTATTTATAATTTTTAAAAAAAATGGGATTTCAAATAATATAATTGTAAAAAATACATTCCAATCCATATTCATTTTACTATCATTCCTATTTTGCTATGATAGAACTATTAGTAAATACAACAAATCGCCCTAATGGCGAAAGTCGATATCATAGCTTTACCTTAATCCTTTAGAGAAGTTAGACCTTCTATAGGATTGGCAAAAAAAAAGAACCAGTGAAGAGGAGAATGTTTGTGGGCGACCATTTCTATTTATACAATGATTTGCTTGATACCAAAACTCGATTTGTTAGCTTTATGGGAGAAGAATCTCGCTATGATTTTGCAATTACGATAACCGACCGTTTTTATGGAAAAAAGTTAGTTCTCAACTTGCAAAGCAACCGTTTTGCTATTATTGGACATGATGATTTAGAAGAAGAAGGATATCTTGAACATGCATTTCAAATCACTGAAGTCGAAGCATTGGAACTAAATGATTTTTTAAAGGAATTTATTTAATTTCTTCATAGGCATGATGAAAACGGGGACCCTATAGATGTATTCCATCTAACTAGGAGGAGATTTTTTGAATAAAAAAGAAAATTATCATGATTTTGCTAATGTTGAATCCCAGCGAAATGTAATTATCCCCGAGGATTTACCAGAAGGATCGTACGGAGCTCCTATAGGTGCAGATGCCCCAGTGGAAAACAAGAGCACTCCATTTGGTGAAGGTCAGCGTCCAGCTAGTGCTTTCACCTATGAGAATAAAGCCTTACATGAGAATCTACCTAGGAAATATCCCGGTGCCCACCCAACCCATGATGAATAGAAAAGCGGAACCGGCTTGGTCAGCTCGTGAAGAAAATAGGGAGGGGCTTAAAAAGGCGTTTTTTGCCTTTTAAAGACACTCATCTTTTTCCGTGCTGAGCTAGCCGGTGGAGCTGGACAGTGAAAAGCGGAAGGCACCCGTTCAGCGCCGTACCGACTGGACCGCTCCGTATGAGATAAAGGAAACACGAAAGAGCGCGAGCGTCGATGTTGACTTATCGTAAGAAGGAGAGGGAAGTCCGATAGGCGCTGGGTGCCTGAAGCTAGATAGAAACAAGTGAAAAGCACTCGAAATCGAGTGCTTTTCACTTGTTTACTTTATTTTCTAATTTTCTTCACTACAAAATAAGGGCAGCCAAAATTACAGTATTCATATAAATATTCACTCAACGTGCTTATTTTCGTATCAAAGGTCGCCTTGTGATTTTGATCATCAAAGAAACCACGAAGTCTTAACTGTCCATATCCCCAATCACCAACGATATAATCATATTTTGTTAAAATCTCGCTGTATCGGGCCTTAAACGCATCTTCATTGTACCCATTTCTCTGATCCTCAATTACTTCATAGACTATATTATTGATGGTAATCATCTTTTTCACCTCTTTAGAAAAACACAACTTATCGTCCTAATAGCGATAGTCGATGTCTTTTCTTACTTTAATCCTTTAAAGCAGTTAAACATCCTTAAAGTACAAAAACATCATATTATTTAAATTATAACTGATTCGCCAGCAATTACTAAGCGAAATTTATTATAAGATGACCATCCTATCTTTAGGAGGTGTCATCATTGAAGAAAAAAATATTAGCCATTGGACTAACTTCAATATTCGTTATAAGTGGCTGCTCCGCCAATAATCAAGACCGGGCTATAAACAAATCAAATGCAGTCAATCCCACGGAAGTTCGTGCACCGGCCAATTATTATAATGAAGATCATCAAAACTTGAATAATCAAAGTGATGATTTCGGATTTATACGCACAAACAAAATAACGGTAGATGGGAATAATATCAATAAGCAAGTAACTTCTCTAGACCGAGAGCAACTAGCAAAGGTTATTGCTAATATTATTGTTCAGTTACCTAATGTCAATGATGCTTCGGTACTCGTTACTGACGAAGAAGTACTCGTCGTGTATGATACAGATTCTACAAAACGTAAAGAAACAGCAACTCAAGTAAAACGTTCAGCACTATCTGCTGTTCCTCGTTACTATCACGTATATGTTAGCGACAATACAGCACTAGCTCAAAATTTAGAAAACTATGCACCATTGGAGTCAGATAGTGAGGGAATTCATCATACCATCAAAAAAACAATTAAAGAAATGCTTAAATCCCCTCAAGGTTCATAAAACTAAGTACCATTGGGACCGAATTAATCATCGGTCCCTTCTCTTATAATTACCACTATTTTGCTTTCATGAATTCTATAACGGTGGCTACAATAATGAAAGTATAATAAGAAACTTAATAAGTTTTATCCCGCCTTAACGGGCAGTATGACCCTCACCTCAAGATTCTAAGTAACCAAAGAAGATAGGTGGGGGATCAACTGCCCGTAAAGGTCCGATTGGTTCAACTAACCATCAGTGGGGGATGAAGAAAACCCCCACTGATGGAAGTTTCACTTTATCTTTCAACAGAAAGGAGCCCGTTATTTTGAAAAAAGCAATCCTTTCTCTGATGATTATGCTTTCTATCCTGTATAGTAGCGAAATATATGTTGCCGCGTCAACATCAGAGTCAGACCAGCTTACAAAGAGGTTGGATCTTTACAAAAATATGGAGGCGATTACACAAATCCCTTGGTATTATCTTGCCGCTGTAGATCAATATGAACATAATTTGCGTATAGCCCGTAAAGATCTTGAAGAAGCCAAAGGCCCAATTGGAATACACATCGAGCCAACCAGATGGGTAGGGGCTTTGAATCCAAATTCCAATGACGACCATCTTCTCTCGATTGGTTTATTTGGTGGCATAGGAATGGACGGAGATGGCGATAATCGTGCTGATATAAATAGCGATGTTGACCGCTTATATACTTTTGCTAATTTCTTACTAAACTATGGTACCGATGAAGAGAACTTACGCATTGGTTTATGGAATTATTACAAAAGAGACAAAGCCGTTAGTATTATCGTTGGAAATGCAAGAATTTATAATGAAATTGGAAAAATAGACTTAAATGATAAAGCCTTTCCACTTCCTATTGGTTATAATTTTACTTACCATAATACATGGGGGCATGCTCGTGGCTGGGGTGGAAGGAGAATACATGAGGGAACCGATATTTTTGCAGGCTATAGCGTACCTGTCCGTTCTACTTGTTATGGCATTATTGAAATGAAAGGCTGGAATAAATACGGAGGTTGGCGAATCGGTATTCGTGATTTAAACAATAATTACCACTACTTTGCTCATCTAAGTGGATTTGCTGACGGTCTTAAGGTTGGCCAAGTTGTTAAACCTGGACAGCTTATAGGGAGCGTTGGCAGCACAGGTTATGGTCCTCCTGGAACATCAGGTAAATTCCCTCCCCACTTACATTTTGGCTTATATAAAGACAATGGCTATACGGAATGGAGCTTTGATCCTTACCCTTATTTAAAGGCATGGGAACGTAATGACAGATTAGAAAAAAAGAAGAATAAGCGTTAATTTATGATTAGTGGGGATATTTTCTCCCCTTTTTTAGTTAGAACGCATGAAGCTAAGCTTATTCAACACCAAGCTAACATAATTCTTTACATAGGCTGCATACCCTTTATTAAAGGGGGAGCTTTGCATGTTCCGAAAAAGATTCAAGCCAAGATTGTTTCGCTCAAAAAAACCTCTTTCCAATCGAAATGTTTTTTTCATTACCTGTTTTCTTTTCATATTCACTAGTATAATATCTCTTTTCTTTGTTAATCAAACCGTCGAACCAATCATCATGAATATAGCAAAAAAAGAAATCAATCGAATAGCGACAGAAGCCATTTACGAATCAGTAGATGAGTATATGGCAAAAATAAATATGGAAGACTTTATTACACTGACTAGTACTGATTCCTCATCGCCTACCTATACCATTAATCCCAAAACATCAATAAGCTTTCGAACAAATATCACGAAGGACATACAAAATAAACTTGGTTTTATACAAACAAATCCTTTTGATTCTCCAACTGCTGCAAATGAACAATTTAATCAAGTCATTTATCATATTCCCTTAGGAGTTGTAACTGGAAATGCTCTCCTTGCAAACTATGGTCCAAAAATTCCAGTTAAAATGGCAACTGTTGGTCATGTTGAATCGGACTTTAAAACTGAATTAACCAATTCAGGCATAAATAATACATTTCTTGAACTCACTGTCCTTTTTAAAGTAAAAATGCAGATTGTCATTCCTTCCTTTTCTGAAGAAACACTTGTCCAACAAGAAATTAATGTAGGTGGAATTTTAATAAATGGTAACGTGCCAAGTTATTATAGTAATGGCACAGGTGGGGTTTCTCCGGCAATCATGAAGCCTGAGGATGTGAAAAAGGAATAACAGGCAACAATGAATTACTATCAGAAGGGGAGTGTAAGTCTGATAGGTACTAGGTGCTTGCAGCTAGAAAGAGATAAGCAAAGAGCGCCTGTAAGGACTGATGATTTAAAGTGGTTCATTCATTATAAAAAGCATACAGAAACTATAATAAGCCATAACCTAATGGGGAAAAATGAGGCACAAACTTAATTTGCCGCCCCTTTTCCGTATTAGGATTATACATTCATGTTCATATTCATGTCCATACACTTAATAATCATCAGATGAGGGACATTTTTCAAATCAACATCATAGGCATCTACTAAAGGTTGATCTCCTTCTTCTAGAATTCGAATGATTGGTCGGTCACCTATACCTACATTCTGACCAGCCACTACACCTTTACGGCCATCATTCAAGACAACAGAAAGTCCAGTTGGATAAATCGCAACAGCCCTTCTGAATGCTTCAACTATTGGAACTTCAAATTTTGTACCTGAACCTGCATAAAGGATTTCAAGCCCTTCATGTGGTAACATGGCACTTCTATACACTCGATTAGAAGTTACAGCATCAAAAACATCCGCTACCGCAATAATTTTCCCTAAATCATGAATTTCATCACCCTTAATACCTCTCGGATAACCAGAGCCATCAATTCGTTCATGATGTTGATAGGCACAATGAGCTACATGCAATGACACAGTATGAATATCTTTAAGCAATTGAAAACCATAATCGGGATGCTTCTTCACTATTTCATATTCTTCATCCGTTAATTTTCCTGATTTTCCCAATACTTCAAAGGGAATAAACATCTTGCCCACATCATGCAACATAGCTCCCATTCCAAGCAGTTCTAATTGTTTTCCATTTAATCTCAATTCAATCCCTATGGCAAGGGAATATAAAGCAACATTTAGAGAGTGGCTAAAGATATAATTATCATATACAAAGACATCCGCTAATAACGAGAGCAACTCGTCATTACTCTTTAAACTACCCATAATGTTCCTAATAAGTTGAGTAAATTTCACTGCTGCTTTCTCTACTACGATCGAGTTTTTCAGCTTATCATTTCTATGTATTTGGTCAAAGGTTGTTTCGATTGTCTGAACAGCCTCTAATCTTAATTCATCTGATATAGAACTTACAGGGGCAATATCCTTTGTTCTTTCGTCCTTAATATAAACAAAGCGGATATTAAGATCGATTAAACGGTTAATAATAGCCTGTGTCAACGTAGCTCCTTCACTTACTAAAATGGTACCACGTTCATTATAGATTGTTTTCCCTAGTATGACACCTGGACACAGTGATTGTGTAGTTAAAAGCCTCATGATAGTTCTCCATTTCTAACTTGGAAATATACGGCACAAGGTATGACTTGGTGCAGTACAAAATAATTATCGTTTACCTGAGTGACTAAATAAATCATTTTTACATAGAATTCACATAATTAATACATTTTCCATCGATATTTTAAATATTATAGCGAATTCTCCTATATTTTACTATTATAATAGAAAAATTCGCTAAGATACTCATTCTTCCCCTGTTTAACTAAACATTATTGACGGATGAGGGTAATCACGAATGGCATTTTACTTTATATCATTTTTAATAGGGCATCTTTCCCTATCATTCCTGGATAAATACCACGTGCTTCGGCTTCATATGTCACAGATTCTAATGGTGCATGTAGAAGCTGTTCAATTGTCTTAACGCCAGTTGCTCTACCTGCTATTATTCCTCGGTCTTTTAATTTTTCATTTAAAAGGGCAACGTCTAAAGCCCCGCACATAATGTATCCTAAATCTGATGTCACAACAATTAGCGTTGTTTTTGGTAATTCAACTGTAATAGCTAAAAAAGGATGATCTTCAAGCATGATTGGTTTCATGTTTATCACCTTGCTTCGCCCCCTCTCTTCATATTTTATGAAAAAAGGGGCAAAACAGTGAGATATCCTTATTCTAATTGGCGTACATTTTTTGCAGCTTCCATAATAAAATATCACGTAAAAACTCTGGCATTAAGTATTCTTTATTTTTTGATCGTTGAATTTGTGGAAAAAAGTAACCAAATGTAAACATATCAGGAATAACTAATTTATACATTTTTTCTGATTGTAATTCTGTTCCATTAATTTGAATTTGTTTTACAATTCCTTTACTTGCTTCTATAAAATCAATTTGATTATAGAGCATAACTCCCATAATCTTGCCTCTAAAACCAAAGCCCTTAACTGGAATATGAGGCCACTCGTCATTTCTTGATTGAAGTAAAATTTCTTTTAACTCTATTCCATTCATTTCAATCACACATGGATTTATAGGATGAGGACAAATACGATGAATATCCCCTTTTGTTACATCACCCTGTGGTAAACCTTTTAGTAACAATCCAGCATTCAGAAATGAACAATCTGCCCCGCTCCACTCTCTTAAGGCTTCACAAAGAATTTCCGATAATTTCTCTTCTTTAAACCAATCATTTGGTAGAGGTTCCGGTAGATGACAGACAACTTTCTGGAGCGTTTCTCCTCCAGAAAGATACATTTCTTCGATCCATTCCTTTTCTCCTACGAGTTCAGGAAAATCATTCGTGTCATACAACCATGCACTTTTTTTCGTTATATTTTTTTGCTCGTCTACATGTATTTCTACTTGCCCAACAAATAAGCCGAATTTCCCGGCGCAGCAAAGAAGTGATTGATTCACTAATCTTCCATGATGCAACACATGATGTGTATGTGCCCCAAGAATAATATCAATTTCAGGAAATTCCGTTGCCATTCTCTCATCATCATTTAGTCCAAGATGAGAAAGAACAACAATCAAATCAGCCTCTCCTTTAGTCTCCTGTAACTGAGCTTTTAATTCAGCAAAGGGTTCAGTAAGGTTCCAACCTAGATTTGAATAAAATTTTTGAAAAAATGCTGTTACACCAATGAATGCTATTCTTGTCCCCTGTGCGGTTGTATGAATGGTATAAGGAGTCAACCATTTCGGCCTCATATCATTCTCATCATAAAGATTTGCTACAAGTACTTCAAAATCCGCATCTTCATATAAACGATCTAAAGCATCATGAGGTAAAGTAATGCCCTCGTTATTACCAATGGTAATATACTGATAGCCAGCTTCATTTAAAAGCCTTATATTCCCTTTTCCTAATGACCCTTCAGAAAAAGGATGCCAACGGTCGACATGATCACCAATATCGAGAAAAATGGCTTCATCCCCCATTTCCTGATGAAGCAAACGTCTTTCCTTGAAAAATTCTACGATTCGGGGCCAATTTTCAAAATGACTATGAAAATCATTTGTATGATAGAAGTGAATGATTTCGGACATCATTTCTCCCCCTTTATTATTGTCCTGTCATTCCCTGATAAACTAGACGAATACCCAGGAGAATTAGTACGATTTTTAATATATATTCAATAGCATGACCTTTTAAGCGCGTCTATTGAATTTCCAAAGAATAATAGGGATGGAACAATGATAATACCTCCACCAAGACCTACGAGAGCCCCTATCATTCCGGCTACAAAGCCAATTATAATTAAGGAAATATATTCCATTTATACCTGCCTTACATCTTTTATTTTATCATAGAAATTTAACATACACTAAATGTATGAGGAGATAATCTATTTTCTCTGCCCTCCCAATAATTGAGAAATTCTCCTGCTATAATCTAAAACCTTTTCTACATACTGCTCAGGTGACTTGTTCATAAAACGAGTTGTTGGTATAGAAATACTAATTGCCCCTGCTACTTCGCCTTTATAATTATAGAAACCGGAAGCAATACAAAATACACCTAATTCATTTTCTTCATTATCCATTCCATACCCTTGATCACGAATTTTTGCTATTTCCTCCATAAATAAAGAAAAATCTGTAATCGTATGAGGGGTAAGTTGTTGAATATCGCTATTATTCCATACTTTTTTTATTACTTCATCTGGATATTCTGCTAATAAAGCTTTTCCTACCGCTGTACAATACATTGGGGCCCTACTTCCTACTCTCGAATGCATAGTAAAGGATGAATTACTAGGTTCAAATTTATCAATATAGACCACTTCTTTATTATCCTCAACAACTAAATGGGCGGTTTCCCCTAAAAGATTAGATAACTCACTAATTAAACTCCTTGCGACACTTAAAGAATCCATTTTCTCAATTTTTTTATTTCCTAGCTGAAATAATTTAAAGGTTACTCCATAATATCCAGTCTTAGTCTCTTGTTCAATATACCCTTTATATATTAACGTTGATAATAATCTATGAACCGTAGCTTTATTCAAATTTGCTAAGCCACTTAACTCCGTTAAACCAATAGCACCATACTCTGCCACAATTTCTAAAATTGTAAGTGCCCGATCAACCGATTGAACAACGTTTTCCTTCTTTGCCATAATGATTTATTCCTTTCAAAAAAACATAATATATACAAGTTCTATTTTGACATAATAACAATACTAAAATCTATTTTACATTATTTATATAACATGATTAAAATACTAAATTATATTGGAAAGAATCTAAACACTTTTTTAGGAGTAATTTTATTTTGGGGGCATCATTTATGGGCTTTATTAAACCTGGCTGTTGATTAGAATGGATACACTACGCTTTCCGCAGGCTCCAATCAACATAGTAGAGTTACAAAATCAACATCAGCCTTTAACACAGCCATTAATATAATAATAGAAGAAAAACATCAATTTGGTTCAAGAAGCTTTATATTAAATAAAAGGTCTAGATGCTTTGCACCTAGACCTTTTTAATACTTTTTAAACACCAGTATAAGATGAGAATCCACCATCGATTGGAAGAACAACACCTGTTACAAAGCTTGCTGCTTGTTCACTAGCTAAGAATAATAGTCCCCCGATAAGTTCTTCAGGTTCACCGAATCTTTCCATTGGTGTGCTACCTAAGATTTTACCTGTTCTTGCTGTTGGAGTTTTATCTTCATTAAATAATAATTTTTCATTTTGTTTTGTTACTAAAAATCCTGGTGCAATAGCATTAACACGAATGCCTGCTTTTGCAAAGTAAACGGCAAGCCATTGTGTAAAGTTACTGATAGCTGCTTTTGCTCCACTGTATGCTGGGATTTTTGTTAATGGTGTAAATGCATTCATAGATGATACATTAATAATGCAGCTTCCTTTTTTCTCAGTCATTGCTTTAGCAAATACTTGAGAAGGAAGTAATGTTCCTAAGAAGTTTAAGTCAAATACAAAACCAACACCTTTAGGATCTAGTTCAAAGAATGTTTTAAGTTCTGGATTCTTTTTCACTTCTTCAGCATTAAAGAATTCGTCATCTGTTGTTCCACGAGGATTGTTTCCACCTGCACCGTTTAAAAGAATATCACATGTGCCAAGTTCTTTTTCCACGATTTCTTTTGCTTTTTCAAGTGCTTCTCTGTCAAGAACGTTTGCAGCAACTCCGATTGCTTTTCCGCCAGCTGCATTAATTTCATTTGCAACTTTATCAGCTGGTTCTTGGTGAAGATCAATAATCGCTACTTTAGCTCCACATTCTGCTAAAGCTTTTGAAAAATAAGATCCTAACACACCGCCTCCACCTGTTACAACAGCAACTTTATCTGTTAAATCTACTTTAAATGGTACTGTCATGATCCATTCCTCCTAAAATTAAATAGCCTGTCTCAATAAAAGGATCAGACTCCACAATACAATGTCTGGTATCTATAGAGTTATAAGTAATCTAGATACAAATCATTTTGTGGGAGTTAGACCCCTTTCTTTATGCTTATTTTTGTTTACGATTTTTTTGTTCTGCTTCCCAAAGTCCAGTTAAGTAAGTTGAACCTAATGCACGGTCAAATAATCCATAACCAGGTTTTCCAGTTTCTCCCCAGATCATTCTTCCGTGGTCTGGACGGATTGGTCCAGCGTAATTAAAATCAGCCATTGCTTTAATTACTGCATGCATATCAATTGAACCATATTCAGATACGTGAGCAGATTCTTCAAATGATTTTCCGCCTGTAAGCTTGATATTTCTTGCGTGAACAAAGTTTACACGGCCTTTTTCAAGGAAATAACGAAGCATTTCAGGGAAATCATTGCTAGGTTCAGCACCTAATGAACCACTGCACATTGTAAGTCCGTTGTTTGGACTGTCATATAAGTTGATAAATCTTTCAAGATTTTCTTTGTTTGTAATAATACGTGGTAATCCAAAGATATCGTATGGAGGATCATCTGGGTGGATTGCCATTTTTACGCCAGCTTCTTCAGCAACAGGCAGAATTTCTTTAATGAAATACTCTAGGTTTTCCCATAGTTTTTCATGATCTACATTTTTGTAGTGGTCAAATAATGTTTGTAAATCTTCTTTTGTATAGCTGCTATCCCAGCCTGGAAGAGCTAATTCACCACTTAGTGGATCCATTTTCTTAATTTTTTCTTCTTCAAAAATAAGAGCTGTTGAACCATCTGGAAGACGGTATTCTAATTCAGAACGTGTCCAGTCAAAGATTGGCATGAAGTTATAACATACACAATCAATGCCCACTTTTCCTAAATTACGTAAAGTTGTTTTATAGTTTTCAATATATTTATCACGAGTAGGAAGACCAATTTTAATATCTTCGTGAACAGGAACACTTTCGATAACTGAAATGCGCATACCTGCATCTTCAACTGTCTTTTTTAATTCCTCGATTTTTTCTAAAGGCCAAGCCTCACCAACAGGAACATCATAAATAGCTGTTACGATACCCTTCATGCCTGGAATTTGACGAATATATTCCAATGGGATGGTGTCCGTTTTACCATACCAACGAAAACTCATTTCCATGTGCATTCCCTCCTTTTATGTTTCTTCAATCCTAAAATAGTTTTCTGCATTGTCATCAAAATTATTCAAATAGCAATACACACCATCAGGAATTTTAACTATACTTTCAAAAAAAGAATTCGCTTGCATTACTATCTTTTTTTTATTTATAATTAGTTCGTCTACTAAACAAACTAATTATTTAACAATAGAATATCACCCTGAAATTACTTCGTCAATACATATTTTAATTAGTCAAAAATACGTAACATCTTTAAAAGAAGAAAGCTTAGTAGCCCTTATTCAAGGGCATTTTCCAACCGTTTTAAATGGTGCATCTCTTAATTACGTGGATGTATTCTAATACTTAGACAAAAATAAAAATGCGCAGTTCAAGGAATTATAGAAACCTGTATAATGAAAGAATAAAAAAATGAAGCAAGGAGGAATGTCCTACCTATGTCTACAGGAGACTCAGCTTATATAAAAAAAATTAACCGATCTTTAATTATTCAAAAAATAGTAGAACACGGTAAAATTTCTCGAGCAGATTTGTCTAAGCAAACCAATTTAACAAGAGCTACCATTTCAGCTCAAGTAGCAGATTTATTAGAGGATGAACTGATCATAGAAACACAGGAAGAACATCATGGCGTCGGTAGAAAGCCAATAAGTCTCTCGCTTAACTCCAAGGCTGGGTATGCATTGGGTATTGACCTTGATTTTGGATCGATTACATTTACTTTATCCAATTTAATTGGTTGTCCTATTACAAATAACATCATTACAGCAGATACTTCTAGCTATGAAGGGGTATTGAAGATTCTCATTCAACAAATTAATCAAATCAAAGCAGCTTGTAGCAACAGTCGATATGGGGTTGTTGGTATCGTCGTAGGTATTCATGGTCTCGTTACAAATGAAGAGATCATTCACTTCATTCCAAGCGTACACTGGCACGATAAAAATTTAAAAGACGATTTAATAAAAGAGTTCGGGAATATTGTACATATTGAAAATAATACAAATTTATGTTCCTTTGCTGAAAGGGTATTTCACTATCATCATGCAAAAAATGTGCTGTGCGCTAGCCTCTCCTCCGGAATTGGTCTTGGAATCATGATGGATACAGAGCTTTTCAAAGGTTATGATGGCTATGCTGGTGAAGCGGGTCATATGATTGTCGTACCTGGGGGCAAACCCTGTACATGTGGAAATCGAGGCTGTTGGGAGCAATATGCGTCTGAATCTACCTTTTTCAAAGAGTTAGCTCAAAAAAAACATAACGTGGATTTATCATACGAAGATGTTCAGAAATTACTTTTAAATAAAGATGAAGACACCTGTCAAATGATGGAGCAATTTATTTACTATTTAACAATTGGTTTAAATAATATGATTAATCTATACAATCCAGAAGTGGTTGTATTAAATAGTGAGTTACTTAGAATGAATCCTCCATTTTTTGAACAAGTTCGTAGTAACCTCTCAACAGCTATCAGTCATTACCGAAAATTAGCCGTTTCAAAATTAGGAGAAAAAGCCTGCGTCATGGGTGCATACGCTCTAGCCATTAAAACTTTTCTCGGTGTACCCATGTTAAGTTTACATTTCGAGGAAGTGAAAGCGAAGTTTCTTGAAGGAGAAACTTCCAATTAAAAGTGGGGAGATTCATTCAAAGAATATTTGCTTATGAAGCACGATCCAGTGTCTAGCTTATTCACCTTTGTCCTTCATCAAGTAGAGAAACCATTACTTTTATAACAAAAATTAAGGCGTGAATTCCTGTGTGAATTCACGCCTTAAATATAATGTAAAACCCATTTGTGCTCCATATCGGAACCCGTTATCAAGAGAATAACCCCCCTCTAGGTAGGCACTCTTCTTTATTTAAGCTAATTCAATTGAGAAATATTCTTTTGCATTATTGAAGCAAACATTTTCAATTAATGTTTGCAATAATTGAGTGTCATTAGGGATTTCACCATCTTCAACTAATTTACCGATTAAATCACATAGAATGCGACGGAAATATTCATGACGGCAATAAGAGATAAAGCTGCGTGAGTCCGTTAACATCCCTACAAAATGCATGATTAATCCTTGGTCCATAAGAGCAGTCATTTGGCGAATCATACCTGGTTTTGTATCATTAAACCACCAGCCTGAACCAAATTGGATTTTCCCTTTCATACCAGATCCTGCTTGGAAGTTTTGAATTGTACTTCCGATTAAATCATTAATAGCCGGATTCAAGTTATAAACAATTGTTCTTGGTAGGCTATCGTTTAATTCCATAGCATTTAATAATGCATTCAATGGTTTAGCCACTTCACCAATATCACCGATTGAATCTAATCCAGCATCTGGACCTAATTTTTCAAACAATCTTTGGTTATTGTTACGAATTGCTCCAAAGTGAAGTTGCATTGCCCAACCTCTTTCTTTGTAGCAACGAGCAAGAAATACCATAATAGCTGTTTTGAATTTATTTTCATCTTCAACGGAAACAGTATCTCCATTGCGACCAGATTGGAAAATAGCGTCTAATTCACTGTCTTCATAAGCAGCAAATGGAACTTCGCCTAATCCATGGTCAGAAACACGGCCGCCCACTTCATGGAAGAACTGTACTCGTTCTTCTAAAGCAGCTAAATACTCTTTAAAAGAAGCAAACTTTTTATTCGTCACTTGTTCTAGTTTGTTAACAAATCCAACAAATGGTTCTTTGTTAATTTCTAACCCTTTATCTGGGCGGAATGTAGGAAGAACTTTCACATCAAAATCGGCTTGATTTTTAATTTGTTCATGATATTGTAGATTATCTACTGGATCATCAGTAGTACAGATTACTTTTACATTGGAACGTTTAATTAAGTTTTGGCAAGAGAAGTCTTCTTGTGCTAATAACTCATTACAACGATTCCAAATATCTTCAGCTGTATCTGGATTTAATAATTCTTCAATACCGAAATAGCGCTTTAATTCAAGATGTGTCCAGTGATAAAGAGCATTACCAATCGTATTAGGAACTGTTTCAGCCCATTTTAGGAATTTTTCTTTATCATCAGCGTCACCAGTAATATACTTTTCATCAACGCCATTTGCTCTTAATGCTCTCCATTTATAGTGATCACCAGCAAGCCATAGTTCAGTAATATTCTTGAACTTTTTATTCTCTGCAATTTCCTGTGGAGATAAATGGCAATGATAATCATAAATTGGCATTTTCTCTGCATAATTGTGATATAGTTCACGAGCTGTTTTAGTTTGTAAAATAAAATCATCATGAATAAATGGTTTCATCTTCATTTTCCTCCTATGTATCTTACTTTATACTTGTATACAAGTTGCACATCCAAGATATCAAAGTGTTCCCGAATGTGCAAACGTATTCCATCTTAAATGGTTCCTGCATTTGCTTTTCTTGCAGCAATTTCTTCGACGATTTCTTTATGACGTTTATCAGTTAGCGTATAGAAGAAGCCGAACACTAATAATGCGATTAAGCTACAAGTAGCTGGAATGACGAACTCCATCATTTTAATTCCAGTCAATGCACCTGCAGATTGTACTGCATTTGGCACATAGCCAATCGAAGAAAGAATCATACCTGGAAGGAAACCTGCTAAAGCTTGGGAAACTTTTCGTGCAAAACTGTATGAAGAATAAATGATTCCTTCTGTTCTTTCTCCTGTCATCCATTCTCCATATTCGACGATATCGGCGATCAGTGCCCAAATAATTGTATTTGGAATCGTGAAAAAGAAGTAACCAATTGCATGAAATGTTAAAAAGGTTCCGACTGAGTTTCCAAAGATAAAGAAATTTAGTGTTTCGAAAATAATACTACCGATTAAACCAATGACTACAGATTTTTTCTTTCCGAATTTCGCAACCATAGGTGTCGTAACGGCAATAGCAAGCAAGGCCATAATGAGGTTTACGGTACTGATAGAACCAATTAAATTCGCATTTCCTAAATTATATTGAACATAGAAAAGTTGTACACCTAATTTTAAGAAGTTTGCTAAAATCATAAATAAAGTGAGAGTAATCAAAACAATAAATGGACGGTTTTTGAACAACGCGCCAAACGATTTTCCAATTGAATGTTTTGCCTCTTCTTTTTTAACGACTACTTCAGCTTCTCTAACACCCGCATAACAAATCAAATGGAATATAATCCCCACAACAGCCATGATTCCAATCGCAACAGGAAAACCAACTTGTTGACTTTCAAATTGTGAAACAAGTGGAATCACCACAATACCTGTGATAAAAAGTGCAGCTTGTGAGCCTAAAGAGCGAAATGAAGCAAGCGCTGCACGGTCAACTGGATTTTTTGTCATCGAAGCGGCTAATGATCCATAAGGAATATTTACAATCGAATAAGTGGCATTAAATAACATATACGTTACAAAGGCCCAAATGACTTTACCACCTTGACTTAAATCCGGTGATAAGAACGATATAAAGGTTGTAATTGCTAATGGAAGTGTCCCAAATAGGATAAATGGACGAAACTTCCCTCTTTTTCCAATATTCGTTCTCGAGTCAACAAAGGTTCCGACCCCTGAATCGACTAAAGCATCAAATAGTTTAGAAACCAAGAAAACTAAGCCTGCATAAGCAGCTGAGATTCCCAATACATCTGTATAAAATTTTAATAAATAGACCTGACCTAGGTCGAACATAAAGCCATTACCTAGATCTCCTGCGCCATAGGCTAATTTTTCTTTTAAAGATAAACGACTATTTTCCTCTGATGTATTCGCCATAGCTGTACTTCCCTTCGTTTGTTTTCCATAGTGTTCCCCCGAAGAAAAGTTTTATATATAATAGCCATAAAATGCTTATCTTTTAATAGAAAATGATCCTTTTTGATCCAAAAATTGTTCAACATCCGGTAATAGCAGCAAATTAGCATCGCCTTCAATCGTATGTTTAAGAGCAAAGCACGCTGTCGCAAAATCTACGGTATGTTGCGGTTCAAATTCATTTATTAATGAATAAATCATACCAGCTGAGAAAGCATCACCTGTTCCTACTCGGTCAACAATCTCAACTTCAGTTACAGATGATTCGTAAAAGCTACTTCCATCTAAAAGCATTGCATGTAACCGATTTCTATTGGCTGATAGTTGTTCCCTGAATGTCATAGCGATCTGTGTAAAATTAAAATGTTTTTGCAAACGTTTCATGATTTCTTTATAATGATCTTTACTAATAGGCTTAGGATATTTGTCTTTTATATCTTGTCCATCTTCATCTAGTAATTGCATTGGTTCAACCCCAATACATAAATCCACATATTCAGCTAATTCAGCCATTTTTTCCCGTGCGTCTTCAAATGTCCATAAAGCACTTCGATAATTCAGGTCACAACTAGTAGTTAAACCCTTCTGTTTCGCAACTTGAAGCGCTTTCTTTGAAAGCTGAAACATTTCTTCATTCAATGCTGGTGTAATACCGCTAAGATGAAACCAATCTGCTCCTTCAAAAATCATATTGAAATCATATTCACTAACTTTAGACATCGCAAATGAGGAATATTTTCGATCATAAATTACTTTTGAAGATCGGATGGAGTGTCCTTTTTCCAAATAGTAAATTCCTAATCGTTCACCGCCATAAATCATATGTTCTGTACCAACACCAAGTCCTGTTAAAAACTGATTCACTGTATGGCCAAGCGGGTTATCTGGTATTTTCGTCACATATGAACTTTCTAATCCTAATTGGGCTAAGGAGATGGCAACATTTGCCTCTCCTCCCCCATAGGTAGCTGCAAAGTTTCTGGCTTGTTCAATTTTATCAAAGCCAGGGGTCGTTAAGCGAAGCATAATTTCCCCTAGCAACACCACTTTTTTCATTTTACATTCCCCTTTATTGAATCAACTTTATCTCTAAAAGAACGAGCAACTTGTTGCACTGAGCTGTAATCTCCATTTGCAACACCCTTAGTAAGGGCACTTCCTACGCCAATTGCAAATGCTCCACTATTTACCCAACCTTCGATATTGTCTAAGTTTACTCCACCAGAGGGCATCATTTCTGCGTGTGGAATAGGACCTTTTACATCTTTAATAAATGATTGACCTAATAATCCACCTGGGAATAGTTTAACAACATCTACACCAGCTTCTAATGCGCTCATTACTTCAGTTACTGAACCGCAGCCTGGTAAGTATGGAATAGCGTAACGATTGCACATTGTAGCAATCTCAGGGCTGAAATGTGGACTTACTACATAACGAGCACCTTTCATAATTGCAATTCTTGCTGTTTCTTTATCTAAAACAGTTCCAGCACCAACGATCATATCACTATATTCTGAATGAGCTAACTCTGCAATAATATCTTCTGCTCCAGGAGTTGAAAATGTAATTTCTAGAGCTTTAATTCCGCCTTTATACGTTTGGATAGCGATTTCTTTTCCTTCTTCTTTTGATTTACCACGAATAACAGCAACTAAATAACCTTCATGCATTTCATTAAGTATTTCAAATTTTTGTAACATCCTTAGCACCTCTTAATCCCGAGTTTCATATTATGAAACTCTATTTCGTATATTGAAATTTGATTTAATTATATGACTCCATAGACCGAAAATCAACAACCATACAGTGGTTATTATTGAACACTTTATGTCTAATTATTCGAATTCCTGGTCTACAGGTAATACCCATTAACCTGCGCAATCGATTTCATTCAAGTGTTCAGATTACTCCCTTAATCATTGATTGCAATATTCCCATATTCTTTTTTAAAGCGATGATGTAGTAGACAATGAATCATGTGAAAAGGTACACATAACTATCACTGCATCAATATTCCTCTCTTGTATACAAGTTCCATATTCATTTTAAATCATATATATGTATTGTCAATAACCTATTTCTATTATGGTTGAAAAAGCCGAGAAGCTCGGTTAAAGTGAAAAGCGGAACCGACTTGTTCAGTAGTCGGTGGAGCTAGACATAGAAAAAAAATGTGCCCGAAAATCGGACACATACATGTAATAAGCAGATGGTAAAAAGTAATAGTTAACCGATTGAACCTTCCATCTCGAATTTGATAAGACGATTCATTTCAACGGCATATTCCATTGGAAGTTCTTTTGTAAATGGCTCAATGAAGCCCATAACAATCATTTCTGTTGCTTCTTGCTCAGAAATTCCACGGCTCATTAAATAGAATAATTGTTCTTCAGATACTTTAGACACTTTTGCTTCATGTTCAAGAGAGATATTGTCATTTAGAATTTCATTATAAGGAATTGTATCAGATGTAGATTGATTATCCATAATCAACGTATCACATTCGATGTTTGCACGAGCCCCTTCTGCTTTACGTCCAAATTGAACCATACCACGGTAGGTAACTTTTCCCCCATGCTTGGCAATCGATTTAGACACAATAGTTGAAGATGTATTTGGTGCAAGGTGAATCATTTTCGCACCAGCATCTTGATGCTGACCTTTTCCGGCAATGGCAATGGATAAAGTTAAACCGCGTGCACCTTCACCTTTTAGGATGACCGCAGGGTACTTCATCGTCAATTTAGAACCAATATTACCATCGATCCATTCCATTGTGGCATTTGCATCACACACAGCACGTTTTGTAACTAGGTTAAATACATTATTCGCCCAGTTTTGAATCGTTGTATAACGGCAATATGCGTCTTTCTTTATAATAATTTCTACAACAGCACTATGAAGAGAGTTCGTTGTATAAACCGGAGCTGTACATCCTTCTACATAATGAACAGAAGCTCCTTCATCCACAACAATCAGCGTACGTTCAAATTGCCCCATATTTTCAGAGTTAATACGGAAATATGCTTGAAGTGGCGTATCTACCTTTACGCCCTTAGGTACATAAATAAAAGAACCG
Source organism: uncultured Bacillaceae bacterium (assembly GCA_963751845.1). GTDB lineage: Bacteria > Bacillota > Bacilli > Bacillales > DSM-1321 > Peribacillus. The sequence continues at coordinate 94,438 of CAVVWH010000012.1, forward strand.
CCAGACCATACAGCTGAATTCAACGCTGCAAATTTATTATCTGTAGGAGGGATTACTTTAGCAAAGTGTTCACGGAAGATATCTTCATTTTCTCTTAGAGCCGAATCCGTATCCTTGAAGACGATTCCTAGTGCTTCAAGATCTTCTTTCATATTGTGGTAAACAACCTCTGATTCGTACTGCGCAGAAACTCCTGCTAAATATTTTTGTTCTGCTTCGGGAATCCCTAATTTATCAAATGTTTGTTTAATTTCATCTGGTACTTCATCCCAAGATTTCTCTGATTTTTCAGATGGCTTGACGTAATATGTGATTTCATCAAAATTCAAACTAGTTAAATCGCCACCCCACTGTGGCATTGGTTTACTATAAAATAGTTCTAATGATTTTAAACGGAAATCGAGCATCCACGCTGGTTCATTCTTCATTCGTGAAATTTCTTCCACGATTTCTTTCGTTAAGCCACGCTTTGAACGAAAAATCGAGACATCTTTATCATGAAAGCCGTATTTATAATCACCAATCTCAGGCATTTTCTTTGCCATAGCTCGTATTCCTCCCTTTCAAATGGCTGATATTCAATGAACAGCTCATTTATCCTCTTGGTCTGTTAAACCTTTTTCCATTGCCTTCCAGGCTAATGTCGCACATTTAATTCGCGCTGGAAATTTTGCGACTCCTTGAAGTGCCTCTATATCACCTAAATCAAGATCTTCTTCATCATATTCCTTACCTTGAATCATTTCAGAAAAAAGATGAGCTAACTTGATTGCTGTTTCCGTATCTTTCCCTTTAATCACTTCAGTCATCATGGAAGCTGAGCTCATTGAAATGGAACATCCTTCACCTTCAAATTTCACGTCAGCTACGATTCCATCCTCTACTTTCATCGTTAAGCGAATTCGGTCGCCGCAGGTTGGGTTATTCATATCTATTGTTAGGCTACTATCTTCTAGCATACCTTTGTTACGAGGTTTTTTATAGTGATCCATTATGACTTGTCGGTAAAGTGTATCTAAGTTATTAAAAGACATTACTGAAATACTCCTTTGTCTTGATAAGTGATGTAACAAGCTTATCAATGTCCTCTTCTGTGTTATATAGATAAAAACTTGCTCGTGCCGTTGCCGAAACATTTAACCATTTCATTAATGGTTGCGCACAATGATGTCCTGCACGTACAGCAATACCATCTGCATCAAGCACAGTAGCTACATCATGTGGATGTACATCATCAAGATTAAAGGTAACGACACCTGCGCGTTTTCCGGCATCTTTAGGTCCGTAAATAGTAATCCCATCAACCGTTGACATTTTGTCCATCGCATATGCAGCAAGTTTATGCTCATGTTGCTCAATTTGGTCTAACCCTACTTCCTCCAAGAAATCAATAGCAGCACCTAAACCGATTGCTCCTGCTATGATTGGAGTACCACCTTCAAATTTCCAAGGGAGCTCTTTCCAAGTAGCATCATAAAGTCCAACAAAATCAATCATTTCGCCACCAAATTCAATTGGTTCCATATTTTCAAGCAGCTCTTTTTTTCCATATAAAACACCAATTCCAGTTGGTCCAACCATCTTATGACCAGAAAAAGCAAGGAAATCACAATCCAAATCTTGTACATCTATTTTCATATGAGGTGTACTTTGAGCTCCATCCACCACCATAATTGCACCATGTGCGTGGGCAATACTCGCAATATCTTTCACTGGATTAATTGACCCTAGAACATTAGAAACTTGCATAACTGACACAATTTTCGTCGCATCCGTAACAGTTGCTCTAACATCTTCCAAAGAAATTGTGCCATCTTCTTGTAAAGGAATATACTTTAATACAGCACCTGTTTGTTTCGCTACTTGTTGCCAAGGGATAATATTACTATGATGTTCCATGTACGTGATGGCAATTTCATCACCTTGATGTAAATTAGCTAAACCATAGCTTCTTGCTACTGTATTCAATGAAGCTGTTGTCCCTTTAGTGAAAATAATTTCTTCTGTTGACGAAGCATTAATGAATTTTCTTACCTTTTCACGAGCTCCTTCATACGCATCCGTAGCTTTTGTTCCCAGTGTATGCACGCCGCGGTGTACATTTGAATTATACTCACGATAATATTTCTCAATCGCTTCTATGACTACAGTTGGTTTTTGTGAGGTTGCTGCACTATCTAAATAAACTAATGGCTCGTCATTCACTTTTTGATCTAATATAGGAAAAAGCTTACGAATATCGTATGGGTTCATCATTATCTAACTTTCCTTTCAATGACCTCTACAAGTTGTTTTTTAACTCCTTCAATTGGAAGTGCGTTCACAACAGGGGCCAAGAATCCGTGAATTACTAATCGTTCTGCTTCAACTTGTGGAATACCACGACTCATTAGATAATAAAGTTGTGTTGGATCAACGCGACCTACAGAAGCTGCGTGTCCTGCCACTACATCATCTTCATCAATAAGAAGCATTGGATTGGCATCTCCTCGAGCTTTTTCACTTAACATCAATACGCGTGATTCCTGCTCCGCATCTGATTTAGTTGCTCCATGCTCGATTTTACCGATACCGTTAAAAATAAGAGAAGAACTGTCTTTCACTACACCATGTGAAAGAATTCGACCAACGGATCGCAAACCATGATGAATAACCTGTGTTGTAAAGTTTTGTTTTTGTTCTCCACGTCCAATAACAACCGTTTTTGTATCTCCTGATGATCCATTTCCTAATAAATAAGTTGTATTATCTGAAATTGTATCCCCATCATTCATTTGACCAAGAGCCCACTCAATACGAGCATCACGCCCAACAACACCACGACGGTTTACATACGTTGTATATCCTTTATCTAACGTATCGACTGCACCATATGTTACTTTTGAATTGGCATTTGCGATAACTTCCGTTACGATATTCGCTACAGCGTCTGTTGTTTCTACTGCTGAGTAATAATTCTCAACATATGTTACAGAACTATTTTCTTCAGCAACGATTAATACGTGGTTGAAAAGAGCAGTATCCGCATTGTCGATTAAGTAAAAGGCTTGGATTGGTTCTTTTACTTCTACATTTTTAGGAATATATAAAAATGCTCCACCATTAAGCAATGCTGCATGAAGTGCCGTTAAACGATGTTCAGCAACCTTTACGCCATCCTTCATGAAATATTTTTGTACCAGCTCTGCATGCTCACGAGCTGCTGTTAAAAGATCTGTAAAAATTACACCTTGCTCTATCAACTCAGTAGATAGGCTAGTATAGGCTGGCGTATTATTACGTTGAATATATAAATTGTGCTTATCTTCAAGTGCAACGATAGCTTTTACTACTTCAGGAAGTTCATCTAAAGATGTAATAACTTCACTTTCTACTGAATGTTTGCGGAAAGAAGAAAAATTCCACTTATCAATTTTTGTTTTGTCTGGCTTTAGCATCGGTAGGTTTTCTAAATCAGAAAACGCTTGAACCCGAAGCTCAGTAAGCCAAGCTGGTTCATTATTTTGAGTTGAAAAAGAACGAATATCCTCTTTTTCAAACGGTAATTTCGTTTCTGTGGTCATGATTAATCCTCCTACTTACACTTCTTCTCCGACAGTTTCGTCTTCTATACCTAGTTCCTGTTTAATCCAATCGTAGCCTTCTGCTTCTAAGCGTTCAGCAAGCTCTGGGCCACCTGATTTTACAACGCGACCTTGCATCATGATGTGAACGAAGTCTGGAGTGATGTAATTTAATAAACGTTGGTAGTGAGTAATCATGATGCAGCCAAAGTCTTCACTACGCATTTCATTAATGCCTTTTGAAACCACTTTAAGCGCATCAATATCTAGACCTGAATCGATTTCATCTAAGATAGCAATTTTAGGTTGGATCATCATTAATTGAAGGATTTCATTACGTTTTTTCTCTCCACCGGAGAAACCTTCATTTAAGTAACGTTGTGCCATATCTTCATCCATTTCAAGAAATTCCATTTTCTTGTCCATTTGGCGGATAAATTTCATCAATGAAATTTCATCGCCCTCTTCGCGTCGTGCATTGATTGATGAACGTAAGAAGTCTGCATTGGTTACACCATTGATTTCACTTGGATATTGCATAGCAAGGAAAAGACCTGCACGAGCACGTTCATCCACTGCCATTTCTAATACATTCTCACCGTCAAAAGTAATGCTTCCGCTTGTTACTTCGTATTTCGGATGCCCCATAATCGCTGAGGATAGAGTAGATTTACCCGTACCATTTGGTCCCATAATCGCATGGATTTCTCCACCTTTTACTTCAAGGTCAACACCTTTTAAAATTTCTTTGCCCTCAATCGACACATGAAGATCTTTTATTGTTAAAGTAGAACCTGACATAATTATACCTCCGTAAGCTAATTCCTATTTTAATGGAAAGTAATAAACTTTCTTAATCTTTTAACCAAATTCTCAATCTATTCTCATTACAATTTTATAGCAAATGTAATTAAGAAGCAACTATTAAACAAATGAAGATTCATGGTAAATTCACTGAAATGTTAGACTATCCAATAAACACAGCGACTTTTAAACAAATTAACTTATTCTATGTTTTGTCTATTACATATTATTATACGAGAAAATCGCCATAATGAATGAGAAAACTAGTTAAATAAAAGGTTAAAGTATTTGTAGTGATAATGAGAATCAACACTATTATTTTACTCCTCAAAATTCTTCCTGTAAAATGAACCGACTGATAAATTTGTTTTAATACAAAAAAAGCTAGGATTCTATTACACCCTAGCTTTGTTCATATTCCCTATAAATTATTCCTTTACTTTGATACTTCTTTCATTAATTTATCAAATAATTCTTCCCCAACATCCGCTTTCACATCAATATAAATTTCACTCATCGCATCTTTAAATTCAGCTTTCTGTTCATCGGATATTTCTGTTACTTCCATTCCTTGCTCTTTTAAAAGTTCCAATGCCTTAGCTTCATCTTCTCTAGATAGCTTTCTGTTATAATCACGTGTTTCAATTACCGCATCCTTAACAACCTTTTGTAAATCCTTGGGTAGTCCATCATAGAATGCTTCATTAATTACTACCGGCCATGGCGAGTACGTATGTCCAGTCAATGTTAAATATTTCTGTACTTCATAAAACTTTGATGAATACATAAGTGACAATGGAGTTTCTTGTGCGTCCACTGTTTTATTTTGTAAGGCTGCATATACTTTATTAAATGCTATTGGAGTTGCTTCCGCTCCGGTTTCAGACCACATTTTAATTTGCATTGGATTTTCTAATGTACGGATTTTTAATCCTGCCATATCTTTAACGCTTGTTATCGGTCTCGTATTATTAGTTAAGTGACGGAACCCATTTTCCCAATAGGCAAGTCCAATAATCCCCTTGTCAGAAAAAGAATCAAGTACCTCTTGCCCTACTTCTCCATCAAGCACTCTATAAGCTGTTTCATGGTCCTTGAATAAATAAGGAAGGTCCCAAAGGGAGATACCTTTAGAAACCGCTTCTAACGGGGCAGAGGCTGGAGCCATCATTGTTAAATCCCCAAGAAGCAACATTTCTAGCATTTCTCTTTCTCCGCCGAGTTCACTATTTGGGTGTATTTCTACTTTAATTTGTCCATTACTATTTTTTTCTACAATTTCTTTAAATTTCTCAAATGATTTTTGCTCAAAATGCTCTTTGGATGCTGCATGCCCCACTTTAATCACATATGTATCTTTCTCGGTAACACTCACTTCATCTTTAGGATTCGTTTTAGAACAAGCAACTAAAGTAACTACTACCAATATCATAATTAAAGCAAATAAATAGTTAGTTCTCTTCATAAAGTGTTCCCTCTCATTCTGTAAAAAAGCGGAAGAACTACAGCTCGCACCGCCTTTAATTCTTTTGTCCATAATGAAAATACTATCTAATCCATTGAATAATTGATTTCCATGTTAAATTTTAAACTTCGATACAATGATTTCGAGGTCTTCGGCCATTTGCGATAAAAACTGTGCAGAGGACGCAACTTCTTCCAATGCTGCAAATTGCTCCTGTGTTGCAGCCGCACTTTCCTGACTATTTTCAGCACTCTTTTCTGAAATCAACTTCAGCTTTGTGACATTTTCTAAAATTTGATTACTTGCTGCCATCATTTGTTCTACAGAAGCAGACACCTCTACCACTTTATCTGAAACTTCTTTCATTGATTGAGAGATCAATCCAAACGCTTGATTTGCTTCATCTGTTTCTTTTAGTCCTTGAACTACTTGGCGACTCTCTTCATCCATCATTTGAACAGAATCTTTTGTTTCCATTTGTATCTGATTAATCATTTCTGTGATTTGACCCGCAGATCGTTTTGATTCTTCGGCCAGTTTCTTCACTTCATCAGCTACAACTGCAAACCCTTTACCATGTTCCCCTGCTCTTGCCGCTTCAATAGCAGCATTTAGCGCAAGTAAATTTGTTTGCTCAGCAACTCCTGTAATAATCTCAATAATTTCACTAATTTCATTTGAACGTTGACTTAAAGAATAAATAGAATGACTCGCTTTTGACACCGAACTCTGAATTAGCTTCATTTGTTCCACGACATGTTCAATAAAGTCTTCACCTTTTTTAGTTAATAGACCTGTATTTTCAGTTAATTTAAGCATTATTTCACTATTTTCAGCGATTTGATGCATTCCTACATTCATTTCACTAACTGAGTCAGTTAGTTCTTTATATTGTTGCATCTGCTGCTCATTACCTTCAGCGCTACTTTGCGTCATTTTTGATACTTGTTCTGACGCAGCTGTGCTTTCTTCAGCACTTGCGGCTAATTCACCACTGCTTGCGGCAACGTCAGAAGATGATCCATGAATCTTTCCGACGATCCCTCGCAGATCTTCAACCATTGTATTAAAGGATTGAACAAGGTCGCCGACTTCGTCCTGGTTTTTCACTTTCAATGGTTCTATTCGTAAATCGCCTTGGGATACTTTCTGAATAGCATCTGCAGCAAGCCTTACTGGTTTAGAAATCGAACGACTAATGACAATCGCTAAAACAACCCCAATTAAAATACTAAATATACCTAAATAAATAACAAATTGTTTTGTGCTCTCTACAGAAACGGAGACTTTCTCACTACCATTTTGCATTAACTGTCCTTGACCTTTAACTAACGCCTCTATCTTTCCTTGAAAGACATTAGAAATCGTTTTCCCTGAAGTACTGAGCAAATTATTATACCCAACTTCATTCCCATCCTTTTTAAAGGCTATTTCCTTCTTAACAATCTCGTCATAACGTACTTGGAAAGCCGCCAATTGTTTAATTATTTTTTGATCTCTCTCAGAAAAATCCGTTTTCATTAACTGATTAATCGTACCGTTTGCCTTTTGTAAACTCTCTTCGTACTGAGCAATATAAACTTCATCACCCGTTAATAAATATTTTTGAATTGCACTAGATTGATTTAAGTAAAAGTTTTCTAATTCTTTTGCCAACATCGCATTTCCGACGTTTTCACCGATTAATTGCTTATAAGACTCATCTGTGACACCTATTTTGTTATTGGACACAGCACTTCCTAATACTAATAAAATAAGAATAACTAGAAATCCGCCAAGTAATTTTTTACCAATTGTTAGTCTCATGTGAATGGCTCCTTTTACATGTATAGTACTATCTTACCATCCGTCTTTAGCTTCACCATTAAATATTGGAAAAAACAAAAAATAAAATCTTCATTTTTGACAATTATGTTAACGTTTTCACAAATAAAGTGAAACTAACCATCAGTGGGGGTTTTCGTTCATCCCCCACTGATGGTTAGTTTAGGCCCACACGATGTGAGTCACATAGACCGAAGACATAAGGATGTTGCGTTCTAAGTCTGTGATCATTAATTCGGACACAATACGTGCTGTTGATCTCCCACTTACCATCATTGTATCCTCAGAATCTTGAAGTGGGAGTCTTACTCCCGTTAAGAGTGGGATAAAAAAAACGACCTGCCATATCGACAGATCGCTTTGGTTTTAAGATATTATTCACTTACAGGTACAACTGCACCTTTGAATTCTTTAAGAATGAAATCTTGAATTTCTTTTGAATGTAAAACCTCTACTAAAGTTTTTACAGCTTCATTGTTTTCATCTTTTTTGTTAACTGCAATAACATTAACGTAAGGTGATTTTGAATCTTCAATAGCAATAGAGTCTTTAACAGGATTTAAACCATTATCAATCGCAAAGTTTGAGTTGATTAAAACGGCATCTCCTTCGCCATTTTGATAAATTTTAGGAAGAAGCTCTGCTGCATATTGCGTTTTAAAATTAATATTGCGTTTGTTTTCGACGATGTCCTTAACTGTTGCTGTAGTTTTATCGATGCCATCTTTTAGTTTAATTAATCCATTTGATTCAAGTAGAGATAGAGCACGACCATGGTCAGCTACTGAGTTACTCATAATCACGTTTGCTCCATCTGGAAGCTCATCTAGGCTTTTATATTTTTTAGAGTAGATTCCAATTGGTTCAATATGAATTCCACCAGCATTTACGAAGTCATAACCATTTTCTTTAATTTGTGCTTTTAGGTAAGGAATATGTTGGAAATAGTTCGCGTCTAATTCTCCATTTGCTAACGCTTTGTTTGGTAATACATAATCTTGGAATGTAACGATTTCTAGGTCAATTCCTTTTTCTTTAAGAAGAGGCTTTGCCTGTTCAAGAATGACAGCGTGTGGTGTATTAGATGCTCCCACTTTCAAAGTTGTTGTTTTTGATTCTGCTGGCGTATCAGCCGTTTTTTTATCATTTGTGTCTTTGTTACTAGTGCCGCAAGCCGCAAGAGCAAACGATAACACTAAAATGAAAGCAAGTCCTAAAAATTTTTTCATTTTGTCCATCTCCTATTATCTTTTATCTAATTTTGATGTAATAAAGTCTCCAATTATTTGAATAATGAAGACGATTATTAAAATTATAATGGTTGCTACTAAGGTTACGTCATTCTGACTACGCTGGAATCCACCTAAATAAGCTAGATTTCCAAGCCCTCCTGCTCCAATAGCTCCTGCCATCGCTGTGTAACCAACTAAGGCAATCGATGTAACGGTAATCCCTGATACAAGCGCCGGAGTAGATTCAGGAATTAAAACCTTCCAAATTATTGTACTCGTTTTTGCACCCATAGACTTCGCTGCTTCAATAACACCTTTATCAATTTCACGAAGTCCCAATTCAACCATTCTCGCATAAAACGGAGCAGAGCCAATAATCAATGCTGGAAAAGCGGCATTTTCCCCAATCATCGATCCTACAAGTGCTGTTGTAAATGGAATGAGTAGAACAATCAGGATCAAGAATGGGATAGAACGAAAAATATTGACAATAGCACCTATAATTCCATTAACGACTCGATTTTCCCACATATTTCCTTTACTTGTTAAGAACAAAACGATCCCTAGAATAATACCAAGTATAAAAGTTGCTACAACTGAAATAACCGTCATATACAATGTTTGTATGGTTGCTTCATACATCAAATCCCATTCAACATTTGGAAACAATTGATTAAGCATGAGTCATCACCTCCACGCCAACCTGCTGTTCTTTAATAAAATCGATAGCGCGATGGATTTCTTCATTGCTTCCATTTATGTGAATAAACAATGTTCCATATGAACCATTTCTAGTTTGCGAAATTTTCCCTTGAACAATGTTTACTTCAAGCTCAAAATTACGGATTAACTTTGAAATTAGTGGACTTTCTGCATCATCCCCAACAAAGCTAAGTTGAACGACCTTTCCATCTGGATATCTTTCTAATAGATGCTCAATCGTTTGTTTTGTGTCCCCAGGTTCTGTTACTTGCTGAACAAAACGTTTTGTTATTTGAGCCGTCGGATTTCTAAACACTTCTAGCACTGGACCTTGTTCAACAATTTGTCCGCCTTCCATAACAGCAACACGATGACAAATTTTTCGGATGACATGCATTTCATGGGTAATTAGCACAATAGTTAACCCTAAACGCTGATTAATATCAACGAGCAAGTCCAAAATGGAATCCGTCGTTTGTGGATCAAGTGCTGAAGTAGCCTCATCACAGAGTAGCACTTTGGGATTATTTGCAAGCGCACGAGCAATCCCTACCCTTTGCTTTTGGCCACCACTTAGCTGTGAAGGATATGCTTTTTCACGACCTTCTAAACCAACTAATTTAATAAGCTCATTTACCCGTTGTGCTCGTTCTTTAGTCGGCACACCGGCAATTTCAAGTGGAAAGGCAATATTATCTTGCACAGTTCTTGACCACAATAAGTTAAAATGCTGAAAAATCATACTAATTTCCTGACGTGCCTTACGAAGCTCAGCACCTTTAATCTTAGAAATTTCTTTTCCAGCGACGACAACCGATCCTTCAGTTGGTGTTTCTAACCCATTAAGCATACGAATCAACGTACTTTTTCCTGCTCCACTATATCCGATAATTCCAAAAATTTCACTTTTATTTATTGTCAAATTGACATGATCTACTGCTTGAATTCCTTCGTTTCCCGAACGGAAAAGTTTACTCACACTAGACAAGGAAATCACTGCACTCACCTCTATATCCAATCCATGAAGTATTTTTTCTTGATTGTTAGTACATTCATATCACTTAGATTCGATTCGACTATCTCTATATTAGACAAAACCTATTAAGTTGGTAAACTTACTATATGATTGATTTTATTCTATCCATAAGGAAAGCGCAAGCCCGAAAAAAACCTTTCTACATAAGCAGAAAGGCAGGAAAGGTTAATCCTTCCTCTCATCTCTCAAAGCAATATACTTTGTGTGAATTGGCACCTTATCAAAGTATATACTTTGCCGGTTGCCGGGCTTCATCGGGCACTTCCCTCCACCTCTCTTGATAAGAGTATTATTATTATTCAATCATATATAAATGGTTAGTTTTAATCTTGTTTGTGATTTTATCACATGTTATATAGAGTGTGCAATGACCCTGAAAATATTTATCATTTCAGATTTTTCAGACATATTACTTAACTGAACCAGCGGACGCTTTTTCAATTGCTTGACTTAAATCTTCAAGTAAGTCTTCTACATTCTCAATACCTACAGATAAACGAACTAAATCTGCACTTACTCCAGCTGTGATTAATTCATCATCACTTAATTGTTGATGAGTTGTACTAGCAGGATGGATGATTAAACTTTTTGCATCACCAACATTGGCCACATGAGACCATAGTTCAACTGAGTTAATTAAGGCTGCTCCAGCATCTCTACCACCTTTAATACCAAATGTGACAACGGAACCTGCTCCTTTTGGTAGGTACTTATCAGCTAAAGCTTTATCAGGATGATCTTCATTACCTGGATATGAAACCCAAGAAACATTTGGATGCTGCTCTAAATAGCTAATAACCTTTTTTGTATTAGCAATATGCTCCTTCATACGAACATGAAGGGTTTCTAGACCTAGAGTGAATTGGAATGCAGCTTGGGCACTCAACGCCGGACCAAAATCGCGAAGCAATTGAACGCGAGCTTTTACAATATAGGCAGGTGCTCCCACTTCCGCAAAAACTAAATTATCATAGCTTGGATCTGGCTCTGTAAATCCAGGGAAATTAGGAGAATTCCAATCAAACTTACCACTATCGACAATAATACCACCCATAGTCGTACCATTTCCTAGTAACCATTTTGTTGCTGAATGAACAACGATATCTGCACCAAAGTCAATTGGACGGCATAGATATGGAGTCGCAAATGTATTATCAACAATCAATGGAATACCTGCTTCATGTGCAATTTCAGCTAATGCTTCAAAATCAAGCACATTTAAGCTCGGGTTTCCAATTGTTTCGCCAAAAATAGCTTTCGTTCTAGGAGTGATTGCGTTCTTAAACCCTTCAATGTCACCAGGTTTAACAAACTTTGTCTTAATTCCATACTTAGGTAACGTATTAGCAAATAAATTGTATGTTCCACCATAAACCGTTGATGAAGAGATAATTTCATCCCCTGCACCAGCTATATTTAAGATGGCTAATGAAATAGCTGCCATTCCGCTTGCAGTGGCTAGTGCACCAACTCCACCCTCTAATAAAGCTACTCTTTCTTCAAACACCGTTACTGTTGGATTATGAAGTCTTGTATAAATATAGCCATTTTCTTTTAATCCAAATAGATTAGCTGCATGTTCTGTATTCTTAAAAAGATAAGCATTACTTTGGTAAATTGGCAAAGAGCGTGCACCTGTTTCGTCTACTTGTAAGCCACCATGAATACTTAATGTTTCAAAACGATAATTTTTTTCTGTCATCTTTTTTTGCTCCTTCACAATTATAATTGTTCATGCTAGGGCTCTGTTTTATGACTTAAAGGATCCTTCGAGAAATCAAAAAACCTCTTCATTAAGAAGAGGTTTATATACTCTCCTTATCTTCCAGAGCCGATACTCTGCTGGAATTAGCACCGTGTATATAAAATATACCGGTTGCCGGGCTTCGTCGGGCCAGTCCCTCCGCCTCTCTTGATAAGTACTATTTAATTTATTGTTTACTTTTACTATAGGAAATATATCACTTTCACAATAATCAGTCAATAGGATAATTGAATTTTCTAATCATTCAATAGATTCTTCAACAGATTATAGATATAGGGTACGGATTGGAAAGCATAAACTTTATTAATCCATTTTCCATCTTTAAAAATTAATAAACAGGGCACGCTTTCTATTTCACATTTTACTGCCATGTCTGGAAAAAAGTTTAGATTCATTTTGCCAACCAATAATTGTGGAACAAGTTCAATTGATACTGTTAAAATTTTCGAAGCAACCTGACAAGTTCCACACATTGGCGTATATACATATAAACAAAAGGTTTTTCCTTGATCAATGGCAAGCTGTACTTCCGTTTCTGTCCATTCCTGCATATACTACTCATTCACCCTTTGCTTTAAAAATTGCCCTTTCACATCCATATTAGCAGCCAATAAAACAGAAGCAAGATGATATAAGGGTGCACTAGCGACTTCTCTATACATTTTATTAATATAGATATGTCTTGCATTAGGTAGCTCATGCTTAAACTTCTTTCGCATTTTCTCCCCTGAGTCATCTGCATCAAAGAAAATATATACGTCTCTGTCTTCAAGCTCTTCTGCTAACTGATCTAATTTGGCTTGCGATATCGTCCCATTCGTACACATTATTTCAGCATGTTGATTTAACACAAGCTGAACTCTTTTCTTGTCGGACACTCCCTCGACAATGATTACTTTTTCGGATAGTTCCCATTCCAATGGTAATCACCTACCTTAAAAGATATGCGGAAAGCTTTCCATCATACTAAGATTTACATTTGAATTTTATAAAAAAGAGAGCAGGCATAAGGATACCGCTCTCTTAATAATGATTAATCTTCTTTTGTCATTGCTTCATATTCTTCAGCAGTCATTAATTTTTCAATTTCGCTGCTATCTGATGGTTCTAATACAATCATCCATGCTTTTTCATATGGAGATTCATTCACATACTCAGGATTGTCACTAAGCTCTTCATTAATTTCAACCACTTTACCACTGATTGGTGCATATAATTCAGAAACAGTTTTCACTGACTCTACGCTACCAAATGGCGCGTCTGCTTTGAATTCATCCCCAACTTCAGGAAGCTCAACAAAAACAATGTCACCAAGCTCATGTTGAGCAAAGTGTGTGATTCCCACGCGAACCTTTCCATCTTCTGATTTAATCCATTCATGTTCTTCAGAATAGCGTAATTCTTTTGGCGTTGTCATATTTTTCTCCTCCAATTATGTATTAATAAACTTTCAATATTAAAAACACGACTTCTCGCTCGTAATGGCGAAAGTTGATGTTTTTCTCGTCCTATCATCCACTTGATCTAATTTCAGATAGTATAAAATGATTATACATGAGGTCGACTATATAATACAAAGTCTTTAATCTCTTATTTCCAAGTTTCTTCAAATGTCTCTTCTTTAAAACCAACTGTAGCTTTAACACCGTCTGTTACAATCGGTCGCTTCAATAACATCCCATCTGTCGCTAAAATATCGAGCATTTCCTCTTCAGTAGCATCCTTAAGCTTGTCTTTTAAGCCAAGTGAACGATACTTTTGACCACTTGTATTAAAAAACTTCTTCAAATCAAGGTCGCTATTTTTGTATAAAACTTCAATTTCTGCTCTAGAAGGTGGAGCTTCTACAAGATCAATGGCTTCATATTGAAGTTGATGACTATCTAACCACTTTTTTGCATTGCGACATGTACCACATTTAGGATACCAATAAAATGTTAAACTCATACTCTCTCACCTCGCTCAAAATTAATAATTTACCTTTATTTTCAGAATACCTGTTTTCACAAGAGTATTCAACTGAAATTACGCTGCGGAATAAAGGACCCTGGTCAGTGAAAGCTTGCTTCTCTCCCCTTTTTCTTGCTCACTTCCTCTTTTGGGTCATTGAAAGCTCGCTTCTCTCCCCTTTTTCTTGCCCACTTCCTCTTTTGGGTCAGTGAGAGCTCGCTTCTCTCCCCTTTTTCTTGCCCACTTCCTCTTTTGGTCATGAAGCTCGCTTTCTCCCCTTTTTCTTGCCCACTTCCTCTTTTGGGTCAGTGAGAGCCTCCATAAAGCACTTTTTCACAGGCTTCTTACTGTAAAACGTCATTGAAAACCTCCATAATGAATCCAATTTACAACAACAAAAAGGGCACTCCTAATCGATTTTTGATTATTGGATGCCCTTTTTACTTAAAATAGTACCTTTCAATTATGGCGTAAATTATAAAATATATCTCTCTGCTTTAATTAATTTCACCGATGCTTCCCGTTTTTTTGCGATTACATTAATAGGTGTATGACGAGTTAGTTTTCGAAGTGATGATAGGAAAATCCGTAATATATCACCTGATTCAACGGCAATTAATGTTTCTTTTGCATGCTGTTCTATCTCGTTAAATGCTTCTTGAACAAATATTTGAGTATATAATAGCTTTTGTTGATTTTTTTCTAGTCCAGTCTTCGCTATTGACTTTTCTGTACGAAGGACGACAGATTCGGCTGCATAAGCAAGCGAGGCAATATCTGCAATATTCACAAGGACTTCTTGTTCCTGCTGAAGCTGCTCACCAAATTTTTGAGCAGCTAGCCCAGTGGCAAGAATCCCTATTTTCTTCGCATTCTTAACCAACACCTTTTCTTGAGCTAACGGCTCATCGCCTACTTCCTCTGGGATAAGCACCATTAACTCTTCTTGAAGCGCTTGCGCTTTTTGAAGCAATGGAAGCTCCCCTTTTAGGGCTTTCTTTAAGAAAGTGCCTGGTACAAGTAGACGGTTAATTTCATTTGTTCCTTCAAAAATCCGATTAATACGCGAATCACGATAGGCTCGTTCAATTGTATATTCTTGCATAAAGCCATATCCCCCGTGAAGCTGAACCCCTTCATCTACTACGTAATCTAAAACTTCTGAAGCAAAAAATTTATTCATAGAACATTCGATAGCATATTCAGAAATTGCGTCAGCTACGACTTTTCCATCCTTTACTTCTGCATCAGTAAGCTGCCCCATTCTTTGATCAAATAAACCGACTGTTCGATAAACAGAGCTTTCAGCAGCATAAATTTTTGAAGCCATAGTCGCAAGCTTTTCTTTTGTTAAGTTAAAGGAGGAAATAGAGGTTTTGAATTGTTGGCGTTGATTCGTGTACTTGATTGTTGTTTCAAGGGCAGACTTTGCACCGCCGACAACCCCTACCCCTAATTTATACCGGCCGATATTTAAGATATTAAAAGCAATCACATGCCCTCTTCCTGATACACCCAGCAGGTTTTCAACGGGAACCTGAGCATCTTGAAGGATCAGTGTACGAGTTGAGGAACTTTTTATGCCCATCTTCTTTTCTTCTGAACCTGTAGATACACCAGGAAATTCACGTTCTACTATAAATGCTGTAAATTTCTCCCCATCAATCTTTGCATAAACAATGAATAAATCGGCAAATGCTGAATTCGTAATCCACTGTTTTTCTCCATTTAATATATAATGAGTGCCCGCTGAATTCAGCTTCGCAGTCGTTTTTGCATCGAGTGCATCCGACCCTGAGCCTGGTTCAGTAAGTGCATAGGCCGCTAGCTTTTCACCCGTCGCCAACAGTGGAAGATATTTTTTCTTCTGCTGCTCATTACCAAATAAAACAATTGGAAGTGAACCAATCCCAACATGAGCACCGTGAGAAATTCCAAATCCTCCTGCAGGTGCTAGCTTTTCAGCAATGATAGCAGAACTAACTTTATCTAATCCCAATCCACCATACTCTTCTGGTACATCCGTTCCAAGTAGCCCAAGCGCACCTGCTTGCTTTAACAATTTTACTGAACGATTAAATTCGTGATTTTCTAAATACTCCACTTGTGGTAAAACTTCATTATTTAAAAAGTCCTCAGTTGTCTTTGCAATCATGATCTGTTCGTCTGTGAAATCTTCGGGAACGAAAACTTGTTCATAGGAAATATCATCAATTAAGAAGCTACCACCTTTTATAAAGCTATCTATTTGATTAGTCATTCTATTTCCCCCTTGTCATTTCATTTGAAGATTACTTCTCAGACGGTCCATTCTAAGCTAATAATTCAAAGATTCCTGCGGCTCCCATTCCTCCACCGATACACATCGTCACCAGTCCAAATTGTTGATTACGTCGTTTCATTTCATGGAGTAAGGATAAAGTTAGTTTCGTTCCTGTGCAGCCAAGAGGATGCCCCAACGCAATCGCCCCCCCATTCACATTTACAATATCTTCATTTAAACCTAAAGCACGAATAATTTGGATGGACTGACTTGCAAATGCCTCATTTAATTCAATTAACCCAATATCAGAAAGCTGAAGACCTGCTAGTTTTAATGCTTTAGGAATAGCCTCAATAGGTCCAATTCCCATCACTTCTGGCGGTACACCTGCCACTGCAAAGGAACGAAATTTTCCAAGCGGCTTTAATCCCAGTGAATCAGATTTTTCCCGATTCATCACTAAAACAGCTGCTGCCCCATCACTTTTTTGTGAAGCATTTCCAGCTGTTACAGTACCAGTAAGTGCAAAAGCTGGACGAAGAGTCCCTAGTACTTCTGCTGTTGTATCCGGCCGAACGCCCTCATCTTTAATGAATTGAAATGCTCTCTCTTTCAATTTCAAATCAGGTCCTACCGTTCGAATCGTTACATCTACTGGAACAATTTCATCAACAAATTTCCCTTCTTCCATTGCCTTAGCTGCTTTTTGATGGCTGTGTACTGCAAATTCATCTTGATCCGCCCGGGAAATGCCATATTTTTTTGCTACTTCCTCAGCCGTATGACCCATACTCATATAATATTGGGGTGCCGTTTGAACAAGCTTTGCATTTGGACGGGTTACATGTCCTGTCATCGGTATCATACTCATAGACTCTGCTCCACCAGCAATAATTGTATCGCTGTAACCTAACATGATTCTTTCAGCTCCGTAGGCAATACTTTGTAGTCCACTTGAACAGTAACGATTAATCGTTATAGCTGGGACGGTATAAGGTAATCCAGCTAGCGCACCGATATTTCTCGCCATATTTAGTCCTTGTTCAGCCTCTGGCATTGCACAACCAATAATTATGTCGTCAATATTCCCTTCATAGTTACCCGCACGATTAAGGGTTTCCTTAACAACAAGAGCCCCTAAATCATCTGAACGTACACTGGCTAAAGAGCCTTTGTCAGCTTTTCCTACTGGCGTTCTAGCCCCCGTAACAATAACCGCTTCTTTCATTCGAATCCCCCTCTAATCGAAATATATAGGATGTCTTTCATAACAGTTAGTGTTAGCAGCTAATCTTTACAGACTGAAAGAAAACTAGTTACGTAACGGCTTTCCTTTTACAAGCATATGTTGCATTCTTTGTTGGGACTTCGATGTAGAAATTAGGCGTAAAAAGGCTTCTCTTTCAAGCTTTAATAAATATTGCTCATCTACTTCTGTTCCAAATGGAATGTTACCGCCAGATAGAACGTAAGCTAATTCTTTAGCAATTACCATATCATGCTCCGACAAATATCCCGAAAGGCGCATACCTTCCGCTCCGAGGAGTAAAGTTGCGTACCCACTCTCTCCCACTACCGGTATTTTTTCTGGAACTGGTGCGGTATAACCTTGGGAGTGCAGAGATAGAACGACTTGTTTTGCATCATATAATTGATGATCTGAATTCACACTGATACCATCTATATCACTTAAGTAATTATATTCACGAGCTTCTACCGCAGAAGTTGATACTTTTGCCAATGCTACCGTTTCAAATACTTTATTCGCCACTTGTTGTAAATCATAATGTACGCCCTTGGGCAATCCTTTTAATGTTTTCACATATAATTCTTTTGTGCCTCCACCTCCAGGAATTAAACCGACGCCTACCTCAACAAGACCCATATACGTTTCTGTTGTTGCTTGAATTCGAGTTGCAGCCAATGATACCTCTGCACCTCCACCAAGCGTCATCTGATACGGCGCTACAACAACAGGTACTGCACTATATTTGATTTTCAACATGGCATTTTGAAACTGTCTAATGACAAAATCTAATTCAAAGATATTGTCATCCTGAGCTTCCATAAGCATCATGGCTAGATTAGCCCCCACGCAAAAGTTTCTCCCTGTGTTTCCAATGACAAGACCTTTAAAATTTGCTTCTGCTTCATCGACTGCAGACTGAATCATTTGTAAGATATCTAGACCAATTGCATTATTTGGTGAGGTAAGTTCTAACAGCGCTACTCCATCACCTATATCGATTAAACTCGCACCATTATTTTTCTTAATTACTCCATTCTGTTTCTTAATGGTACGTACATTCATGATTTTTGGATTTTCTAAAACTGGTTTATATCTACCTTTATCGTAGAAGAACTTAACCGCATGTTCTTCTAAATAGAAGGTGGTATTCCCCTCAGCCAAGAAACTCCTTACCCACTCAGGAACCTGTAATCCACTTTGATCCATACGTGCTATAGATTCTTCTACTCCAATCGCATCCCACAATTCAAATGGCCCTACAGACCATCCAAATCCCCATTTCATGGCTTGATCAATTGCCACTATATCATCTGATATCTCACCCAATAATTCCGCAGAGTATACGAGAACTGGACTTAAAATATTCCATAATAGTTGACCTGCCCGATCATCACTATATATGAGTGCTTTCATTTTATTGGCAAGCCCTTTAAACTGTTTCGCAGCATCAATGGAAGCTGCATTTAATTTTTTCCGTTCTTCATATTCTAGTGTCTCAGGATTTAATTCTAAGATTTCCTTTCCCTTTTTAATAAAAAATCCTTGTCCTGACTTACTACCTAACCAACCTTTTTCAAGCATTTCATTCATAAAAGCAGGTATTAGAAATGCCTCTTTCTCTTTACCATCCACTTGGTCATACACGTTTTTAGCTACATGAATAAAGGTATCCAACCCTACAACGTCAAGGGTACGGAAGGTAGCGCTTTTCGGTCTTCCGATAAGAGGTCCTGTCACTGATTCTACTTCTCCTACACGATAACCACCTTTTATCATTTCACGAACCGTCACTAACAAACCATAAGTTCCAATCCGATTGGCAATGAAATTAGGTGTGTCCTTTGCTATAACCACACCTTTCCCAAGTACATTTTCACCAAAGCTCTTCATAAACATCAGTACCTCGGAATTTGTAGCTTTTGTAGGGATGATCTCTAGTAGTTTTAAATACCGTGGAGGATTAAAAAAGTGTGTACCTAGGAAATGCTTTTGAAAATCTTCAGAACGCCCTTCAGCCATGGCTTCAATTGAAATTCCCGATGTATTCGATGAAATAATACTACCCTGCTTACGGAATTGATCGACTTTTTCAAAAACACTTTTCTTTACATCTATATTTTCTACTACAACCTCAATAACCCAATCGACAGTTTGTAGCTTTATTAAATCATCTTCAAAGTTTCCTACTTCAATAAGGGATAAATTTTTTTGTGATGTCAGTGGGAATGGTTTTTGTTTTAAAAGCTTTAACTTTGCGGCTTGACTCATTCGATTTCTTACAGATTTATCTTCTAATGTTAATCCTTGCTTTTTTTCAATTTCCGTAAGTTCATGTGGGACCATATCTAATAATAAGGTTGGAATGCCAACGTTTGCCAAATGTGCCGCAATCCCTGATCCCATAACGCCTGAACCTAATACAGCAGCCTTTCGTATTTGTCGAGCCATGTGAATGTCCCCCTTTTTCAATAAAGTAAAACTTCCATCAGTGGGGATTTTCTAACCTAACCTCCCCCACTGATGATTAGTTGAGGCCCACACAATGTGGGTCACACAGACGTTGTGTTCTTAGTCAGTGATCATTGATTCGGACCTTTACGGGCAATTGATTTCCTACTTACCATCTATGTATCCTCAGAATCTTGAAGTGGAAGTCCTACTGCTCGCTAGGAGTGAGATAAATTGAATGAATTATCATTCATTTTTATAATCTAATTGTAAATATTTTCTAATTTGAATATAAGGTATTTATGGTAATTCCGCAATTATTAACAATTATTATCTGACTAATTTTACTCGAGTTAGAAAAACCTAAAGTAGGCTATATATGTAGCAATACACATATTAGGCCGCAAACAATTAACGGAGGTGAATACTCATGAAATACAAAGACGATCCTTCTAAAACAGCTGTTAGTGCAGCTAGCGTGAAAGGCAGTGCTGGACCTGGAAATGAAAAGCAGCAACGAAAAAATAAAGTAAACAGTCAAAATAACCAATTTAAAAAATAACTAGGCGAATTCATGTCGCATAGTTTTCCAATGACAAGGGAAATGTATACTTAAAAAAACACGTAGGAGGGATTTTCATGCAACAGCAAAATACATTCGGTAATCCACAATTATTTCAACAGCCACCGCAAGTAGTATCAGTGAAAGATCACTCATATTTAACAGATATGCTCGCATGGAATTTATTAGCATCAAAAAAAGCACATTTTTTCGCGACTCAATGTCAGGACCCACAAGTAGCAGAACTCATAAATCGTAGTGGACAAATGCATCAGCGTCATTATGACGCGATTCTAGGTCACCTAAATCAAAATCAAAATCCGCAATACCAGTAGGAGGAAAAATTGATGCCAAACAAAAAAATTCAAAATCCTAGTGCTTCTTTTCCAAAAACGCCGCAAATGAATGATCGAGATTTTATAAATGACATCCTTACAACTGAAAAGTATTTTAGTAACTCTTATAGTGTCGCAATAAACGAAATGAGTCATCAAGTCCTATTCCAAGACATTTCCAATATTGCAAACGAATCACAATTGATGCAACGCGAACTGTATAATCTGATGTTTCAAAAGGGCTGGTATGGATTAGAACAAGCTCCTCTTGAAGCAGTAACTCAATCCTATCAACAGTTTTCTGGCTATAAATCACAACTTCCATATGGAACAAGCACCATTCAATAAGAAAAGCGGAGCCGGCTTAGTCACAAAGGAAAGCCAAATAAGAACTCCACATCGTGTGATCAAGAAAAGCGGAAAAGACCCAGGTGGCGCTTTTTGCCTTATGAGGGCTTTTACCTTTTTTCAATGTGGGCTAGTCGGAGAGCTAAACAATAAGAAAGTTTGAAACGGGTTCCGATACGGAGTTAGGGTACAACAAAGGTAAATCACATAATATTTCAGGCGTGAATCCACATAGGAATTCACGCCTTGGTTATTGTTATAAAAGTTTTTCTACTTTTGTTCTGATTGACTCCTCACTTTCGATGAAGGACTTTTCTAAATAAGATGGGCTTTCGTTTGTCCTTCTATCACCACAACTGTCTTCATCAAGGTGATGAAGACCTAAACCTGGTATGAAATCAGGATAACTGGTCTTCATCAAGGCCATGAAGGCCAAAAACCGGTATGAAATCATAATAACTGGTCTTCATCAAGGCCATGAAGACCATAAACCAGTATGAAATCAGGATAACTGGTCTTCATCAAGGCCATGAAGACCATAAACCGGTATGAAATCAGGATAACTGGTCTTCATCAAGGCCATGAAGGTCAAAAACCAGTATGAAATCAGGATAACTGGTCTTCATCAAGGCCATGAAGGCCAAAAACCGATATGAAATCATAATAACTGGTCTTCATCAAGGCCATGAAGACCATAAACCAGTATGAAATCAGGATAACTGGTCTTCATCAAGGCCATGAAGACCATAAACCGATATGAAATCGTGATAACTGGTCTTCATCAAGGCCATGAAGACCATAAACCGATATGAAATCGTGATAACTGGTCTTCATCAAGGCCATGAAGACCATAAATCGATATGAAATCGTGATAACTGGTCTTCATCAAGGCCATGAAGACCATAAACCGATATGAAATCGTGATAACTGGTCTTCATCAAGACCATGAAGGTCAAAAGCCGGTATGAAATCAGGATAACTGTGAAGGACTTTTCCGTACAAATTGAACACTCATTTGTCCCTCATAACACCGATGAAGGACATTACTGAATAAGCCCACTATTTTCCCAATAATTAAGGGAGCTAATATCTCTAATTAGCTCCCTGATTTTTACCACACTTATATATTTCACCTAAGTAATCATATCTATTTTGCTTAGTCTGCTTGCACCTTTTTGTTAAAACATAAACTTTTTATGATGATAACGAATACTGAAAATTAAACCCATTGCCATCATATTTCCCATGAGAGAACTTCCTCCATAGCTTATGAAAGGAAGTGGAATACCTGTAATTGGCATAACGCCAATAGTCATTCCAATATTTTGGAATACGTGGAAGGTAATCATGCTGATGACTCCCACACAAATATAGGTGTAGAAATAATTTTTTGTTTCCATTCCAGTTTTAGTAAGATGATAAATTAGAAGAAAAAATAGACTAATCACAATACTTGAACCAATAAAACCAAATTCTTCACCAATTATACTGAAAATAAAATCAGTCTGACTTTCTGGTAAGTATACTTCACGAGCACCAATGCCTTTTCCTGTCGTTTGTCCGGAACCAATAGCAAGCAATGATTTAATTAAGTGAAACCCTTCAGAAGTCGAATAATTATAAGGATCAATCCAGGAATAAATACGTCCAAACTGATATTGTTTGACTCCTAAATATTTTTTTAGTAGATCTGGTTGCCATAATATGAAATAAAAAATAATAGAAATAAATAAAACTGTTCCTGAAGAAATTGGTAATAGAATTTTCCAAGAAACCCCCGCAACAAAAACCATACCTACTAAAATCGCGCATAAGACAAGAGATGTACCTAAATCAGGCTGTTTCATGATTAATAATAATGGGACAGCTGTAACAATCCCCATTTTTCCAAGCAACCATATATCAGTTTCAATCGTTTTAACTGGATTTTTTACATGATGAGTAGTGATGACATTGGCTAAAGCCAAAATCAAAAACACCTTCATAAATTCCGAAGGCTGGATCGACCCGATACCTGGTATTTTAAACCAACTTCTAGCTCCATTTATTGAAGGTACGATACTCTCTGGCATTATAACAAGCATGAATAGTAAAAAAAGTCCAAATCCATATGCATACCATGAGATTTTTTTTAGTTGATCAGAATCTAACGTGATGATTCCAACGATAATCCCAATACCAACGATATACCAAAATATTTGTTTTATTAAAAAGTTTTCTGTATATTGACCTGTAGATTGTGCACTAAAAATGGCTACAAGGCTCGTTACACATAATAACAACAGAATTGTCACTAATCCAAAATCAATACGTGATGATACATTTTTTTGCTCCTGCATACTAACTCTCCCTTAAGGACCTTACCGATATTCAAGTCAAACACACACTTAATCATTATACTTTATACAGATAAAAGCACAACTATATTGAAGAGTAAATTTACATCATAAATTTTACCTTATCATTATAAAAAGCCACATAAAAAAAGAACTTACCATCTTGCTTTTGGTAAGTTCTTTAGTGATATTATCTAGGGTTCGGGAAAACACGGTTTACAAGTTCTCCAAATTCTTGACCAAAGCCTCGTACGGGTCTTCCATTTCCAACATCATTTGCATACCGATTGACTCGATCGACAAAATCAGGATTCGTAGAAACATACACACGGTCTACAGATTTATCTACACTACGCACCGTATCGGCAATTTTATTTTCAATTCTTTTTGAAACACGGCCCCCTTCGTCATTGTTAAGCACGGCAGCCACATATGCAGTATGATCAGTGATTAAAACTCTTGCACTTTTCACTTCCTTCATACCTGCAACCCGATTTGCTATATCATCAGATAATGTAAAATCATTATCATTGAAATTTCTGTTTCCAACGTTTCTTACATTATTCATTCCGTTGTTTGCTCGATAATTCACTTCATTCACATTTAATGGAGAATTAGGAGTTTGCGTAGTATTCGTGTTTAATCCAACATTTCGTCGTCCCATTATCATTATCATTATTTGCACCACATCCTGCCACTAATAATGCTAGTGCTACACTTGTTACAATTTTATATTTCAACATAATCACCCCTTACAAATTTACTTATATTGTTTGTACAGACCGTAGTGTCTATTCATTATAATGGGTTGACCTTGCTATAGATTTATTTACAATTTTGGGATAAAAATCAGAAAGGAATTCCGTATGATTAACGAAATTACATTTGATCCCAGCTAGTTTTTTAATAACAAGACTATGTTAAACATGATTGTTGATTTTTTAACAGAAATGGAAGGCGGAAAGCCCGTAGACTCCTCGAAAATGCTACCGCATTTCCTTCGTGCGTGGGCAGATTCAAGGAAGCTTAATCAATGTCCTGCGGGATAGCGAGAAAGCCAAGACCTTAACAGGAATGAAGTGACGAGGATGCTTGGCGCTTGCCCGCGGAAAACGAAGGGCTTGGAGCCATCTTCTCAAAATGTCAACAGTAGCATTTAACATAGCCATTAGCAAAGAAATATCTTCCAACTTTCCTTTAAAATAGTATAATTGTTATATAACAGTAAATAGGAGGAATAGAAAATATGAAAAATATAATTACAGAATTTCAAGAAGTCCCTACTACAGCTATTTCTGATGTGCTCAATGGATTAAACAATTTACATTCCGCCATTAAACCATTAAAGGAGCATTATCATTTCGCTGGTCCTGCTTTAACCGTTCAATTACCTATTAATGATAATCGTGCCGTGCTTAAAGCGATTGGCGCCGCAACACCAGGCGATGTACTCATAGTAGATAGCAAAGGAGATACATATCGAGCTATTGCCGGAGATTTTGTCGTAGGTTTGATGCAAACTATGGGTATCCGTGCTTTAGTCGTAGATGGTGTGATTCGTGATATCCTCGCGATTAAGGAATTAAACTTTCCTGTATTTTCAAGAGGAACAACTGTTGCATCAAGTGGTAAAGCAGGCGTGGGTGATATTAATATACCGATTTCATGCGGTGGCGTTGCTGTCTATCCTGGCGATATTATTGTAGGAGATGCAGACGGCGTTGTAGTCGTACCACAAAATCATGCCAAAGAAATTCTCACGAAGGCAAAAGAAAAAATGGCTAAAGATCAAATACGAGAAGATACAATTGCAGGTAAACCTGAAGAAATTAGAAAATATATCGAACAAATGACAAAAGCGTAAAGTGCCTTAAACTGATCGAGGTAGCTAAAAAAGTTCATAATATACATGAAAAAAAGAGTCCAGAATATTTTCCGGACTCTTTTGTATTTTCTCATATTATTGTTTAACAGAAGTATCTGATGTAGATGGTGTTGTTGTGTTCTCATCTTCTTTAAATGTATAGTCATAATCACTTGGATCTATTTTCACAAATCCATCTGGATTATAAAAACGGAGCAAATCACCGTTAACGACTTTATCTGAAAGATGCAGCTTCATTTCAACAAGTGACTTAATATTTGTTAACTCTTTAGTTGGTTCAAGTACTTCACCTGTTTTAGTATCATAGTATGTTCCTTTAAATAAAGATACTTTCGGTGTCACAAAGTCACCATTACGGAAAGGAACTACTTCATTATGATCTTTAGATAATAAATCTGTTCCAAAGTGAACATAATCACTTGTATCAATACCTAATAAATGAAGTAAGGTTGGTTGTAGATCAATTTGTCCTCCAAATTGGTGCATCGTGCCGCCTTTAACACCTGGAACATGAATTAGTAGTGGTACACGTTGTAATTGACCATTTTCAAACACGCCAACATCTTCACCCATAATTTGCGACATAGCCTTTATATGATTATCTGAAATACCATAATGATCGCCATACATCACAATAACAGAATTATCGTACAGACCTGATTTCTTTAAATAGGCAAATAATTCTTTAAGTGCCTCATCCGCGTAACGAGCTGTTTGGAAATAGCTATCAACAGAAGCATCACCTGTTTCTGCCTTATCAATCGTTGCTAACTCTTGATTCATCTCATATGGAAAATGGTTTGATACAGGAATTAGCTTTGTATAAAAAGGCTGTGGCAACGTTTCTAGTTTAGGAATAGTTTGCTCATAGAATGGTTTATCCATCAACCCATAACTTACTGTATTTTCTTCATTCATATCATAATATTCAGCATCAAAAAATTTATCATAGCCTAATGCTTTATACATTTTGTCCCGATTCCAGAACGATTTATAGTTTCCATGGAATACGGCTGTTGTATAACCATGTTGGTGTAAAATAGCTGGTGCTGCTTGATACGTATTTTGTGATTGAGTTGTAAATGCCGCTCCCTGAGGTAAACCAAACAGGGAGTTTTCTAGCATAAACTCAGCATCTGCTGTTTTCCCTTGTCCTACTTCATGGAAAAAATTATCAAAATGCATAAAATCCTTACTAGATGCTAGTGAATTCAAAAATGGTGTAACTTCCTCACCATTCAACTTATAATTAATCAAGAAATTTTGCATAGACTCTAAGTGAAGATAAATAACATTCTTCCCTTTTGCCACACCAAAATACTTTGGATTTGGCTTTGCATCTGTTGCCTTTGTAAAGTTGACAACATCGGTAATATCTGAGCTACTTGCCGTTGCACGTTGAGCATATGTTTTCGTGTTTTGAACAGCATCATATATTGTGTAATTATAAAGACCTAAATATTTTACAATATAGTTACGGTCAAATGTTCTTGATAATAATTGTGGTCGATCTGACTCTGCCAGCCCCAAGTTTACTACAAAAACGGCAATTCCAGTTATAAATACTAAGGCAATGATCCGACGTTTCGGCTTTACAATTACCATTTTCTTTACATTAACTTTATATAAAATATACAAAATAATGGTATCTAAAAAATAAAAAATATCATATGCTCTAAATAGAGCTAACACACTAGAACCCATGTCTCCTGCGTTGCGAAATGCTGTTAATGTTGGCAAGGTAATAAAGTCCGTAAACGAACGATAATACACAATATTACAAAACAGCCACAAAGATAGGATAAGATTCAAACGAACAATCCACTTAAAGCTTTTTTTCTCTTTAGCTAAAAAAGCTAATGCAAAGAATAATATAGCTGAACTCAAAGGATTCAAAAGCAATAGAAATTGTTGTAGTTTATTTTCTACCCCTAAACTGAATTCAACACGATATCCAATATACGTCTTAATCCAAAACATGATGACTGCCATTAAGAAAAAGCCAATTAGTTTGTTAGATAAAAACTGCTGGCTTCTTTTAATAAAGTTATTCATGATTTCACCTCTATTAATCTAGTGGTAATGTAATTACCTACTAATACAATGTAATACCAAATAAAAAACATAAAACTAATAATAGCATTTCTCCGTTCAATTTGCAATTGTAAATGACTGTTAATATGGATCGATGCATGTCATCTACTTTTCATGCACTTTTAGTAGGTTATGAAAGGACTATCATAATCATGACTCCATTTTTATAGTTAAATACATCCCCTCTTACTATATACAATCATTCGCAAACTATCCAATAAATATTACTTCAACAAGTAAATAAGAAAACTATTCTTTTCAGATGTTAATCATTATAAACAACTTGTTTGAAAAAAGCTATACTGTTCATGAATTTGGAAAAAAATCAGCGAGCTTGGTAAGAAAAGTGCTTACATCCCATAATTATATCACCATTTGATATTAGCTTATAAGTGTGAAATCGAGACCTTCCCACTTATGAGCATAGCCCATAAATCAAAAAACTGCTTGGTATCATTTAATATACGATACCAAGCAGTTTTTCGATTTACGCATTACTTCACAGCTTTTTGAACATCCTCAATCATTTTAACTAAAGACTCGAGGCCACCACCAGAAAGATACCAGTAGTTTGGATCTAGATAAATAATTTTTCCTTCTTTAAAAGCATTTGTGCTCTTTACAATATCATTCTCTACTGTTGCCTTAGCTGTTGATCCACCCTCACTAACCACCGCATCACGATCCACTACAAACAAGTAATCAGGATTTTTTTCGGCAATATATTCTGGTGAGATGCTTTGGCCATGCTGTGATACTTCTAATTTATCATCAACCGCTGGTACACCAAATACATCGTGAATGAAACCAAAGCGTGATTGAGGACCAAATGCACTAATTTTACCACCAGATGCGAGAACCACTAACCCTTTTTTATCAGTAGGAACTGAAGTTTTTAATGCATTTATTTTTTCCTCAATTGTAGTTAATTCAGCTGCTACTTCTTTTTCTTTACCAAAAATGTCACCGATAAGCGTTAAGTTCTTTTTAACTGACTCTACATAATTTGCATTATCAATCCCTACATATACAGTAGGTGCAATTTCGCTTAATTGATCGTAAGCCTCTGCTTGACGAGTAGAAATGATAATTAAATCTGGTGCTAATTCGCTAATCGCTTCAAAATCAGGTTCTTTTAATCCACCTGCATTTGTTGTTGTGCTTTCATATTTTGAAAGGTAGCTAGGAAGCCCATCATGAGGAACCGCAGCTACTTCAATACCTAATTGATCTAATGTATCTAAAGTACCCATATCAAATACAACAACCGTTTCTGGATTCTTAGTAACCGTTGTTTCCCCTAATTCATGTGTTACCTTCATTTCATTACTAACTTCTTCATTCTTTGCATTTGTATCTTTTGTTGCTGTCTCTTTCTCATCACTAGCTCCACAAGCTGCAGTTACGATAGAGAGCATCGCAATTAAAAGAAATAATGATATTTTTTTCTTCATCTTCTCACCCTGCCCTATATTTTTTATATTTTAAATTACCCATTTGACCTAAAATCATTCGAAATTCCCACATATACTTTTCCATTCAATCTTAGATTGACATCTAGTATTGGGCCCAACCAATCTTGATATATAATAGAAAAAAAGTCACTTTTTTAGGTGGATTTCAATATGATTTCTTGTATCAAATGAAAATACTAAATCACATTAAGTGAAGTACACACAGATTTTTTTATTATTGATTTGTTGAATTTCAATATCCATATCGTAAATTTCCTTCAATTTTATAGAATCGATTACCTCATCAGTCTCACCATCATGAACCACTTTTCCATCCTTAAGAGCGACAATATAATCAGAATAACAGGAAGCAAAATTAATATCATGAATGACAATTACAACTGTTTTCCCCAATTCATCCGTTAATCTCCGTAATACCTTCATAATTTGTACTGAATGCTTCATATCCAAATTATTTAATGGTTCATCTAGTAGGATATACTCCGTATCTTGGGCAATAACCATAGCAATATAAGCACGTTGCTGCTGCCCCCCACTTAACTGATCAAGATACATATGCTGCATCTCTGTAAGTTCCATATATTCAATAGCTTCATCTACAAAGCGCCAATCTTCTTTTGATAGTTTTCCTTGTGAATAGGGAAAACGGCCAAATGCAACTAACTCTCTAATAGTTAAACGAATATTAACCGTATTCGACTGCTTTAAAATCGATATCTTTTTAGCCAATTCATTACTTTTAAACGAACTCATTTCCTTTCCATCAATCAGTACTTCTCCAGAATCTTTCGCAATGAGTCGACTAATCATGGAAAGAACTGTACTTTTCCCTGCTCCATTTGGTCCAATAAATGATGTGATTTTCCCTTTTTTAATAGTAAGAGATACATCTTCCACAACAGTTTTATGATGATATTTTTTAAATAAATGTTTAACTTCTACCATGATTTATTCTCCTTTAATAGCAGATAAATGAAATACAGTCCCCCAATAAAGTTGATAATGACGCTGATGGTTGTTGAAAAGGTGAAAACCCGTTCCACAAGAAATTGTCCACCTACTAAGGCCACTACACTTATTAGCATGCTACTTGGAATAATGATGCTATGCTTATATGAATGAATAAATTGATAAGCCACATTGGCAACTAAAAGACCTAAAAATGTGATAGGGCCAACCAAAGCTGTTGCTACAGAAATTAGGATGGTGACAACGACTAATATTCTTTTTGTCACATAATCATAATCAACGCCTAGATTTACTGCCTGTTCACGCCCAAGCGACATGACATCTAAAAATTTCATATATCTCATGAAATACGCTGTCGCAATGACCATTAAAAGAATAGAGATTAGTAGCAAATCCGTATTTACATTATTGAAACTAGCAAACATTTTATTTTGCACTATTTGAAATTCATTAGGATCAATCAGCACTTGCATAAATGAAGACAAGCTTGAAAATAATGTTCCAAGAATAATTCCTACTAATAATAGAAAGAAAATATTTCTACCCGGTTTTAACATAAATCCAAACAATAGCTGAGCAAATAGTAGCATGATGACTAATGTAATAATGAAGTTTAGATTTTTGTTTAAAACAAGCACATGTGTTGAACCAAGAAGGAAAATGACTGCTGTTTGAATCAACATATACATCGAATCTAGCCCTAGAATACTAGGAGTTAATATTTTATTATTTGTCACTGTTTGAAAAATAACAGTTGAAAAAGCAATGGCACACCCCACAACAATAATCGTGATAATTTTGATCACTCTTCTAGGAAGGGCATAATCCCAATTTGCTCCAAGATCCCAAAAAAGATATAAAGCAGTCAAGATAACTGCAACAACTGCGAGTGAGATAACTTTTAAAGTATTATTCATATGACTTTCTCCTCACAATCAAATAGATAAAAATAGTGCTACCAATAACTCCGACGATTAGACCAATAGGAATTTCAAATGGATACATAATAATTCGGCCTAAAATATCGCAAAATAATAGGAACACTGCCCCTAAAACGGCTGTGTGAGAAAGATTTTTTTTCAAATGATCTCCTGAATATAACGAAACAATATTAGGAATAATCAAACCTACAAACGGGATAGTGCCCACGATCAGTAAAACAACTGTAGTAGAAAGGGCTACAATGATTAATCCAAAATTCACGACAAATTTATAGTTAAGCCCTAGATTAACCGCAAATTCCTCACCCATTCCAGCAACGGTAAATTTATTTGCATATAGATAGGAAAGAATGAGTAATGGAATGCTCAAATAGATGAGTTCATACCTTCCCGACATCACCATTGAAAAATCTCCATGTAACCATGTATTTAAACTTTGAATTAAGTCATGCTTGTAAGCAAAGAATGTCGAAATCGATCCGATTATATTACCAAACATTAAACCTACTAATGGGATAAAAATGGCATCTTTGTATTTCACCTTATTCAAAATCCTCATGAAAATTAATGTCCCAACTAGTGAAAAAACAAATGCAATCAACATTTTTGGCAGGAGCGCTGCAGTTGGAAAAAGAATCATCGCAATCAGAAGTCCTAGTCTTGCAGAATCCATTGTACCTGCTGTTGTTGGCGAGACAAATTTATTGTGGCTTAATTGTTGCATAATTAACCCGCCGATACTCATCACAGCACCAGCAATGATAATCGTAATCAATCTAGGGAAGCGGCTTTGCAACATGATTTGGACTTTATCATCATTCAAATTCAGGACTTCCAATGGAGAAATATCCTTTACCCCGATAAACAATGAGGTGAATGATAAAAGTATTAAAGCAATTAGTAAATATCTTAGTTTCATGTTATCGGCCTACCTTACTTTGATTTAAAAACAGTATAACAATCAATGAAATATGTAATAGACAAATATATTATTATCTTCAAAGTTGTATTGTAAATGAAATTCATTATCATTTACAATCCACAATAATTATTTTATCAGTTAATTACCTATTGTCAATAAGTAATTGAAAACTATTCTCATTAATTATGTTGTCCACATCATTCTATTTCACACCCATTATCTTCCATGATAAAATATTAGAAACACATGACTTATCGCCTTTTATGATGAAATCAATTAGATATCAATTTATAATGATAAGGTTGCGATTGAATGAAACGATTTGTACAAAAGTTATTTTCCACCAAAAAGGTAACTACCATACAATTTTGCGAAAAGAATCTAGATCGTTATTTAGATGAAAAAATGACGATAGCTTTCAAGGAATTTCTGCAGCATCCACAAATTCAATACAAAGAATATGAATGTCTAAGCCACTGTGACTCTTGCAAGAAAGCAGCGTATGCAATGGTAAATGGACGTTATATAGAGGCCGAGCATATGAAAGATTTATTGGAGAAATTAAAGTCAGAAATTCAGTAATAAAGTTCAATCTACCTGTTCAATGTCGTATGAACATCACGACACACAAACATGTCCTGTGAAGTTAAAATAAGTAGCTCCGTTTCTATGGAGAAACATAAGAAATAACTTATTAATAAGCAGACCAAATCGCATTTAGATTATGGTACTTCTTAAAAACGACAGAAAAGAAAGAATGACCTGAAGAAAACTTCAAGCCATTCTTTAAGTGTATTAAGCTATGTTTTTATTTTCGAATTGATTTAGTAGATATAGGAACGTACATTCTGTTATAATAGAAGTAATAATAGCACGAAAGGAGCATGAGTGATGGTAACGAAAGCCTATTTTTCTGTAAGAGTCTATAAAAATATACTCTCAAAAGAATATCGTGAAGCCATTGCCCATGCCATTCTGGTTTTCAATCGTGCCAAACAATTTGCATTCAGTACATCTATAAAAGAAAAGCGTTCTGGCAAAAGCAAACGTTCTAAGTCCATGCATCTTACGGTAAAGGATCTTTTTAGTCTGGATGATTATTATGCTAATAGCGTTGTTCAAGAGGCGAGTGCTATTCAACAGAGCTTAATTGAGTTAAACAAACTATACAAAAAAAATAAAGAAGAACAGGTTAAATCTGTTAAGAGTAAAATTAAAAAAGTAAAGTCTCGACTAACAACATTGACAAAGATTAAAAAGTCTTTTGTAAGTGGTCAGCACTCTTTCCCTAAGAACTCGAATATTAAGATGTTGGGAAACTTTTTTGTTGTGCAATTTAAAAGGAAAACAGACTTGTATTACCATGCTTATCATTTTGAGCATGGCTTTTTGGATAAAGAAATTAAGAAACTAGAAAATAGAATTGGTTTTTTAATTTTTAAACAAAATCGAGTCGAAAAAGAATTAAACAGTTTAAAAACGAAGATTTCAAGTGTCGTTTTTGGATCAAAAAAGTTGTTCAAATCTCAATATACGAAAGATGAATATGTAAATGATCATTCAGCTTGGGCTCGAAAATGGGATCGCTCTCGCTACAATCAAATGATGATTTCTGGCCGCAAAGATTCTGGTTCAGGCAACTTCGTATTTAAATACAGCTCAGATGAAAAAATATTGAGATTCAACACGCCATCAGGCGTAAATATACAAATAGAGAATCTAATATTCCCTTACGGTCAAGAAAAAGTTGAAGCTGCCATTCAAAGACAAATGAACTGTAAGGATAAGAAAAAATTCGGAAGACCTATCGGTTGGTCAATGGAAGACCATGGAGAATACTATATTTTCAAATGTATCGTGAATGAAGAAGAAAAGGAGTATATCAATTTTTCGAAAACAGATGGAATTATTGGGATTGATTGCAATACAGACCATTTTGCTATTTCAGATATGAATGCTAAAGGACAACTCGTCTCTTCTTTTTCTTTAGACTTTGATATTTACAATAAAACATCAGGTCAAATTACAAAAATTATCGAGACTGAAGCAATTGAATTAGTCAACATTGCTTCGAAGAGAAATAAACCTATTGCGATAGAAAAATTAGACACTACAACTTCAAAGGCTTCTAATCGATATGGGAACAAAAAGGCAAACTTCAAAATGAGCATGTTTGCTTATAACAAAATGATTTCGGCAATTAAATCGAGGGCTGAAAAAATGGGCATTGCCGTTTTTGAAGTGAATCCTGCCTACACAAGTCAAATTGGAAAAATGAAATATATGAAACGTTTTGGAATCTCCATTCACGAGGCAGCGAGTTTTGTGATCGCTCGTAGGGCGATGGGATTCAAAGAAAAACTTCCACCAGTGTTGAGTTCACTACTACCAGAGAAGATAGTTGGTACTCATCATTGGGTGCAGTGGAAGTATGTTACAAAAATGCTGAAAGAGATACGTACGCACTCGTTCTACCTTTCAGAGCTTTTTGATATAGACAAGTTTCGCCTAACAGGTGAATTCTTCTTACCAGGGTCGCTTTCAGACTTGGAAGTAAAAAGTTTGTCGAAGTTGAAAAGTGGAAAAACCGTATCCTAGTTGAACGGGATACGGTCATATGCCTATAGCATGTGTCTTTTTTCGAAGGAATCCCCTTCTTCAAGCGAACCGTAATAAGGTTGGTAAGGAGGGGTAGTTCAATGACGGTGAAGCTTTAATAATCTCATCGTTGTTTCATCTACATCCCCATCATTAACAATCGTTTCAATGACCTCACCTTGTTTCATAAACATAATAATATCCCCAGTTTCAGCAGCCACATCCATCATATGGGTTGAAAATACGATAATGGTACCTTTTTTCTTTATTTCATTAAAAATGTCCACAAAACGGTTTACCCAATTCGGATCAAGTCCGTTGGTTGGTTCATCCATAAACAGTACGGTCGGCTCTGCAAGAATGGCCTGACCAAATAAAAGTCTTTGGTGCATTCCTTTTGAAAGACTTTTCACTAGATTACGTCGGTTCTCTTCTAATCCGATTAACTCTAATACTTCATGAATTCGTTCCTTTTTTACTTTACGAAAGGCCCCATAGAAACTTAAAAATTCCTCTACAGTCATCATCTCTTGAGCATGGAAATCATCTGGCATGAAACCAATTTCTTTCAAATAACTTTCACGAGCGGTCTTTATTTCCATATCATGAATGAAAGTAGTACCTGCCGTCGGTGCACTAATTCCAGTCAAAATTTGTAGCAAGGTGCTTTTTCCTGCCCCATTACCGCCACATAAGACGACGCAAGTACCTTTATCAACCTCGAAAGAGCAAGGATACAATGCCGTTTTTTCTTTATAAACCTTTGAAACACTCCTTACCTTCAATACCGTCATCGTCTCTTCCTCCATTCAAGCATTCCCATTGAAAATAACAACATGGCCACTAAAAAAACGATAAAATAAATCACGTCAATCATGGCAGAAATAGGCGTTTCCATGAAAGAAATAAGCGAATCATAAGCTTGTCCAAACACAGCACCTGCATCCAGATTAACAACAAAATTAACTCTAATATATTCAGCAGGGTTTAAGTATAATAGTGCCTTCATGAGTGGAGCAATCCAAGTATAAGGCACTAAGCCTAACACACCAATTAATGCCGTTGGCCAAATCATAATTAAGAAAAACCACAGTATGACAGATATGGACAGTGCTTGCCATCTCGTTTTTACAAATGAACCGATTGCCACTCCTATTACAAGAAAATAAAACATTAATAGAACGGAAAAACGATAGATTGCCCATAACCATTCCAATGAAAAACCGCCGCCAGTTAGCAAACTAATGGCCATACTAATCCCATAACTAAAAGTAAACACAATCAATTGCGCCGTAAATTGTCCACCTACTTTCCCGATAACATAGGAAAGTGTAAACAATGGATAGGTACTTAATAATCGCCATTGTCCATTTTCCATTTCATTCGCAATCGAAAATGCACCTATAATAAGCATAAATAGCGGGATAATATATAAAGCCACATTTACAACAGTTCCCGTTGTATTTGTATAGCCTGTTAAGGATGGTGCACTACTTTGCAGTAAAAAAAGCAAGGATAAAACAGCAACCCAAAGAATTAAAAATGAATAATAAGATCGTTGTCGTACTGTCATCCGTAACTCAGAACGCCAAATATTCCACATGACTAATATTCCCCCTAGTAAGAAAACCATAAAGTGAAACTTCCACCAGTGGGGGTTTTCTTCATCTCCCACTGATGGTTAGTTGAGGCCCACAAGATGTGGGTCACACAGACCGAAGAAATAAGGATGTTGCGTTCTTAGTCTGTGTTCATTGATTTGGACACAATACGTGCTGTTGATTCCCCACCTATCTTCTTTGGATACTCAGAATCTTGAGGTGGGGGTCTTACTGCTCGTTAAGGCGGGATAAGCCTATGAAAAAAGGGTGACGCAGCTATGCCCCCCCTCTTTCCACTTGACCTACTCTATCCTTTTGAAAGCTAAAATCAGCTTATTTTTTCATTCCATCTTCAGAATGAGTATGTTCTGTTGCACCGTTTTTGTTCATCATATCCTTATTCGATTCCCATTTATGTGTATCTAATTCACTTGCAGTCAGCAAAGTACTTCCTTCATTATTGGCGACATACTTTTCTGCATCCGCTTTGTCTGTAAATGAAATCACATTATAAGCCATTGGTGTAATCACAGATGGATTATATACATAGGTAGCATCTTCTTTTTTAACCCATTCTTTATCGTTATAATCACGAACAAATTCAGTATCGATTTTTTGATTCTTATTACTGTCAACCCATGTATACATACAGCCAATATCATCAAACACAAGTGACTTACCATTTTCCAAAATAATTTGAGTAGCAAACTGATTATCGACAACCTGCATATTGCAAGTTGCACAAATATCGGTTTCTTCGTTAATAGCCACTGGCTTAACTTCTTTATCGCCACATGCAGCAAGAATAGTTATTACGCCCACAATCAGTAGAAAACTTACTACCTTTTGTTTCATGTCCTTTTCCTCCCAGCTATGTATAAAATAATACTTATCACAATCATGATAACACTCATAGTCCATAAAGCAGCAATAGATGATTGTTCTTTTTCCACAGCTACTGTCGGTTTCATCAACGGTGTTTCATCAGTTAAAACTTGATTTGCGGGGCTTTTTAACATTCTTTGTAAAAGCGTGACACCTGGCGCTTGAAAGAATAATTGAAATTCAGGGACATCTGCTGTTAATGTTAAAAAGTAGGGATCTGCTGTAAATGGAATAACACTCTCACCATTCCCCTTCATATCAAGCTTTGACGCTGCATCCCAATAGTTATGGTCAATACGATTATTAGAACTCTCTATGGCCTGAGCTTCATTAACATTTCCCACAAACGTATTATTAGTTAATTGATTATCGTTTGCTTTTTTAAACTGAACTCCGATAAAGTTATCTTTAACTTGATTGTACTCCATTTGATTGTTTTCAGAAGTTTCTATATACATTCCGAGTCGGTTTGCTGTCAACGTATTATTAGCAATTAGACTATCCTTCATATAATAAATCAGTAATCCTTGTGAATTTACATTACTACTATTATAGGATAAATCATTTCCGACAACCTGTACTCGATCTACTTTCATCAGCATAGTCCCTGTCATATTATAGTAGGAAATATTATCCTTTAAGACATTATCGTCAGAATACATAAGATGCATACCATATCGAGACAATTGAATATTGTTTTTGGTTAACGTATTTTTATGACTTTGCTCTAAATAAATGCCATCTTCCATATTACCAATATTCATCTTTTGAATGGTGTTATGGCTAGATTTCCATAAATCTACTCCATTCCCTTTCCATTGACCCATAATTAATCCATCTTGAATCTTACTGTCACTTGCATGATCAAGCTTAATTCCAAAACGTGTTGTTTTAACTTCAAAATCGGATAATTGATGCCCTGTCCCTGTTATGTAGATGGCAGTAGCTTTCTTATCTTCTCCTTCATATTCCACTTTCACATTTTTTATTGATACATTTTTTCCTTTTATCGTAATAGCCGGCTTTTCCTTATCCGAACGGATAATCACCTCGCCTTGACCCTTTAGTGTAATTGGCTTAGTCAGAACAAGATTCTCCTCATACACCCCTTTTGGTATTTCAATGGTTTCACCTGGTAAAGCCCTTTCAATTTTATCTTGCAACGATGCTGCTTGAGTCGCGGCAGGCAAGAAAAAAAAGAAAGCAACGAAAAAGAAAGCAAACTTTAACATTTTCATTAAACCTACCCCTTTAATCCATAAGACATTCTCTCTTTTATTTTAATCCTAAATATGTGAAGAAAGTATGAATAAAGAATGAATTACTACAGAATATTTAGTCAGTTCACTTTATTTTTTCCAATGCCCTTCGATAAATTCGTCACGACCTGATTTTCGTCGATCCTCTTTATAATGTGCTTTATTTTTCTTATGGTAATCTTGATGCTCCTCTTCAGCAGGGTAAAAAACTTGAGCAGGTAGAATTTCTGTCACAAT
The DNA here is from genome assembly GCA_963751845.1 of uncultured Bacillaceae bacterium. Classification (GTDB taxonomy): domain Bacteria; phylum Bacillota; class Bacilli; order Bacillales; family DSM-1321; genus Peribacillus. Next base: position 133,186 of record CAVVWH010000012.1, read on the forward strand.
CGGCTTTTGAAATATACCGCTTGAGGCTACTTTCTCCTTTGTAGCTAATGCAAGCTTATGTTGTTCTTCATTATGAAAAAAAATAGCCGTTCGATATTGACTTCCCCGGTCATGAAACTGACCTCCTGCATCCGTAGGATCAATTTGCTGCCAATATAATTCTAATAATTTCTCATATGGAAAAATAGTAGGATCGTATGTAATTTGAACGACTTCATAATGTCCCGTCTCTCCTGTTTTGACATCAGCGTACGTTGGATTTTCAAGATGTCCACCTGTATAACCAGACATAATCCCTTCAATCCCTGGCAATTCATCAAATGGTGTAACCATACACCAAAAACAACCTCCTGCAAATGTAGCCTTTTGCATTTAAACCAACCCCTATCTTTATTTAAACCATCCTTTTTCTTTAAAACGGACAATCGCTTCTACTCGATTGCTAACATCTAGCTTATCAAAAATGATAGATATATAATTTCGCACAGTTCCCGTAGTTAAACAAAGTTCTTTGGCTATTTCCTTTGTATTTTTTCCGTCAGCGATTAAACCTAACACTTGATTTTCTCGCTCCGTTAGAGGATTTTCCTCTTCATATGCCATATCCACCAATTCTGGGGCATATATACGACGTCCATCCATGATTATTCGAATAGAATTTGCCAATTCTTCACTGGGACTATCCTTCAATAAATATCCACTTACTCCCGCTTTTCGTGCACGTTCAAAATAGCCTGTCCGCGCAAAAGTAGTGAGAATAATAATCCTGCAGCCCTGCCCTTTCAATTCCTCCGCTACGTCTAACCCGCTTTTCACTGGCATCTCAATATCCATAATACAGATATCTGGTTGCAATCGTTTTACTAGGGCTAATGCTTCTTCTCCATTGCTCGCTTTACCAACAACCTCCATATCTTCTTCTAAATCTAAAAGAGAACCTAAAGCCCCTAGTAACAGCCGTTGATCTTCGGCAAGTACAATTCGAATCACACTGACCCCTCCCTCTCTACTTGTTTAATCACATTTGGTATCCTTACAACGAGCGTCGTACCATTTGTTGTTTCAATATCTAAACAGCCATTTACGAACTCTAATCGTTCTTCCATTCCTCGGAGTCCATTTCCAGTCAAAAATCCATCGTTTTGCTGATTACCAATCCCGTTATCTTCTATTTTAATATACCACTCAGTTGGCAGCTGTTTAATAGTCACCTTACATGAAGTGGCCATGCTATGCTTAACGATATTGTTGACCGCCTCTTTTAAGCACATACTTAATACATTTTCAATAAGAGGGGGAGTATTAATCAACGGAACAATCCCATCAAATTCAAACTTTATCTCTGCTGCCTTCAATATTTGACCAATACGAATAATTTCTTCTTCTACTTTCGCGCCACGCATGTCTGAAACCATTTCACGGACTTCCTTTAAAGCCATTCTTGCCGTTTGTTGAATATCTTTAATCTCATTTTGAGCCTGTTCTGGTTTAATCAAAACTAATTTGCTTGCTAAATCACTTTTTAATCCAATTAATGAGAGTTTTTGTCCCAATGTATCATGCAGATCTCGAGCTATTCGCTGACGTTCCTCAACTTTTATCAGTTCAGAAATTTTTTTATTCGCATCCTCTAACTGTTCTTCAAGCTGTACTCTTTTTTTGCGATTGTATGTGTTAAATGGAAGCAAAATGACGCCAATTAAACTAATCAGAACAAATGGAATTTGAGGTACAAGTATTTTTGGCTGAAAAAAGAAACCTAAATTCACAGCAAGCACAGTACTAACAATAAGAATGATATACGACGTATAAAAACCCGCCTTATTTTTGATGTTCCCAATAAATGATGCAAGGAATAAAGAAAAATAAATATAACCAAAAAAATTTGTCATAGCAAGTGAAATCAGGATTTGTACAGAAATCCAAAAATACACACGCCATCCTTTTGAAGCAAAGGCTAATCGAAAAGCAACAAAAAACAAAAGAATCATCACAATTCCAATCACTATTAATAGTTTTGAAGACGATTTAAAGAGAAAGTAAAAAGGTAAAATACAAAAAATAATCCAAACATAAGGTCTAAGACCCGTACTTGTTGGTAGAATATGAAGCCATTTTTTCATGAGCGGGTACCCTCTCCTTTCCTTCCATTTTAATCGATAACCACACTAAAAAACCATTCAAGAAGAATGGTTTTCTTATTTATAAGATTATAAGTGTATATCTAAACGATTATTGAAACTACCTTTGACTTATACTTATTAAGCCATCTATTGTCGAGTTTACTATTTCTCTTGAAAACTTGGTCGTCTTTTCTGTAAGCTTATCTTCTTTAACACCGGCTTGATCTCCTGAAAACTTACAAAGGTCTTACTTTTTTCATCCCATAAACGGAAACGAAGAGCTTTTAAACTAGAACGCAGCGTAATCGTTGTCGCTTCTTGTAAAAGTGGTGTACTATCATGCACTTTTTCAAGATTATAATTCGGCACTTTCGGACTAAGATGATGGACATGATGGAAACCTATACTACCTGTTACCCATTGTAACAGCTTCGGAAGTTTATAATAGGAGCTACCATCAATCGCAGCCTTTACATAATCCCATTTCTCTTCATCCTCAAAATAAGAATCCTCAAACTGATGTTGCACATAAAACAACCAAATCCCTAGCATACCTGAAACAAACAAGATGGGAAGTTGAATCAATAAAAATGCTTGCCAACCAATAATCAAAATCAAAAGTGTATATAAAAGGATAATCGAAACATTTGTCACATAGGTATTCATTCGCTCTTTCTTATGTGCACCTTTTCGATTAAGACGATTAGTTATTAAGAAAAGATATATAGGACCTAAACCAAACATGACAAGCGGATTACGATACAATCGATACTTCAGACGAAGTGAAAAAGGAGCTGCCAAATATTCATCAACAGTTAATATCCAAATATCACCTGTCCCGCGTTTATTCAAATTGCTACTCGTAGCATGATGTATAGAATGAGCACGTTTCCACTTTTCATATGGAAACAAGGTAATGATTCCACTAATTGTCCCCATGATATCGTTTACCTTTCGACTTTTAAAAAAGGACTGATGACAACAATCATGGAAAATGATAAAAATCCGGATCACAAAACCTGAAGCTATAATGGAAAGTCCTAAACTAAGCCAATAAGAAATCTCTAAACTTACATAAGCTCCAATCCACAGCAAAATAAATGGTGGAATGGTGTTAAATAATTGCTTAATACTCGTTTTTGTATTTGACTTTTCAAATGGAGAAATTTGTTTTTTTAGATTAATTTGACTTTGTTTACTCATTTGAGCCTCCTAAAAGCTTCTTTCTTCTATATTTAAGTATAGAAAGAATACTAAGACAATGATAGTTATACCCGTCAAATCATCAACATGACAAATGTCATGTTTCAGAGAATAATGTAACAATATAAATTTTATCTAAAAAAGTATTGTCACATATTTTTCATTGCATTTTAGTTAACAGACCTGTAACATAAGGATTCATAGACGAATATATTTTTACACATTAGTAAGTAAGAACAATTGTGCAAACGTTTGACTAAACATAATGATGAGTATAACAAACTTAATTATAAAGTCAAATTAGGAATGATCTCTTCATTACATATAAATTCTGATAATATCAAAAACACCCTCTTTTTGATATAGAGGGTGTAAGTAGATAAAGCATATTTTTAAAGTATTAATAAGCTAAAGCATACAACGCTTTAATATGTGATAAGTAACGAATATTACTTGCTTCTTTCATTAATGTTGCTGGTAAACCTTTAAGTGGAGTATTGTTACCACCAACTGTAGCAACTCCATCCTTACGTCCGAGACTAGCAAGTGTACCAGAATTAATAGCACTAAACTTATCCATTTTTTGATCATTCAAGTATGCGAATAAGTTAAAGCCACAAGCTTCACCCATTTGCCAAGCAACTTGTGCAGTTGGTGCGTATAATGGACGTCCGCCTTCTGGAGGTAATACAACTGATGCGTCACCGACAACGAATACGTCTTTATGAGATGTAGATTGTAGATATTCATTAATTGTTGCTTTACCACGATCTACTGCAAGACCAGATTCACCAACAATAGGAAGAGCAGCAACTCCACCTGTCCAAATGAACGTATTAGCTTCGATAGTTGAACCATCTTTTAAGTTGATTTTATTTCCTTCAACACCTGTTACAGGAAGACCTGTTAAGAATTCAACACCACGTGCTTGTAAGCTAGCTGTTGCACGTTCAATTAAATGATCAGGTAGCACTGGAAGGATTTTTGGTCCAGCTTCTACAAGCTTGATTTTCAAGTCTTTGAAGTCTACACCATATTGTTTAGCGATTTTAGGAAAGTTATCAGCGATTTCACCAACTAGCTCAACACCAGTTAATCCGCCACCGCCGATTACAATTGTTCCATCTGCTTCATTTTTTGTTTTTGCATATTCTTTAATACGGTTTTCGATATGAGCGTTAATTTTGTTTGCATCATTTACTGATTTTAGAACCATGCTGTTTTCTTCAAGTCCTGGAATTCCGAAGAAACCTGTTTGACTTCCTAAAGCAACAACAAGAGCATCATATGATAACAAATCACCATTTGCTAATTTAACTTCTTTTTTATCCACTGAAAAAGATTCAACTTTTGAAATGACCAGATTAACGTCTTTTCCCTTGAAAAGCTTTTCTAATGGCATAGAAACAGCTTGCTCAGCGATTGTACCACCTGCAAGACGATGTAATTCTGTAATAATTTGGTGAGTTGGGTATTGGTTGACTACTGTTACTTCAGCTTCATCTTTATTTAAATATTTACGAACAGTTAAAGCTGTTAGCAATCCGCCATAACCTGCGCCTAAGATGACAATTTGTTTTGACATAATTTATCCCCCGTCCTAACTGATTGAATATATAAAGAACTATTTTTGACTGTTACGTTCTGCAGAGATTTGAAGAAATGCATTAGCAAAACGGAAAAGCTTTTGTGCTTCAGGGTCTTTCATCATTTTTAATAAGCCAAAAAGTCCAATTACTTCATTGTTTGCATCTGCACGATCTTTAGCTTCGATTACAGTAGCAGCAAGACCTTTCACAGTATCAACTACTGGTGTTGCGAATTCAGTAATTGCACCAACCGTATCATTTTTTAATACTTCATCAGTTGCCACTGATTGAGCGAAATCATAAGACTTAGTTAAAAGATTCACTAATTCAGTCAATTTAGGCAATTGTTCGACTAAGGTAGTCAGGGATTCCTGAACCTCAGGTTTTAATAACTGATCCAACACATCAAGTTTTTCTTGGCTTGAAGTCAGTTGTTCAGACTTTGATTGAGTAGTAGTTTCTGACATATCCAATTTCTCCTTTACAATAAGCTAATTGCTTAAATATTAATTCCCCAAACCCCTTCAGATTGAGAAACTTTGTAAACCTTTACACAAAGTGTGACAAGATAAATAAAAATTAAATATTTTTTTAATATTATACCTAGGATGACCTTTTTATTATAGCCCTCTATTTTGCTATTGAAAACTATAATTTTGGTTTAATATTCCTGTATCTTCCCACAAAAGCCTTAAAATAATACCATATTTTATATAATGAAACTAAGCAGCAAACTGCCTAGGTGTAACGCGCTCTTCTTTATTATATGTGATAATTAACACATTAATTATAGCACAAATATTATTTTGTGAAAACAATCACAATAAATTCAACTTGTTTACAGTGTAAATATTATTTATCCATCAACATATTACCACGATTTTTATTAATTGTGTAAAAATTATTTATTTTTTGTATAACATATTAATAAAAATATGATTTTACATATCAACCTATTCACTTTATTGTATGACCTATTACATCAGTCTATGGTAATTTGTTTTTTTCTTCTATTAATACGTCAAACTACCTGCTACAACCAAACCAACCGTAATACCAACTGCAAATAAAGTGAAACTTCCATCAGTGGGGGTTTTCTTCATCCCCCACTGATGGTTAGTTGAGGCCCACACGATGTGGGTCACACAGACAGAAGAAATAAGGATGTTGCGTTCTTAGTCTGTGATCATTGATTCGGACACAATACGTGCTGTTGATCCCCCACCTATCTTCTTTGGATACTCTGAATCTTGAGGTGGGGGTTGTCTTACTGCCCGTTAAGGCGGGATAAACTAAACCCTACCGCAATATTGCCTTCCTCAACCTTTTTCTTTCATGAAAATGTGACTATCTAGGGCAAAAAGTTGAGGGACATTGTTTTTAAAACATAAGTTCACCGAAAACGTGGCAAACTGTATTTGAAAGTAGAAAGGAGCCATGCATATGACCAAAAAGTTTAATAAAGGAAGTAAAAATCAAAACTCACCGCAATCACACGGCCAGCTTTCTGGCAGTGGGGACAATAGCAAAGGAAATAAACGCAACAAAGATCAACGCGATAAAACTGATGATGAATAAGTTGCACCTGACCACTCCCACGACTAAAGTCGATGGGGTTCTTTCTCACAAACATCCCACTTACCATCTTCCATAAGAAGGGGCAGAGGCGAGACTTGGGTAAGCAACTCTTGAGAGAAAGATGACAGTCTTTCAAGAGGGCAAGGCCTGTGCCAACTACGCCGTTCAATCGGCGATACTTTTATAGGGTTACGGTACCGCATTCTCTTTATGGAGAGTGTTGGTCGGCAGAACGTTGAACATTTTACGTGACAGACGTTTTTCCTGTCACAACCACTTATGTTCAGTTTTCAAAGAACATCCTATATAGGAAATTATACCATTTCAAACGTTTGATGTATAGAACATATATTCGGTATTTTATCTATACACCGCATTTAAGCGAAAATTCATCCCATCCTTAAAAGGGGTGCTAACGCACCGTAATGGGCTTTCTTTTCGCTAAAAAACCGGTCTGACATTAGACCGGTTTTTGCATTTCCTATTTATTAGTACCTGACACTTTAATCGCTGGAGTATTCTCACTCATGTACGTTGGCAGCACGTCATCCTTATTTTTCTTACCATAAAAAGCTTCTTGAATATCAAGATTTACTTCCGTTATAGAACTGACTTCACCTTCTCCTTTCCCATGAGAAATTTGGTTACTATCATTCATTTTTTCATTTAACTCTAAATTAGCTTCAGTTGCTTCCATATCAAACACGTCTTCTTTCTTCATTACATCTTCCTCCTTTAGTTTCTTTTTAGTATGTAGCTAAAAAAGAAAAAACATCCGATGGGGATGTTGAGGGAATAACTAAATGATTATGGATATCCTAGTTTTAACGGCTGCTTCAGCAACTTTTGTGCCAATTACGTTAGCTAAACCATAGCTAATCCAATGCGCACATAATACTTTTCATAAGAAAACCTTGAAAGGTCAAAAAAACTAACTAGAAAATTATAATATTGATTTTCGTTCTACATCAAATATATCTATTTCTTCTTGCTTCAATAATTCCTCTAGTGAATCTGGTTATTGTTGCACCCTGGCTAGGATACAAAGGTAAACCTTTCTCCTGTAATTTCCTTAGATTTACCCGTTACGTTAATCCCATTTATAAATTGCTTCTTGTTATCTATTTTAAAATTCTTCTTCCCATGCTTCTTTTGCATCCAATAACCTTTGTGAAAAAAACTCATAAAAGTTCTCTGCTGTATTGTAGTCATCTATTCTACAGCCTTATAGTTTTTATATTCTTTACCCGTCCCCTTAGTCTCCACCCTCGCCATGGACATCAGTTTCTCCTTTAACCCTACACCATTCACCACATTATAAGGAACTCCACCTACGAAGGCCATTTGCTGGCGCGGTGCATACGGTAAATATTTTGTGATATCTGGTGTTTTTATCATATTATTCGCTGCTGCAGCACCTTTTTGTACAGCGGCCTTTGTCGTGGAAACGCCTGTCTTCGCGACAGCACCCATGCCTTTTGTACCCACTACGGAAGCAACAACAGTGCCTGCTGCATAACTGACCCAATGTGCACGTGAATAGGCGTCTCCATTGACCATGTCACGTTCATAGGAATCCGTGATTGATTTTTTGATATAGTTGAATGTCTCGACCGGATGGATAACAGATTGAATAACACCTTCTACTGTCTCCTCTGGTTTCGTGACAAAATTCCAGACTCCCGTCACCAAGGTCCTTTCCTGCATCGAAGAGACCTACTCCTATTCCTTTCAAAGTCTCTAAACTTTGCTTGCCTGTCTCTAGCTCAATGACCATTCCTTGCTGAGCTTCTGTGAGATTTTCATAGCCGATTTCGTTGGCGATTTTTAAGTATTCTTCTGTCGTGGATGCAGTGATTAGTTTATTCTTCAGCTCTTCGATTCGCTTTTGTTCAGCAAGCTCCAACTCTTCCTTAGAGCAACTATTTGCTTCGACATCCGTCCTGATCAGTTCATCTACTCCATATTTCGTGAGACTTCCACTTTCGAATGTATCTACTTGTATTTTGCCGCTTTTGAAGAGCGTTTTTATCTGATTTACATATTGCTCCATCTTTAACACATCATCCTGCAATAGTCCTATAACTGTACTTTGTTGGTAATCAAATTGATTTAAGGCCTCTATTGTCTGTGTTCGATGTTTATTGGCAGTGTTAAGATGATGAAGGAACTCCGAATCATTTAACCTTGGTAAAACCACAATATCTGCAACAGACGATATAATTTGATTGGCTTCGTCTGTAAGTGTAACTGTTTCATTTTCTGCTTTTTTTAAGCCTACTCGAAGCTCATCCGTTAAAAACTGATCCGCAATAAACCCGTTATTCACCGGTTCTAAAGCATATAATTCTGACTTCATCACTTCAAGTCTACTCTCGTAATCTTGTATAAATGATTTATATACAGTTAATAGCGGGATATGTATTTCTTCATAAAATGTCCGAATGGCTTCTCCGCCTTTTCCTTTAAATTCATCCTCTAATGCAATGAACTCTTTGACAGCAGCTTCAATTTGGGACACTTCGGAATACTGCGTTTTCAATGACTGCTGGATTTGATCTATGCCCTTATGTAGATCAGCAACATCTAATACCTTCATTATGTCTGTCCTCCTTACTTGCTAACAAATAAGGCGGTTAACATATGGACTTTCCTATTAGCCAACTTTCATCATATGTAATTGTTCCCAATTATCCAATATTATCCGTCAAAATCCCATAGTTTCCCATACTTTTAAATTATATCGCTAGTAATCTTTCACGGTAAATGGGAGTAATGTATGATAATGGAGTCTGAAATTTTAAACTAGATAGCTCTTTTATCCCTTACCAACAAAAGTTGAAACAATAGTTTATTATAATTGACAATGCAAAAACCGCTTACTTATACTTGTGGAAATAAGGTAAGACAGGGAGATGATATTATGTTAAGAAAAATCTTAAAAGCCCTTTTAGGCAGTGGAAGTTCTAATCGTAATCATAGAAGACATTATTCTAGCTCTAGTAGAAAGCGTTATTCAAACAGAGATCGTCACTATGGACATAATCACTATAAAAAAAGTCACAAAAAAAGCTTTTTCAGTTCTCGTAGCTTTTTCAGCAGTTAATCATGCTCATCCAACATCTCCGTGAAAACAAATATGATACATTATTCAAAACACATGTCAGTAGTCTTAATGAGTATGAGTGGCTTGATACATTGGGATTGGGTTCATACGGAGTTGCTTATTTACTTCAACATCAGCAGACCAATGAGAAATATGTATTAAAACGATTGCGAGTCAAGCATAAAAATAATCAAAAAACACAAAGGAATTTTCAACAGGAAATTTCCTTTCTTCAAAAGAAAATGCATCCTAACTTGCCGGTGATTAAAGAGGTGGGTTTTGTTGAAGGCCTGCCTTACTATATTATGAACTATATTGACGGATACACCTTCGAGCAACTTATTTTTAAAATGGGGATGAAATTCTCAGTAGAAGAATCACTAACAATCGTCAAACAATTATTAGAGATTGTATTAACGATTCACAGTCATGGCATTGCTCATCGTGACCTACGTATTCCAAACATTCTCCTTCGGGACAGTGAACTACAAATTATCGACTTTGGTTTAGCCTGCTACATGAGAGATGAAGTTGATCTCGATTCAATCCGTAACCCCAAGAAAGTAGAAAACTATATTAGTGACTTGTACTGTATCGGTCATTTTCTTCTATATTTATTATATTCAAATTACACACCTATAAGAAAAAAAGAACGGTGCTGGCAGGAAGAATTACAGCTTCCACAAGACGTTCAAACCTATATTGAACGTTTGCTACTCATTCAGCCTTCCTTCCCAAATACCTTAGCGGCTTATGAAGCATTACCAAAAATGGACTCACTATATTAGTAAGTCCGTTTTAATTTTTCCTATTATACTTCATATAGCTCTGAGACAAGTAGATCAAGGTGAAAAACTTGGGAATGATAGTGATTTGACCTGTTTTATCCTGTTTTGCACCCCACAAGTAAACCCATTAATATTTTTGTCTGTGTTCATTTACATGATTATTTTCGATTTTTTGCTAAAAATATAAGAGAGGGCTGTCCACTTTCGGACAATCCTCTCTATTTATACCATGTTATGCATGAATTTCTCGGTGAACCATTTTTTGTTGTTTTTCATTTTTTGTACCGGGTGCTTTTATACTAATCGCAATGATGACTGAAATAACAGATAATACTCCGATCAATGTGAAGGTAGGAATGAAACCTCCAAGCGCACTCGCGATGAATGATCCAGATAAGGCACCTAAGCCAAAACCTTGATAAATCACGCTATAGTTTTTCCCTGAGTTTTTCAAGCCGAAAAAGTCAGATATAAGTGCTGGGAAAATCGTAATCGTACCACCAAAACAGAAGGCAATCACCGCTACGCAAGTAAAGAACAATACATAATTTAATTCAACAAAGCTTAAAACGGTTACCGCTACTGCTGTTGCTAAAAGAGCTCCAGCTATAACTTTTAAACGACCCAATTTATCTGATAAAGTACCAAGAGCAATCCGACCAGTTGTATTAAAAATAGCGACTAACGCTACAGCATTTGCAGCCGTTGCTGCATCTAATCCTGCCATACTAACGCCAATATCTTTTACACTGCCGATTAAGTATAAGCCGCTCATACAAGCTGAGAAAAGAATGATAAATAACAGATACGCTTCTTTTGTTTTTAGCATTTCTTTTACTGTGTAATCTTCTTGTTGTACTCCATCAACTGTTTGTGTTTCATTTCCTATTCTTGCTTCACGTAATAAGAATGAACCACCGACTACCATCACCATAACTATTAATCCCCAAAATAAGAACGCTTGAGTTACACCAACAGAATCAATCAGCCCTCCGTTAATGTATTTAAAGATTAAGCTTCCTGTTCCATATGCCCCAACAGAAATACCAGACATAAGACCTTTTTTCTCTGGAAACCATTTAATTAAATTAGATAGCGCAGCCATGTAACCTAGACCGTCTGCAAAACCGACGATGATCCCTGCCAAAATGTAAAGCATAGACAATGATGAAGCCTGTGAGCTAAGCATTAATCCTAAACCTATTAACACACCGGCAAAGGCAATTAAACGGCGAAGTCCCCATTTATCTTGCAGCTTTCCGGAAAACATCGTTGCAAATGCTAAAGCAAAGCTTGTGATCGAGAATGTAGTGGCTACTGCGCCTAATTCCCATCCAAAGCGCTCCACTAATGGCTGGTTAAATAAACTCCAAGTATAAATCGTACCTAATCCCATTTGTACAATAACAGTACCTAATACTATGAGCCAGCGATTCTCTTTCCTTGCTGTCATTTCAATCTCCTCTTTTCGTTCTCTTTAATATATCTTCATGATAAAATGCAAATTCATATTCGTAAAATACATAAAGATTATAAAGTGTATAACCTTAGGTTATGAAAACGGCACCCTTACTTTTGTTTCAACGTTTGCATTCACCAAAATAGTAGAAAAAACACAGACATTTTTTTGTCTGTGTTTTTTTACATGACTTATCTTCGAAATAGGACAATTTATATTCGATTTTTTCATTTTATCTACGAAAATAGCTAATTTATCTTTGGTTTTTGTAATTTATCGATTATTCGACAAAATTCGCCACCATTCTTCCACAACGCCAATAGCGCAAAAACGGACTTGCCCTCATTGGCAAGTCCGAAATAGTAAAGGTAAACCACCAAGTTATGTATTGGTGGAGACGGTGGGAATTGAACCCACGTCCAGACATAACGGCACTTAAGCTTCTACGAGTGTAGTCGACATATTATTATTTCGCTGGTACCTTTGCCTGTCGACAGGCTTCGGAGCAGCTAGTCTGATTGTTCTCTTCCTTCATCCTCAGACGGTGGATTCCGGCGTATCCCACTTAGAGTGAGTCCCTTACCCTACCACGTGGGCCATGGAGGGAGGAACAGCTATCGACTGTTATTAAGCAGCGAAAGCTAGTTGTTGTTTTTGTTTGCCAGTTATAGGCTTTGACGTTTTAACGAGGCCGATCCCCTCGACTCGCAACCTAAGCTCGAACTATCCCTGTCGAATCCGTAACGTCCCCATGATATGAATGGAGCGTACGAGAACTGATAGCAAGGCTCGCTTGCTGTTATTCAGTTGTCATCGGTACAAGAATTATTATATCAGATTTCAAACAAAAATCAATTGTAAACTTTTGTAAGTAAGATTACATCTTTTGACGATCACGGAAGGCACGTTCAATATCACGCTTCGCTTCTTTCTTTTTCAAATCATCCCGTTTATCATATTGTTTCTTCCCTTTACCAAGGCCGATCAAAACTTTACAATAACCATTTTTCAAATATAACTTTAGCGGTACAATTGTATAACCGACTTCCTTCGTTTCACCAATTAATTTATTAATCTCTTTACGATGCAATAACAGCTTTCTTGTTCGTAACGGGTCATGATTATAGCGGTTTCCTTGCTCATATGGACTAACATGCATATTGTACAAATATATTTCCCCACGTTCAATTTTAGCAAAAGCATCTTTTAAGTTAGCTTTGCCCTTACGAATAGATTTAATTTCTGTTCCTTGCAAAACAATTCCAGCTTCAAATGTTTCTTCAATGAAAAAATCATGATACGCTTTTTTATTCTGTGCTAATTGCTTCCCCATACCTTTTGGCATCTTACTCTACTCTCCCTTTTACGAGACTGACCCAATACATTATAAAAGCTATATTGAGTCAGCCTAATACACTATTTCTTTCTCTTTTTACGTTTCGCATTTGGAGCATTTTCATAAAACTTTTTCTTTTTCTTCGATTTTCGTCCTGTAGATTCAGTAGATGAGGAAGAATCTGATTTTTGACTACGGCGTCCATTACTACTTCTATTACTACTGCCGCTACTGCGCTCATCATCACGGCGGCGCTTTCGGTTACCAGAATTCGCTTTAAACACCTGTTTTTCTCCAGAAGCTGGGCGTGGACGACTCACCTTCATGCCAATTATCTCAAAGTCAACAGAACGTTCCTCTTTATTCACGTTAGACACCCGAACTGAAATTTCATCACCAATTCGGAACACCTTAGCCGTTCTCTCACCAATCATCGCAAGCTGGCGTTCATCAAAACGATAATAATCGTCGGTCATATAACTAACATGAACAAGTCCTTCGATTGTATTCGGCAACTCAACAAACATTCCGAAGTTTGTCACCGAGCTAATGATTCCGTCATATTCCTCACCAATTTTATCAAGCATATATTCTGCTTTTTTGAGATCATCTGTTTCTCGCTCAGCATCAACCGCACGACGTTCACGTTTCGAAGTATGATCTGCAATATCAGGTAATAAAGAATCCCATTTTGCCTGAGTTGCCGGATCTATTTTTCCTTCAATTAGATATGTCCGAATCAAACGGTGGACAATCAAATCAGGATAACGACGAATAGGCGACGTAAAATGCGTGTAGAATTCAGTGGATAAACCAAAGTGACCTAAGCTATCCGGACTATATTTTGCCTGTTGCATGGAGCGGAGCATCACCGTAGAAATAACCATTTCTTCAGGCTTTCCTGCTACAGCCTCAATGATTTCTTGTAAAGCCCGTGGATGAACTTCATTCGCAGAACCACGAACAAGATAGCCAAAGTTTGTAATAAATTCAAAGAAACGTTGTAGTTTCTCAGGCTTTGGATCCTCATGAATTCGATAAATAAACGGTACGTCTAACCAGTGGAAATGCTCGGCCACTGTTTCATTCGCTGCCAGCATAAATTCCTCGATTAATTTCTCCGCAATAGAACGTTCACGTAAGACAACATCCTGTGGATGCCCTTCTTCATCAACAAGTACTCTTGCTTCTTTAAAATCAAAGTCAATCGCACCACGATCCATTCGTTTATTACGAAGAATTTCAGCCAACTTCTCCATTTCCTGGAACATCGGTACAATTGGTTCATAGCGAGCCATTACTTCTTCATCGTGATCCACTAAAATTTTATTTACGTCACCGTAAGTCATTCGTTCCGTCGTTTTTATGACACTTTCAAAAATTTCATGTCCAACGACTTCTCCCTCAGGGGTAATTTCCATTTCACAAGAAAGTGTAAAACGGTCTACTTTTGGATTCAATGAACAAATTCCATTTGATAATCGATGCGGAATCATCGGAATAACACGGTCTACTAAATAAACACTCGTTCCTCTTTCTAATGCTTCACGATCAATCGGTGAACCTTCTGTTACATAATGACTAACATCAGCAATATGAACACCAAGCTTATAGTTTCCATTCTCAAGCTTTGAAACGGTAACAGCATCATCCAAATCCTTCGCATCTGCTCCATCGATCGTCACTAATGTTTCATTGCGCAAGTCACGTCGGTTGCCAATATCCTTTTCATCAATTGTATCTGGAACCGCATTTGCTTGTGCCATGACTTCTTCAGGAAATTCAAGTGGCAAACCATGCTTATGAATAATTGAAAGAATATCCACTCCTGGGTCGTTTTTATGCCCCAAAATTTGAATAACTTCTCCTTCTGCACTTGTCCGTCCTTCAGGATATGACGTCAATCGTACAACGACTTTATGGCCCTCAATCGCACCACCAGAAGCTTCTTTTGGAATAAAAATATCATTAGCAATCTTTTTATCATCCGGAATAACAAAACCAAAATGCTTGCTTTCCGAATAGGTTCCAACGATTTCCGTCACACCGTGTTCCAAAATACGTATAACGGTACCTTCACGTCTTGAACCACTTGTTTCTGAAGAGATACGAACCATAACGATATCGCCATGCATCGCGTTTTTTGTCTCAGTCGGCGGGATAAAAATATCATCTGCACCTGGCTCATCCTCTGGCGTAACAAAAGCAAAACCTTTAGCATGTCCAGTTAATTTCCCACGAATAAGATTCATCTTTTGTGGCAATCCATAGCGATTGCTTCTCGTACGAACAACAAGCCCCTTTTCTTCCATTTTTACGAGCGCCTTCACAAAATTTTTAAAATCTGCTGAATCCTCAATACCTAACGCCTCTTCTAATTCTTGCACCGTTAGCGGCTTATAGGCCTCTTCTTTCATATATGAAAGAAGCCGATCAATATGTTGATCAATTACATCTTGCATGTAGAACCCTCCTTTTTTAGGGCATTTTTGTTTAACATTAGAATACACGGCTTTTCTTTTACTATCATTCGCGACTAAAAATTCTGATAGTTCAAGCAACTTTGAGCTCTAATGCTTTAATCATTCCAATCTAAGCTTTCTAAAAAGTGAAACACATCTTCATGCAATTGATTACGTTCCTTATCAAGGGTAATGACATGACCTGATTCCTCATACCACTTAATATTTTTGGTTGGAGACTCTATGGAATCATAAATAATATTCGCACTATCCGTATTAATCATCTTATCATGACGAGCTTGAACAACAAAGGTCGGGGCATAAATAAGATCAACATGATTACGAACATCTGCAATTAAATCTTGCAATGCCTTTAATGTACTCATTGGTGTTTTAATAAACTTATTCATTTCCAATTCGATTTCTTCAGGCGTTTTTCCTTCATATTTTTTATAATCACGAGCATATTGTAATACTCCCTCATACATGACCTCTTCACTTTTTATATACATTGGTGCACACATCGGTACAATACCCTTAATAGGTACAGTGTATCCTAATTTTAAAGAAAATACGCCTCCTAGTGAAAGTCCAGCAACAGCAATTTCATGATGGCCTTTGCTTCTTAAAAAATCATAGCCCATCATGACATCTTTCCACCAATCAGAAGGACCCGTTGTCACCAATTCTTCTGGGGGTACACCATGACCTTTATAATGCGGAGCATGACATGTATACCCCTTCTTTTCTAAAAAACGACCAAGCATTCGAACATCGGCAGAATTGCCTGTAAATCCATGTAATAATAAAACAGCACGTTTTCCACCCTCAAACATAAACGGCTGTGGTAACTTAATTCTCATGTAACTTATTCTCCTTTTGGATGTAGCGTTCATTACGATATATAGTTCTTTCCTAACTATACTCATTTAAGCAAAAAAAACGCAAAGAAAAAAGCCTAGTATAATGACTAGACTTACCTTTTCTATCAACTAATCAAAATAAGCAATAAGCAAAGTTAGAAAAAAGAATAAAATAGATAGCACAATAGTTGCTCTTTGAAGAATTAAATCTAAGCCACGTGCTTTTTGTTTACCAAATAGTTGTTCCGCACCACCGGAAATCGCACCTGATAAACCAGCACTTTTTCCTGATTGCAACAATACGCAAGCAATCAATACGATACAAACGATGACTAAAAGCGTCACTAATAAAGCATGCATGCTATTACACCTCCAAGACATTACTTCTATCTTACCATATCCATATACCTTCTACAATAATTAAAATGTAAGGTGCCTAGCCAGCTAACCTGTGCGCCTGACCTAGACAACAAAGGAAAGCAAAAGAAACGTTCATGAAAATGTTCAAACTTTCTTTAAAAAATTAGTTCCTTCATTTCTTTTCTGAGCAAACTTTGAGATAATTTCAATAAGACCTAGAAGGAGGGTGTCCTTATGTTCCAAAATATATTGCGTTTTCTCGATATTCTCGCTATTATATTATCGGTAATAGCTGGATATGCTTTGTGGATAGAGGGTAGCAGTATATTAAGTATCCTATTAATTGTTCTATCACCTATTTTGCTTTTACTAGCTAAATATCAAGGAAATCGAATTTTACTTTTCATTGCCTATGTGACAACAACCATTTACTTTACTGCTATCATTTATAATGGTTTATCGAATAGTCCTACTGATTTCTTCCAATCTAATTTTGGTGTATTACTTTTTGGAATCTTAGCTATTTTGGTAAGCATTGTCGCAGCAGTGATTGGATTTGGGACAAATACTTTAACCATTCTTTGGTTATCACTTCAAGGTATTGTATTTTTTGAAACACTAAGCCAATTTCCAGCAAATCAATTTTTCAAACATTTTTGGTCAGCACCTATTATCGACGCCACCATTCGTGATGATTTTCCGATTCTACTAATGGCCATTTGGATTGGTTTATTTCTAGATAAATACCAACGAGAATTACAACGAGAATACTTATCACGTTAATAAGAAAAGCGGAACCGGCTTGGTCAGCTCGCATAGAAAATAGGGAGTGGCTTAAAAGGCGCTTTTTGCCTTTTAAAGACACTCATCTTTTTCATAGCGAGCTAGTCGGTGGAGCTAGACATTAAGAAAAGCGGAAGACAATAACACTAAAAACGTATCAGAATTTTACTCTCATTATAAACAAGGAGCCTTTTTCATGTTGAAATCTGTCATAACAACTACTGCACTTACTTCACTCCTCTTCATAACAGGATGTTCTATAATGCACCAAGACGAACAAAATATAACGCAAAAAAAGAGTGAGGCAGTCGAAAATAAAGAGTCAGCCACAAAATTTGTACGCCAGGTGGCCGTAGACTCTTCCATCAAGCCTGCTCAAGAAGGATTACAAACATTAGCGGAACCTGAAAATATCTCCGTTCTTGTCAATAAGGAATATAGTCTACCAGAAGACTATCAACCAGCTGATCTCGTATATCCTAATGTGGATTTCATCTTTGAAGAAAAAATAGAAAAAAGAATGATGCGAGCTGAGGCAGCTGAAGCCCTGCAAAAAATGTTTGCAGACGCTGAAACACAAAATCTACAATTAGCTGGTGTCTCAGCCTATCGTTCACATCAAACGCAACAATCACTTTTCGATAATTATGTAAATCGAGACGGAGTAGAAAAGGCGAAAACATACAGTGCCCTACCTGGTACAAGTGAGCATGAAACAGGACTAGCAATTGATGTAACTACAGCAGACGGAGCATGCGCAGCCCAAGATTGCTTTGGAGATACCCCAGAGGCTCAGTGGCTTGCTGAACATGGACACGAATATGGCTTTATTATTCGCTACCCTGAAGGCAAGGAAAACATTACAGGCTATAAATATGAGCCTTGGCATATACGATATGTAGGACTTGGTGTTGCTAAAGAAATATATGAAAACAACATAACATTAGAGGAATATTACAACGCACTACCTGTAGATGCAGTTGCACAAGGAAAATAACCAACTCGCTGGCATAGAGTCCAGCGAGTTTTCTTTGATGTGCATGAAAAAATTTGTGACTAGAAATAATTTCAATCATTTCGCATGCGATTAACATCAATTCATTTCCTCCACCTCTTGAATAATTTTTTCATTCCTACGTACTCTAATAGAGGTCAGGAGGTGATGATTATGCCGAATCAATCGATGAACAACAAAGGAAATCAAAAAGGCAAATCTCAATGGCAAGATTCAGGTTCAGATTATCATAGAGAACATGCGAGCCATGTTGCTGATTACGGTGGCAATACGCAGGATCCAATAGCTAAAAATACAACAGATACGTCCGAGAAATAATCCTTGTTTTTAACGCCCTTTTGTGGCGTTTTTTTATTTCATCTGCAGGTATAAGAATGTAAATTCTTTTAGCAAGTCGTTCATTAACAACAAAAAACCCTCGTTTATAAGTGTTCGTCAACACTTATAAACGAGGGTTCATACTAAACATTTGTATTGTTAAATTCACTTTGATGTACTACATAACTCAGATAGTTCAAAAGTGCCTTATAATACAAAGTTCAGCAGTATTTTTGCTCAAACCAAACTTATTTTTTCAAGTTATAGAAAGATTTCAAACCATCATAGATCGCTAATTCGCCAAGTTCGTCTTCGATGCGAAGAAGTTGGTTGTATTTTGCGATACGGTCTGTACGTGACATAGAACCTGTTTTGATTTGGCCTGCATTTGTAGCAACAGCGATGTCAGCGATTGTAGCATCTTCTGTTTCACCAGAACGGTGAGAAACTACTGCTGTATAGCCAGCGCGTTTTGCCATTTCGATTGCATCAAATGTTTCAGTTAATGTACCGATTTGGTTTACTTTGATAAGGATTGAGTTAGCAATTCCTTTTTCAATACCTTCAGCTAATTTTTTCGTATTTGTTACGAATAAATCATCACCTACTAATTGAACGCGATCGCCAAGGCGGTCTGTTAATAATTTATGACCTTCCCAGTCATTTTCATCCAAACCATCTTCGATTGAAAGGATTGGGAATTCATTAACTAACTGTTCATAGAAAGCAACTAATTCTTCAGAAGTTAAGCCTGTACGTCCTTCTCCTGCAAGATCATATTTCCCAGTTTCTTTGTTAAAGAATTCAGAAGAAGCAACGTCCATTCCAAGGTATACATCTTCACCTGGTTTGTAGCCTGCTTTTTGAATTGCTTCGATGATAACCTCAAGCGCTTCACGGTTAGATCCAAGGTTTGGCGCGAAACCACCTTCGTCACCTACTGCTGTGTTTAAGCCTTTAGCATGTAGAACAGCTTTTAAAGAATGGAACACTTCAGCGCCCATACGGATTGCTTCTTTAAAAGTAGGAGCCCCTACTGGAAGAATCATGAATTCTTGGAAATCTACGTTGTTATCAGCATGTGATCCACCGTTAATGATATTCATCATTGGAGTTGGAAGTTGTTTTGCATTAAATCCACCAAGGTAACGGTATAATGGAAGACCTACTGATTCACTTGCTGCATGTGCACAGGCTAAAGATACACCTAGGATTGCATTAGCACCTAATTTACCTTTGTTTTCAGTTCCATCTAATTCGATCATGGTACGGTCAATACCAACTTGGTCTGTAACGTCCATACCAATGATTGCTTCAGAAATGATTTCATTTACATTATCAACAGCTTTTTGAACACCTTTTCCAAGATAACGAGATTTATCTCCATCACGAAGTTCTACTGCTTCATATTCACCAGTTGAAGCACCAGATGGTACGATTGCACGTCCAAAAAATCCTGATTCTGTTTGTACTTCTACTTCTACTGTTGGATTTCCGCGAGAATCTAATACTTCACGTGCGTATACATATTGAATAAATGGCATAATAAATCTCTCCTTTTTTTTAAAAAAATTATTTAATAATTATAGATTTTCCTGTCATTTCAACAGGTTGTGAAACGTTAAGTAACTCAAGCATGGTTGGAGCTAAATCACCTAAAATACCACCATCTCTTAATGTTACCCCATTTTTTGTTACTATAACCGGAACCGGATTTGTCGTATGTGCTGTCATTGGATTTCCTTCTAACGTCACTACTTCATCCGCATTACCATGGTCCGCTGTGATGATAGCTGTCCCACCTTTAGAAAGAATTAAATCAACCACTCTACCAAGACACTCATCGACAGCTTCAATCGCTTTAACAGTCGGCTCTAGCATTCCGGAATGTCCTACCATATCTGGATTAGCGAAATTTAGGATAATCGCATCAAAACGATCATTTTCAATTTGCTCTACTAGGGCATCTGTCACTTCATAAGCGCTCATTTCTGGTTGTAAATCATATGTAGCTACTTTAGGAGATGCAATGAGAATTCTTTCTTCACCAGGAAACTCTGCTTCACGTCCACCACTCATAAAGAAGGTTACGTGTGGATATTTTTCAGTTTCAGCAATACGTAACTGTTTTAATCCATTTTGTGAAAGAACCTCTCCTAATGTATTATCAAGATTTGTTGGCTTAAACGCAACATATCCCTTAACTGTTTCTGAAAAATGTGTCAAACAAACGAAATGTAGACGTTTTGGTGCTTTTTCTCCACGATCAAATGAGCGATAGTCTTCATTCGTGAACACACTTGAAAGTTGAATGGCACGGTCTGGACGGAAATTATAGAAAATAACTGCATCGTCGTCTTGTATCGTTGCAACAGGTGTACCATCTTCATTTGTCATAACTGATGGAATGACAAACTCATCAAAAATTCCATTTTCATATGAATCTTTCACAAGATCTTCAGCTGATGTATAAGCAGGACCTTCGCCGTATACCATTGCACGGTATGATTTTTCAACACGTTCCCAACGTTTATCGCGGTCCATGGAATAATATCGACCTGAAAGTGTAGCAAACTTGCCGACACCAAGTTCTTTCATTTTTGCTTCCGCTGCTTCAATATAGCTTTGTGCAGTTTTTGGACCTACATCTCGTCCATCTAAGAAGCCGTGAAGGTAAACATTTTTCACGCCTTGATCTGCTGCAAGCTTTAATAGCGCATACATATGTTCAATATGACTATGAATCCCACCATCTGAAAGTAATCCCATTAAGTGAAGATTTGTTCCTTTTTCCTTTACATGATTAATCGCATCTATGAAGGTTTGATTATGTTCAAACTCACCCTCACGAATAGCAAGATTCACTCTCGTTAAGCTTTGGTACACAATACGTCCTGCACCAATATTTAAATGACCGACTTCAGAATTCCCCATTTGGCCTTCAGGTAAGCCTACTGCTTCACCACTAGCAGTCAAATGAGAATGCGGAAATTCAGCCCAATAACGATCGAAATTAGGTTTTTTCGCATGAAACACTGCGTTTCCTTTATGTTCTGAACGACAACCAAAGCCATCCAAGATAATTAAAGCCACTGGTGCCTTACTCATTACGTCCCGCCTCCAATAATTTTAGGAAAGAAGTTGGTTCCAAACTTGCTCCACCGACTAATGCGCCGTCAATATCAGGCTGTGTCATAAATTCTTTAATATTTTCTGGTTTCACACTTCCGCCATATTGAATTCGAACTTTTTCTGCTGATTCTTGTGAAAATAGCTTGGCAATCCCTGAACGAATAAAATGACAGACTTCATTTGCATGCTCAGGTGAAGAAGATTTTCCTGTACCAATCGCCCAAATAGGCTCATACGCAACAACAGCTTGTTCCATTTGCACTTTTGTTAATCCTTGAAGCGCTTTTTCAATTTGACCTTGAATAATTTCATAAGTTAGACCAGCTTCACGCTGATCAAGTGTTTCCCCACAGCAGATGATTGGTGTTAAGTCATGCTTAAAAGCAGCATGCACTTTTTTATGCACGGCCTCATCTGTTTCATTAAACATATGGCGACGCTCTGAATGACCTAAAATGACATAATCCACTTTCAAATCAGCTAGTGCAACTGGACTAATTTCGCCCGTAAACGCACCACTTTCCTCAAAATACATATTTTGTGCACCTATTTTTACTTCTGACCCTTGAGCTGCTTTTACAAGCTGATCAAGAAAAAGCGCAGGTGGGCACACTACAGTATCAATTTGGTCTGAACCTGGTATTTTCCGACAAATTTCTTTAATAAAAAATTCTGCCTCTGAAAGTGTCTTATACATTTTCCAATTTGCTGCAATTATCGGTTTCCGCATTTTCTCTTCCCCTCTAGATTATGCTAAAGTTACTTATCGTTTAAAGCAACAACACCAGGTAATTGTTTTCCTTCCATGAACTCAAGGGATGCTCCGCCACCAGTAGAGACGTGAGACATTTTGTCGGCTAAACCAAATTTTTCAGCTGCAGCTGCAGAATCACCACCGCCAATTACACTATATGTATCAGTGGAATCTGCTAGTGCTTGGGCTACTGCTTTTGTCCCTTCCGCAAATTTGTCAAATTCAAATACACCCATTGGTCCATTCCAAATAACAAGTTTTGAACTTTTTATGACATCTGCATAAAGTTCACATGTTTTTGGTCCAATATCAAGTGACATTTTGTCTGCAGGAATTTTATCAATATCCACAATTTCTGTATCTGTATTGGCATCGAATTCCGGTGTAATAACAGCATCAAGCGGCATATATAGCTTTACGCCCTTTGTTTTAGCCTTAGCAATAAAAGATTTTGCTAGTTCAATTTTATCTTCTTCAAGAAGTGAAGTACCAATTTCATAGCCTTGTGCTTTAATAAATGTGTATGCTAATCCTCCACCTATAATAAGGTTATCTACCTTTTCTAGCAAGTTTTCTATGACATCAATTTTATCTTTAACCTTCGCTCCACCGATAATTGCAGTAAAAGGACGTTCTGGATTTGATAATGCTTTGCCTAAAACATCTAGCTCTTTTTGCATTAAGAAGCCAGATACAGCAGGTAAATAATGCGCAATTCCTTCAGTTGATGCATGTGCGCGATGAGCTGCTCCAAATGCATCGTTTACATAGATATCTCCTAATTCAGCAAATGCCTTCGCAAGTTCAGGATCATTTTTTTCTTCACCAGGGTAAAAGCGAACATTTTCTAGTAAAAGAATATCTCCATCAGCTAACTTATTCACTTCAGCAAGTACTGCCTCGCCTTTTGCTTCATCTACTTTATGTACTTCTTTGCCTAATAGCTCACTTAGTCTCTTCGCAACAGGTGTCAAGCGCAATTCTTCTACAACCTGACCTTTTGGACGTCCAAGATGACTTGCTAAAATAACTTTTGCCCCTTGTTCTACTAAATAAGAAATGGTAGGTATTGCGGCCTTGATTCTTGTATCATCAGTCACTTTACCATCTTGCATTGGAACGTTGAAATCAACGCGACAAAATACTCGTTTTCCTTGTACTTGGATATCCGTAATTGACTTTTTATTCATTATCCAAAGAACCCTCCTTAGTAAGACAAGCGGGAGCGCATAGATTAGCGCTGTAGCTATACACTAAAATGTTTTTTCAGTCAAAAAGGGAGAGGGCAAATGTCCCAACTCCCCTTTTATCTTCTTTATTATGAACTATATTATCCTTAAATAGAATAATTTCCTAACATTTACTTGCCTTTTATATGATATCATTTTCTAAATCGTAAAAAAACCTCAATCTAATGAGATTTTTTTACGATTTTTATTACAAGCCTTTAGAAGCAATATAGTCGATTAAGTCAACAACTCGATTTGAATATCCAGTTTCATTATCATACCAAGAAAGTACTTTGACCAAGTTTCCTTCTAAAACCATTGTTGAAAGTGCATCGATTGTAGAAGAAACAGTTGCTCCATTGTAATCACGAGAAACTAATGGAAGTTCGCTATAAGCAAGAATACCTTTAAGTTCGCCTTCTGCTGCTGCTTTAAGCGTTGCATTTACTTCTTCAGCTGTAACATCTTTTTCAAGTTCAGCTACAAGGTCAACAACAGAAACGTTTGGAGTTGGTACACGCATAGCCATACCATTTAATTTACCTTTTAATTCTGGTAATACTAATGCAACAGCTTTAGCAGCTCCTGTTGTTGTTGGAATAATGCTTTCTGCAGCTGCACGAGCACGGCGGTAATCTTTATGTGGTAAATCAAGAATTTGTTGGTCATTTGTGTATGAGTGAACTGTTGTCATCATTCCACGTTTAATACCGAAATTTTCTTGTAATACTTTAGCAAAAGGAGCTAAACAGTTTGTTGTACATGATGCATTGGAAATAACGTGGTGATTTGCTGGATCATACTTGTCATTATTTACACCCATAACGATTGTAATATCTTCATCTTTACCAGGTGCAGAAATGATGACTTTTTTCGCTCCTGCTTCTAAATGTTTCGCAGCATCTTCACGTTTTGTGAAGCGGCCAGTTGATTCAATAACAACTTCAACACCTAATTCTTTCCAAGGTAGTACAGCTGGATCACGTTCTGCAATTACTTTTACTTTATGTCCTTCAACAACTAGATACTCACCATCAACTGATACTTCTTGAGCTAATGTACCATGAACAGTGTCATATTTTAGAAGATGAGCAAGCATGTTAGCATCTGTTAAATCGTTAATTGCTACAATCTCAATGTTTGGGTGTGATAATGCTGCTCTAAATGCGATACGTCCAATACGTCCAAATCCATTAATACCAACTTTTACTGTCATTTTTATTTCCTCCTCTTAGTTAGAAAACGGAATGCCCTAATCTTTCAGGGGGAATGGAAAGAGTCATTTTCTCTATCTCATTAGATGTCAGGCTTATTATCCGTCATACTTCAAAAATTTATTTAATAGGGATTAAATCCCTGAATTAACTCTCTTGCTACTGCTTCATCCGTGATAAGTACCGTAGATGAATAAGCTCTTTTCATATAACTTTGAATAGCTTTTACCTTATGTTTTCCACCAGCAACGGCAATCACTCTTTTATCTGGGGATAAATCCTCCAATTGAATGCCAACTGTTAAAACCTTTTGGACAATTTCTCCGTTCTCATTAAAGTAATAACCTAATGCTTCACCTACTGCATGTTTTTCAGTTAATTCCTTTAACATATCTGGATTCGAGTGTCTTCTTTCCGCCATAACTAAAGCTTCACCAATTCCATGAACAACCATATCAGCAGATTTTATATCCGAGATCACTTCCTTCAAGGATGGTTCTTTCATAATTGAAGCATAGGCTTCATCACTCAATTGATCAGGCACATACAGTACTTTGTAAGCTGCTTGAATTTTTTCTGCCATTTTCTCAACAATTGTGTTTGCTTGATTTTGAGAGGATTCTCCAATGCCGCCACGTGCTGGGACAAAAAGAACATGTTTGCTATTTTCATCAGAAACTAGTGCATCACCAACCGCCGCCATCGTTGAACCACCAGTGCAAGCGATCGTCTTTCTTTGTCCCCATTCCTGTTTCATACGTAGAGCACACGCTTTCCCTAACTCCCGTACTACCCAAGGTGAAACATCACAATCCCCGGGAACAATAATCACTTCATCTACTTTAAGTAGCTTTTGTAATGTCTGTTCCATGGCATCAATACCAATTACTTCTCGCATAATTTCGTCTAACTTCTCTACAATTTCTCTGCCTTCATTGGTCAGCTTCATCCCCGCTTTATGCACTTCTAAAAGATTGATTTCTTTCAAAAAGTCAACTTCGCTTCGAAGTGTACGCTCAGTCAAATGAAGATTATCTGCCAATGTCCTTCTGCCAATCGGTTCCATTGTTTTTATGTAGCGGAGAATATTATAACGTTTTTGCATAGTCTTGACGAAATCCGGTAATAATTTTCTTTGTACCTCTAGCAATGTTTGCATCTAATTAAACTCCTTATTCATGCAGCTAGGTCATTTTATGTCCCGACATTATTTTTTATGTCCCACTGATAGTAAAAAAAATCCCTTGCTACAATTTTTATTCTAGCAGGAATTCAAAAGTTCTTCAATATTATTATTATTAAGAAATTATTTTTTTATACTTTGACACAATTTAAATTTATCCACTTTACCAAATTCTATGATTTCTCCCTGCCATTCAATGACTGGAATCATTAATCCGTACAATTCGGTTAATTCGTCGTTATTGTAAATATCTATTTCCTCATATTGAATGCCTAATTCTTGTTTAATTTCTTCTAATATATTCTTTGCTTCCTCACAAAGCGGACATTTTATACGGCTATATAATTGAAATTTTCCCCTCATGTCGGATGTTTATCATACCGTTTTCGTTTCGAGGAAGAGGGTATACCCAATTGTTCTCTGTATTTCCCAACTGTACGTCGAGCTAATACTAAACCATTTTCTCGTTTTAAAAGGTCAACAAGTTCCTGATCTGAAAGTGGTTTTTGCTTATTTTCATTCTTAATGGCAGCCGCTAACAATTTCTTTGCTTGGAGACCTGAAATATCTTGCTCATAATCCGTTGATGACAGGGATGTAGAAAAAAATGTGCGCATCTCAATTGTCCCAAATGGAGTTTGAACATATTTCCCCTTCACCGCACGACTTACTGTCGACTCGTGAATATCTAATTCATCTGCAACTTCCTTCATGGTCATTGGTTTTACAAACTCTAATCCGTGATAAAAACATTTGGGCTGTTTTTGAATAATACAGCGCATCACTCTTATAATTGTTTCCTTACGTTGTTGAATTCCACGTGAAATCCACTGATATTCCTGCCACTTTTCTTGAACAAATTGTTTAACCTGTTGATCTTTATGATGCTTAAAATTGTTTAAATATTGTTTATCAACGGTTAACTTTGGTAAGCTTCCATCTACCTCAGCAACAATAAATTGCCCGTCATACTCCTCAACAATAACATCTGGCACAATATAAGAAGGCTTTTCTTGTTGGAAGCTCGACGCTGGTCTTGGATTTAATGTTTGAATATAATCAAATGCATCCTGAATTTCCTGTAGCGTAACATGTAATTGCTTAGCTAGCTCTTTCCACCGTTTATTAGCAAAGTCTAAAAAATGATTTTGTAAAATCGTTTCCGCTAAAGGACTAGCAGCATCTGCATACGTTTGTATCCACAGGCACTCTTGCAGATTTCTCGCTCCAATTCCATGTGGTTCAAGCTGTTGAAGAAGATCTAAACAATCGCGAAGTATATCAGTTGTAATAGATGCTGTCGCTAAATCTTCTAATTGTACCCGTAAATAGCCATTTTCATCTAAATTACGAATAAGAAGAAGCAACCCCTTATGTTCAGTTTCCGATAACTGTTGAAGATTCACCTGTGAAATTAAATAAGGTTCAAGAGTAGGAAAATCTTCACTAGCTTGTTCAAGCCAGTATGTAGCGTCAAAGTTATTTTTTGAACGTTCCTTCTTACTTCGGTTAATTTTTGGCTCGTATAGGACAGACTGTGATTCATCTACAGATAATAATGGATTTTCCAACATTTTATTTTCTAAAAAGGCAGAAAGCTCCTGTGTTGAATATTGCAGAAGTGCAATCGATTGAGAGAGTTCTTGTGTCATCGTCATTTTTAATGTTTGATGCTGAAAAAGTCCGGCTTTCATATTCACGCGCAATCCCCCTTACTTTATTTTATAATATTAGGAGAAAATACTATACATATTTTTAGAAAACGCTTACTTTTTTCACTATATGTAATAAATTTACTTTTACAACTATAATTTTAGCATGGATTTGTAGATTTGCGAACTAGAAAAGTTGAAGGTATTCGTTCAGCGACTTACAAAAAAGCCAATCACTTCATAAATAAAGAAGTAATTGGCTTTGGTATGCCCTCGGCGAGAATCGAACTCACATTTCAAGCTTCGGAGGCTTACGTGCTATCCGTTGCACCACGAGGGCAAATTATGAAGGACTTAAGGCGTTACCCTTAATTTTTTCAACAAACTCCATTATAAGATAGATTGCCCTTATTTGCAAGGAATTTAGGTTTAAATGATCCTCATTTGGATATGATGGATAAAGAACTTTTGTCAGGATAAATGAATTTCATATCATTGAAAAACAAAAGAAGGAGAACACAATAAAATGTCGAACAAATTATTATGCGTCAAATAAGTTTGTTTTGTTTGACCTTTATTGACCAAAAAGTGTATCATACATACATAAACTAGTTTTATCATTTTAATCGAATGAAGGAGGAAATGAACATGAATTTAATTCCTACAGTTATTGAACAAACTAGTCGCGGGGAACGTGCCTATGATATTTATTCTCGTCTATTAAAAGATCGGATTATTATGCTTGGTAGCGCAATTGATGATAACGTATCAAACTCTATTGTTGCTCAATTATTATTTTTAGAAGCTGAGAATCCAGAAAAAGACATTACTTTGTATATTAATAGCCCAGGTGGAAGTATTACGTCTGGTATGGCTATTTACGACACAATGCAATATATTAAACCAGATGTTTCAACGGTTTGTATCGGGATGGCTGCATCAATGGGAGCATTCTTACTTGCAGCTGGTGAAAAAGGAAAACGTTTTGCTCTTCCAAACAGTGAAGTCATGATTCACCAACCACTTGGCGGTGCACAAGGTCAAGCAACTGAAATTGAAATTGCTGCTCGTCGCATTCTTGCTTTAAAAGAGAAATTAAACTCTATTCTTGCAGAACGTACTGGTCAATCTTTAGAAACACTTCAAAGAGATACAGAACGCGATAACTTCATGTCAGCCGAAAAAGCAAAAGAATACGGCTTAATTGACAAAGTTATTACTCGTAGCAATACTGAAAGCAAAAAAGAATCTAAATAATAAGAAAAGCGGAAGGCGCCCAAATCAGGCGCCTTCTTTCTTTCCGAATATGACCCAACACAAACAAAAAAGCATCGTAAGAAAAACGGTTCGTTTTCCTTACGATGCTTTACCTTTTTAGGGACTTATCGAACAGCCCCCATTGTTTCGCTAATTAATGTTCATGTTGAATAAACTGTTCTAATGCTTCTAGAGCTTCTACTTCATCTCGACCATTGGTAATGAGTTTTATAGACGATCCTGAGCTAATAGCCAGACTCATTAAACCCATAATACTTTTTGCGTTTACTTTTCTGCCATCTTTCTCAAGGTACACCTCAGATTGAAAGCGATTCGCCTCTTGAACAAATAAAGCTGCTGGACGAGCTTGTAATCCCGTTTTTAACTGTACTTCTATCTGCTTTTCCACCATCTGATTTCCCTCCCAGTTAATCTTATTTCCTCGCAGATAGCGCTTCTCCCCCACGAAGCTTATCCGCAATTTCATCAATTTTTCTTAATCTATGATTAATTCCTGACTTGCTTATATTTCCACCAGATACCATCTCACCTAATTCTTTTAACGTAACCTCTTGATAAGCTATACGTAACTCAGCAATTTCTCTAAGTTTATCTGGTAAAACACTTAAGCCAACTGTTTCATCAATATAACGAATATTTTCAACCTGCCTCAATGAAGCACCAATCGTTTTATTCAAATTCGCAGTTTCACAATTAACAAGTCGGTTAACAGAATTACGCATATCTCGAACAATACGAACATCCTCAAACCTTAGCAAAGCTGAATGCGCACCCACTACACTTAGAAATTCAGCTATTTTTTCAGCTTCTTTTAAATAGACGATATAACCCTTTTTACGTTCTAACGTCTTTGCCTTTAAATTGAATTTATTCATTAATTCACAAAGTGCATCATTATGCTCCTTATAAAGTGAAGAAATCTCCAAATGATACGATGACGTTTCTGGATTGTTTACTGAACCTCCAGCTAAAAAGGCTCCTCTTAAATAAGCTCGTTTGCAACAATTCTTACCCACTATTTTATCAGATAAATGATGAAGTATTTCAAACCCTTCGCCTATTATTTCTAAATCGGTTAACACATTTTTCCCGCCGGCAGATATTCTTACAATATACACATTATTCTTTTTCAGCTTCATTTTTTTTCGAACGAGTAATTCGACTTGAACATCATAACTCTTTTTTAACAATGTGTAAATTCTTCTCGCAATCGCAGCATTTTCTGTCTGAATATCCACAACAAGCTTTCGATTTGAAAATGAAAGGGACCCATTCATACGAATAAGAGCACAAAGTTCAGCCTTACTGCAACATTCTTTACCTTCTATAGTTGTCAGTTCTTTTTTCGTTTCTGAAGCAAAAGACACCCCGTTCACCTCCAATAAGAAAAGCGCAAGGCGCCCGAACTCATCTAAACCAATGTTTACCTTTTTTCAATCATGCTATACAATAGAGACGCTACTTTTTTAGTATCATGACGTAAGGCACCATCATCATAGCTAAAAATTCGTCCTTGTATAATTTCCAGACCTAATTGTTTCAAGCCTTCTACATCGTACACAACAGGTTTTGCAAACTCAGCTTGATAACGATTTAGAACATCAACTGGAATTTCTTTATTATTCACTAAGATACTATCAATACATGAACTACCAATATGTTCATAGATCGCTTTCACATGGTCACTCGCTGTATAATCCAATGTTTCTCCAGCTTGAGTCATTAAATTACATACATACACTTTTTTTGCTTTTGCATGTGTCACTGCTTCCCCAATTTCAGGAACAAGTAAATTTGGAAGAATGCTTGTATATAGGCTGCCTGGCCCAATGACAATCAAATCAGCTTGTTTAATTTCCATTAGTGTTTGACTAAGAGGTTTTATATCTTGCGGTGTTAAAAAAACTCTTTTTATTTTCTTTCCGGAAAAAGGAATCTTTGATTCACCACTGACAACCGTACCATCTTCCATCACAGCATGTAGAACAACGCTCTGATTCGAGGCTGGCAATACCGTTCCTCTCACATTAAGAAATTTACTCATTTCTTGAATAGCATGGACAAAGTCGCCAGTCAAAGATGTCATCGCTGCTAAAATTAGATTACCAAGGGAATGACCAGACAATTCATTTTTCTCTGCAAATCGATGTTGAAACATTTGTTCAATAAACGGCTCTACATCAGACATAGCAGCCAATACATTACGGATATCTCCTGGAGCAGGTATATCCATTTCTTCCCGAAGTCTACCTGAACTTCCACCGTCATCAGCAACTGTAACGATAGCTGTGATATCGACCGGGTGTTTCTTTAACCCTCGCAATAAAACCGGTAGCCCTGTTCCGCCGCCGATAATGACTACCTTAGGCTGTGTTAGTTTATTTGACATTCACTTTCCCCTTACTTTTCTCGATATCACGATGAGAAACCTGTGTTGCATAGTCATTTTTATAAAAATCCGCAAGATATTCTGCTAGTGAAACAGAGCGATGCTGACCACCTGTACAGCCGATAGCAATTATAAGCTGTGATTTTCCTTCACGCTTATAATGCGGAAGCATGAAGGTAAGTAAATTCGTCAATTTTTCCAAAAACTTTTTTGTCTCATTCCACTTAAGAACATAGCTATATACCTCTTCATCTAGTCCTGTTTGAGGACGCATATGCTCTATGTAAAATGGATTAGGTAAGAAACGTACGTCAAACACAAGATCAGCGTCAATAGGAATACCATGCTTAAAACCGAATGACATGACATTCACTGTAAACACTGGCCTGTGGCTTATCGAAAATTCTGTTGCAATTTTTTCTCTTAATTCTCGAGGTTTCAATTGAGAGGTATTATAAATATGCTGTGCTCTACCCTTTAATTGTTCTAAAAGGCTTCGCTCAAGCTTAATTCCTTCTAGTGGACGGTCTAAAGGAGCGAGTGGATGTGTTCTTCTTGACTCTTTATATCTTCTTACCAATATAGAGTCATCTGCATCAAGAAATAGAATTTGCGGAAAAACCCATGGTGTTTGTGCCAAATCATCAAGAGCAACAAATAAAGAATCAAAGAATTCCCTTCCACGCAAGTCCATAACTAAAGCCACTTTATTCATCTTATTCCCAGAGTCTTTCATTAACTCTAAAAATTTTGGTAACAATGCGGGTGGCAAATTATCAACACAGAAGAAACCTAAATCCTCAAAACTTTGAATAGCAACCGTCTTTCCAGCACCAGACATTCCTGTAATAATAACTAATTGCGTTTCATTTTTAAATTCATTGTTCATTTCTCTCACCCCCGCTTATATCCTCTGTATTTCAACCTGGATCAAGTCGATAAGAAAGCAAATCGAATTCAGGAGTATACGTAAATGTTCCATAGATAATACCACTACCCTGAATCATATATTCCAAAATATGATGATCCCCAACAGCCATATTGAGTTGTGCTGTTTCTGAGATAGGGTGCCAACTTAATTCTCCCTCATCACAGACATCTACATTTACTCCATCTGACTCGGTTGCATAGAATGTAAACATCATCCATTCAGCTAATACTTTTTCTCCATCTTTCATAATAAACGTAAAAATTCCTTTAATAGTCGGATTCTTTAAATATACTCCTGTTTCCTCTCGATACTCGCGAATACACGCATCGCGAATCGATTCTCCTGGCTCCATCTTTCCTCCCGGTGCCACCCACCATCCTCTTCTAGGCTTTTTTAAAAGCAACACCTGATTGTCCTTTACTAACACACAATTTGTGACACGTTGCACGTTCTTCACCTCAATTGCGCCTACACTCACTAACAGGCAAATTTGTATCATCTTTCTTAAATGTATATATATCTTTCATTATACTATTTTTACTTTTAGCCCACAATGAACAACAATCGCGATTTTCAGGCAAAAAAAGACACAGACCTTAATCTGTGTCAACAATGTATATGCGAAGGGAGTCAATCTCCCTTAACTATACCTTATTATTTTTTCAATTGTATTACATGGCCATTAAAACAGAATGACGGTCATATTACATTTTACATTTGAAAAACTCAAGGCCGTTCAACGATTTATGCTTTAATTTCTAATTTTTCCTTTAATTCTTCGACATAATGTTGAACGGATTGAGCAGCAATACTTCCATCACCCGTAGCCGTTACAATTTGTCGTAATGTTTTTTCACGAACATCTCCTGCAGCATAAATGCCCGGAACCTTTGTCTCCATTTGTTCATTCGTTACGATATAGCCAGTTTCATTTGTAATACCCAAGCTTTCAAATGGTTTTGTTAATGGCAACATACCGATATAAACAAATACACCATCAGCAGGATACTCTGTTTCAGTACCATCAATCATTGAAGTCAGCGTAACACTACCTACTTTTCCATCTTTTTCATTAATTTGTTTCAGTGTTGAATTCCAAATAAAATCAACTTTTTCATTTGCAAATGCACGATCTTGAAGAATTTTTTGCGCACGAAGTTGATCACGACGGTGAACAATTGTAACTTTTGAAGCAAAGCGAGTTAAATACACGCCTTCTTCAACAGCAGAATCTCCTCCACCGATGACAAATAATTCGCGATTTTTAAAGAAAGCACCATCACATACTGCACAATAAGAAACGCCACGTCCACCTAATTCTTTCTCACCTGGAACACCAATTTTTTTATACTCAGCACCAGAAGAAATAATAATCGCACGAGCTTTATATTCTTTTGAACCAGCTATGATTGTTTTATATTCTTCTCCATCAATGACTTCTTTTACATCACCATATGCGTATTCCGCACCAAATTTCTTTGCATGATCGAACATTTTTGTAGAAAGCTCAGGTCCTAAGATTGACTCAAATCCAGGGTAATTTTCTACTTCCTCTGTGTTCGCCATCTGCCCACCTGGCATTCCGCGCTCGAGCATCAATGTGGATAGATTACCACGAGATGTATAAACAGCAGCTGTCATCCCAGCTGGACCAGCGCCTATAATAACAACATCATAAATTTTTTCTTCTGTCACGTTTATCACTCCTTCATACTTTTCAAACGATTGAATAATAATAGTATCTCCTACCTACTATCCTATATAACAAACAATCGAGAGTCCAAATTTTTGCTCATTTAAGAAAGCTTTGAACAAGCTTGATATACTTTGAAATCGTTGAAACTGAAATAAAGTGTTTTTCCGCAAGAGATGCTTGGCTTCTCTTCTCTTCACGAAGCTGCAACCAAGTATATTCAATAGCAGCGACCCAACCTGCAGGGTTATTCAATTTAAAATTGACTTTCGTAGCTTCCACAAAAATAGAAAACCACATAATATAAACGCCTACTTCGGTTAGTTTTATCGGATTAAAATGTTTATATAGCAACTCAGCTGTGCGATCAGCAAAGTCAATATTAAAAACTTCTCGCTCCTGCTGCTTATTTTTCACAAAGTTTGCATATTGTTTTTCTAAAGTAGTAAAAGATGGATTGTCTGTAAATAGCTTATTTTTCAAAAGACTTTGCTTATGCTTAGAGTGCTTTACAAGAAAAATGGCAAATAATCTTTCTTCAATAAACTCACTTTCCAGTTTTTTTAATATAGAAGGCAAATGGTGTTCTAAGCCAGTAGTAACATTCATTTCACTCCATGGCTCCATGCCTTCTTTTTCTGGATTAATCTCAACAACCTTTAGCCATGCCTTTTGTGCCGTCTGTTCATGACCTAAATGGTAAGCAGAAGTAGCTAACCAAAAATAATAAGAACTGTCCCCTTCAAATCCTTGCTTCTGCAACTGTTTCAGCCATTTATACGCTAAAGAATATTTGCCAATTAACGCAAGTGTTGCTCCTAACTTAAAGCGTTGCTCCATGAACATAGGACGGATTTTAGCTAATGCGTCCACAAGTGTATTCAATTCTTCCTCTTGTTGCAGATAATGATGAAACACAACCAAGTTGCAAAGTGCATGTAAATTTCCCGGACTCTTCTCTAATACCTCTTCTAACGTGGCAAACGCTTCATCAATTTGTCCTAAATAAAAATAAGCAAGAGCCAGATTATTATAAGCAGACCAGTAATCTTGGTATTCTTCAATCATTTCCTTTAATACTTCTATTGCTTTTTGAAAATTACCCGCCTCTAAATATCCACGAGCTTTTTCTTGTTTGATAATCAAACCGTCTTGTTTAAATAAACTTTCTTCCGTTTCATCTGTTTCAAAGGTGATTAAATCAAGAAGATCTTCTGCGTCTTCGCTAAATTCTCCAGCCTCATCTTTATCAAGATATGCGTTCACATGACGATAAGCCTCTTCAAACATACCTAAGTGCGCATAATTGTTTGCTAAAAAATAATGACACTCGGTCATATATGGATCTAATACATCTAATATATTTTCAAGTAGATTATTCGAGTAGTTATAATCGCCAATTTCCGTACAAGTTATCGCTAATTGACAGGCAATCATTGGCTCACCTGGTTCAAGCTCAAGTGCGCGTGATAAATATTTTTTTGCTTTATATAATTCACGTTTATGGTAAGCCTTTAAACCCTTGGTAAAATAATATTCGCCGGTTGGGTGAAAGGACAATATTTTTGCTTGTTGCCCTAATTTAGAGTTTTTACTCATATAATCCTCCATCCACAAGTTGTTTAACTACAGTAGTATACCATATTACTGGTTTTTTTCCGAACAGTTTAGAAAAACTGGAAAATAGTATTTCTATGTAAACGGATACAATTATAATATCATCTTTGTGAAGAAGTAAACTTATGATTCCTTGTCTTTTCGGTGAAAAATAAAGCACTTGCATAATTAATCAAACGTTTGATTAATATGTGCTTTTACATAATCTAACACAAATTAGTCGCATCTTCATTATGTTCAGTGAGGGACCTCCTCTCTCACTTTTTTCTTTCCCACTTCCTCCTTTTGGGCAGCGAGAGCCTTCCTCTCTTGCTGATCCCGCATGAGTCTTCGAGCCTTTCGCTTCAATCAATAATTGAAACAAAATCAATATGCAACACAGCTTTTTCATAAAAAAGTACATCGCCCATACTATAAGACGATGTACTGCCATATCAATTAACATTCAGATTAGTTGAGTCCAATAGAGATATATTTCACCTCTAAAAACTCTTCAATTCCGTAGTGTCCGTCTTCTCTGCCTATGCCACTTTCCTTATAGCCTCCAAACGGAGCTTGAGCAACAGATGGTAATGGATCATTTAAACCAACAATGCCATTTTCTAACGCCTCAGATATCGTAATCGCGGAAGATAGGTTCTCTGTATATACGTAGGTAGCTAAGACATACACAGAATCATTGGCACACTCAATAACTCCTCTACTGTTTTATAGGTTGAAACTGGTGCAAATTGAAATTATTATTCAATGATGATCATAATAGACGAAACAACACTCGCTACTTTTTTACCGTTTTGAAATAAATCAGCAAGTACATATGCTATACTCTTTCCCATCCTTTCAACCTTAGCTTCAACTTCTACCTCCCCTAGCATTACTGGTCTATGAAATGTAGTGTGCAAATCAATCGAAGCAAATGTTTGGTTACCAGTGAGTTTTGAAGAAATAGCATAAGCCATCATAGTATCTGCCGCAGAAGCAACAAATCCACCCATAGCAACACCGTTTCCATTAATAAATCCTTCATTGACTTTCCATATTCCACGGGCCACACCCTCATGGGCATAAGTTGTCTTGATTTGTAAGGTTAAATCGCAATTTGGAGGTTCTTCTTGATGTGTAACCACTCGAGACAGATTAATTCGGGTCTTCTTCATAACATTAGCTCCCTTCAACTCTTTTGATGAAAATCACCCCATTTCCAAATCCTTTAAACTCTTGAAAAGGGGTGACTCCGAAATCTCGATTAAAACATTTGTATTAATTAGTTAACTTTTCCCTCTGGAATACCCACAGGCTGTTCTAACTGAGAGCTTTTATTTTTAAGAGCCAAAAGCGGAAGGCATCCTATTACTAATAATGCACTTACAAAGAACATGCCTGTATGATAGGTGAAGTATCCAAAAAGTGTTGGTCCAACAAAACCTCCTAGACTTGCAATAGAGTTAACAAGCGCTATACCAACAGCTGCTGCCGCCTTATTGAATGAAAATGAAAGTAAAGCCATAAAAGGTCCGATGAAACTATAGAATCCTATTTGAATAAGTGTGACAAAGATAATTGTGATATATGGATCTGATGTCATTCCATTTCCTATAAATCCGATTGCAGCTAACATTACCGGAATTATGACATGCATCTTTCTCTCAGCTTTACGATCTGAATGGCGGCCCCACCAAATCATTACAGGGATAGCCACAAGGGGTGGAATCATAGTCAATAAACCGATAGTTGTATTAGATAATACACTTGAAAGGTTACTAATCATTGACGGTAACCAGAAAGATAATCCGTATTGGCCGCAATAAAGAATAAAGTAAAAGAATACCATTTTCCAAAGAACAGGATTTTTTAATAATTCTTTTTTCGGAGAATGGCTAGTTGTTTTATTTGCCTGATTTTCCTTTTCTAATTCCGTTTCAATCCAGTTCTTTTCCTCTTTTGTTAACCATTTTGCCTCACTTGGGCGATTATTCAAGTAAAGAAGACATACTATTCCGAAAATTATAGTTAAAACTCCTTCAATGATAAACATCCATCTCCATCCTGCCATGCTAAACCAGCTAATATTATCGAGAATCCAAGTAGAAAGTGGTGCTCCAATTATTGTTGCAGCAGGCATTGCAATTAGAAAAAGTGAATATGCACGTCCCCTCTCATTCGTTCTAAACCAGTATGTAAGGTAAAGAACGATTCCCGGAAAGAATCCTGCTTCAGCGACTCCAAGTAAAAACCGTAAAACATATAACTGAGTTTCTGATTGTACAAATCCTGTTAATATAACGACAATTCCCCAGCTAATCATTATTCTAGCTATCCAAATTTTTGCTCCGAACTTCTCTAATAGAACATTACTTGGAACTTCAAACAAGAAATATCCTATGAAGAAAATACCTGCTAACACTCCAAAACCTTCAGCAGATAGGGAAAGGTCCGCGTTCATTTCAAGGGCAGCATATCCAAGATTCGCCCTGTCTATATATGCAACAATATATAGAATTAAAACAAATGGCATGATTTTCCACATTACTTTTTTGACTGTCTGCTGTTCAAAAGAATTAGTATTAATACCCATCTAAATCCTCCCTTTTTTATCCCTGCTTAACTTTTAATAGATTGATAAAATTCACATCACGTTCTTTTATTTTTTCAGCTATCGATATATCTGCATATGAGTAAATACCTTTTCCACTTTTAGCTCCGAGATCACCATTATTCACACGTTCATTTAGAAAAGAAGGTGCTCCCTGACTTTGATCCAATACTGGGGCAAGATTATCAAGACCCTTCTTCCAAATATCGAGTCCTCCAAAGTCCATCGTTTCCATCGGACCGATAAATGCCCAGCGGAATCCAGGTCCAGCTTTTACAACAGTATCAATATCGTGAGCATCCGCGACGCCTTCTTTTAAGAGATAAAACGCTTCTCGTGCAAGGGCCGTTTGCAGTCGATTAGCTATAAAGCCAGCTACTTCTTTTTTCAACAGAACCGGAGATTTTCCAATTTTCCTCATCAATTCCATCGTTAATTCGACCACGTGATCATTTGTTTTCTCGTGTTTTACAATCTCGACAAGTGGCACTAATTGAGCAGGATTGAAAAAGTGTGTAATAATCATACGATGCGCCAAGGAAGATTTTTCAGCCAGTCGAGAAATGGGAAAGGTCGATGTATTGGATGCAATGACTGCTTCGGATCCCACAAACTTCTCCAGTTCATCCAACAAACTCCACTTCATTTCTAACACTTCTGGGATTGCTTCCGTAATGAAATCTGACTCTTTTACTGCTGTTTCTAAATCAGTTGTAACATAAATATTAGCAAGTACTTCTTTCTTTTTCTTTTCCGTAATAATATTTTCTTTTACAAGAAGGGATAAATTATTTGTGATAGATTCTATCGCTTTTTGTAAGAATTCTTCTTTCAAATCATACATATATACAGGATAGCCAGCTAGCGCATAGCATTGCGCAATGCTATGCCCCATCACACCAGAGCCGATAATTGCAGCCTGTTGAATCATCGGATTATTCCCTCCCATTTATTTAGTCAGGATGTTCTTCATAGAAAACTTTTTATGGAACAGCTTCTGTCACGAGAATATGGAATTGCTTACGATTGAACCGGTTAGAGAAATAAAAATCATTTTTTATCTGATAGATAGAATCTGTAACTTCTCAAAATGTTTAATATTGTAAATTAATCTAGGAATGGAATTGTTTGCTTCTGCAGCCTTTACTAATTGAACAATAAGATCGTTGTAAGGAGTTTTAATCCCCACTTCTTTTCCCTTTTTACACACAAGGCCATTAATAAAGTCTATTTCTGTTTTTTTATTTTTCTCTAAATCTTGTAACATACTGGCTTTTAGATTAGCATGCGGCCGGTACATCTCATTATAGAATTCCATTTTACTAGAAATATCACTCTGGTCTTTCAGTTCAAGAAACTCTATATTTTTACCGTGCATTGATACTAATTTAATCCCATGAGCATGTGCAACCTTAATCGTTTCATCTGCGATATTCGCTACACTGACCATTGCTGTTTCATTAGTTAAAACTTCACCAAAAGTACAACCTAATGCAGCTGACATACCACTAAAGGTTGCATTCATTAGCAGTTTTGTCCACTTAATGCCTAATAAGTTAGTCGAGATATCACAATTTCCTATATTACTTAGAATTTCTTTAATTTTTTCAATCCGAGGAGTAATCGACCCATCTATTTCACCAATATCAAATCCATACTTTTTTACCGCTTCTACTTCAGTCGTTAGTCTTGATATACCTGGGCCTATCCATGTAGCGCCAAATCCCACAACACCACCAACTGTTCGGTCACTTCCTATAAACGAAGCAACATCTTCTTCTGGTACTCCATTTTGGAGCGTACAAACAATACTGCTTTCATGGAGATGTGGTAGTAATTGTTTTAAAGAAGTTTGGTTGTATACTTGTTTTGTTAATAAAAAGACCAAATCATACTTTCCAGTCATTTCATCAGGCACCAAAGCTTTTACGCGAACACATTGATTCATGAATCCAATAATCTTAGCACCCGATCCATTTAAGGCGTTTACATTCTCCTTGTTGATATCAATTAAATCTACTTCTTGTCCACCCTCAGTAATCAATGCGCCAATAATTATACCTAAAGAACCTGCACCCATTATAGCGACTCTCATGTTATCCCTCCATATAGTTGATATGTTGATCGAAACCCGTAGAATTTAAAAACGTATCATCTTCTCGGTTAACCTTTTATATCAAACTTGAAACTGTTATATTTCTCTATTTCATACTATATTTCGGCAAATTCAATCCTAAAATTTCTCTAGCCTCGTTTGGCGTAGCAACTTCTCTTCCTAATGTACTAGATAAGTCTACAATTCTTTCTACAAATTGTGCATTTGTCTTCGCTAATTCTCCCTTTCGATAGTATACACTATCTTCCATCCCCACTCGGACATGTCCACCTAAAAGAATACTCATAGTATTAATCATCAGTTG
Organism: uncultured Bacillaceae bacterium; assembly: GCA_963751845.1. Taxonomy (GTDB): domain Bacteria; phylum Bacillota; class Bacilli; order Bacillales; family DSM-1321; genus Peribacillus. The sequence continues at coordinate 174,254 of CAVVWH010000012.1, forward strand.
ATCTTTACTTGCACCTATAGCAGACCAAGTGGATCCTTTTGGAATGCTATCAACCAAGTACATCAAATCTTTAGGAGTAGCTGGTATTCCACCGTGAATACCTAATACAAATTGAAAGTGAAACGGACTATCTATAAGCCCTTTCTTGGCAATACGTAAAGCATTATAAATCATTCCAACATCGAATATTTCAATTTCTGGTTTAACATTATGCTCTTTCATTTTGATAGCTAACTTCTCTAAAAAATGTGGTGTATTTTGAAATACATTTGATCCAAAGTTCATCGTTCCAGCATCAAAACTAGCTATCTCTGGATTCAATTCACATACCCGTATCCTGTCTTCATCATTCATCACCATTCCACCGGCTGTCGTCAAATTCAGAATAATATCACATTTATCACGAATACGTTCAATGACTTCTTTATAAACATCTAAATCGAGTGTATTGTCTCCATGATGGTCTTTCACATGAATATGGGCTATTGCTGCTCCAGCTTGCCACGATTCATAAACAGAATCAGCAATTTCCTTTGGTGTAAATGGAACATAAGGGGTATGTTTACGAGTTGTTGCTCCGCCAGTTGGAGCAACTGATATGATTAACTTTTCCAAAAATGATTCCTCCCTTTTATTAAAATAAAATTTACACATTATGTAAATGCAAGAATCGTGCCACCCCACATCATATATTGTTTCCTGGTATAAAACGTAAAAAAATCTTTTTGCATATGCATTTTTGCATATTAAATGATTGAAATTGCTCATTTTTATTTACGTATTATATTATTTTGGTATATATTGGAATTATTCAATTCCAAGGAGGTGAGTAGCTGTGTATATAACTTCTTACTTTAAATCAGAAGATGTGAATGAGTTTGTATCTCTTTTAGGCAGTATATTTAATACTTCCCATGATGGTCTTTATGTTTGTGATCAACACGGTTATCCTCTTCTCTACAATGATGCATTGTTAAAAATTTCTGGTACCCCTGAAGAGCAATTAAAATCTTTTAGTATTTGGCAGCAGGAAGACATGAACATACTGCCAAATTCTGCAGCTACTGTATCTCTACAACAAAAAAGAGTACATAGCACCATCTGTAATTATCCTAACGGAAAAAAGGCACTGGTTACCTCTACACCATGCTTCGATTCGGTTCAAGAAATCAGATTTATAGTGTCTAACGTTCGAGATGTGACTGAAATTAATCAATTACAGCAACAGTTAGGAGAAACGCAAAAGGATAATCTGAAATATCAAAAAGAGCTTGAAAAGATTCAAAATGAACTAGTAAGTAACAAGCAACTTATTTATAAAAGTAAAAAGATGCACCAAATTCTTTCTCTTGCGTCTAGAATTGCTAAAAATGATTCGCCCATTCTACTGTTAGGGGAATCTGGGGTAGGAAAAGATGTGATGGCGAATTATATTCATGAAAAAAGTGAACGAAAGGGTAAATTTATTAAAATTAACTGTGGAGCAATTCCTAATGATCTATTAGAGTCGGAATTGTTTGGTTATGAAAAAGGAGCTTTTACAGGGGCTAATGTCCAAAAAAAGGGATTATTTGAATTTGCCCATGAGGGTACATCTTTTTCTTGATGAAATCGGTGATCTTCCATACTCAATGCAGGTCAAACTATTAAATGTATTACAAGACTCTAAGGTTAGAAGAATTGGTGGAACTGAAACGCTAGAAATAAATACACGAATTATTACAGCTACTAATCTTGATTTAGAACTTTTAATAGAACAAAAAAAATTTCGTCTCGATTTATTCTACAGACTTAATGTATTGTCTATTACAATACCACCATTAAGAGAAAGACCAGAAGATATTCCTGCTATTCTCTTTTCTTATTTGCAAGAATTAGGGGAGAAATATAAAGTAGAGAAAATAATAGATAAACATGCATTAGAAAAATGTTTGGAGTATGAATGGCCTGGAAACATTAGAGAGCTAAAAAATATTGTTGAGAGGATGTATCACATAAGTGAAAATAAGGAAATCTCACTAAATGAGTTACCATCCTATATTCAAAATTCAATAAGAGAACAAGGAGATGTATACTAAAAAGGATAGACCACAATACAATAAGTTCCTTCCTCTTAAGCAAGCCATTGCTGATTTTGAAAAAGAGTATATTTCCAATATACTATCACAGACCCAGACAATGCAGGAATGCGCAAACATTCTAGAGGTTAACATCTCTACACTTTTCGAAAAAAAAGAAATCTAGAAATTAAGTAAAAAACATGTATGCTCAACTTCTAAGATAGTTCGGACAAGGTAATTCATTACTTTTCAGCGAAGAATACGTAATAGCAAAACACAACAATATTAAAAAATTACTAGTGTCATAGCACCATTTTTAATTATCCACATCTTATCCACAACTTAAAAAGTAACAGTTACTCAATTTAATCAAACGTTTGATTAATATGTGCTTTTACATAATATTTACTTCTTTAAAAATCATAGAAATTAATCGCTGGTCATATTTTATAGAAAAAAATGATTGAGGTTGTTTTTTGTGCTTGAGAGTCCTCCTCTCTCACTTTTTCTGGGCCCGTTTCTGTTTTTTGGGCAGTGAGAGCCCGCACTCTCGCACCTTATCTCAACCGCTCCCCCCTTTTAGACAGTGAGTGAGAACTCTCCTCCCTCACACGATTCCTGCTTTTTATCCTTTAACACCCATCAAACACCGCCCCATATTCCCTTTGGTACCACTAAGCTCGACGCTCTGATAAAGACTTAGACTTAGATTTAGGACCAGGGTATAGCTGTAATGAATTTTATACTTTTTATCCTATTAGCCGCCTTCCGTCATCTAGAATTTTCGATCTACTCCATTTTAGGAAGGAAAAGGTGAATAAATTAAAAAAGCAGGGATCAATGAATGATTCCCTGCGCTAGCATTTCTTAATGCTTCTTCTCTTCTTTTGAAGCATGTCTTTCTTTTAAAACTGATAACACTTCTTGTAATGGGAGCTCTTGCTCTTGAAGTAATACTAATAAGTGATAAAGTAAATCGGCGCTTTCCCATTTTAATTCTTCTGGGTTGCGATTTTTAGCAGCAATAATAACTTCTGCTGATTCTTCCCCAACTTTTTTCAAAATTTTATCGACGCCTTCAGTAAATAAATACGTTGTGTATGAACCTTCAGGCATTTCTGCTTTTCGTTTTCCAATAATTTCTTCCAATTCGAATAAGAACGCTGCATCTTGATTAGCCATTTGTAATCTCTCCTTTATTTTTTAAAGATTGTTTCCATAAAGCAACTAACCGTGCCGTTATGACACGCTGGTCCTTTTGGAATGACACGAACGACTAATGCGTCTCGGTCACAATCAAATTTAATTTCGGTAATAGTTTGCGTATTTCCGCTTGTTTCACCTTTGTGCCAGAGTTCCTGACGTGAACGACTAAAGAACACCGTTTCACCTGTTTCCATTGAAAGCTTCAATGACTCTTTATTCATATAAGCTAATGTTAACACTTCTAATGTATTAGCATCTTGAACAATCGCTGGTACGAGTCCTTTTTCATCAAATTTAATCGATTCTATACTCATCGTACCACAACTCCTTGTTGTTTCAAAAAGGCCTTTACTTCTTTTACCGATGTTTCTTTATAGTGAAAAATAGAAGCGGCTAATGCTGCATCTGCTTTTCCTTCTTCAAAGGCCTCTTGAAAATGCTCAGCGTTCCCTGCACCGCCTGAAGCAATAACAGGAACAGATACTGCTTCACTAACTGCTTTCGTCAGTGCAAGATTAAAGCCTTGCTTCTCGCCATCATTGTCCATACTCGTTAATAAAATTTCCCCTGCACCGCGTCGAACGGCTTCCCTCGCCCATGCAACGACTTCCCATTCGGTTGGCGTACGACCACCATGAGTATAGACGCGCCACGATCCAAGCTCTTCATCATAACGAGCATCAATCGCAATAACGATACATTGTGCCCCAAAATAATCTGATCCTTCATTAATTAAATCAGGACGTGTGACGGCTGCTGTATTCAGTGACACCTTATCCGCACCCGCACGTAGGATTTTTTTCATATCAGCAAGAGAATTAATCCCACCGCCGACTGTAAATGGAATCGCTAGACTGCCAGCTACAGCACGTACCACATCAACCATTGTTTCCCGACCTTCATGCGAAGCAGAAATATCAAGGAACACAAGCTCGTCAGCACCTTCTTGATCGTAGAAGGCAGCTAATTCAACCGGATCTCCAGCATCACGTAAGGATACGAATTGCACACCCTTTACTACTCGACCCTCTTTCACATCTAAACATGGAATAATACGTTTCGTTAACATTTAACCACGCACCTTTTCTAGTGCTTCTTTTACAGTAAAACGATTCGTATAAATGGCTTTTCCAATAATTGCACCAATAATTCCACTTGTTTCGTAGTTTTGTAAGGTCACTAAGTCTTCTAACGAACTAATCCCGCCAGAAGCAATCACACCTTTGCCTGTTGCCTCAGCCATCGCAACGACACCTTTTACATTCGGGCCTGACAGCATTCCGTCTGTCGCAATATCAGTTACGATAAACGTTTCAGCACCAGCATCTGCTAAGGCTTTCCCCAATTCAATTGCTAAAGTTTCGGAGGTTTGGAGCCAACCGTGCGTCGCAACTCGGCCATCCTTCGCATCAATCCCAATCGCAATCTGCTTCCCATATTTACGAAGCATCTCTTTTGTAAAAGCGGGATCGGATACCGCTACACTCCCAAGAATCACACGTTCCACACCATTGTCCAAATAGTTGACAATATCTGCTTCCGTACGAATGCCGCCGCCAATTTGGATTTTCGCTCCTAGTTCTTTTGCCGCTTGAATAACGAAAGCATCATTGACACGATTACCTTCTTTAGCACCATCAAGGTCAACCATATGAATCCATTCAGCCCCTTGGTCGGCAAAGCTTTTGGCCATATCAAAAGGAGAATCACCATAAACGGTTTCTTGATTGTAATCTCCCTGAATTAATCGAACGCATTTACCACCGCGCATATCGATTGCCGGATAAATCTTGAATTCGCTCATGCTTGAGGGGCCCCCTTTTTTTCTACTAATGACAAATAATTTCTCAACAGTGACATACCCATTTCTCCACTTTTTTCTGGATGAAATTGCATTCCGAACACATTTCCACGTCCAACAATGGCCGGAACAGCCTGATGATAATCAGCAGAGGCTGTCACAAAGCTAGAATCAGTATCGACATAATAGGAATGAACAAAATACACATAGTCTTCTTCTAGGCCTGATAATAAAGGAGAAGCCTGATGGAAGTCAAGACGATTCCAGCCCATATGTGGTACTTTATATACGAATCCATTCTCATCTGTACCTGCAAAACGAACAACCTTACCCGGAATCAGTGATAATCCATGAGTGGGACCATTTTCTTCACTTTCATCAAACAACAGCTGCATGCCAAGGCAGATCCCTAATAAATAACCTCCGTCTGCCACATATTGTTTTACAAATTTATCTAAACCCTTTTCCTCTAAAAGCGACATAGCATCGCGAAATGAACCAACACCAGGAAGAATAATCCCGTCTGCTTTTGCTAACTCTTCTGGGTTATCAGAAATAAATGACTCTGCTTCCAGACGTTCTAGACCTTTGCTTACCGAGAATAAATTCCCCATACCATAATCGACGATACCAATCATTTACAACATCCCTTTCGTCGAAGGAATTCCTTTTTCACGCGGATCAATCGATGTCGCTTCATCTAAAGCTCTACCTAAAGCTTTAAAAATCGCTTCAATGATATGATGTGTATTTTGACCATAGTGAACGATAACATGTAAATTCATTCTTGCTTCAAGTGCAAATTTCCATAAAAATTCATAAACCAATTCGGTATCAAATGTCCCTACTTTTTGTGAAGGAAGCTCAGCCCGAAATTCAAATGCTGGTCGGCCGCTTAAATCAATCACCACTTGAGCAAGTGCTTCATCCATTGGTACAAACGCATTTCCGTAGCGTTTAATCCCACGTTTATCCCCTAGAGCTTTATCAAGTGCTTGTCCTAAGCAAATGCCAATATCCTCGGTTGTGTGGTGATCGTCAATGTCTACGTCACCCTTCGCATCCACCGTCATGTCAAATTTTCCATGCTTCGTAAACAAATCAAGCATATGCGACATAAAAGGAACAGCAGTATCAATAGATGCCTTCCCTTCACCATCTATAGCAAAGTCTAGCTTAATATTTGTCTCATTTGTTTTTCGCTCAATACTTGCAAAACGCTCCATAAAAAAACCTCCTTTATAGAAAAGCACAAAAGTCTTTAGAATATTAATTTAAACTGATTTTGCTGTATTTTTTTGAATTCGCAAGATTATCTGGCGAATTTGCAAGATTATAATAAAAAATTGCAAGATTTTCATATCAATTTGCAAGATTCCGACATATAATTGCAAGATTCTTACCACAGCTATAGATATTTCTATTTTTTACGTGACTCAATCGCACGCGCATGCGCCTCAAGACCTTCCATTCGTGCAAAGGCAGCAATTTTTTCAGCATTTTGACGGAATGCTGTTTCGCTATACATGATAATGCTTGATTTCTTTTGGAAATCATCCACATTCAAGGGACTTGAAAAACGTGCTGTTCCGTTTGTTGGCAACACATGGTTTGGACCAGCAAAATAATCACCCACTGGTTCTGAACTAAAGCGACCGATAAAAATAGCCCCCGCGTGACGAATTTTCGCCATCACTTCCATCGCATCTTTTGTCACAATTTCTAAATGCTCTGGAGCTACTTCATTCACAGCTTCAATAGCCGAATCCATATTGTCACAAACAATGATTCTGCCATAATCGACAATAGATGGTTCTGCAATTTCTCGACGAGGTAATACAGCTAATTGCTTTTCTACTTCATTCAGTACCTCTTCGGCTAATTGTTCTGAAGTCGTGACTAATACACTGCAAGCACGAGCATCATGTTCCGCTTGAGATAATAAATCTGCTGCTACTTCTGCAGCGACCGCTGTATCATCTGCTAAGACTGCAATCTCACTTGGACCCGCAATCATATCAATGGAAACATCACCAAACACTTCTCGCTTAGCTAGAGCTACATAAATATTCCCTGGACCGACTATTTTATCAACCTTCGTAATCGTATCAGTACCATATGCAAGAGCTGCGATCGCTTGAGCACCGCCAACCTTATAAATTTCAGTCACACCCGCAATTTTCGCAGCTGCTAATACAGCTGGAGTGAATTTTCCGTCTTTTCCAGGCGGAGACACCATAACAATACGTTTTACACCAGCCGCTTTAGCAGGCATCACATTCATCAATACAGATGAAGGATAAGCTGCTGTGCCCCCAGGAACATAAACACCAACCGCATCAAGTGGCGTTACTTTTTGACCAAGCATCGTACCTGTTTCATCCGTTGTGATCCATGAATTCCGTAATTGTTTCTCGTGGAACATCCGAATATTGTCAGCTGCTTCTTGTATAATCGCTAGTTGTTCATCAGATAATGACGCAACTGCTTCTTCCACTTCCTCTTTTGAAACAACCAGTCCACTTAGCTTCACACCATCAAATTTTTCTGTATATTGATACAAAGCGGCATCACCGTTTTGTCTAACATTTTCAATAATATCTTGCACCGTTCTTCGCTGTTCTGCTGTACCTGAATCCACGGAACGTTTTAAAGAAAGACCTTCCGTATATCGTTCGATTTTCATAATCTCACCTCATTAAAGAATTAAATCCCTCAATCAATAATTTCTGCTAATCGATTGACGATTTCCGTAATCCGTTCTTCTTTCATTCGATAGCTAACCGGATTCGCAACTAATCTAGATGTTACATCGGCGATTTTTGCATACTCTACTAAGCCATTTTCCTTCAATGTTTGGCCAGTAGATACGATATCTACAATTCTTTCAGCTAGCCCAATCAACGGAGCCAACTCAATTGAACCATTTAATTTAATAATTTCAACTTGCTCACCTTGTTGACGGAAGTAGCTAGAAGCAACATTAGGATATTTACTTGCAATCTTTGGTGCGATGTCACTAATTTTTGTATTAGGTAGTCCTGCAACAGCTAAACGACAAGCACTGATTTTCAGATCAAGAAGCTCATATACATCACGTTCTTCCTCTAGCATAACATCCTTACCCGCGATGCCTATATCCGCAACGCCATGCTCAACATATGTCACAACATCCATAGGTTTTGCTAAAATAAAACGCAAATTCTCTTCTTCCACTTCAATAATTAATTTACGAGAATCATCAAATTCTGGAGGAAGCCGAAAACCAGCTTTGCGCAATAGCTCCGCTGCTTCTTCAAAAATTCTTCCTTTTGGCATCGCAATTGTTAAAAAACTACTCATTGCTTACTTCCCCCATTTCCTACAAAAAAATGCACCTCAGAAAATGTTTTTGTAAAAGCATCTACATCTTGGACAGCATTCAAATCTTGAATGGTCACGATTTTCCCTTCAGCACGCTTTGCCTTTGCACTTTCAAATGCTTCTATTCTACGTTCTGGGCTAAATAAAACGAGCTCTGATACCATTTCCTGCTGTGGTTCACCAAGTGCTTGTACAAGTCGATCCATTCGTACTGCAAATCCAGTCGCTGGTGCATTCCAGCCGAATTTCTCAAGCAAATTATCATAGCGACCACCACTACCAATCGGAGAGCCCACTTGGCCTGCATACACCTCAAATAACATGCCCGTATAATAGCTCATATGACTAACTAAAGTTAAATCGAAGCTTACATACTGGTCAACGCCAAATTCTTTTAATAACGCCGCTAGTTCCTGTAATTCACTAAGCGTCTCACGACCAGCATCGCCTTCCAATAACCCCAGCGCTTTTGATAAGGTTGCTTCTCCACCTCGAAGAGCACTAAATTCAATCAATCTTTGCTTATCAATAGAAGAAAGTGTTAATGATTTCACATGCTCACGATAGCCTACATAATTTTTTTCATATAAAAACTTCCGTAGTACAGAAGCTCTCTCTTCATTTCCTAAAACGCTTAAAAATAACTCTTGTAAAAATCCAATATGCCCAATGGCAATTTTGAAATCTTGTAAGCCTGCTGCTTTTAAGGCGTCAACAAGCAAGGCAATCATTTCTGCATCTGCACTAACCGATTTATTACCGATACATTCAATGCCCATTTGTTCAAATTCAGCAGGACGTCCACCTTCACGCTGTTGTGCCCGATACACATTCGCGCAATAAGCTAAACGAAGCGGGATTCTTTTATCTAACAGCTTAGATGCAGCAACACGAGCGATTGGCGTTGTCATATCTGGACGAAGAACGAGCGTATGCCCTTGTTTATCCAGCAATTTAAACAACTTTTGATCTAAAATTGCGGATTCCTCACCAATCGTTTCATAGTATTCTAAAGCAGGCGTTTCAATAAATTGATAGCCCCATTTCTTAATTTCATCACTCATTTTATTTCGAATCGCTGCTTTTGTTTCAAAAAGCACTGGCAGCGTATCTCTCATTCCTAACGGTTTTTCAAACATAAATGGCTTTGTCACAACTGCACATCCTTTTAAAATATTGAATTATTCCGTTTACTTTGTTCTTTTTACAACATAAATGGTAACAAAAAATTAGACATAATCCTATAAATAATCATTATTATTATTAGAAAAACACGACTTTTCACCCTATTTGTGAAAGTCTGTGCCCTCTTTATTTTAAACTTACGAAAGTATGAAGAAAAGCGGTGGGCATTCTTTTTAGTTTAATAAAAAACACCAAAACGCTTTAGTTCGCTAATATGGTAACAAAGTGAAGTTATTAGTAGTTTACTCCTGAGCTTACCTACAGTCAAGTGAAAACTCACTCTTCTTATTCTGCTTAAGTTTAGCTGAGGAAAATATTAGCTGAAAAATAATTCGCTACAAATTAAAATGCACAAGAGATTTTGTATATGAACTCTCTTGTGCTTTTGCTTTACTATTTATTTGATGGACTTCTTACTGCTATTAACCGTGACGCAATAGTCCCAGCTTCATGCATGACTGCCCCTTTTTATAATAAATTTTGCAGGTCTCTTTCATCCATTTCTTCTTTCGTATAAATCACACGCATAGGGTTTCCGCCAACTAGGGCACCAGCAGGCACATCTTTATGAACGAGCGACCCAGCTGACACGATTGCACCGTCTCCAATGACTACACCAGGAAGAATCGTTGAATTCGCGCCAATCATGACCTCATCCCCAATAATCACTTCTCCTAATCGATATTCATGAATTAAATACTCATGAGCAAGAATCGTCGTATTATAGCCAATGATGGAATTATGGCCCACCGTTATTTTTTCAGGAAACATCGTGTCTGGCATGACCATTAAGGCGAATGACGTTTTTTCACCAATTTTCATATGTAAATACTTACGATACATCCAATTTTTCAGCGACATAAATGGAGTAATTCGAGCCACTTGGATCACGATGAAGCACTTAACAACTTTCCAAAAGGATACGGTCTTGTACACCTGCCAAAGTGAGTTTGCCCCTTCGACTCGATAACGGACCGTTCGTCTCATTCTTGTTTTCCTTGTAAAATGTCAATTAAATCTGACATACGTTCTAGCATATAATCTGGTTTATAGGATTCTAAAAATTCTCTCCCTTTAAGCGACCATGCCACACCAGCTGTTAATGTGCCTGCATTTTTTCCACCCAAAATATCATGATGATTATCACCAATCATCATGGCGTCCTCTGGGTCTGCGTTAAAGACGCTCAATGCTTTCCATATCGGTTCTGGATCTGGCTTTGTTTTCTCAGCATCCTCTAACGTAATAACTACCTCAAAGAACTTGTCTAGATTGGTTAACTTCAAGCCTCTTTCCGCCATATCACGTCTCTTTGTCGTCACAACACCAAGCCGATAATTGCTTTGAGCTAAACTTTCAATCGTTTCATATACCCCATCAAACTGAGTCACCAATAAATCATGGTTCTCCCAGTTATGCTTACGATAACGAGCAATCATTTCATCCATACGGTCTGAATCAATCGAACCAAAGGTCTCATCTAATGTAGGACCCATAAACGGAAGGATATCTTCACGCGTATATTGTCCAGGATAATAGTACTCCAGCGTATCTTTAAAAGAAGCGATGATTAGTTCATTTGTATTCACTAACGTACCATCTAAATCAAATAATAAAGTTGTGATATCACTGTTCATAGATAATTGCTTCCTTTCTTTTTACATCTTCATGTCGATTCCAAAAATAGCCGACAATCATTGTGAGTACAATTGCAGTAACCATTCTAATGATAAGTAACGGCAAAACAGGAATCCCAAGTGGAATAAAAATTAAAGTATCTTCTACAACCGCATGACAGCTTACTAAAAAGATGAAGGCTAATGTCATATCTTTTTTAGATACCTGGCCTTCCTTTGCTGCCTGAATCATAACCCCTGCTCCATATGCTAGCCCAATAGTTAAACCAGTTGCAAACGGCATCGCTGCATTTGGCTTCATACCAAGTACCTTCATAAATGGAGCTAATTTTCGCGAAAAAGCGGCCAACCAATTTTTATCATGCATGATTTGAATGACCACCATAAGAGGAATCACAATCATGGCAAGCTGTGCAATTCCTAATAAGGCCTTCATGACTCCATTCCCAATAATCGTCCAAACACCTGTTATCACCGGTGCTTGCTGACTAATGAATCCATAATGCGCCATCTCAGAGCCACCATGCCACACGATGTTAATTACCACAGCTGCCAATATAGCTAAGCCAATTCGTACGGTCAGAATCACCCATAGCTTAACACCTGTTTTTATAGCAACAGATGTTTCGATGAAAAGATTATGGGAGAAAGAGAGCATAACAGCAAGAATAAATACTTCTTTCACCGTCAAATCTAAAGTTAAAATTCCAGCAATTCCGGCATACAAATTCAAAAAATTACCGAGAACAAGCGGAATGGCGGCATCACCTGATAAACCGAGCAAACGCATGAACGGAGTAATTAAATCAATAATCCACGGCAAAACCGGTGTATATTGGAGGATGGTTACAATTAATGTGATAGGAAAGATCACTTTTCCTAACGTCCATGTTGTTTTTAGCCCCGCAAGCAATCCGTTTTTCACAGACTCTCCGTACATGGCGTCCCCTCCCTAGTGATAATTATTTATCTAAATATCGGTGTTTTTCTATTCCAACAAATCTCCGATATACAAGTAAAGCAATGGCAACAACAATAAGTGTAATCGAAATAACCTGTGCCATCCGCAGCGTATTCGTTAACATTAAGCTATCGGTTCGTAACCCCTCAATAAAGAACCGACCAATAGAATACCAAATTAAGTACGATAAGAAAATTTCACCGCGGCGCAAATTCACTCTTCTTAGTAATAAGAGGATGACAACTCCCAATAGATTCCATAAGGATTCGTATAAAAAGGTTGGTTGATAATATACACCATTGATGTACATTTGATTGATAATAAACTGTGGCAAATGTAGATTTTCTAAGAATGCCCTCGTCACTTCACCACCATGAGCTTCTTGATTCATAAAATTACCCCAACGACCGATGGCCTGGCCAAGCAAAAGACTCGGCGCAGCAATATCCGCTAACTTCCAAAACGAAACATTTCTTACCTTAGCAAATATAATGGTCGTTAACACGGCTCCGATTAACGCTCCGTGAATCGCGATACCACCATTCCAAATTTTAATGATTTCACCAGGATGCTGAGAATAATAACTCCATTGAAAAATCACATAATAAATACGCGCACAAATAATCGCAATTGGTACCGCAAATAAAATTAAATCGATAAACAATTCTTTATGTAAGCCTCTTCGCTCCGACTCCCTAATGGCAATCCAAAGGCCAAGTAAAACACCTACGCCGATAATAATACCGTACCAATAGATTTGAAATCCTCCCAAATCCAAGGCAACACGGTTTAGTGGCTGAATACTCTGTTCCATCTAGATTTCCCCTTTTTCTCTTTAAAATTCATCCCGATCTCCTTCGGCAATGGCATTATTCAACCGATCTGAAAACTGTTCCGCCGCATTCACACCCATTCGTTTCAAGCGGTAATTCATGGCAGCCACTTCAATAATGACCGATAAATTTCGCCCTGGTCGAACAGGAATTGTCATTTTTGTAATTTCAGTATCCATGATTTTCATCTTTTCTTCATCAAGACCCACCCGGTCATATTGCTTATTTTTTTCCCAAAGCTCAAGATGTACAACCATAGAAATTCGTTTCCAAGGGCGAACTGCCCCAGCACCAAATAACGTCATCACATTAATGATACCTAACCCACGTATTTCAAGTAAATGTTCAATCAACTCTGGCGCTTCACCAACTAGTGTATCTTGATCTTCCTGACGAATTTCAACACAATCATCTGCCACAAGTCGATGGCCACGCTTCACAAGTTCGAGTGCCGTTTCACTTTTACCAACGCCACTTTTTCCAGTAATCAGAACGCCTACACCGTATATATCTACTAAAACACCATGCACAGCTGTCGTTGGTGCTAATCGACTTTCTAAATAATTCGTCAATCGACTATATAAACGAGTGGTTTTCATATTGGACTTCATCACGGGTACCGATTCTCGTTCAGAGGCTTCAATTAATTCCTCAGGTACAGTTTGACCACGTGTAATAATAATCCCTGGTGTAGCATCACGACAAAGCCCTTCCATTCGTTGCATACGTTCTGTATCATTCAATCTTGTAAAAAAGGACATTTCGGTACGTCCTAAAATTTGTAGCCGTTCAGCTGGGTAATAATCAAAGAAGCCCGCAATCTCTAGACCTGGTCGAGATAAATCACTCGTAATAATTGGCCGGTTGACTCCTTCCTCTCCACTAACTAGCTCTAGGCCAAATCTCTCAATTACATCCTTTACGCGGACCTTTGCCATGTATTTACCCTCCTCTAGGAGTAATTTTAACCAATACTTACTCCATTTTAGCATTTTTCCCGCAATATCCAAACAAAGCGTTTTAACTAGTTACTATTTTTATCGTCTTACATGCTACTAATCGCTTCTAATAGTTGATTATTAGAATAACACGACTTTTTGTCCTAATGGCGAAAGTCGATGTTTAGTATAATAAATTAACGGAAGGGATGGAGTGCTATGATCATAATCTTAGATGCCGGCCATGGCTATCAAACGGCTGGAAAGCAATCCCCTGATGGAATGCGGGAATATGCGTTTAATCGAGAAGTAGCTCAGTATGTGAAAGACTATTTATCAAACTACCTCGACATCAAAATCCATTTTGTCCACGAGGATACGAGAGATGTTCCATTAAAGGAGCGAACCATGAGAGCCAAAGCTCTTAAAGCTGACTTATATGTGTCCATTCACGCGAATGCATTTGGTACGAATGGATGGAACGAAGCAAACGGAATCGAAACATATGTATATGTAACGAAACCAAAGGAAGCCCTGGCTCTAGCAGAAAAAGTACAATCTGCATTGGTTCAAAACACTAGCCTGAAAAATAGAGGCGTGAAAACAGCGAACTTTCAAGTACTTAGAGAAACACACTGTCCTGCACTGCTAATTGAATGTGGCTTTATGACAAATAAAAAGGAAGCTACCCTTTTAAAATCAACGACATTCCGGAAAAAATGTGGACAAGCCATCGCAAAAAGTATGATCGATTATTATAAGCTTCACCCAAGAGACAATATATAAAGTATAAATTGGTGCTTTTAAAGATAAAAATGCAGCCGAAGTACCAGGCTTTGAAGCCATTATTACGAGTTAAAAGAACAACGCGTGAAGTGAACTACTCCGTATTCGTCTATCAATGATAGTTTTCCACTTTGTATGAAGCAGAGGCAGTTCATTTTGCGGGATTTTTTGATTTAGCATGACTTTCTGGTGAATTGGCACGATTATCTTGAGAATTGGCACGATTTTCTGGTGAATTGGCACGATTTTTCTTAGAATTGGCATGATTTACACTTCAATTCGCTTGATTCTGGCAGGACTTGACTGCTGTAAACCTTAGATTTACCTCGAAACACCCCTACTTTTCGAAATTGCAAGATTTTCTGAAGAATTCGCAAGATTATGACAGAAATTTGCAAGATTCCTACAGAAGCAATACATCCTAGCAGGATATAAGTCGTGTAGATCAGTAGTTTTCATCTCAAAATTCGCCTTACTTTTTAATTTGGCGGGATTACTACTGAAATTGGAGGGAATAAGCTCAAATTTAGCGGGATTATTTGGATTTGCGGCGGGATTAACATAAAAAACTGCGGGATTGATCATCCAGCAGTACGTGTGCTTTGAATATTTCCTGTTGATAAACAAGTAAGCTACTCCATACGTCTCGAATTAACAGACGTATGGAACAGCCCCCTTTTTCTAGTTCATTCCATTATGAAACAGTAATAGCGCCTGTCTTAGATTCTGCGAATATATGAGTAACTGGTGGTTGTTCCTGTACCGTCTTAAATTTTAATACTTTTTGAATGACTTCACTTTTTTCCTCAATAATATTGATTCCTTCTAAACTCACATTAAAACTGCCTAGATTGGATTTTAACTCCCCTGATACCGCAGTACCAGCTGCAAGTGATAATTGAATTTTACCAGTCACTGAATTTGCATTAATGGACTCACTATCCACTTTTTCATTATGGCAATTAATTTGCCCATTAAAAGTTTGCAAGTCGACCTTGTTAAACTGGCCATCAGCATGAATGGCTCCGTTCAATGTTTCCGCTTCTATTTTGTCAAATTGAGCAGTTTGTATCGTGATCGCACCATTGCCAGTTTCTAATTCACAGCTTTCTCCGTTCACTCCGTCTAATGTAAGAGCTCCATTTGCCGATTTTAGCTTAAAATGTTCAGCCTTTAGTGCTTCAGTGGTAATTCCCCCATTAAACATTCTAATTTGAATATCTTCGTATTCCTTTTTAGGGATATACATCTCAACATCCACTTTTATCCCTTTGTCCTGAATATAAAATTTGCATTTCCCATCATCAATCGTAAATAGTACATTCTTCAAAAATATTTCTTTTGCTTTGTCTTGGTCTTCTGCATGATAAACCTTTGCTTTACACTCCACTCGTATATCTTGAGAATCCCAAGCGACAATTTTCGTCTTTCCATTGGCAATATCAGCATCTATCTCATAGATGGGTGCTTCACCATGCTGAAAAATATGAGAAATTTCGATGGATTTCCCGAAATTAAAATCTAAATCCGTATCTTTAATCTTTTGAAATGCACTTTCTACAAAGTCCAAAATCTTCTCTTTTGATGATTGAAAATTCTTTTTAAAATAATCATAATCATGGGTAGAGTGATCTTCGCTTTTTTTCTTTTCCTGCTGAACAACTTCTGTCGAAAGTTCATTTTTCAACTTTTGCTCTTTCTTTTCACTTTCTTGAGCTGCTTGATTTAATTCTTCTAAAATGGCAAACGCTTCTTCTGCTGTCATTTTTCCATCTTGAACACTTTGTAAAATTTTCTTTTTTTCATCTTGCATTGGAACTCCTCCTTCTCTTCTTTAATCTATCTATACATACGCCCAAATACTAAAAAGGTTTCATCGTTTCCCACATTCGACCATTTCCCCGGAAATATTCTTCGTTTTACCCTGTTTCTACAAAAACCTACTTTTAAATCAGGATAATTTATTATCTAATCGAGTGGTCAATTCATGAGAAAAAGCAAGCCTATTCGGCTTGCTTTTACACTAATTGTTCTTTTTCCTCAATTCGTTTTTCCATTCGAAGTCGATCTCTTTCTAGAATAGGCTTTAAGTATTTTCCTGTATAAGATTCTGGAATTTGAGCAATTTCCTCTGGTGTTCCAAAGCCCACGATGGTCCCGCCTTTGTCTCCACCTTCAGGTCCTAAATCAATAATATAATCGACAGCTTTAATGATGTCTAGATTATGTTCAATAACTAATACTGTATCACCATTTTCTACTAGCCGTTGCAGGACAACTAATAACCTTGCAATATCATCCACATGCAGTCCCGTTGTTGGCTCATCTAATATATAGAAAGAGCGTCCTGATGATCTACGGTGAAGCTCAGAAGCTAATTTCACTCTCTGTGCTTCTCCACCAGATAATGTCGTTGCAGGTTGCCCTAGCTTGACATAGCCTAAACCTACATCATAAATGGTCTGTATTTTACGCTTGATTTTTGGAACATTTTCAAAGAAAACGAGAGCCTCTTCAACTGTCATATCTAAAACATCTGAAATATTCTTACCTTTGTACCGCACTTCAAGCGTTTCGCGATTATAACGCTTGCCATGGCACACTTCACAAGGTACATACACATCAGGTAAAAAATGCATTTCAATCTTAATAATTCCATCACCACGACAGGCTTCACAACGACCACCTTTTACGTTAAAGCTAAAGCGTCCTTTTTTATAACCGCGAATTTTCGCTTCATTTGTCGTTGAAAATAAATCGCGAATATCATCAAAAACACCCGTATAAGTTGCAGGATTCGACCGTGGAGTGCGTCCAATTGGTGATTGATCAATATCAATCACTTTTTCTAAATGTTCGATTCCTTTTATTTCACGAAAAGCACCAGGTTTAGCCTTCGCACGATTCAATTTTTGTGCCAACGTTTTATGAAGAATTTCATTCACTAATGTACTTTTCCCTGAACCGGACACCCCGGTTACAGCTACAAACATTCCAAGTGGAATTTTGACATTGACGTTTTTTAAATTATTTTCCTTTGCCCCTTTAATTTCAATAAAACGACCGTCACTTTTTCGACGCTCTAGAGGTAGTGAAATAAACTTTTTACCTGATAAATATTGTCCTGTCAACGAATTAGGATCCTTCATCACTTCTTCGGGCGTGCCTGCTGAAATAATTTGACCACCATGAGCACCTGCACCCGGACCCACATCAATTAAATAATCCGCTGCAAGCATCGTATCTTCATCATGCTCAACAACAATAAGTGTGTTACCGATGTCCCTCATATTACGCAACGTCGCGATTAATCGTTCATTATCACGTTGGTGCAACCCAATCGATGGTTCATCTAAAATATAGAGAACACCTGTTAGTCGTGAACCGATTTGTGTGGCTAAGCGAATTCGTTGTGCCTCCCCACCAGATAAAGTTCCAGCTGCTCGACTTAAAGTTAAATATTCTAAACCAACATTAGATAGAAAACCAAGGCGTTCATGAATTTCTTGTAAAATTAGCTTAGCAATCGCTGCTTCTTTTTCCGTAAGTTGTAAGCTAGTAAAAAACTGAAGCGATTCTTCAATTGATAATGTAGTTACTTCACTAATATGTCTGCCTTGAATAAGCACAGCCAAGCTTTCCTTCTTCAAACGATTCCCTTTACAGCTTGGGCAGGGGCGTTCAGCCATATATTTTGACATTTGCTCGCGAATATAATCTGAAGTTGTATCTTTATAACGACGAGCTACATTTTTTAAAACCCCTTCAAATTGAATATAGCCTTCGTGAACTCGACCAAAGTCATTTTCATAATGGAAAAAGATTTGATCCGTATCAGAGCCATATAAAATTTTCGCTAATTGGTCTTCAGGTAAATCCTTCACTGGTACATCCATATCAACTTTATAATGAGTGGCCACAGCCTTGAGTAATTGAGGATAGTACTGTGAACTCGTTGGTTCCCATGGAGCGATAGCATGTTGATTCAAAGTTAGATCTCTATTTGGAATGACTAATTCCGGGTCTACCTCCAGTTTAGAGCCCAATCCATCACAATCGGGGCATGCCCCAAATGGACTGTTAAACGAGAACATCCGCGGCTCCAATTCTTCAATAGAAAAACCACAATGTGGACAGGCGTGATGCTCACTAAACAGTAGTTCCTCCCCACCAATAATATCAATCATAACTCTTCCATCGCCCAGTTTTAGCGCACTCTCGAGAGAATCCGCAAGTCGTGAAGCCACTCCGTCTTTCACAACAACTCGGTCAATGATTACTTCTATCGAGTGTTTCTTGTTTTTCTCCAAACTAATGTCTTCACCTAAGTCATACATCTCTCCATCGATTCGTACACGAACATAGCCTTGCTTTTTCACATCCTCTAGGATTTTTGCATGCATCCCTTTTCGTCCAGAAACAAGCGGAGCTAAGATTTGAAGCTTGGTCCGCTCTGGATATTCTAAAATGCGATCGACCATTTGCTCAATCGTTTGTGAAGAAATTTCAATATGATGAATCGGACATGTTGGACGACCTACACGGGCATACAATAGTCGTAAATAATCATAAATTTCTGTCACAGTACCCACTGTTGAACGAGGATTACGGCTTGTTGTTTTTTGATCAATTGAAATAGCAGGTGATAGCCCTTCTATAGAGTCCACATCTGGCTTATCCATTTGACCTAAAAATTGACGTGCATAGGCAGATAACGACTCAACATAACGTCTTTGCCCTTCTGCATATATCGTATCAAAAGCCAAGGACGACTTACCAGACCCTGATAATCCAGTCAATACAACGAGTTGATCTCTTGGAATTGTCACATCAACATTTTTTAAATTATTGGCTCTGGCGCCTTTTACTACAATTTTATCGATTGCCATGTACTTGTCATCCTTCCGCCTTTAACTCAAATAATAAATCACGAAGCTCGGCTGCTCGTTCGAAGTCGAGTGCCTTCGCCGCTTGTTTCATTTCTTTTTCCATTTCTTGCATCATTTTCTGACGCTCTTTCTTTGGCATTTTTGCATAATGAGAAGCAGCATTCTTCTGATAAGTTTCTGTATCTTCCGCTACATGCGTTGCACGAATTGATTCGCGAATTTCCTTTTGAATCGTTTGTGGCACAATGCCATGTTCTTTATTGTAGCGCTCCTGAATTTCACGACGCCGTTTCGTTTCACTTATCGCCATTTCCATGGAATGGGTGATGCGATCAGCGTACATAATCACTTGCCCGTTCGCATTTCGCGCTGCTCGACCGCTTGTTTGGATGAGCGAACGTTCAGAACGAAGGAAGCCTTCCTTATCAGCATCTAAAATTGCTACGAGTGACACCTCAGGAATATCTAATCCTTCTCGCAGTAAGTTAATTCCGACAAGCGCGTCATATTTCCCCATCCGCAGCTCACGGATAATTTCAATTCGGTCTAATGTCTTCACTTCTGAATGCAGATATTGTACTTTGATACCAATTTCTTTTAAATAATCGGTTAAGTCCTCCGACATTTTTTTCGTCAAAGTGGTGATTAAAACCCGCTCATTCTTGTTCACCCGATCTTGAATTTCATCAATTAGATCATCAATTTGTCCCTCAATTGGACGCACTTCAATTAATGGGTCTAGTAATCCAGTAGGTCGAATAATTTGCTGAACCATTTCCGGAGTATGCTCCAGCTCAAATGGACCGGGAGTTGCCGAAACAAAGACCGCTTGATGCACCTTTTCTTCAAATTCTTCAAAACGCAATGGGCGATTATCCTTCGCAGATGGTAAACGGAAACCATAGTCAACCAATACTTGCTTACGTGCTTGGTCGCCATTGTACATGCCGCGGATTTGCGGTAACGTTACATGTGATTCATCAACAACAAGAAGAAAATCTTTTGGAAAATAATCAATTAATGTATATGGCGTGGAACCCTCAGGTCTAAGTGTTAAATGACGTGAATAATTTTCAATTCCTGAACAGAAGCCCATTTCCCGCATCATTTCTAAATCATAGCGTGTTCTTTGCTCTAGACGCTGTGCTTCAAGCAACTTCTCATGATCACGTAAATCTTTTAATCGTACTTCTAATTCCTTCTCTATATTTTCAATCGCAACCAGCATCTTTTCTTCACGGGTAACGAAGTGGGATGCCGGAAAAATAGCAATATGGTCGCGTTCACCGGTAATTTCTCCAGTCAAGGCGTCCACTTCACGAATTCGATCAATTTCATCACCAAAAAACTCCACTCGCACACAATGTTCATCACGTGATGCAGGAAAAATTTCCACAACATCGCCACGGACACGGAATGTCCCACGAGTAAAAGCAATATCATTTCGTTCATATTGAATATCAACCAGCTTATGAAGTAAAGCATTACGATCAATTTCCATTCCCGTCCGAAGGGAAACAACCATTTCGCGATATTCCTCTGGGGAACCTAAACCATATATACATGAAACACTGGCGATAATAATAACATCTTTCCGTTCAAACAATGCCGATGTCGCTGAATGTCGTAGCTTATCGATTTCATCATTAATACTTGCATCTTTTTCAATAAATGTATCCGTCGAAGGCACGTAAGCCTCTGGTTGAAAATAATCATAATAGCTGACAAAATACTCGACTGCATTATTTGGAAAAAACTCTTTAAACTCACTGTAAAGCTGACCGGCCAATGTTTTATTATGAGCAATCACAAGCGTCGGTTTATTGATTTCTTTAATCACATTTGAAATCGTGAAAGTCTTCCCCGTTCCAGTCGCCCCGAGCAAGGTTTGATATCGTTTCCCACTATTAATTCCATCAACAATTTGTCGAATCGCTTCAGGCTGATCTCCTTGAGGAGAGTATTTAGAGACTAACTCAAAAGCATCCTGCACAATCATGCCTCCTCTTTTTTTCAAGTTCTCTATCTGCACTTTTTTCCATCTTATTATATATACACATTCTACCACAAACTACTTTATATAAACCAACAAATACGAACGTTTATTCTATTTAAATGAACAAGATTTTTAGAATAGCTCGATTTTCGAGTGAATTGGACAGATTTTCTTAATAATTGGCATGATTTTTACATAAATTGGACCGATTAATGAAGAAATCCGCTCGATTCGTTCACCCGCTCGAATTTAATGAAGACAAAAAAAGCACCTAATGATCAGGCGCTCTTAGAGTGTCGCTTCGTCATTTTCGCAGATAAATAAAATCCTAACGTTAATGAAAAAGCATCAATAATGATGAGTGGCCATGTGTGTGTATAGCCTTTATACGCTGAAGCGGCAATTAATGCCACCGTTAAAATCAATCCTATAACATGATTATACGTAACCCTTGTAAAAAGCATCACAAGAAGACAAGGCAAGAACAACGCAGCAAGAAATTTTGTAACCACTTATACATCCCCTTCTGTAGAGAATTCATCGTTTACCCCCGGTTTAACGGTTAGTAAAACCCCGATTGGTTCAATTAACCATCGTAGAAAATGAAGACCTCTACCGATGGAATTTACACTTTATATAGTAATGATAGTTTAGGTGAAATTATTCTTTTTTACAATTTTTCCGTACTTTTATTTAACAACATTTGTGAATGGCACATTATGCCTTCAGTTAACAAAAGATTGCAAATTTTTTAATATTAATAATTCATTACAATTATCTTACAAACTCATGAAAAATATACCATAAACCTTTACAATAATGTACTATATTTATGATAACCATTCTTAACAATATAGGCATCTGCCATCATCCACGGAAAACTAGTAATCTTTTAAATCAAATGTTGAGGAGGTATTACGACAAAATTCCACACAAATAATACATATCATACAGGGGGATCGCTTCATGAAACACAAAATCATCACTTTGCTCCTATCCACCGTGTTGTTCCTTTCAGTCTTCACTCTTTCTATAGGAACCCAAAACGTTGCGGCGGCGAGCGAAGAAGGGATTGTTACTGCTTCATCCCTGAATTTACGTCAATCTAGCAGTACAAAGAGTAAGTCATTAACTCTTTTATCAAAAGGAACAAAAGTACAAGTTAAATCAATCAAAAATAGCTGGATGCAAGTCTATGTACCAACAAAGAAAAAGACAGGATGGGTTGCTAAGAAATACATATCTGTGACGAAGAGTGCGACCGCTAAAACTGCTTCTACAACATCAACTAAGTATGTAAAGTCTAGCTCTCTTAAAGTTATGTCCTCTAGCAGTAGACAAGCTAAGGTCCTAACAACACTCAAGAAGGGCGCTTCTGTCACTTATTTATCTCAAAAAACAAGTTGGGGTAAAGTTAAAACGACTTCTGGTATCACTGGCTGGGTTGCGAATCGTGACTTAACAACCACAAAGCCAGCGGGGTCTAGTAATACTCAACCCGTAGCTGAAACAGCATCTACAACAACAAAGTATGTAAATTCCAGTTCTCTTAATGTTATGTCCTCTAGCAGCAGACAAGCTAAGGTCCTAACAACACTCAAGAAAGGCGCTTCTGTCACCTATTTATCTCAAAAAACTAGTTGGGGTAAAGTTAAAACGACTTCTGGTATTACTGGTTGGGTTGCGAATCGCGACTTAACAACCACAAAGCCAGCAGGGTCTAGTAATACCGAGCCTGTAGCTGAAAAAGCTTCCAATAATGAGGTTCAATATGTTACAGTCGATTCTCTTAATGTTATGGCCTCTAGTAGTAGATCAGCTAAACTCCTGTCAATACTCAAAAAAGGAGCTACTGTTACTTATTTATCTCAAAAATCTAGCTGGGGCAAAATTAAGACTCCCTCCGGCATTACAGGCTGGGTTGCCAATAGTGGTTTATCCACTACAAAGCCAGCAGGGTCCAGCGACTCAGACGCCGTAGTTGAAACAGTTTCCTATGATAAGATTCAATATGTCACATCTGATACTTTAAATATCCGTGAAGAAGGCAATGCAAGTTCCGATAAAGTAGGAGCTGCCAAACAAGGAGAGATAGTTTATGTTCTCCAAACAGCAAGCAATGGCTGGGGTGAAATCGAAACAGAGGATGGATTAGTAGGCTGGGTCAATCTTGCCTTTCTATCTGATTCAGCTCCAGATTCAGCTCCAACTGGCGGATTAGCGGGCAAAGTAATTGTACTTGATCCTGGTCATGGTGGAAAAGACCCAGGCGCTGCTGGCGATACTACTAAGGAAAAAGATTTAACTCTCTCCACAGCGAAAAAATTAAAAACAAAACTTGAAGCTGCAGGTGCAACAGTATATATGACTAGAACCGGAGATACCTATCCAACTCTAGATGCACGCGTACAATATAGTAAGAATAAGAAAGCTGATATTTTTATTAGCATTCACATTAATGCTGGCTCAAGCTCAGCAAATGGAATTGAAACCTACTATTGGACAAGTTCCAAAAATGAAAAAGAATTAGCTACTCAGGTTCAAAAAGAATTAGTTGAAAGCACTGGCCTAAACAGCCGTGGTGTGAAAACATCAAATTTCAGAGTCATTGGCACAACAACTACTACTCAATCTATTTTAGTTGAATTAGGCTTTATCACCAATCCAAAAGAAGAAAAAATTATTGCAACAAGTGAATTTCAAAATGATGCAGCTACTGGGATTGTAAACGGACTAGAAGCATACTTTGAATCACTATAAGAAAAGCCGAAGCACGGTATATTCCATTCGAAAGAGGTTGACTCTAAAATTCATTAATAATGAATTTTGGGAGTCAGCCTTTTCTTTTTTCATATTTTAATTCGATAAAAATACAATATACTTATCTTTGATTATACGATATAGATTAAAATATAATGAATAAAAAGTAAAAACATAAAAAGCGAGGTGCTTTCCTTGGACAATTCTCGATTAGGGAAACTAAGTAGCATGATGAGCGGCAAAATAAGCCGTTGGGTTGTCATTGCAACATGGTTGATTGTCACAATCGCCTTATCCTTAGCCTTTCCTGCAGTCAATGACCAGACGAAAGATAATGCTTCCACTCTCTCTAAGGATGCAGACTCCGTGGTTGCAGAAGAGTTAATAAAAGAAGAGTTTCCAAATTCCTTAGGAATTCCCGCACTTCTTACCTGGCATCGTGAAGATGGCCTAACAGATGCTGACTTAGCGGAAATTCAATATGTATCAAAATCCTTAACCAAAACTCCATTAAAGGAGCAATCTTATATTCCTCCTTTAGATCAAGTACCAATGCCAGCTTTAAAAGGCTCAGTCTCAGAAGACGGTACTACATTTGTACAGCCAATCTTCTTTGAAGAAAATGCAGGAACAGATGTATTGAAAAATAACATAACTGAAATACAGGATATGGTCACTAGTCGAATCGATACAGACCCCTTTCAAGCTAAAACAAACTCTGAAAATCTCTCTGTTCGTGTAACAGGTCCTGTTGGAATTGCAGTCGATACAACTAGCTTATTCAAAGGCGCCGATTTCCAATTACTGTTAGCAACAGTCATTCTAGTGTTAATTGTCCTTTTGCTTATTTATCGATCACCACTTCTAGCCATTATCCCGCTAATTGGTGTTGGCTTTGCCTATTTAGTCACGAGTCCGATTCTTGGGTTTATGGCTGGCCAAGGCTGGATTACCGTTGACTCACAAGCTATTTCAATTATGACAGTGCTTTTATTTGGAGCCGGTACCGATTATTGTTTATTTATAATTTCTCACTATCGTACCGAATTAAGAAAGCATGAAAACAAACGCCAAGCGTTAATAGCCGCCTTTAAAGATTCCTCTGGCGCTATTGCCATGAGTGGATTAACAATCGTTATTTCCTTATTAGTCTTATTAGTGGCAACTTACGGCTCCTATCAACGTTTTGCCGTACCATTTAGCTTATCTATTTTAGTGATGATGTTAGCAGCTTTAACTCTTGTTCCAGCCTTGCTAGCCGTATTCGGCCGTGCTTCCTTTTATCCAATCATCCCTAGAACAGCTGGGATGGAAGAAGAGCGAGCCAAGAAAAAAGGAAAGCCTGTCAAACAACATAAAGAAACAGGTCGCGTTGGTAAGTGGATTGGGCAAATGGTTACAACTAAGCCGTGGATTATTCTGGTCATTAGTCTTGTAATCTTTGGTGTTCTTGCTGGATATTCATCTCAAATTAAATATTCATATGATCTTCTGTCTTCATTCCCTAAAGATATGGACTCACGGGAAGGCTATGCAGTGATTTCCGATGCCTTTTCTCCAGGTGAGTTAGCACCAACGACGATTATTGTCGACACAGATGGTCAAAAGATAAATCTAACTGAAACATTAGCAAACCAACCGCTTGTAAACAGTGTTTCTGATCCTGTTCCAAGTACTTCTAATCCGGATTTACAATCTTATGAGCTCAAATTCAATATCAATCCATATGATATAAAAGCTATTGAATTCATTCCAGAGCTTCGTACCATCGTTGAAAAAGAAGTAAAAGCTGCAAAAATCTCTGATGCAAAAGAAAAAGTTTGGATTAGTGGTCAAACCGCTACCGAATATGATAAAAAACAAACAGTTAAACAAGATGAACTTACGATTTTCCCAATCATTATCGTCCTGATTTCCCTTTTATTATTAGCGTATTTGCGTTCTATTATAGCGATGATTTACTTAATGGGAACCGTCATTCTATCTTTCTTTTCAGCCATGGGCTTAGGCTGGCTCATACTCCATCATTTCATGGGTATCGAGGCCATTGAAGGAACGATTCCATTATATTCGTTCGTCTTCCTTGTAGCACTTGGCGAAGATTATAACATCTTCCTGATTTCGAGTATTTGGCGAAAGAAAAAATCAATGCCTATCAAACAAGCCATTCAAGAGGGTGTTGCTGAAACAAGCGGTGTAATTACATCTGCAGGAATTATCCTCGCAGCTACATTTTCAGTACTGGCCACCTTACCGATTCAAGTACTAGTCCAATTTGGATTAATCACTGCATTAGGAGTGCTGATGGATACATTTATTGTTCGTCCATTTCTTGTACCAGCGATTACATCCTTATTAGGTAACCTCGCCTTCTGGCCAAGTAAAGCCAATCAATATCAAGAAAAAGATCAAGCAAATTAAAGCTAAAATCCTGTGTCTTAGAAAGATACAGGATTTTTTTATTACTTTTGTTGACAATTAAAAGAAATCCTCATATAATTACTTTAGATTAAAACATCTCGAATTTAAAATAATTTAATTAATAATATTTTAGGAGGAATTTTAACATGACAAAAACAAACTGGACTCTTGATCCAATCCACAGTGAAGTTGGATTTTCTGTAAAACATATGATGATCTCTAAAGTAAAAGGCGGCTTTGACAAATTGGATGCAACGATTGTAGCCGATCCTACTGATTTAACAACAGCTGACATTGAATTTACAATCGATGTGGCAAGCATTGATACTAGAAACGAAGACCGTGATAACCACCTTCGTTCAGCTGACTTCTTTGACGTTGAAAAATACCCTACCCTAACATTCAAAGCAACAAACATTGAAAAAACAGATGATGATGAATATGCGGTAACAGGTGATGTGACCCTTCACGGTGTGACTCGTCAAGAAACATTCGATATTACCTTTGAAGGACAAGGAAAAGATCCTTGGGGTGCTGAAAAAGCAGGCTTCAGTGGCAAAACAAAAATTAAACGTAGCGACTACAATTTAACTTGGAACGCAGCACTTGAAACAGGTGGAGTTCTAGTTGGTGACCAAATTACAATTACCCTTGAAATCCAAGCGGTTAAAGGATAATAAAAAGCTGTAATTTCAGCTCTCTAACAGGTTTATTCGCAACAAAAAAGCAGGGCAATTCTCAATCGAATTCGCTCCTGCTTTTTTTGTTTAAGAATTGAAGAATGTAAATAACTTCTAAGATCTATGAAAAAGGAAAAGCACAATGTGAAAATCAAATTTTGCTCGACTGCTATTCAACGAGCAGGATGTTGCATTTTTTATGAGGAAGTAGTTATTATTAAATGACTAATAAGGAGGAAGAAGTACAATGGATAACAAAGCAATTGAAACATACTGTTTAACTCTCCCAGGCTCTTCTCATGATTATCAAAAAGATTGGGAAGCTGACCGTTTTTTCGTGGGAGGCAAAATATTTGCAATGATTGGAGAGGACTCTAAAGGAAAACCTATCTTGACATTAAAATGCGATCCAAATCGGTCAGAAGAATTAAGAGAGCATTACGAAGAAATCACTCCAGGGTACCATATGAATAAAACACACTGGAATTCCATTTATTTTGAATCAAATATACCAAATGAATTTGTGGAAAAGCTAATCGTCCATTCATATACACTTGTTTTACAAGGTTTACCTAGGAAAATACAGAAAGAAATTAACCAACTATTAAGGGTATGATCACAAAAGAAGCATGGAAATAATGCTATTTCACATGCTAATGTAGGAAAGTTGGTTGTTTTGAACCTATTACACCCTTATTGCTATGATTGTTTCAATGATTTATTTTCGCTTCTTCTCTATATTTATCTACACAATTTTTACAAATACAATGCTTTCCTTGACTCTCTTCTGGCACTAACTCAAAAATCCCCTTAGGAAATCCTCCTTCTTGATCACACCAGCAATTACCGTGTTCTGTTCCCGCCATACATTTGTTTTCCTCACCACATATAGGACAATATTTATTTGCCAATGATAAATCCCCCCTTATTAACTATGTAAACGTATTATATTATGCTTCATTATATCAATTTCTTTATCTGTGAAGTTATTATATTGCACAAAAATGCTATGGGGAGATGTAATTCCATCTTAAAATGGATTAATTAAAGAAAGTTCACAATTTATTAAAGAAAATTTGAATTAATTACAGAAGTTCTCTGTTAAATATGTAGACGCTGCATCGGAATGACATAAAAAAACTCAAAAAGTCATTTTTACACGACCTTTTGAGTCACCCTCGAAGTATATTAATTTTGATCTTCATCCCCATCCCCTGTTGCACCTGATTGACTAGTCATCTGTTCATGTTGATACACAATTTTTCCACCTAAGTGACCAGTAATCGCTAAAGTGGTTGAACCTGCAATACTAAAGACAATAACTAAAGCAGTAATTAGACTTTTGTTGAGTTTGAATCGTTTACCCAATAGCTTAACTACAGCCACAATGGCAAAGAGAATAACGGATATTCCTGCAAGTAAGGAGTGCAATTCAACCGTATCAAAAATACCTTTTCCCCAATTATCAAAGGCAAATTCTTCAGCGCCGTCTCCAGTTGCTAGAGTAACCAAACCGGAAATAACACCTAAAACAAATAATACCGTCCCCGTCTTACTAAGATCATCTTTTTTAAGAAATAAATTTACAATTTCAATGACTGTTGCTACTAATAAAAGTGCAATTGGAAAATGAACAACTAATGGATGTAGTGGCATGAATTTTAGTCTCCTTCAATTAATTAACTAATTTATAGTACTATCATATCCCTAGAAACTGAAAAGAAACTGAAAAGACTAGATTTCTGTTAATATCTTGATAAACTAATGTCCACCATGAAAGGGGCTGTCCCATAGCCATCAAGTTAAAGACATGAATAGTTTTCTTCTTAATGGGTCATCCTTTCATTTTATATGCATGAAAGGATGACCTATTTTTGTGTCTAATTTTAATGATAGAACACAAGAAGAACTACGTTTGTTAGGTGAAGAGGGAGAGTTTAAAAACAAAGAAAACGCTTGGAGTATTAATGAAGAAGTAAGATATCCGTCATAAACTTTTTGTTCAGGAGTCTTGAAGTTTCGCTCCCTTTAATTACAATTATTTCCATTTTATTGTTTACTAATATATAATAGTAGTTATGATAAATACATATTTTTCGAAAGGGGATGGGAAGATGAAAAAGACAAAAATTTTATCCTTCGTATTACTGTTTGCCTTTTTGTCTTTCTTATATACCCAATATACTGGTGAAAATACGAAAGCTTTAAACTTGCATGAAAATAAAGCAGTAATTGCCTTTAATGAAGCTAATCAAGACTCCCCTTCAAAAGATGTCATTAAGAAGCACCCCTTTATTCTAACAGACATTCTACAACTCTTTGTCTGCTTATCTCTTATTTTTATCTTATTCAGTTCCCTGTTTTTTCAGGCCCGCAGTAAACGTATCTTTTTTACGCCTATTTTTTATCAGGCGAATTATGTAATAAGGATCCCTTGATTCTTCAAAAGAAAAATACAAGGGGGAAAATGTATGTGGGTTCGTTTTCTAATGATTAGTTTATTTTCAATTACAGCATCTAGTTTTCTTTTATATCAAGGGATTGAAATTTTCCATGCGTTTTTAAACTTTTTTAAAAAAGATGGTTTATGATATAAGTTCGTTAAATTAATTTGATTCTAAGGCGCTTCTCCGACATTAGTGGAGAAGCATCTTTTTGATTTGTTCATACTAGACGCGTTCCTATCAGCACGAAGGGGAAGCCTTATTTGAGTATGTCCAAAATAGCTTTATGCTATTTTATAAAAAAATGGGCCTGATGCAAACAGCACCAGACTCACTTCTCTTAAACTTGATGGCTATCGGACAGCCCCTTTTGATATAACCTCAAATCTTCATACCTTGAATTTAATTTCAAAGTTTACTCCATTCCGGAAAATTTTTAAAATGAGTCCGGAGACTTATGAATGCATTCCGGAGGTTTATGGAATTTTACAAGCTTTAAACAACCTGACTATCCTTCAATTGGTCATGAACAAATAACAGCCCTAACTCGTAATGCTCACCTTCGAACAGTGCTCTTTGAACGAAGCGCATTTCACCATTATTACCTATTACTTCCAATTTACAAAAAGCCCTATTTTTCTGTAATGCCTGGTAAAACTCTACTTCTTTATAAACAACAACACCATTTATTTTTGAAATAATTTCTCCTTTTAGTAAACCCATTTTTTCAGCTGGAGAATTCGGAATAACACCGAGAATTTTAGCGCCTTTCTTACTTTCAGAAAAATAGAATGACCGTTTGCTATCAGCACTCTTATGCACATAATAAATCAGTTCTCTGCCTAATAGAGCAACGATTGCCGTCACAATAGCAAGCATTGGATACCAATAACTAGCGATTGCCAACGCAGTAATGAAAAATCCAAAATACACGACTTGCTTGCCATGAGCTTTCACAGCTTGTTCTGGAATCATTCCTTGAACCTTTTGGGCAAAGCCAATAATCATCGGTAACACGATAGGTGCTAAATGTACCTCACCAATCGAAAAGACCGGATACCAACTAAACGGAGCTGACAATTCCCCATTTGGAATGAACACAAACATGGGAAGTAACCAAATTCTACGGAATGCATATCGGCCAATCGTCTGACCTCGCTTGGATACCGTTAGCTGTGGCGATGCTATTTTCGCGCCGTTGCTCCGAATCATAAACCCTTCCGCAATCAGCAAAACACCTAGCAAAATCACTAATGGAGGATAAATTGATTGATCTAACTCTTCGAAATAATTTTTAAATAACGGCCAGCTAATCCCTTGTCCAGCTATGAAATACACTGCAAAAAATGTCAAAGGAATGATATAAGCCGGTGACAAAAGTCGGACATTCGTCGTCAATGTCAAAAGGACCGTCATAACAATCATAATCAAAATCGATGCTGTCGGAATAACTAATCCCGTTCCAAGCATAACGATAGAAAGAATCAAGCCCCATAAAAGCCCTTGTGGTAGCATCATTCTGAGCTCATTCGAACTATCGAATACTTTTGTATTAAAATCCAGTCTTTCACGCTTCACACGTTGTCTTCCTACAATCCAACAAAAAATAAAGGACAGATACAATAGCGGATTCAGAAAAATTTTACTTATACCTAGTAAGCACGCAATCAACCATTCCGTAATCAAAGAGCCCCACCACCTTTTATATTTCTTTTCGGTCACTAAGCTATATCTTCTATTCTACCAAAAATACTGGAAATTAGGTAGTAGGCATGGGGCCTTGATACATAAAAGGGTTTAATTTCGTTTTTGGACCTTCTTGACAGATCATTTAATATTAGACAAAATATGAGACTTTCTAGATTGATTAGGCAGCATTCTCAGCCAATTAGCGACTTACCGTTGAACGTGATACGTATTTAATAGCCGTCAACAATTGCACATCGTTTGCATCATCTTTAATTTTTTCAAGAATACGTGATTCTAGCTGTTCTGCCGTTTTTTTGTCTATTTTCCCGGTTACTTCTATACCTTGTACTTTTTGAAATGCTTTCACTGCGATTTTGGTTTGGTCATCGTAATAACCGTCTTCTCGTCCCGTTTCAAAGCCTAATCCTTTTAAAATAGCTTGAGCATACTTGATTTGTTCATCACTCATATCCAGTTCCAGTGTTTTTTCAACATTTAATGGATGTACAGTGAAGAATGAAGGCTGATGAACCTGAAGTGTCGGCTCAATTCCCTTTTTATGAATCCAATTTCCGTCTGGAGTAAGCCATTTATATAAAGTTAACTTAATATTACTACCATCACCCATTTCAACAGCTTGCTGGACTGTCCCCTTACCAAATGTTTTCTCGCCAATAAGTGGGTATTTCCCAGCCTCATGAAGGGCGCCTGCTAAAATTTCCGAAGCTGAAGCACTACCACCATCCGTCAATACCGCAATCGGATAGTCTTTTTCTTCCTTTAAATCCGTATAAAATGATTGTATTTTACCCGTACGTTCTTCAATCTTCAAAAAAGGCTGATCCTTTGTAATAAATTCATTTACAATAGATTGTACACTGGAAAGCAACCCACCTGGATTACCGCGTACATCAATCACAAGCCCCTCGATTCCTTCTGTTTCCAGTTTGTTCAACTGCTCGATAAAATCCTTTGCCGTGTTTTCTGAAAATGTAGTCAGTTCGATATAGCCTATACTTTTACCTGCATCCTTTTTAATCGATGAAAAAACAGTATCTAATGGAATTTCCGATCGGACAATCTTAAAGGTAATTGGATTACTAATGCCTGCTCGACTGATTTCCAGTTTAACGGATGTCCCTTTTTCGCCACGGATTTTCAAACGAGTTTCATACAAATCCAATCCTTTCACGCTTTCCCCATCAACTTTTAAAATTTCATCCTTAGGCTTTAATCCAGCCTTTTCTGCTGGAGAATCTTTATACGGAGAGACAATAATAATTTTTCCATCCTCCATACCAATCTCCGTACCAATTCCTTCAAAGGATGAATCCAGCACTTCATTAAATTGTTCAGCCATCTCCTTGTCCATATAAACGGAATAGGGATCCTTTAAAGTGGCGACCATCCCTTGAATGGCTCCTTCAATGAGCTGATTGCCATCTACTTTTTCGACATATCTATTCAAAATAAGTGAGTAGGCCTTCTCCATTTTATCCCATTCAGGTGTATGGTTCACACTCCGATCTTCTGGTACTGCCTTTTCTGTTGTTAAACTTGTCCCATACACACCACCAACAAGTCCAATTATAAGTGTCAGTACAATCACAAGTGAAAATGTCCATTTTGTATTCATCCTATTCTCCTTTTCTGCCCACATATGTAGTTGACTATATGAGATGCATCAGAGAAATATGATAAAAGCATAAGAAAGCACCAAAAAAGGAGCTGCCCGCAGTCGGACAACTCCTTTATCATTTGACCCCTTCCTCAAGGAGTGTGAAGGGCGTTAGCCCAACGAGTAGGAAGGGGATGAATCGCCTTTCCATAGGAAAAGTTTCAATTGATATAGGAACATACATTCTGTTATAATAGAAGTATTAATAGAATGAAAGGAGCATGAGTGATGGTAACGAAATCCTATTTTTCTGTAAGAGTCTATAAAAATACACTCTCAAAAGAATATCATGAAGCCATCGCCCATGCCATTCTGGTTTTCAATCGTGCAAAACAATTTGCATTCAGTACATCTATAAAAGAAAAACGTTCTGGCAAAAGCAAACGTTCTAAGTCCATCCATCTTACGGTAAAGGATCTTTTTAGTCTGGATGATTATTATGCTAATAGCGCCGTTCAAGAAGCAAATGCTATTCAACAGAGCTTAATTGAGTTAAACAAGCTATACAAAAAAAATAAAGAAGAACAGGTTAAATCTGTTAAGAGTAAAATTAAAAAAGTAAAGTCTCGACTAACAACATTGACAAAGATTAAAAAGTCTTTTGTAAGTGGTAAGCACTCTTTCCCTAAGAACTCGAATATTAAGATGTTGGGAAACTTTTTTGTTGTGCAATTTAAAAAGAAAACAGACTTGTATTACCATACTTATCATTTTGAACATGGCTTTTTGGATACAGAAATTAAGAAACTAGAAAATAGAATTGGTTTTTTAATTTTTAAACAAAATCGATTCGAAAAAGAATTGAACCGTTTAAAAATGAAGATTTCAAGTGTCGTTTTTGGCTCAAAAAAATTGTTCAAATCTCAATATACGAAAGATGAATATGTAAATGACCATTCAGCTTGGGCTCAAAAATGGAATCGCTCTCGATACAATCAAATGATGATTTCTGGTCGCAAAGATTCTGGGTCAGGCAACTTCGTATTTAAATACAGCTCAGATGAAAAAATACTGAGATTCAATACGCCGTCAGGCATAAATATACAAATAGAAAATCTTGTATTCCCCTACGGTCAAGAAAAAGTTGAAGCTGCCATTCAAAGACAAATGAACTGTAAGGATAAGAAAAAATTCGGAAGACCGATCGGTTGGTCAATGGAAGACCATGGAGAATACTATATTTTCAAATGTATCGTGAATGAAGAAGAAAAGGAGTATATCAATTTTTCAAAAACAGATGGAATCATTGGGATTGATTGCAATGTAGACCATTTTGCTATTTCAGATAGTAATGCTAAAGGACAACTCGTCTCTTCTTTTTCTTTAGACTTTGATATTTACAATAAAACATCAGGTCAAATTACGAAAATTATCGAGACAGAAGCCATTAAATTAGTCAACATTGCTTTGAATAGAAATAAACCCATTGCGATAGAAAAATTAGACACTACAACTTCTAAGGTTTCTAATCGATATGGGAACAAAAAGGCAAACTTCAAAATGAGCATGTTTGCTTATAAAAAAATGATTTCAGCAATTAAATCGAGGGCTGAAAAAATGGGCATTGCCGTTTTTGAAGTGAATCCTGCCTACACAAGTCAAATTGGAAAAATGAAATATATGAAACGTTTTGGAATCTCCATTCACGAGGCAGCGAGTTTTGTGATCGCTCGTAGGGCGATGGGATTCAAAGAAAAACTTCCACCAGTGTTGAGTTCACTACTACCAGAGAAGATAGTTGGTACTCATCATTGGGTGCAGTGGAAGTATGTTATGAAAATGCTGAAAGAGATACGTACGCACTCGTTCTACCTTTCAGAGCTTTTTGATATAGACAAGTTTCGCCTAACAGGTGAACTCTTCTTACCAGGGTCGCTTTCAGACTTGGAAGTAAAAAGTTTGTCGAAGTTGAAAAGTGGAAAAACCGTATCCTAGTTGAACGGGATACGGTCATATGCCTATAGCATGTGTCTTTTTTCGAAGGAATCCCCTTCTTCAAGCGAACCGTAAGGTTGGTAAGGAGGGGTAGTTCAATATGTAGTTATTAATAAGATACATAGTTTAATGGATTGACAGCATTAGATTTGGCTGCATTCCAAGGTCCTTGATGCACCTCAAAATGTAGATGTTGGCCATAGGAATGACCTGTGTTACCCATGTAGCCAATTAGTTGGCCTTTAGCCACTACTTGTCCTGAACTTGCTTTTCGAGAGCTCATATGTGCATAGACCGTCGTATACAATTGACCACCAATGGAGTGTGAAATGAAAACAACGTTGCCGTATGAACTTGAATAGTAGGAACGGCTGACAACACCATCTGCTGCAGCAACAATTGCTACTGTGCCGCTTGCGGCAATATCAATACCAGCATGCTGCTTATTCCAGCGTGGTCCCATTTGAGAGGTAACGACCCCTGCAGCTGGTCTTGTAAAAGTACCCGATGAAACGGGAACCGTCTTAACTGAAGACGATGAACCATTGCTTTGAGCTTGGGCTTCTGCTGCAGCTTGTTTTCGAGCAGCTTCTAATTCCGCTAAACGTGATTCTTCTAATCCAATAGCCTGTTGGATGGCAGCTTCCTGTGCAGCAAGATTCTCTTTCTCTTCCTCAAGTCCTAATTTATAGTCTTCTGCTTCTTCTTTTTGTCTCTTCAATTTTAGCCATTAAAGCATCTTTTTGTTTCTTTTGCTGTATTTGCTGTGCCTTCATTACTTCTAGCTCAGCTTTCATATTTTCTAAGTTTGCCAGCCTTTGCTTAACAGCTGCTTGCTTTGTTACTAATTCTTTTTTGTCCTTTTCATGCTCCTCTAAAATTCCACGATCCGCCTCCGCAATCACAGCAACTGCGTTCACCCGATCAAACAAATCACTGAAATCTTTAGCGCCAAATAAAACTTGTAAATAATCAATACTTCCGCCTGACTCTTGGAATGAAAGGGCACGATCTTTTAAAACTTCATTTCGTTTAGCAATACGCTCTTTGAGTATATCAATTTCTTTTTGTAATGCTTTTATTTCCGCATTAGTCTTTTTAATTTCTTCATTTTTTTCATTAATTTTAGCTGTAGTTTCTTTTAATTTTTCAGAAATTGTGATTAATTGATCTTCAACTGATGACTGTTGTTTTTTCAATTTATTAATTTTATTTTCTGTATCACTTATATCTACTTTCACATCAGATTGCTTTTCTTGAATACTCTCTTTCTTTTGATTCAACTCAGAAAGAGATTCTGCGTATGCGGTTGGAATCGTAATGACACTGCTAATTCCTAGAGCTAGCGCAGCATTCAACGCGATGAGCCTCTTTTTCATTTTCCAAATTCCCCCTTTTTCTCCCGACACTAGGGTTAGCTAGGCTTGTCTACAAGACTTAAAAAAGTCGTAAACTACCTTATACTTTCAAGAACTTTCTAACAGACATTAAACTTCCCCACATACCGATAACCGCCCCAATCAAGAGCAAGATCGCTGATACTTGGAAAATAAATGTTCCTGCTGGTAGCAGCTCAACAAATTTAATCGTAATTTGTGGTGTTGCATACTCATATAAATTCGAATATAGCGTAGCAATGAGAACGATAGGGATAATAGAACCTAAGATCCCTAACCATAATCCTTCTAGGAAAAATGGCCAGCGAATGAAAGAGTTCGTCGCTCCTACCAATCTCATAATTTCAATTTCTCTGCGTCTGGCAGTAATCGTAATTTTAATCGTATTAGAGATTAAGAACATCGCTGTAAAAACAAGACCAACGATTAATACAATCCCAACATTTCTTGAGATGCTCACAAAATCAAATAATTTTTCGACATAATCTTGTCCGTATTTTACGCTTTGGACATATTCAATTTTTTCAATTTTTTTAGCGACTTTCATGACATCTTGTGGCGTTTCAGTTTTAATCACAAACGCATCACGTAGCGGATTATCTTGTTCAAATGGTTTAAAAACCTCACCATTTTCGCCTAGATCATCTATTAAATTATTAAGCTCTTTTTCTTTATTGGAAAAAACGACCGTATCCACTTTGGAAATAGCTTCAATTTTCTTACTAATCGATTCTTTCGTCTTTGAATCAGCTGCATTATCTACATACACTTTAATTTCGACATCATTCTGCACGTTATTGGCAATATGATTTAAATTCATCATAATCACTAAAAACACACCGACTAACAATAAAGTGACTGTTACCGCACTGACAGAGGCGAACGTCATCCAACCATTTCGAGCAATACTTTTAAAGCTCTCACGGAAATGACGTTGAAGTGTATTAATTTTCATAACCGTACTCTCCTCGCTGCTCATCACGAACAATTCTGCCGCCTTCAATGGCGATTACACGATGCTTCATATTGTTCACGATGTCTCTATTATGAGTTGCCATAACGAGTGTCGTTCCCCGTCGATTAATTTCTTCAAAGATATTCATAATATCCCATGACGTTTCTGGATCGAGATTCCCAGTTGGTTCATCAGCAATGACTACCTTTGGCGCATTAACAATTGAACGAGCAATGGCTACACGCTGCTGTTCTCCACCGGAAAGTTCAGTAGGTACCATTCTCGCTTTACTTTTAATCCCCACAAGGTCCAGCACTTCCATTACCCTTGTTTTAATTTCTCGAGGATCCTTCTCAATAACCTCCATTGCATAGGCTACATTTTCAAATACTGTATAATTATTTAGTAGTTTAAAGTCTTGGAATACCATACCAATATTGCGGCGAAACAGAGGTACTTTCGAATTGCGAATGCTTGGAAGATTAATACCGTTAACGATGATATTTCCTTTAGAAGGCTTTTCCTCACGATACATCAACTTAATAAAGGTTGATTTACCTGCACCACTAGGACCTACCACATAAACAAATTCGCCTGGCTTAATTTTTATATTAATACCATTTAACGCGGTGACTCCATTCGGATATGTCTTGGACACATCAATCATTTCTATCATAAAAATTAACCACCTAATCAGCTTTTTAATTCTATGTCTCTATTACAATTTTCGACAAAAAAACAACATAAATACTCATTCCCTCGAGTACTAACACATTATATCATCAAACTTTGACAAATTAATCAAAAATATATTACAGTTTGATTTCAATACCAAGTGAATTGTTAAGATATTTAAACAAGAAAACCCTGACTTATCGCTCTATAAGCCTTCTAGTCTTCACAAACGTATAGTATGTAAATTTTGGTACAACATAAAAAAGTCCTGATTCTTTTGAACCAGGAACTTCATTTACACTACATTATTTTTTGCTAGCTAGCCATTCCGCTACTTTGGCTGTTTCGTTTTCATCTAACAATCCACCAGGCATATTACCTCTACCGTTTTTAATAACGTTCTCGATTTCAGCTTGAGATAAACTCGAACCAACCCTTGTCAGATTAGGTCCCCCAGCGCCAGCTAAATCTTGTCCATGACAGGCAGAGCATTTATTTTCATAGATTTTTGCAGCATCTCCTGCATCTGCAGTAGTCGTTTCATTTCCATTGTTTGTCGTGCTGTCTTTATCAGCGTTATCATTAGCACCACCACATGCGGCTAATACAAGTGACGTACCCATAAATAATGCTAGTAATTTTTTCTTCATCATCATCCCCCTAACTAGAAATTTTTTCATCTTTTTCCATTATAACAATTTTACTAAAGTTTGGAACCCTCACAATCCACTTCATCAGCCTTTGGAACAATCATGAATACTCTGGAATCAACTA
This sequence comes from uncultured Bacillaceae bacterium, assembly GCA_963751845.1. GTDB lineage: Bacteria > Bacillota > Bacilli > Bacillales > DSM-1321 > Peribacillus. The sequence continues at coordinate 213,317 of CAVVWH010000012.1, forward strand.
GTTTGACTGAATGTTTCAATTTGGTGAAATCAATGTCTGCTGGATTATACTTCATGAAGTGTGGGCGATGGTCATCTTTACATGCAGATGATTATCTCGTTTAATGTTTAATACTGTAATTCAATTCATGAGTATAGCATGCCTCATCTTAGATCGATAATTCGTAAAAATTGGAGCAAACTTCGAATGATTCATGATCCACCACATATCGCAATGGAGCTTGCTTTGCATTCGCAAGATTAACAGAAATGGAGTAGGCTCGGCAAAATCAATTGGCTGGATTATTACGTAGTTTGGTGGAAATATGTTGAAAAGCGGCGGGATTATCACATAAACTGGTGGGATTCTTTTATTTTCAAGCTAGCTATTTTTCTAACATAGACGCTCGATCATACATTCGCATGATTTATCTAGCAATTGGCATGATTTTGGACTGAATTGGCACGATTAATGGTGAAATTGGCATGATTCCGTAACGAATTCGCATGATTTTTCGAAAATAAGTAGGCTTGGCAAAATCAATTGGCTGGATTATTACGTAGTTTGGCGGGAATATTCAGAAAGCTGGCGGGATTATCGGAGAAACTGGCGGAATTCCTTCATTTTCAACCGGTAGATATATTTCATCTGACATATAAATCTCCACTAAATTATCCTTTCATCTACTCTCCAACCTAAAAAAAGCTGATTCTAAAAGGCATACAAAGCTCCTTCTAAAATCAGCATGTAAAAAATTATAATTTTGAACGTAGGTAGGCGTCGATAAACATATCGATGTCGCCGTCCATAACCGCTTGAACATTACCTGTTTCGGTTGATGTACGATGGTCCTTCACCATGGAGTATGGATGGAACACGTAGGAACGGATTTGGCTTCCCCAGCCAATTTCCTTTTGTTCTCCGCGAATTTCATCTAATTGCGCTTGCTGTTGTTCTAATTCACGTTGATATAATTTTGCTTTTAACATATTCATCGCTTGAGCACGGTTTTTAATTTGTGAACGCTCAGATTGACAGGTTACGACAACTCCTGTTGGAATATGCGTAATCCGTACCGCAGAGTCGGTCGTATTAATATGCTGACCACCAGCACCCGTTGCGCGATACGTATCAATTTTCAAATCTTCCGTACGAATATCGACTTCAATCGTGTCGTCGAATTCCGGCATCACATCACAGGAAACGAACGAAGTATGGCGACGACCTGATGCATCGAAAGGTGAAATACGTACTAAACGGTGTACGCCTTTTTCCGCTTTCAAGTAACCGTAGGCATTATGCCCTTTAAAAAGCAGTGTAACACTCTTAATTCCCGCTTCATCACCTGGTAAATAATCAAGTGTTTCTACCTTAAATCCTCTTTTTTCGCCCCATCTTGTGTACATACGAAGCAGCATGGAGCCCCAATCTTGAGACTCTGTTCCACCCGCACCAGGATGCAACTCTAAGATGGCATTATTTTTATCATATTCATCACTTAATAAAAGCTGAAGCTCAAAGTCATTCATTTTTTGCACAAGCGCAACAATTTCTTCTTCCAACTCAGCTTGTAATTCCTCATCACTTTCTTCTTTGACAAGTTCATATGTTAAATCCAGATTTTCATAGGCTTCTGTCATTTCAGCTAGTTGATCGACAGATTCCTTAAGAGCATTTGCTTCATTAATGACCGTTTGTGCTTTTGCTTGATCATTCCAAAAATCGGGATGTGTCATCTCATTTTCAAGCAGGGCAATGCGTGCCTCTTTTTCATCTAAGTCAAAGAGACCCCCTAAAGTCCGCTAATCGCTTAGCTGTATTCTCAAGATTATGTCTAATTTCCGCTAAATCCATTCTCTTCACCTCATTAAATTTTAAAACAAACGAACGAAATATATCTTCCTCATAAAACTATATGAAAAAAAATCAATATAAGCAAATGAAAAATGAAAAGAGGGACCAATTTGAGCCCTCTTTTCAATGGGAAATGGGGCAGATTTTTTCCATTGAAAAGAAATCCGCCACCTTCATTATGTTTTTATTTGGATAAATAATTTTACACTAAATTTCCATGACAGTTTTTATATTTTTTCCCACTTCCGCATGGACAAAGCGCGTTTCGTCCTACATCAGTTTGCTTTTTAGCGGGTTGTTTTTTCACCTTGCCGCCTTCGTCTTCTTTTGGATTAACAGCCTGCCCCTTGATGACTTCTTGACGCTCTAGATTGTTGCGAATTTCCGCTTTCATCATATAACGAGCGACATCATCTTCCATTGCAGCAACCATCGCTTCAAACATGGCAAAACCTTCATGTTGATATTCACGAAGCGGGTCAATTTGACCGTAAGCACGAAGGTGGATCCCTTGGCGTAATTGATCCATTGCATCAATATGGTCCATCCACTTACTATCTACTGCACGAAGCACGATGACTTTTTCAAACTCACGCATTTGCTCAGGAGATAGCTCTGTTTCTCTATCATTATAGCGCTCCATGACTTTTCCATGAATAAGATCAAATAATTCTTCCGCATTTTTATCCGCGACATCTGCAACTGTCAAAACACCTTCATTTAATAGGTTTCCATGGATATAATCAATTAAACCTTGCGTATTCCACTCCGTTTCGTCACCCATTGGTGCGAAGCTAGCAATATTTCGCTCTAAAGAAGAAGTAATCATTTGCTCAACGATTTCGCGGAGATTTTCACTTTCTAATACATCGAAACGCTGTTTATAAATAATTTCCCGTTGCTGACGTAACACATCGTCATATTGCAATAATTGTTTACGAGCATCAAAGTTATTACCCTCTACACGTTTTTGCGCAGATTCAACGGCCCGTGAAACCATTTTGCTTTGGATTGGCTGTGTATCATCCATTCCAAGCTTCGTCATCATCGCCTTCATATTATCTGAACCAAAGCGGCGCATCAGCTCATCTTCCATAGAAAGGTAAAATTGCGTAACCCCAGGGTCTCCTTGACGTCCAGAACGTCCGCGAAGCTGATTATCAATACGACGGCTCTCATGGCGCTCTGTACCCAATACTGCAAGTCCACCAAGATCGGTTACACCTTCGCCAAGCTTGATATCCGTACCACGACCAGCCATATTTGTCGCAATCGTTACGGCTCCTTGATTCCCGGCATTCGCAATGATTTCTGCTTCGCGCTCATGATTCTTCGCATTCAATACATCATGACGAATCCCTTTTTTAGATAAATACTTCGAGATAATTTCTGATGTTTCAATCGCCACTGTACCGACAAGCACTGGCTGGCCTTGTTTGTGGCGCTCAGCAATATCTTCTACGACTGCACGGAACTTCCCGTCCATCGAGGCAAAAATTAAATCCGCACGGTCATCACGTATAATATCACGATTCGTTGGAATAACAATAACGTACATATTATAAATATTACGGAATTCTTCTTCTTCCGTTTTCGCCGTACCTGTCATACCAGACAGCTTTTCGTACATCCGGAAATAGTTTTGGAACGTAATCGTAGCCAGCGTCATACTTTCATTTTGAATTTCTACGCCTTCTTTTGCTTCGATAGCTTGGTGAAGTCCATCACTATAACGGCGACCTTTCATCAAACGACCCGTAAATTGGTCAACAATGACAATTTCACCATCTTGGACAACATAATCGATATCAAGATGCATCGCTGCATGAGCCTTCAACGCTTGATTAATATGATGATTGAGTGTAACGTGGTTAATATCAAATAAGTTCTCGATATTAAATCCTCGTTCAGCAAGGTTAATTCCCTCTTCTGTTAACTGAACACCCTTCGTTTTTTCATCATACGTATAGTGGGTATCTTTTTTCAAAGTACGCACAAATGCATTAGCTTGGATATACAATTGTGCAGATTTTTGGGCTGAACCAGAAATAATCAACGGTGTCCGTGCTTCGTCAATTAAAATCGAGTCAACTTCATCGATTACCGCATAATAAAGTGGTCGTTGTACCATTTGTTCTTTATATAGAACCATATTATCCCGTAAATAATCAAATCCTAACTCATTATTCGTACTATATGTGATATCTGCGTTATAAGCAGCTTGCTTCTCTTCTTTGGTCATACTATTTAAATTCAAGCCGACTGTTAAGCCCATAAATTCATAGAGCTTACCCATTTCGCTGGCATCACGGTGGGCCAAATATTCATTGACTGTCACGACATGAACGCCCTTACCAGTCAAAGCATTTAAGTAAACCGGTAGCGTAGAGGTTAGGGTTTTACCTTCCCCAGTTTTCATCTCCGCAATATTCCCATCATGAAGGGCTGCTCCCCCCATTATTTGAACACGGAACGGAAACATCCCAAGTGCACGCTTAGCACCCTCTCGCACTGTCGCAAAAGCTTCAACAAGCAAGTCATCAACCGTTTCCCCATTTTGATAACGCTGTTTATACTCTTCCGTTTTTTCGCGCAGTTGCTCATCCGTTAATGCTGCCATCTCAGAAGCTAAAGCTTCAACCTGATCAGCAATTTTCTCTAAACGCTTAATCTCACGCTTATTCGGATCAAACACTTTGTTCAATATATTAAGCATTCAAAAACGCTCCTCTATTTAAATATAAGTAAGAAAAAAACCAACCTTTTGCATAAACTCGGCCAATATTTATCTTACCACTTCTATTCTACTCGTACAACTTGATGTAACTCTATTTTAATTGAAAGGAATTCTCGGTGAATATTGATAAATGAGGAATTTAGCTGTAATATAATAATAATTGGACAATTTTTATATACAATATGCTAATTCAAGTATGGGGGCTGACTTATAAGGGATTTTTTATTCAACCATTATCGATATATAGCTGGCTAATTACCTTTTGCTACTAAATATCGTATCGCAGGATATGAACCCTTTATATTGAATTTGTCTCTAGAAAATGTTTCAGGATGTGGTTAATATGATCGGTGAACGAGTAAAAAAACTTCGTGAAGATAAGAAAATGTCGATGACTGAATTAGCTGAAAGAGCAGGAGTGGCAAAATCGTATTTAAGTTCACTTGAACGGAATTTACAATCGAACCCTTCGATTCAATTTCTTGAAAAAATATCAGTTGTTCTTGGTGTTCCTGTTGATGCCCTACTTTTTGACGAATTGAACCGAGATACTCTTGATTCAGAATGGACAAAAATTGTGGAAGAAGCGATGAAATCCGGTGTATCTAAACAACAATTTAGAGAATTTATTGAATTCAATAAATGGAAAAATAAAAAAGAAGAATAAGTTGTCCATTATTTATAGTAGACAAAAGAAAGGCCAGAAAAAAAATCGTCTTATGATCTTTTCTGGTCCTATTATTCATATACGTTTCTTTCTTTATTAGTATCTGTTAATTGGTTCACATACACTTTCTCCTTTAAAAAGAGGCTAATTTCTTCTTTTTGAATACCGATCTCTCGTGCTTCTTTAATTAACTGTACCCATTCCTGATCCAATACCAATTCCCCCACCTATCTTCACCCTCCTAAAATACTACCTATATTTCGGCTAGACCAGTCATCATAATTAAAACCAACCTTTGACCCGTGCCTTTTCTCTCTCTTTTTTAGCATGGATACCCCCATACCCAGCAAAGTACATACGAACAAATCTCTATAAATAGAATACACTAATATCCTACCAATTACATTTCATTTGTTACAAAATTTTCTAATTTTTTATCGACAAACTATGCAAACATTTATTAGTTTTACTGCTTTTAAGTTTATTACACTAGCAAAAAAGAACGTACTCTATCTATAAAAATTTCATATGATTTCTTTCATAAGCGGATATAGCTTGCTTCTTATAATAGGGTGACTGCTGAATCTGTTGTTGTACAAACGCATCAAAAGCCCGCTGTCCCGTCAAATCTTCACTACAATATGGACAAAGCCAACTTCCCTGTTTTGAACTACTATACGAAGACCTCTCACATTTATAACAGTTTTTTTTATACAATCGAATCAGCCTCCGCTTCACTAAAGCTTTTATGTATGTATTGTCGTTCGTTAATTAGTTCTTAATAATGAACAACAATACAAGTATAAGCCATCAACCTAAAATGATAAAATGGGGAAAACTTTATTTTGTACATAAAATAGGTATTTTTCGTTCTTATTCAAGAACTTACTCTAGTATTCTCATTTTTCTGAATTTTTTGCACATATTATCGCTATTAAACATTAGAAAAACACGACTTATCGCCCTAACGACGAAAGTCGATGTTTTTCTTATACTTTAATCCTTTAAAGAAGTTAAACTTTCTTAAAGTAAAAAAAGAGCTACTGATTTGATATCAGTAACCCTTCTTTGTCATGTTCTATTCAGTTAGGTTCAATTAATCCATAACGACCGTCTTTACGGCGATACACAACATTTGTTGTATTTGTATCAGCGTTAGTATACACGAAGAAATTATGACCTAACATATTCATTTGAAGAATGGCTTCTTCGCTATCCATTGGTTTCAAGTCGAAGCGTTTGTTACGAACTAATTCAAGCTCATCTTCTGATTCTACTTGATCAGCTGCATCTGGAGCTATAGCAAATACCGCACCTGCTGCTCCATTAAAACGTGACTTGCGATTAATTTTCGTTTTATGTTTACGAATTTGGCGCTCAAGTTTATCAACGATTAAATCAATCGCTGCATACATGTCAGCGTTTTCTTCTTCGGCGCGAAGAACCAAATTCGGCATTGGAATTGTCACTTCTACCTTAGATGTATTAGTTGCACGTACCTTCAAATTCACTGATGCATTGGCATCTGGTGTGTTGCTAAAATAACGCTCAAGTTTACTAAGTTTTTTTTCTACATATTCACGAATTGCTGGAGTTACCTCAATGTTTTCACCACGTACGTTGTAGTTCATAAGAAAGTCCTCCTTTGATAAGACTATACAACAGTATTCTACAAGCCACTTCCAAACTCCTCTTAAATCCCCAAATAAATTTGTCGAATTTATGAAGAACTTACTGGAATTGGAGAGAAAGGATAACTTCCTTCTCTAATGCTAGTATATCAGACTTTTCTGATAAATGAAAACAAATGAACGAAAAAAGACCGCTTAAAATGTAAGCGGTCACGAGATTGTCATAGGTTGGAGAATAGATAAAATTTCGTTGCTCCAGGTGGCGTACAAAGGAGACAGTTTTTCACGAATCAGTTGTTGCCGTGCTTCGATATCATCCCAAACAGTTTCTAAATTATTGACCAGTTGTACGATGTCAGTGAATAGCTGGATGGCATCCTTCACAGCAACATGATCCTGAAAAAGAACATCTAATTGCGTATGGGTTCCTTCCAATTTTTGCAGGGCCGTAAAGATATCCCCTAAAATCACATCTCCTTCTGTATAGGACAAGTCCTCAAAACTTGTCACCACATAAGAAAATGCCTCATTAACCGTATGAACAAGCTCTACATATTGGTGAATCAGTTGAAACTGTTCTTCCGTTAAAGTAAACATCATTGTGCTCCTATTTTCGCTTATCATAAAATACTCCATCAATCGATAGAGATTCATAAGGATTCGTATATTTTTGATTCGATTGTTTTTGAATGTGGAGCTGTTTGATATCCTGCTGGATTTCCTGCTTTTGTTTTTGTAGCAGTTGCTCAACTTGTTGATTCATCCCTACCAACTGCTTGCCTAGCTCTTGTTCAGCTTGGGAGAATGGAGGCTGAATGAATGTCAAAAGCGTCTCTCGCTGATCAAGTAGTCTTTGAATCTCCTCAATCCGAACATCACGGTCTAGCTTGTCCTGGTGTAAAAGGTTAAGCAATTGATTCGTTGTTTCATAGAATTCTTGAATTGCTTCCATCAAATTTGCCCACTAGTAGAGAATTGCTGCTGACGATTTAATTGAATCGCTTCCTTCCATGTATCACGAAGCTCTGTAACAAAGCCTTCTACTTCTTCTATAATAGCAAGATCACTTTTGACATTTGCCTCCACTAAACGACGATGTAGATAATCATACATCACCATTAATTCATTCGAAACCTTGTAGTCCATGTTTAAAGTTACCATAAATTCATGAATGATATTTTGCGCTTTAAGTAAGTTTGTATTTTTTGCTTCTGTATTTCCATCACTAATAGCCTTTTTGGCAAGGCTCATAAATTTTAAACAACCATTGTAAAGCATTAAGGTTAATTCTCCTGGTGACGCTGTATTTACAGAGTTTTGTTTGTAAGATTGATAGGGATTATTTAATGCCATTATTCTATCATCCTTTCTAATGATTCTTATTTAGAGAAAAACGAAGCTAAGTACCCACTTTGACCATTTGCCTTATTGATTGCTGTTTCCATCGCTGTGAATTGCTTGTAATAGCGGTCTTCTACTTGTGTAAGTCGTTTATTAAAGTCGGAGATTCTCGTATCGATAGAATTAAGTTCCTTACCTAAAGTAAATTGTGTATTACTAGATAATGAATCTCCCGCTTTGCTCCTTAGCTGTCCCATGGTGTTATTAACCGTATCATATAAGAGCTGCGCAATACCTCTTTGCCCATTTGATCCAGTAGCATTAAACAATTTTTCAACTGATGACGGGTCAGCCTCAATGGCTGCTTTTAATTTTGTGTCATCTATTTGCAGCTTTCCACCATTTTGGTAGACATTAGTTGTTGTTATGCCGATTTTTGTAAGTTGATTATAAGAAGATGATACTTCAGTATTATTAACGGTTGTATAAAAATTACTACGCATATTACTTAATAGATTGGTTAAAATGGAATCCCTGCGCAGTAAACCACTTTTTGCTTTTTCTTCCCATTGTTCTTGCTGTTTATCCGATAACTGTTCACGTTGAGTATCTGTTAACGGTGTATAACTGCGATAACGTTCTTCACTCGTTTTTGCCTGAATTTTATCGATCAAGTCATTGTATTTCGTAATGAAATCCTTAATATTGTCGAATACTTTAGAGCTATCATTATTAATTGAAACGCTAACTGGTGGATCATTATTAATATTGGGATCGTTTGTAGGATTATCAGCATTATTAAAAGTTTGCTTTAAAGTAAAAGATACCCCATTCATACTAAATGTATTGGAGTTACGTTCAGTATCTAGTCCGTTAATTGTAAATTTGGCATTTTGGCCACCAGTTTCTGCTACACCACCTAATTTAAGTGTATCTGTTAAAAATCCACCAGTCATTGTGATTTCATTACCAGCCCAGCTGTATTAAAGTCCCCTGTTTCCGTTCTAGTTAGAGTTACTTTATCTGAAAATGAATCATATAACATCGATACTCCAACATCAGACTTATTCACTTTATCTATTACATTATTTAAAGATTCATTACCTTGAATTAGAAAGTTCTCTGAAACATCTCCTTTTGATGTACTAGTTTTTAGATTGAATGAGAAAAATTTTGGTGTATACTCGATTGCAACATTTGTATTATTTATAAATGAAGTATCCATCAAGCCAAGAAATTTCACCTGTAGAATCGATGGTACCTAAAGTTGTAGTGCCATCTGTTATGTTTGCACCAGTAAGTGTGTACACTTGAGGTGTTCCATTCTTTGTGAATGTCATTTTAAATGTTGAAGCATCAATAGGTCCCTTGGTGAGTTGAACAGTTGCAGGTTTACCACTAAATGTAAAATTTTCAACTTCCTTATTTGCCACAAAATCTACTTCGACATTTAAATCCGTCGTACTCGAAATAACATCAGCAAATGTTAATTTCCCATCGGTCCCAACCAAAACTTGACCAGCAGTTGGTACCCCAGAATCAATAGCCACATAGCTTTTTCCATTTACCTTTACATTCATTTTTTCAGTATTAAGAACTGTTTGAGAATGTGCAGAATCTAATACTAAATTAGCCGTTTTTGAACCTTTAGTTAGTGTAACTGTCTGTGATTCTACACTTCCTGGGTTCCACGTAACTGTATCAAATTTTGAAAATGTCCCTTGACTTGCATAAAGGCCACCACTTGCATCTATTTTAGTACCACCAGAAATACGTCCAGCATCAGTTGTATTAACTACTCTAGCAGCCGAAGCAAGTTGAGTTACTTTTTCAATATTATAAGAAGTTTGATTTGCTCCACTTGTTGCCGTTGCGGTCACCCTTGTATCATCAGTAGATGTTGTAGTTCGAACCCGGTAATTAGAACTCATCTTAGCTGTAGTTAATGTAGAGCGAAAGTCTAGTAAAAGAGTGTTCATTGCGCGATAGTCATCACGTTGCCATTCTAGAGTTTGTTTATTTTGTTTTAATTTATCCAGCGGCATTCGCTCCGCATTCATTAAGTTTTTAACGAGCGTATCAATATCCATCCCACTGGCTAAACCACTTATACGACTTACCATGGCCTATCACCTCTTAAATTTTTTTATCTACCAATATACCAACATATTCGAGCATTGATGCGTACATATCTAATACTTTTTGTGAAGGAATTTCTCTTATTGTTTCATTTGTATCCTGATTGATTATTTGAACATAATACTCGTTTAATTTTTCATGCAATTTAAAATGAAGAGAAGTATGTGTTGGCTGTATAAATTTATTTAATCCATCAACAACTTCTTGCACATTCTCTTTACTTACTTGTTGCTCTCTATTTTGAGTCTGATAAGTTTTGTCCACTTCACCTGTTCTATTTTGATTATGTTGGGTCCCTTCTAAGGTCGCAGTTCTAAGTTGTATGGAGGAATCCTGCATTGAAAGACGCTCTATCATCACTTTCGCCTCCGATAACTGTTTGATTACTTTTTATATCGGTACAAATTACACTGTGTTTAATAAAATCCTTATGATCTATTACGTATATAGATTAATTAACATCCCTTTAATTTCACCGACTAGGCCAAGGATATCGAGTCCCTTTTTCTCCTTGTCTATCACTTCATTTGTTAAATCAATTAATTTTTTGTCTACTTCTTTAACCAGCTTGTATACTTTAGTAGAACCACGTTGATTAAAGCCACGATGCTCAGTTAGCTCCAGGCCATTTTTAATCGCATCTTCCATAAAGTCTTTAACCATTTTTTTATATTTGCGCAAATTTTCAACAGATTGGTTCTCCGCAAGCTTTTTTCCTTGCGTTTCTATTTCTGCTACCTTTTTCGTTAATCGATCATAAGTTGTTTCATTTCGCTTTTGACCCATAATTGATTGAAACTGGATTGAATCTTTGGCCACTTCTTCTTTTGACTGCACCTGTCCAAGTGTTGCTTTATTAATACGTTGAACGTCCATTTATTATCACCTATAAATTATAGATTAAAAAAGGAGAGGAACCTCTAGCCACCCTCTCCTTTTTGTTTAGTATGCTTAATTATATTAAATTATTTTAATAATTGTAATACGCCTTGTGGCAATTGATTAGCTTGCGCAAGCATAGCTTGCGCCGATTGAACAAGAATATTATTTTTTGTGTAAGTTGACATTTCCAATGCCATATCTAAATCACGAACACGTGATTCAGAGGCAGTAACGTTTTCATTCATATATTTCAAATTATCTACCGTATGATCTAAACGATTTTGAACTGCACCCATACGAGAACGTTCAGCTGAAACACGTGAAATCGCATCATCAAAAGCCGATATAGCCGCTGCTGCCTTATCATGACTAGACACATCAATTGTATATTCTGTTAAGTTATCTGAGACCCCATTATTCGACTGTTTCGTTGCTGTATACCAAACTGTTAATTGCCCACCATTTGATAAGGTAATATCCTGTTTACCGTTTAAATTGGTGCTACTAATACCTAGTGCGGATGCCTGCATGTTTTTAATTTCAAGTGATACCGTTTGACCTTGATTGGCTCCAATTTGCAAGGCAACTAGGTTGGTACCGTTGGCTATCGCTGGCGGAGTTGCTTTTTCTTTAGTTGGCTTTTGAGTTAACTCAATTTTCCCATCAGGAGTAACAGTAGCTGAATAATTTGCAATCAGCTGCCATAAGTGCTTGTAATTCATTTTCATCATTCCATTTACCTGCAGTTGCTGGTGTAGCACTATAAGTATATGTTGTACCATCAATGGTAATGTCCTGTGGATTAATGTTGATTTGATATACACCTTTTACTGCAGGTGCTGCTGTTACCCCTGTTACTCCTGGAGTGGTTGTGCTAAGTGTAGCATTAGCTGTAGCCCCTGTATCAGAAACGGTTGGCGAAATTGGACTTTCCTGTGTAGCTTTTTGTTTAAGTGTTATATCATTTCCTGATACAGTTACTGTATATTTTGCCGAAAGAGTTGCATTACCATCAATGACAGTTTTCAAGTTACTTGCTTGGTTAGCTGCAGAGTCCTGTTCAAATGCTCCAGTACCAGCATTTGTACCACCTACAGTTGAAGTTGCAGTAAAGATTTGACCATCAATAGTAATTGTCTCACCATTACCAAATACTGCACTAAGCGTAATTTTATAATCACCCTGTACAGCAGCTACTCCTGTTACTGCTGCTTTACCACCTACAACAGTTGTAATATCATTTGATAATGATCCATTCAATAATTTCTTCGTATTGAATTCCGTGGAGTTACTAATACGATTGATTTCATTTGTTAATTGATTAATTTCTTGTTGAATGGCATTTCTATCTACGTCCGTATTAGAATCATTCGCTGCTTGAACGGCTAATTCACGCATCCGTTGTAGGATAGAGTGAGAAGACGATAAGGCTCCTTCAGCAGTTTGAACAAATGATACGCCATCTAATGCATTTCGTTCCGCCATATCAAGACCGCGGATTTGTGAACGCATTTTTTCAGAGATAGCCAAGCCTGCAGCATCATCTGAAGCACGATTTATACGAAGTCCAGATGAAAGTTTTTCTAAACTTTTGGCCGTGTTTGCGTTATTTACCGATAGATTTCTGTAGGCATTTAATGCCGTAATATTATGATTAATTTTCATGTATTACACCCCTCTATGTAATTTATTGATTTGTTCTCATAATGCTAGATTCATAGGCTGCCACTTTTTTGTTAATTTTTCGTGTTGGATTTGAGGTTACTTTCATCGCCGTATTCCAAGCCCCTGCAATGTCACCAACAATCTTTAGTACACCTTGAATTTTTTGTTTATCTTTTTTTAAATTTGCCTCTATCAGCTCAGTTGCCATAAAGTTATATAAAGTGTCTAATTGCTCGGCAATAGGACCTGCCTCGTATTTCAAACCGACACCAAGTCGATGGAGAATATCATTTGACTTTTGTAATTTTTGGTTTGCCTCTATATAATTTTGCTCATCGATGAAAGCGATGGCTAATTCTAAGTTTTCCATTATCCCTTCATACAAAAGAGCGGTTAATTCTTGGGATGTTTTTTTATAAATAATTTCTTCTGTTAGAAATTCCACTTTTGGATCTCCACCTTTTTTACTTCGCTAATACTATTATCGGAGAATGAGAATAACTTTTAATAACTTCGATCAAGTTCTTCCAATAATATTAAAATTTCCGCAATGACTGCATATAGCTGAGGCGGGATTGATTCTCCTAAATCAATATTCAATAAAGTACTCACTAAAGATTCGTCTTCTTGCATTTGAATATCATTTTGTTTAGCAAGTTCGATAATCTTTTGAGCGACATGCCCCGTACCATGTGCAACGACTGTTGGTACAGTCCCCTGCTTATCATCATAGCGAATGACTGCCGCAGTAGGACCACTCATCTTTTTTTTATTCTTCTGGTTCACATATAGTGAATTCATCATATAGAAAAATCATACCCCTTTTCCGTAAAAGTAGGTTTTAATTCAACAACACTTTTTTCTTCCTCCCTCGTACTCGCTCTTTCTGTTTGTTCACGTAAAGGCTGTACACTCATCGTATTGAGGTTATAACCAATCTCTTTAAACCGTTCTTGTGTGATTTCCGTTAACCCTGCTACTTTTTCATTGATTTTGTCTTTATTGCTTTTAAATGATAGACTCACATTTTTCTCAGAAGAAGATAGATGAACACCGATATCGCCTAATTTTTCCGTTTCTAGAACAAAATAGATGCTGCAATTCTCCCAATCTACTTTTTCACCATCTTTACGCGAATTCACATAAACTTTGATATTCTCCACTTGTTTATCCATTAAATAAGGAAGCTGAAAAAGTAAATTTTGCATTCCTGAAGAATCTTGTTTATTTAAAAGTTGCTGCCCTGTAATATTATGAACAGCTTGCTCTACTTGTTGTATCTGTTGCGGTTTCAAATCATCATTCTGCATCATTTTCATTAGCGTTACTTTTACATTTTCATTTTGTTGTTGATCAACTGGCGCACCTGACTTGGATATAAGTGAAAAGCCTGCATCATTTTCATGTGTTAACCCAAGCTTACGAAGAGTTTCATACATTTGCCGTGTTGACGATTCACTACTTGAAAAAGGTTGTACAGCTTGTTCAACAGTCTTAGCAAGTTGCTTCGCCGAAGAGAAATCTTCTAAACCAAGCTGATCCGATACATAATGCTTCACTTTGACATCAGAAGGTTTGAACATAATATTTTCAATATTCGCTTTCACTTCTTTTACTAATTTATTCGCTTCTGTAATTTCCCCTTTTGATAGTAATTTCTTCGCTTCAGCTAACTGAGAGCTTGCCGACAGCAGTTTCTTCTCGGTCGTCATATCCGTATAGAGAAGAATATCGCTTTTTAAAATGACTGTGTCAAGCTTATGAATAGTCGATTCTAAAATTTGCTTTACATTGGCTTGCGGTATACGGCTTTCTAGCATTTTCGACATATTATCAAGATTTCTCGTAATCTCTCGTTTCAGCTGTTTAAAATCAATCGCCATTTGTGATAATTTCTTCGTAATCTCCGTAACCATCACATTTTGCGAGTCCATTTTCAATGTTTGAATCGCTTCATTAATCGCATATTGCTCGGCTTGTGATAACATATTTTCATTTGTAGTAGGCTGCTGACTCATTGTATTTTGTTCAATTTTAGACAATGCATGGGCAATTTCCCGTCTTGCTGCCATTTCTCGACCTTGTCCTTCTAATTGCTGAGCTTTGTCGTGTGCTTGTTTTAGTTCATCTGTATGTTCATTTGTACGATGTTCAGCAAGTACTAAGGCCGTTTTTTCTAATACTTTCTCTAAAGATGGCTCTTTTTGTACATCTTTGATTAAATTTTGTATCGAAGTTTCAAAATTTTCGTCGTTAGTCATGTTCATAGTTGCTGATAGATTTGCAGAAGAAGTTGGTTTTTCGACTTTTATAGCATTCACTGAAGGAACTGTCGGCTCTTCTGTTACCTCTAATGATTGGACAAGCTGATTAATATGACCATTTAATTGAATCCTCGCCTGTGCCACATGACCAATTTCCTGAAGCTTTGTCGCTTCTCGGACCGCTTGCTGCAATTTGCCAATAGCTTGCGGTGAGAGTCCAGGTGTTTTGATTGCTTCTTTCGTTTGTTCGATTGCTTTTGTCAGATTCGGTTCTTGCGACACTTTTTTTATTACCTCTCGCACAACCTCAACAGGATTTTTTGAACTCCCGCTATTTTCTGCCGATTCATTTGTAGTTGCATTTGAACTTGCCTTTTGCTTCTCAACCATAACTAAACTTTGAACAAGCTGTACTTTAGCCTTAACCGTTTGACCTGCTTGAGATAAGACTTTTGCCTGTGAAACGCTATTTTCCAACGTTTTTTTATCGGTCTCATTTAGATTTGTATTTTTCAAGAAATCTTCAACTATCTTAATCGCCTTAGCTACATCTGGTTCGCGTTGAATTTCTGTTCGAACAGTGGTTAGATTTTTTTCAGGAGTCGTTGATGAAGAATGACTTGGTTGATACTCAACTCCGAGTTCATCTAAAACGGACAATAAGGACTGAGATAACGGCTTACCATTTAATGCTTCATGCACTGATGTTAAGGTAATATCGGAAATGGCAATCTGTTTCTGGGCCATGATCTGCAGCGTATCCATTTTTTGTTCAGTCGTGCCCTTTCCATTTGTTAAAAACTCTTGAACATCACTTATGTTTTCCTTCGTAACCGTCATCCCTCGTGATGTAAAAGCCTTAACAGCCTCATTTACCTGCGAATCTGTATGTTGGAGAATCGTTTGTTGTGATGAAGGAGTGGCTATTCTTCTGTCAGAAACTTTTACCGTATAGTTTCCTTCAAGCGTTTTCCCCGAGATTTCAACGAAAACCTTATCCTGTTCCGGAACCTTTCCTTCAAATGTAACGGTTGAAGTAGTTCCTTTCATCGACACAATAGCATCCTGATTATTCACTCGTTCCTTCACCGTCACCTGAAGCACATCGCCCACATTGGGTTGAGAAGAATTTGCCATTATATTTGATGCCATAATAGGATTATTTTGAATTTGCATTTTAAACGCTCCCCGTTCTAATTAACCTACCTTTTGTATCGGCAGGAAACGAGGAATTTTCATGGGAAAATGGTGGGAATGGGGAAGAAGGGACAGAGGGACAAGTACAGTATCCCTTTGGATAGAAGTATCGTTTTATAGCAGAAACTTATCTTATGGAACTCATCACTTTAATTAGTTGTGGGCTTTTTAAGTTGGGGTTTAATCGATCCTGTCACCTATAGAAATAGAGACGAAAAGCCTGGCCCTGTGTCCCTTCCTTTGGCAGGGACTTTTGAGGTACAATCGACTTTCTCCTTTCCCCTCAAAAAGAAAAAGAGTAACCCTTAATCTAGGCTACTCCGAGTGTTTCCTCTACAATTTCAAATCTATGTTTCCACCCAAATGTGGCTGAGCTGCGTGTTGAATTGCTGCTACATTAGTCGTACTCATTAATTCCTGAAGGGCTGCACCTTGCTGTTTAGCATCTCCCATCGCCATTTTCATAACTGATAAGGAAGCTTGTTGCTGAACTTGCCCTTGATTTAATGCGATTGACGTTAGTGCTACATCCACGAAAAACACCACCTTTCTATATTCTAAAGGTACAGTGTCCGTGCGACATTCTCAGCCGCATGGACGAGGAGCCTGTCCCCTTGTTCCCTATTTTTGCACCTTAACAGTCGTTTGACCAACTACTAGATTGCCATCAAGATAGCATCGGAACTCAACAATTACCTCAGATGGTGTCCATGTAAATTCAGAACGTTCAAACTTAAACTGTCCTAGCTTTGCTTGATTAAAATATCCATTATTACTTGTTAACGCACTAACACCATTTAATTTAGCTGACTTAAGATCAAAACCTTGGCTATTATAACCGGTTGGCAAATCAACACGAACTGTAAAGACACCATTGTTTCCTTTAATAACCTTCGGTGTCACTTCGATTATTGCTGGAATATATACAACAAATTTCTTTTCAATGGTAGTAGTTAAGCCTGCACCATTTGTCGCCTTTACAGTCACAGAGTAAGCACCTGGTTTATCTATTATAAAATCTGAACCGTTAGCAACCTCTTTTCCTACGGTTTCATTCGGACCATAAACGACCATTTGTTCAGAAACAACACCTGACAGATCATCATTCGCGGAATAAAGCAACGGAATACTTGAACCTAGTTTATATTCGCCATTCAAATCCATACTAATGACTGGAGCAGTTTTATCGATTTTCACTTCAGTCGTTTGTACTTTTTCAATATTGCCCGACTGATCTTTGGAGTAGAAAGATACTTTGTTGACTCCTTCTTTGTTTACAATTAAAGTAGTTCCTTCTACATATTCCGAACCATTAATAGAATAATAGGTTCTAGCCACTCCACTTTGACTATCCTCCGCTGTGAATGTCACTGTCACATTCTCTTTACTCCAAGCTTCTGGGGCATCAGATTTTGTGACTGGAGCTGTCTTATCGATTTTCACTTTAGTTGTTTGTGCTTTTTCTATATTGCCTGCATGGTCTACAGAGTAAAAGGATACTTCGTTGACTCCTTCTTTGTCTACCGTTAAAGTAGTTCCTTCTACATATTCTGAACCATTAATAGAATAATAGGTTTTGGCCACTCCACTTTGACTATCCTCCGCTGTGAATGTCACTGTCACGCTCTCTTTGCTCCAAACTTCTAGAGCATCAGATTTTGTGACTGGGGCTGTTTTGTCTATCTTCACTTCAGTCGTTTGTGCTTTTTCTATATTGCCTGCTTGGTCTATGGAGTAGAACGATACATCATTGACTCCTTCTTTGTCTACTGTTACAGTAGTACCTTCCACATATTCCGAACCGTTAATAGAGTAATAGGTTTTGGCTACTCCACTTTGTTCATCAGTTGCATTTAATTTCAAAGTAACTGATTGGTTAGACCATAATGAAGATTCGCTTATCTTCGTTACAGGCGCTGTTTGATCAATCTTAATATAAATCGTTTGGATTGATTCCTTATTACCTACTTTATCAATAGAGTAGAAGGATACTTTGTGCACACCTTCATCTTCAATTGTAAAAGACGTCCCTGCAGCAAAATTATTATCATCTACTGAGTAATACGTATTATCTACACCTGTTTCATTGTCCTTTGCAGATAAGGTAACAGTCGTCTTTTGATTAATCCAATCTTTAGGAGCATCAATTGTGGTAACTGGCGCTTCTGTATCAACGATTAATTTTGCCAGAACAATGTTCGATGGTTCTGATTCACCAAATGAGTTACTATATGCAGTCACAAAGTATTCATGGTTTGCATAGGACAGATTTGAAAGTGTATAAGAAAGATTATTCACTTTTTCTGCCACCAAGATAGGTTCTCCATCAACCAATTCATATATATTGTAGCCATTAGTATAGGTAACAAAGTCCCAATAAATAAGGGCACTTGTATCGCTTAAAAGTTTCAAGCTAGCTACTGGCGGCTGCATGACTGGGTAAACAATGTTTTCAGTTATTCGATTTGACGGTTCTGATTCACCAAAACGAGTATTATATATAGTCACCTCAAAGGAGTGAGTGTCTTCCGTCAAATTGTATACTTTATAGCTTAATGCTGTGCCTTTATATACTAACTCTCTGCTATTATTTGTTATTTTATATACCCGATATTCATTTGCCCAAGGAGCGGTCTTCCATGACAGTGTTATATTATTAGCATTAAAAACAGTTCCTGTTAGCTGAGACGGCTGTAAAACCGGCCATGCTAATTGGAAGGTTAATGTACTTGCTTCTGGGGATTCACCGAAGCGGTCACTATAGGAATGAATCTCGTATTTATATTCCCCTTCTGGCATATTGGTAAATGATACCGATGTACCAGTTACTGTTTTTTTCAAGACTAGGTTCTCCGTCAATGATTTGATACACCTTATAAGCTGTTGCATAAGTAGCAGAGCTCCATCTCAAGGTAATATCATTTCCGTTCGTTATACTTTGCGTCAGATTACCCGGTGCCTGCATAATTGGAAAGACTAGTTCAAAGTTAACCTGGCTTCCTTCTGGTGATTCACCAAAACGAGTGCTAACTGCATGAATCTCGTATTCATAATCCCCTTCTGGCATGTTCGTAAATGATATGGATGTACCAGTTACTGTGCTTTTCAAGACAGGTTCTCCGTTAATGACTTGATATACCTTATAAGCTGTTGCATAAGTAACAGCATTCCATTTTAACGTAATATTATTTCCATTTGTTATGCTTTGCGTTAAATTATCCGGCGCCTGCATAATCGGAAAAACCAAATTAAAACTTACTTGGCTTCCTTCAGGTGATTCGCCAAAGCGACTACTGAACGCATGAACAACATATGTGTGGTCACCAGCTGAAACATTTGTTAGTTTTGCGGACAATGATGTTACTGTGCTTTTCAACACTTTTTGTCCATCGACTAGCTCATACACCTTATAACTATTTGCATATAAAGGTGCTTCCCAAGTCAACAGTACATCATTCCCATTTTGAATTTTGTAGGTTACATTCTTCGGAGCATCAATATTATATTCATTCATAGTAAAAGATACTTTACTTCCCTCTGGCGACTCTCCAAAACGAGTGCTGACTGCGTGAACAATATATGTGTGGTCACCAGCTGGTACATTTGTTAGTGTTGCAGATAAGGTTGTTACTGTGCTTTTCAACACCTTTTGTCCATCAACTAGCTCATACACTTTATAACTGTTGCATACTGAGGTGCTTCCCAGTTCAAGACAACATCATTGCCATTTTGAACTTTATATGTCAGGTTAACTGGCGCTGACAGCGTATATCCATCTATGGTAATGGAAAGTTTGCTTCCCTCTGGTGATTCACCAAAGCGAGTGCTAACTGCGTGAACTTCATAGATATGATCGCCTGCTGGTACTTTACTAAAGGTTGTCGTCAATGTGGTTACTGTACTTTTCAACACTTTTTCTCCATTAACCAGTTCATACACTTTATAGCTATTCGCGTAATCTACCGCTTCCCAATTCAACACAATATCATTTTCATTTTGTATTTTATACGTTAGGTTTGCTGGCGCTTGCAGTCGAAAATTCATCTATCGTAATGGAAAGTTTACTTCCTTCCGGTGATTCACCAAAGCGAGTGCTAACTGCATGAACTTCATAGATATGATCGCCTGCTGGTACTTTACTAAAAGTTGTGGTCAATGAGGACACTGTACTTTTCAACACTTTTTGCCCATCAACCAGTTCATACACTTTATAGCTATTTGCATAGTCTACTGCTTCCCAATTCAGCACAATATCATTTTCATTTTGTATTTTGTACGTTAGGTTAGCTGGCGCTTGCAGTCGTATATTCATCTATTGTAATGGATAGTTTGCTTCCTTCCGGTGATTCACCGAAGCGGGTACTAACCGCGTGAACTTCATAGATGTGATTGCCAGCTGGTACTTTACTAAAGGTTGTAGTCAATGTGGATACTGTACTTTGTAACACTTTTTCTCCATCAATCACTTCATACACTTTATAGCTATTCGCATAATCTACCGCTTCCCAATTCAACACAATATCATTTTCATTTTGGATTTTGTACGTAAAATTGGTTGGAGCCTCCACAGTTGGAAGAACTAATGGAACTGAGATTTCTGCTCCCTCTAACGATTCACCAAAAAGCGATGAGGTAGAATGTACAACATACTTGTAATTGCCACCCGGTAAATTCGTGTACAGAGCTGATGTACCTGTTACCGTGTTTTTTAACACTTTTACATCATCAATAACTTGATAGATTTTATAACCTGTCGCATACTGTACAGGTGACCAGGTAAGACTAATATCATTACCATTTTTTATTGTATATGCCAAATTGGTTGGTGCTTGCATCGTTTTTCCAATCAAGATTAAATGTTACTGCCGTTCCCATCATAGACTCACCAAAGCGGGATGAATATGAATGAACAACATAATTGTATTCGCCAGATGCCATGTTCGAATAAGTAACCGATGTTCCAGTCACCGTGTTTTTCAAGACTTTCTCTCCATTGATAATTTGATAGACTTTATAACTAGTTGCATAGGGAGAAGCATCCCAGCTTAATGTAAAACTCTGTATCACTTTTAATAGTTTGTATCAAATTAGATGGCGGCTGCATTGTTGGGTGAATAAGCGAAAGTGAAAGCTGACTACCTTCACTTGATTCACCAAAACGAGTAGAGAATGAGGTGACTTCATACTTGTAATCACCCTCTGGCATATTGGTATACGTTACTGTTGTGCTTGTAACGGTACTTTTTAATACTTTTTTATCATTTACAATTTGATAGACTTTATAGCTAGTTGCATTGGGTACACTATCCCAACTTAGTACAATATCATTGCCATTTTGTACTTTGTAAGAGAAATTATCTGGTGCTGACATGGTTATTGGTTCAACAGTCAGAGAAACTTGACTACCCTCAACTGATTCACCGAATCGATCACTATAGGAATATACCTCGTAAACATAATCACCTGCTGGCATATTCGTATACGTCACTGTTGTTCCAGTTACCGTACTCTTCAATACTTTTTGTCCATCAATAATTTGGTATACTTTATAATTAGTTGCATTAGATACGCTTTCCCAACTTAAAGCAATATCATTACTATTTTGGATTTTATATGTTAAATTACCTGGTGGGTTTATGACTACTGCATCGATTTTTAGAGATACTTGACTACCCGCTGCTGATTCACCAAATCGATCACTATAGGAATATACCTCGTAAACATAATCACCTGCAGGTAATTTCGTGTACGATACACTTGTTCCTGTTACACTACTCTTTAAAATTTTTTCACCATCAATGATTTGATAAATCTTATAGCTATTCGCATATGGCACACTGCCCCATGTCAGAACAATATCATTCGTATTCTGTATTTTGTAAGAAAAATTACTTGGTGCTGACATTGTTATATCACTAACGGTCACAGATAGTTTACTACCCTCTGTCGACTCGCCATATCGATCACTGCTTGAATGAATTTCATAAACATAATCACCGGTAGCAACGTTAGTATATTTTACTGTATTACTCGTCACTGTGTCTTTTAATACTTTTTGTCCGTCTATAATTTGATAGACTTTATAATTCGTAGCATAAGGAACAGTATCCCATTTTAAAGTTACGTCATTACCATTCGCTACAGTATATGTAAAATTGGTAGGCGCTTTCATTGTTGGATACACAACCTCTACTTGTAAAGCAGTCGAGAGAGGCGATTCACCATACATAGAATGTTACTGCCGAAACTGAATAAGTATAATTCCCAGCAGGAGCATTACTTATCGTATACGTTCGTGACGTACCTGACGTCAATAATGTCTTTTGTCCATCTGTTGAGATTTGGTAGATATTATAGCTTTGAGCATACTGAGATGTTCCCCAATTCAATACAATGTCATTACCGTTTTGAATGGTATACGTTAGGGATGCTGGTGCTGCCAAATCTGGATAGACAATATCAACCGTAATAGGAGCACAAGGTCCAGATTCACCTTCTACACTCAATGTTGACACGACATACCTATAAGAACCTTCTTCAAGATTATTCAGATTATAGCTAGTCGTTGTTACCTTTCCAAGAAGGATGAAGTTGCCCCTCCTTAATTTCATAAACATTGTAGCCAGTTGCTCCGTAAACTGAGCTCCACGTCAGTTTTACGTCTTCTGGAGTAACCTGTTGAGCAGCTAAATTACTTGGTGGTAAAATACTGCTGTTAATTGCTGCAAATGCACTTGCAATAGGAAGGAATAATTGAAGCATAAGCAGCAGCAACGCAAAATACGAAGTTCTTTTCATTACACGTTTTCTCATACGATAGTCTCACCCTTTCTTGAGAAAAGCACAAATAAAAAATGAACCTCAAACAAGGTTCATAGATTAGGAAACTATGATTCCTTGTGGCAACCGGCTACCATCTACGTGTGAAACATCACGTAGTTCAGGCCCTTGGCTTTGCGTCTCATGGTTTCCCATAATTTGCCCTTTTCACTTGAATTTTTATTATATGAGTCTATTATAATACGACATACGAACTAGTTTAATAGTTCTAATTACTTATATGATGAAAATAATTCCTTATTTAGAAGAGGTTACTTATTAGCATTTTAAAAAAATTAGTTAAAATCCAATCTTATCTTAAGAAATAAATCATTATCAGTTTTAATGTTCACTTACATATTGAATCCATTTTCTAAGCTAGACATAATATACTTTCCCTATTTGCCCCAAAAAGAAAAAAGAGCAACCTTAACTTAGGCTACTCTAGGGTATTTCCTCTACAATTTTAAATCAATGTTTCCACCCAAATGTGGCTGGGCAGCGTGTTGAATCGCTGTGGCATCGGTAGTAGCTCATCAACTTTTGAAGATCCTTACCTTGCTGTTTGGCATCTCCCATTGCCATTTTCATGACTGATAGGGAAGCTTGTTGCTGGACCTGTCCTTGGTTTAATACCGTTGACATTAATGCTATGTCCATGAATAACACCCCCTTTCTCATTCTAATGGACAACCGAATGTAACTGGCTTTCTAAAAACTGAACTTCATTTTTCAATCCATTCAATCGATTATTCAATTCGTCAATTTCATCAAGAGTAAGCTCCCGTTCGAGAGCGTATTCAGCTATTTTTTTCATTTCATGAAGTTTCGTATCTATCTCTTCTAAGATACGATTTTGTTCTTTACACCATTCAAGCTGTTCTTCGAGGAATTTCTTATGTTCTTGTTGGTCTTGGTCCATCTTGTTTCCTCCTAGATAACAACTTCTATATATATGTAATAGTGACAAGCCTCAATAATAATCCATTTATGTATAGGAAAATTACTTTAACTTCTATTTGAAATAACGAGTCTGCCCTCTTTGATTAATTTATTTATAGTGGAAATGTCTAAACCTGTTGCCTGTACTATTTCGAGGATATTAGCATGAGGATTTTCTAAGAGGAATTCTCTAATTTGAACGTAACTTTCTCTGTCATTCTGTCTACATTCCTGACAAATCTCTTCTATCAATTCTTTATGTTTTCCACATAATTTACATATGGTGCTCATTATTTACACCACCTAATATAGTAAGGAAAAGACCCTAGTAAAACTAGAGTCCCTTCCAAATAATCTAAAATTAACGAAGAAGTTGTAGAACTCCTTGTGGTTGTTGGTTAGCTTGAGCCAACATTGCTTGAGCAGCTTGAGAAAGAATGGTTCTTAGTTTGAGTCCATCATTTCTTTCGCCATATCTACGTCACGGATACGAGATTCCGCAGCAGTTAAGTTTTCAGAAGATGTTCCAAGTTGTTGATTGTGTGCTCTAAACGGTTTTGAACAGCACCCAGTTTGGAACGTTCTGAGGATACTGATTTAATTGCAGTATCTAAAGATTTAAAGCATTGGATGCCCAGCTTGCTGTTGAAACATCAACACCAGAAATACCAAGTGCTGCAGAACGCATATCATTGATACCAAAAGTGATTGTTTGACCTTTGTTTGCACCAATTTGGAAAGTCATTCCGCCATTGCCTGCTGCTTCAGTTTGTGCTTGACTTAATCCTAAGTCAGCAACACCTGTTTTACCTGGTTGATCACTAAATGATAACTGGACCAGTTTCACTAGCAATTTCAAATCTGCCATCTTCAGATGCATTAACTTTAACATGCTCAATAAATCCTTTGTCACCTGCTGAAGTTGATTCCTGCAGCATTGTTAGCTGCATCAATTGCAGCATTAATATCAGTTTGCAATATGTAGCAGCGACAGAAGCCATATCAGTACCATTAGCTAATTCCAGCAGTAATAGTTAACTTCCATTAGTAATACCATTAATTTCATATCAGCTGTACTAGTATCGCAGCTGCAATAGTTGTTCCATTATAATTACTTGTTCCAGCTGTTGCAGCAGTACCAGCTGCACCTAGACTGTAGCTGTAACACCACCAGCTCCAGCAATGTAACTTTAGAATTAATACCTTTGGTTCCACTTTCAATACTAAGTTTCTCCACTAGTTAACATAACCATTAATATGTGCAACATTTCTTCCAGATTGCATCAATAGCTTCATTGATCTTGCTAACTAATTAAATCTTTAGCAGCTTTTTGCTTTGTTGTAGCTCAGCAGTTACTCTTGTAAGTATATTTTTCTCATCTGTAGTTAAGATTCTGCCAATCAACATTAATATCTGTACCATCAATATTAATTGTTTCATTTACAAAATCAGTAGCTGTAGCATACTAGCATTAGTAGCTGTACCAGATATAGTACCAGCTGTTAATTTAGCAACTATAGCACCTGTAGTTGTATTTTGACCAACTGTACCACCTCCAGCAGATTTCAAGTTACCATTCAATAATTTTTGAGTATTGAACTCAGTTGTATTACCAATACGGTCAATTTCTGCTTTCAATTGTGAAACTTCATCTTGAATCGCTTTACGGTCATCAGCTGTGTTCGTACCATTCGCTGATTGGTCAGCTAGTTCACGTATACGTTGAAGGATTGAATGAGTTTCGTTCAATGCACCTTCAGCTGTTTGAATCATGGAAATACCATCTTGAGCATTTGGAAGCTTGGTCCAAACCACGAACTTGTGCACGCATTTTTTCGGAGATTGCTAGACCAGCTGCATCATCCCCAGCACGGTTAATACGAAGACCTGAAGATAGTTTCTCCATTGATTTGTTGTGCTGCATTAGCTGCACCCAATTGACGATATGTGTTAAGTGCTGCAATATTGTGATTAATTCTCATTTTTTTTCCTCCTTGAGTTTTAGTTCCACATCCATGTGGTTTTTGTCGTTG
>CAVVWH010000013.1:0-15774 GCA_963751845.1 uncultured Bacillaceae bacterium
CAAACCTAATAATTTTCCGCCTTGATAAATGACCAATGAAACGAAATAAGCTAATAATAATGCGTAAACCACCGAGAACAACGTCCATTTTGTTGATCCAGTCTCTTTTCTAATGGTCCCCACGGTCGCTAGGCAAGGAACATACAACAGAATAAATACCATAAAGGTAAACGCTGAAAGTGGTGTAAATGCCTGAGTCATTAATCCCTGTAAGGAATCCATATTTGGTGCATGATAAATAATATTCATGGTTGATACAACGACTTCTTTTGCAAAAAATCCAGTGAGTAACGCTGCACCTGCTTGCCAGGTTCCAAAGCCTAATGGTGCTAATATTGGTGCAAGGAATCCACCAATTGAGGCAAGGAAGCTATCATCCATCGCAACATTCAAGCCTTCTGGGCCTGCATAAGTTAATAGCCAAATAATAACCGAACCACCAAAGATAAATGTTCCCGCCTTGCGAATAAAGCCTTTCCCTTTATCCCATGTACTTCTCCAAAGTGTCTTTCCTTGAGGCATGCGATAAGGAGGAAGCTCAATCACAAACACTGATGTTTCTTCTTTTAAAATAGTTGTTGAGAATAGTTTTGCTAACAACAGTGCAAAAACAATTCCTAAGAGATACATAGAAAATACCACTGTTGTTTTATGTTCAACAAAAAAAGCTCCAACAAATAAAGCATATACTGATAGTCGCGCTGAACACGACATCAATGGTGTTAACAGGACCGTAAGCAATCGTTCTTTCGGTTGTTCAATCGTTCTTGCCGCCATAATCCCAGGTACATTACAACCAAATCCAATAATCATCGGAATAAACGCTTTCCCATTTAATCCAACTGATTCCATCAGCTTATCCATCACTAACGCCGCTCGTGCCATATAACCTGAGTCTTCGAGAAATGAAATAAAGAAAAATAAAATGAAGATTTGTGGCACAAATACTAATACACCACCAACCCCAGCAACAATCCCGTCTAATACTAACGATTGAATGAAATCAGAAGTTCCCCATGCTTGAAGAATGGTTGAAACCCATTCTGTTAAGGGGCCTGAGAAAAAACCATCTAATAAATCCGAAAGCGGTGTGCCCAACCAATCAAAGGTTAATTTAAACATGATTAGCATACATATTAGAAAAATAGGAATCCCTAATACCTTATGTGTTACGATAGCATCCAGTCGCTCTGTAAGAGTGCTAGTCTTTATTTCTCTTTTGTCAACTGCTTGTCCTACAATAGTTGAAATATAAGACCGTCTCACCCCATACATCCATTGAGAAAGTCCACTTACCTTATTTTCTTCCTTTACCGCCTGTTCAATTTCATCAAATAACGATTTCAATTTTGAAGCTGGAGTAAGTGTTGCCAGATATTCATGCACCGTTTTGTTTCCTTCAAAAAATTGTAATGCCAACCATCTATGAGGTAAATGTTCCACAAGTTGAAGTGGAATAATATTTAATAATCGTTCAATCCCCTTTTCCAAAGCTTGTCCATAATGAATGTTAAGTTCTTTTTGTTGGATCGTGTGCATAGAAGATATTTGACTACTTAAATGGTCGCATCCTTCACCTGTTCGAGCAACAATAGGAATAACTGGTACATTTAATGCTTTCGAAAGCTTTTCTTCATTTACATAGATACCTCTATGCTTAGCAACATCCGTCATATTTAAACCGATGACCATCGGCTTTCCAAATTCAAGAAGTTGAATCGTTAAAATTAAATTCCTTTCTAGCTGAGAAGTATCTATGATGTTCACTATTCCATCAAATGTTTCGTTAATAAAAAAGGTTGAAACAACACCTTCATCTTTTGAAAGAGGACTTAATGTGTATATGCCTGGGAGATCAATAAGCTGTCCTACTTTATTTTTTAATGTACCGACCTTTTTTTCAACTGTAACCCCGCTCCAGTTTCCAACGTATTCATAGGATCCAGTTAAATTATTAAATAGAGACGTTTTACCCGTATTTGGGTTACCTAAGAGAGCAATATTCATCATGCGCGTTCAATCTCAATTTGAGCAGCCTCTTGATAGCGAATCCCTAGGCATTGTCCACTATGATCAAGCATGATAGGACCACGAAAAGGCATTCTATTTTTCAACAAAATGTTCTCCCCTTCCAGTATCCCTAAATCTAGTAATCTACGTTTTACGATGTCATTTACTTTAGATAAATCAAGGATGGTTGCCCTTTCTCCTTGCTTTAATTCCAAAAGAACCATGTCTTTCCCTCCAACAACAAACAAATAATAATTATAAAAAACCTTAATGATAATGCTTCTCAATTATATTAACAATTATAACAAATAAATATATGATAGAGAATACTTTTTTAATTCCTTCAATAAATCGTAATAAATAAAACTAGCTGCCATCGTCATAATGGCAGCTAGTTTTATTTCTATAATTTAAAAGGACTAAATCAGACTAATTTTTCATTTAATAGATTAACAGTAAAATTCGCCTCTGTTTTATCCTTCACTTCATCAAGTGTGACCCCTTCTTGCAATTCAATCAATTCCATTTTTCCATCAGTAAAACGAAATACAGCCAATTCTGTAATCAGACTATGAACAACGCCTTTGCCTGTTAAAGGGAGCGAACAATTCTTTTTTACCTTCGATTCGCCATACTTGTTCACATGATCCATAATAACAATAATCCGTTTAGCTCCTTGCACCAAATCCATGGCGCCGCCCATTCCTTTTACCAACTTCCCTGGTATCATCCAGTTTGCCAGATCTCCAGATTCTGAGACTTCCATTCCCCCAAGAATAGCAAGATCGATATGTCCACCTCGAATCATCGCAAAGGATTCTGCACTATCAAAAAAGGATGCACCTGTTTTCGCTGTTACCGTTTCTTTTCCCGCATTAATTAGATCAGGATCTACTTCTTCCACTCGTGGATACGCCCCAATTCCTAGTAACCCATTTTCAGATTGAAGCATGACGTTATATTCATCTGGTATGATATTTGCAATCAATGTTGGCATTCCAATTCCCAGGTTAACACACATACCATTCTGGATTTCTTTTACCGCACGTTCCAGAATAACACTTCTTTTATTGGACATGTCTATTCCTCCCCATTACGCTTTTGCCGTCGTCAGTTTTTCAATTCGTTTTCGATAATTTTCACCAACAAACACCTTTTGTACGTATACACCAGGTGTATGAATTTCATCTGGGTCCAACTCACCAATTCCAACTAACTCTTCCACTTCAGCAATTGTGATTTTCCCTGCTGTGGCCACAACCGGATTAAAGTTTCTAGCTGTTTTTCGATACACAAGATTTCCAAATGGGTCTGCCTTCCATGCCTTTACAAAAGCAAAATCTCCGACAATTCCTTTTTCCATAATATATATTTTCCCATCAAATTCTTTATGTTCTTTTCCTTTAGCTACCTCTGTTCCTACCCCAGTAGCTGTATAGAAAGCGGGAATACCTGCACCACCTGCTCTTATACGCTCAGCAAGTGTACCTTGTGGAATAAGCTCTACCTCCAGTTCACCACTTAAAAATTGCTGTTCAAACAATTTATTTTCCCCAACATAGGAAGCCATCATTTTTTTTATTTGTTTATTTTCAAGAAGTAAACCAAGTCCCCAGTCATCAATCCCACAATTATTACTAATAATTGTAAGATCCTTCGCACCACGATCACGTAAACCCAATATAAGCTTTTCAGGAATTCCACATAATCCAAAACCACCGACGACGATTGTTGCTCCATGATTAATTTGTTGAAGTATATCATTTAATGATGAAATGACTTTGTCCATTTCTTCATCTCCTCTTATCCTATTAATCTTTTAACGATTACATATTATTCATTATTTTCCTATTTATGTTAGTATGTATAAGGAATCTAACAGACTTCCAAAAAAATTTCTTAGATTTTTTATCGACCAGACATATTATTATCAGCAGCCACGAATATACATAGAAAGGATGCCTCTATGTAGTTATTTACTAAAAGCTGACATTATACTTTTTAGGAGGAATGTAAAATGGTACAAGGAAAAGTAGCCATTATCACTGGCTCTGCAAGAGGAATTGGCTTTGAAATTGGTAAGGTTTTTGCTGAAAACGGTGCCAAAGTGGTTTTATCTGATCTTAATGAACAAGCCGTAGTAGCGGCAGCAGAAAAGCTTCAAAGTGAAGGATTAATCGTCACTGGGCTAAAAGCGGATGTTACCCAAGAAGAGGATATTAAACACCTTATTGAATCCACAAAAGATCAATTCGGTCAGGTTGATATTTTTATTAATAATGCTGGCTTACAGCATGTTTCTCCAATTGAAGAGTTTCCAACTGAAAAATTTGAGCTAATGATTAAAATTATGCTAACAGCTCCATTTATCGCTATTAAACACGTACTACCTATTATGAAGGAACAAGGCTTCGGAAGAATTATTAATATCGCTTCCATTAATGGACTGATTGGATTTGCTAACAAGGCAGCCTACAACAGTGCGAAACATGGAGTAATTGGATTAACAAAAGTCGCAGCACTAGAATGTGCTTCTTCAGGTATCACCGTAAATGCGCTTTGCCCAGGTTATGTTGATACGCCACTTGTGCGTGGACAGTTAGAAGATTTGGCGAAAACTAGACAGGTGCCCCTTGAAAGTGTTTTAGATGAAGCAATTCTCTCACTTGTTCCACAGCGTCGCTTACTTGATGTCAGTGAAATTGCTGATTATGCCATCTTCCTCGCAAGTGAAAAAGGCCGTGGCATTACAGGCCAAGCGGTTGTATTAGACGGAGGATATACTGCTCAATAAAGAACAAAGATCTCCTCTTCCTAAAAAAATGCCCCGAACACGATTGAGTTCGGGGCTAAAAACACATAGATTACTTACTGTTCCTTTATTTCAGTCAATTTTGATATACATTATTTCTTTGATATATACCTCTATTGATTTTTTCATTTTTGATTAAATAGGAATAATGAGATAAAAAGTAGGCCGATTGCTATTAATTTTTTTACGTCAAGTGGAATACGATGTCCTCCAAATAAGCCGAAATGATCGATAATGGCTCCAAGGATAATTTGTCCAGCAATGACAGCCATAAAAGTAGTAGCTACACCAATTTTAGGAACGACAAACACACTGACAACTACAAAAAAGGCCCCCAACAAACCGCCAATCAATTGCCATTTTGGAACTGACAATACAGCTAATAAATTGCCACTACCAAAAAACACAACAATAAAAAATAAAGCGAGAGTCCCTACTCCAAATGAAACAAATGAGGCTTCAAAAACACCGACTTTCTTCCCTAATCCTCCATTGATTTGACCCTGTAATGCCATTACAGCACCACTTAATATCGCTACCAAAGGTAATAATAATTTCATGATTTTATGACTCCTTTTTCTACTTAAAATAATTTTTCTTTCAAATCTTAACATGTCTATCATTCAAGTATAAATTACCTAAAAGTAATTGTTATATTTTTTGTAAAAATATACCTAAATCATTGTAAATGTGCTAAAATATTCTGTAAATTGCATTATTTAATTAACAGGAGGACATGAGGAAATCTTGTATAGGATTGTTATCGAACGAGAAGATGATGTGTATATGGCAAGTACACTTGGAAAAAGAGTAGCTGAAGAGTACGGATTAAACAAAAGTCAACAAACAAAATTAGTTGTATCTATAATGGAATTAACTCGCAACATTGTCTTTTATGCAAATAAAGGGGAACTCTTTATTACCCCTATCCCCTCTTATGGAATAGAAATTATTGCGTTAGATCAAGGTCCCGGCATTGCTAATATTGAAGAGAAATTAACAAATACAGTTCGTTCAAAAACGGGACTTGGGTTAGGACTCTCAGGAGTAAAACGCTTAATGGATGAATTCGAAATCACAAGTATTATTGACCAGGGAACTAAGGTTAGAGCCGTTAAATGGCTTAATGAAAGGCAGGATAAATACTTTGATTACAGGACCTACCGCTCATGATATCTCATATGGATTAGTTGAACTAAGTCCCGATGGTACGATTCTAAAGATAAATAATGAAGGTAAGAGACTATTAATCTCAAACGAAAATGAATCCCACTACATTTTTAAAAGAATTAACAATACTGAGATTAAAACAAAACTTCACGAATGCTTTATGGGAAAGGCCAACGAATTTATTGTACCGATTGATTCACACCCTTACTTTTTTTTATTTCATAGAACCTTTAAAGAGCAAATATTAACTAGAATTCATATTTATATTTTTAATGTTGCTTCTTTGCAAAGCTCACACGACCAAAGCAATTGGAATAACCACTTACTGTCTTCCGTTGGAGAAATGGCAGCTGGTATTGCCCATGAGGTTCGAAATCCACTAACCGCAGTTAAAGGTTTTCTTCAACTAATGGACGACCAATCCTTTAATAATAAATATTCACAAATTGCACAAAGTGAATTAGACCGAGCCATTCACATCTTAAATGATTTAATGAGCGTATCGAAGCCGGAATTTACTCAGGAAGCCCCTATAACATTCAATGTTTGTTCAGAAATTGAAGCACTCTTACTATTATTTCAAAATAAGCTTTATCAGATAAATTTGATTAAAAGATTTGAAAATGAGAATTCAACCATCTTTGGTCAAAAAGACCAAGTAAAAAAGGCTTTGTTCAATTTGATCAAAAATGCTATTGAAGCAATGCCTGAAGGTGGAACCTTAGTAATTGAGCAATATGAAGATGTACATGACATTCATCTAACTATTTGTGATTCAGGCATTGGAATTCCAAGCGATAAATTGCGTTTGCTTGGTACCCCTTTCTTTACCATGAAAGATGATGGGAAAGGTATGGGTCTAGCACAGGTCTTTAATACCATTCACAACAATAAAGCCAAAATACGAGTCACAAGTGAAGAAGGACAAGGAACCACTTTTATCCTTTCTTTTTCTAAGAACAATCACCATATACCATATACAGGAGGAAAAACAATGTTGCAAGCAATAGATTCCAAAGTAGACTTAGCGGATTTTTTAAATAAAAACCTAGATTTTTATACAAAAGAATGGATTCAATATTTAGAGCAAAATAAAAGCTATATTGCTACTTTATTAAAAGAAAATGGTGATTTAGAAGAATATTCAAAATATGGAAATCCTATTATGAAACTAATTGTTCAAAATATCCTTGAATTAAAAACAGAAGAGATTATGGATAGTGCTAGAGAAAAGGGAATCAGTCGAGCAAAAACAGAATTTCCGATTCATTTGTCTTGGGAGATTTTCCAATCAGTCCGAGGAATTACATGGAATGCTATCAAATCATTTTACAAAGAATCACAAATAACTCTTGATACAGACCAATTCTTCTCTTTAGAACGACATGTAAACGATATCATCGATTTATATATTGACTCGTATACAGCTTATTACGTCCGCTATAAAGAGGATTTATTAAAAAGTCACCGCGATACAGTAGATGAATTAACCGTTCCTATCATCCCTATTGCTGATAAAATTTGTATTCTTCCAATTGTCGGAAACGTGGATACGTATCGCGCCAAAAAGATTAGAGAAAAAACACTCCAACGAATTAAAGAATTAAAAGCAGATAAGTTAATTATTGATATTTCTGGTGTACCTTACGTGGATACAGCCGTAGTTAATCATTTATTTAAAATAGTAAAAGGGATTAAATTACTTGGCTGCTCAACAACCTTAACAGGTATTAGTGCGGAGATTGCTGACACGATGATTGAACTAGGTGTTGAAGTGGATAATGAATTACAAACACGTTCTGATCTCCAACAGGCTTTACAGGACCTTAAGATATTCTAAAAACCATATAATAAAAGAGACAATCATTTGATGATTGTCTCTTTTATTAATTGTTACCCTACTATACAAGTTGGGCTGCTTCATTTAATCTTTCTGTGGACTTAACAATTTTTTGCGTAGCTGTACCAATTTCTGTAATGATTTCAACTAGATTTTGAATCTCCAATTCCGATTGTTGTACCGAAGCGAGATTTTCGTTTGCTGCATTCACAATCCGATCAAAAGCTTTTCGAGTCATTTGCGTTTTATTTTGTCCATCCTCCATTAATTGATCAACCTCTTGTATACTTGAAATTACTTTACCATTTTGCTCATTGATTTGTTCTGTAAAACTCTTGATTGACTCAACAGATTTCTGTGTTTGTTCGGAAAGCTTCCTTACTTCATTAGCTACCACTGCAAATCCTTTGCCATGCTCACCTGCTCTTGCTGCTTCAATTGTAGCATTAAGGGCAAGTAGATTGGTTTGGCTGGAAACCCCTTCAACAATACTAACCACCTGTCTAATCTGTGTAGATAATTGATTAAGAGATTCTATATTCTCTTTCATTTTAACTGTACTTTCATGAGTCAATTGCATTTGTTCCTCTAATGAATTTAGTTGACCCTGACCATTTTCAGCAAGTACTTGGCTAGTCTTTGATTTATCAGCACTTTGCTGACCTTGCTCACTAACCTTCTGACTTTTATGAATTAAATCTTCTACACTTGCACTAGTTTCCTCTGTTATTGCCATTAAAGACTCACTTGTTGCAAAGATCTTATCCTTTAATTCTTCTTTAATTTTATGATATTCTTCTTGCTGCTTTTCGATATTCACTCTCTCTAAAGCTTCCAGAATTACTTGTTGATGGATATTCAAAACTTTTGCAACACTTTTAGATATCGTAAAAAATTCGTCTCGGCTGGAAGTTGAATCAAATAGAACATTCAGTATACTTTCCTGCAGTGCTTGAAAACTCGCAACATACCATTGTGGAAGTACACCAATCGCTTGATGACCGCTAGCCAAATTTTGAAGTTTGGCAATATAAGCATCATCAAAATGACCATCAAACATATGTACTAAAAATTGGCCGTGAATCTTCATCCAACGATCAGGATTTGAATATGTAGTAATAATCGTAGTTGTTTCAGGAACATTATTCAATGCCTTGAAAAATGCGCCTGCAATTTCTGTTGTATGTTCCTTAATTAGCGGCTTTATCGTTTTAGCGACTTTTAAATCTTCTATCCTTAGCCCAATGGCATTACATTGATTTTGAATACTATTATCTGAAATCGAAAAGATAACTTCTTGGCTATCAACTTCGGATAACCATTTAGAATTTTCATTTCTTGATTTTAATTTTGAATGAAGAAAGGCCATGCTCAAAACTCCCATCATGTAATAAATTCTGTCCTTAATAACCCTTTGAAACATTAATTTGGCGAATATATAGCTATTATATTGCTTTTGAGAATAGGTTTCACAGATTATAAAACATTGTCAACAAACTTTACTTTTTTCATCTCATTCACAAACAGGAATTAACTTGATCGCTAATCGTTTCACTTACTTTTAGTAATTATATGAAATATGAGTATTTACCTATTATTCTATATTATTTTTTAGGTTAAAACACTACATTCTAAAAAAAAGAAGTATAGAGACTAAAACACTAGGTTCTTTCTTCTATTGTTTTCAACTCTCATCACTTTCACTTTTTTTCAAAATGTGATACAGGTCATTTTTTTATCATCAAGCTTCATCTATAGTAATGAAAAGGGTAAGAAACCCACTAATCATAAAAGTATAAAGGATGGAAAATAAATAGATGACAAACCTAACAGTGGAACAAATTTATGAAGAACTTGAAAATGTAATGGACCCAGAGCTTGGAGTGGATATTGTCAATCTTGGTCTTGTCTACGATGTAGAGGTAACCGAAGAAAATGAGGTAAACATCTCGATGACGATGACTTCTATGGGATGCCCTATGGCGGGGCATATTATTGCGGATGTAAAAGAGACATTATCAATTGCCTTTTCGTCTTCAATAAAAGAGATTGATGTGCAAATCGTATGGACCCCTATTTGGTCAAAAGACAAAATGTCCCGTTATGCTAAATTAGCTCTTAGCCTTCATGGTTGAGAAAGACATCAACCTGAATGTTCAATCCAAACAAAGGAAGGACGGTACTACATGACATTTTATCAACCCTTAACGCAATATTATGATGAAATTTTCCAAAGGATAGTTATTCATTGAATTCGCCAGCACTTATTGTTGTGGCGAAAAAATGATTAAGAAGGATCAAGCTTTAAGTCTAGGAAAAACAACAAAATTTTAAGTAAACAGATATAGACCTTCATTTGAAGGTCTATATCTGTTTACCGTATTTCCCATTTAATCCACTACAGGCAACCAGCCTACAATGTTCATTAGACGCTGCCATAAAGGATCAGGAATGACTAGTTCCTTCTGATCTTTTTTAGACAATGTTGTACGAATTTGGTCTTCCTGACCAGCTTGAATTTTTTCAATCCATTTTGGTTCCATCAGCATTTCACGACCTAATGCTATAAGTGGTACACCTGTTTCTAATGCTTCTACTACTTCATCTGGTGTATGCAATGAGCCTACACCAACAACAGGAACACGACTACCAACTTTTTCATGAATTTTTACAATACGTGATTGCGAATGGCTCTTATCACGGAATGAACCATTCCAGAAATGATTAACAGATACATGCAAATAATCAAGCTTCTGATCAGCTAGCTTATCAACAAATTGAAGCGTATCTTCTAAAGTAATTCCTGGAGTACTGCCTTCTTCAGGTGATATACGATAGCCAATAATGAATGGTTTCTTTGCATATTCAGCAACGGCTTTTTTCACGGACTCCACGACAGCTAAAGGAAATGTCATCCTTTTTTCAAGGGAGCCACCCCATTGATCTTCTCTTCGATTGGAATGTGGAGAAAAGAATTGTTGAAGAAGATATGTATTCGCACCATGAATTTCAACGCCGTCAAAGCCTGCTTCAACAGCCCGTCGTGTTGCGTCGCCAAAAGCTTTAATTGTATTGTTTATTTCAGTTTCCGTCATTTCACGAGGAACAGGCTTACCTTCTCCCTCTGAAGCAACAGCGCTTGCAGAAATCGGCTGGCCATCCGGCAATAACGATGGAGGGGATTGTCTTCCACCATGATAAATTTGTAAAATGGCTTTAGCGCCTTTAGATTGAATGGTTTCGGCTAATTTTTTCAATCTGGGAATGAATGAGTCATTATCCACGCTGAATTGGTCTTGGAACCCTTTACCGTCAAGGCTTACATAAGCACAAGCTGTAATAACCGCACCAACACCTCCAGAACGCTCTGCATAATAAAGAAGCTCCTGCTCCGATATCTCCCCATTTGATTGCGAGGAATAATGCGTCATTGGGGCAATCATTATTCGATTCTTTACCTCTACTCCTGAAGGAAAGGTAAAAGATTGAAAAATGGGCTCGTATTTGGTATTCATGTTTCTCCTCCTATCATTCATTTCGTGACACATGATTACGTGTTTTTTAAACCATTGAAATTTATTAAATCGTTACCTTTTTTATACCCCTACTTCTTCAATAAGTCTAATTTTCTGCTTTAATACCCATTCATTCTCCGACGTTATTACTTTTCCCTCAAAGCAAAAAAAGAACCAGGATAATATATGTCCCGATTCCTTTTGATATTTATCCGTTTATAAAATTCTTATGACAATCATGGCTTCATTTCAAAATGCTATAATTAGAGTAGATTAATTGCCCCTTTTTACTATAGATTTTCATTAGGATTGTAGAACAAATTTGAAAATTATATAATAAGAAAAAATTGGAGAAACAAGGAGATTACGGATGGAAATCTTTTCATTAAGTGGTCCCAGTGGGACTGGAAAAAGCACAAGTGCACTTACTTTTGCTCATCAGAAAAAAATACCGGCTATCATTGATGATGGACTTTTAATTTTAAATGGACAGAAAATTGCTGGAACTTCAGCTAAATTTGAAAAAAATTCAATAACAGCTGTAAAGCGTGCGACTTTTTTCGATGAGCTTCATAAAAAGGAAGTTCAGGAAGCTTTAAAAATTTATGTCATTAATAAAATCCTCATTATCGGTACATCAGATAAAATGACAAGATTAATTGCTAACCGACTCGATTTAGGAGAGATCAATCATTATTATTATATAGGGGACCTTCGCTCTACTAGCGAAATTAAGATGGCTCAATTCGTTCGAAGTACAGAAGGGAAACATATTATGCCAATCCCTTATAGACAAGTAGAACAAAACTTTTTCAAAAGACTCATTCATAAAGGGATGGATATTTTTTCTCCTAAAAAAGAAAAAATTGGAGAAACAACCATTGTTCGTCCAGATTTTCATCATGGAACGATTCAGATTGATAAAAAGGTATTTAGCGACTTAATTGAACATACTTGCTTAGCAAATAAATATATTGTTCATTGTGATTCGATACACGTCCATTTACAAGGGCTTCCAACAGCCAGTCTTGATGTAGGAATCGTATATCCTGTTTCATATAATCTACCTGAAGTAATAGAAAAACTACAAACAGAAATTCAACAAAGTTTTATACACCATTTTAATATCGAATTTAGTTCTATTAATATTCAAATCACATCAACCGTTACGAATTAAATCATGTCAGTTTTCAAAGACAAAAAGCGCGGTATATAACCACGCTTTTGTCTTTTTAATGAATCAGTTGTTCATTCGACGATTAAATCGTGGAGGTCTTTTTTCTACAAACGCCGCCACACCTTCTGGAAAATCATTTAGATCAACAAACGGTGTTGACTCTTTCCAAAGTACAGGAGCACTGTCTACACATTCTTGAACAGACTGCTTAACCGCAAGGAGAGATGCAGGTGACATGGAGGCTACTAAATGCCCCATTTTAATGGAATAACGATCCAAGTCTTGTTCTTTTACTAAGTAGTTCAGCATTCCAACACGATACGCTTCATCTGCTTTCAACATACGGCCTGTGTAAACTAGGTCCTTCGCAACACTTGGCCCTACAAGGTTTACAAGTCTTTGGGCAAATTTATTATTGATTGTAATGCCAAGTTTACCAACTGGTATTCCTAATTTAGATTTTTCCGAACCAATTCGAATATCACAAGCTAATGCTAATTCAAGCCCCGCTCCCATCGCTGGTCCATTAATAACGCCGATTGTAGGAATAGGTAGACGTTCAAAAGTAGAGATGGTGTTTTCCATATGCACAAATGCGTTTTCTGCCTCTTCAAGCGTCATTTGATTAAATTCTTTTAGATCAGATCCAGCTGTAAACTGCTCACCTGATCCCCTTAGCAACAAAACTTTATTCTTAGGGTTTTCTAGAACTTTATTTCCAATTTCCGATAGCTGATCCCACATATTCGCCGTTAAAGCATTTCGCAATTGTGGACGATGAATCGTAATAATCGCTATCCCTGCTGTTTCCTGCAAAATAATTTTGGCATGTTCAGCTTCCATTCTTTTTGTTGTCACTTGCATGCTACGTCTACCTCCTAATTGGACTATCTCATTTACTACTACTTTTTCCCTTCAATCTATTATAATACAACATAATAAAATTTGACACACTGTACTAATACAATATTAAAAGGACGCTAATCATTCAGCATCCTTCCATATAAGGGTCATTTAATTATGTAATCCTTTTTACATTATTATCTAACAGGTAAATCTTCCTTATGTCTCAAAGCCTGAGGTATATATACACAAAAAGGTTCACTTTCCATATAATCACCTGTTACCGCATAGGTTCTAGAACGAGATCCTCCACAAATTTTGTTATATTCACAAACGCCGCATTTACCTTTATAATGATCAGGCTGGCGTAAATCTTTAAATACTTTAGCTTTCCGATATATTTCTGCAAGTGGGGTTTCACGAATATTACCAGCCTTAATTGGCAACATGCCACTTGGCATCACATCACCAATATGTGAAACAAAGGCAAAACCGTTACCATCATTCACTCCTTTTGGAGCACGTTTCAAGCCATCTGACATTGAGGCAAAATCAGTTGTAATCGAGTCTTCATAATGAATCTCGCCTTTTTCAATTTTGTGTTCTCTCATCTTTTCCTGTAAAACAACACGACGATAATGCTGAGCACAGGTTGTTTTAATATCATATGGAGCTGTTTTACTTAAATCATACAGCCACTTAAACACCTTTTCATGCTCTACTGGTGTTAGGCAATCCTCAATTTGGCCCCTTCCAGTCGGAACAAGCAAGAAAATATACCACATCACTGCTTTAAGCTCACCTACTAATTTGGCCATTTCTTCAAGATGATCATAATTATATCTAGATATAACCGTATTAATTTGCAGTGGCATTTGTAATTCATTTAAATAGTTAATTTTTTCAATGGTAAGGTCAAAAGAGCCAGGCGTTCCACGAAATTTATCATGTATTTCAGCAATTGGTGCATCGAGGCTAAAGCCCCAACGTGAAAGTCCAACTTCCTTTGC
Organism: uncultured Bacillaceae bacterium; assembly: GCA_963751845.1. Lineage (GTDB taxonomy): Bacteria > Bacillota > Bacilli > Bacillales > DSM-1321 > Peribacillus. The sequence continues at coordinate 14,378 of CAVVWH010000013.1, forward strand.
TCGCTTCATTTTTTCCTTTGTTACATTCGGAGTTGCACTTGGCGTCATGGAGACCCTCATGCCTTTTTTTACCGCATAATCTGCTAGATCAAACAAATCTTCTCTCATCATACAATCTCCGCCTGTGAACACTAGCATTGGATTATTCATTTCATAAATCTCATCAATTAATTTAATTCCTTCTTTATGTGTTAATTCCCGCGGATCTGCTGTCAATTGCGCATCAGCTCGACAGTGTACACATTTTAACTGACAAGCTCTCGTTACTTCCCAAATAACAATAAAAGGATTTTTATCATAGTCTACTCCTTTTCCATGAGAGTGCCCTATTGACTGTGGATGTACATTACCTTGCATTTTCATCACCAAACTTTGTTATTTATTTCACAATTTATTATTTAAAAATAACTCATTACTTTAATTATAGATTTATCAATCACCTCTAAATGTTTAATTTGTTACAACATTCCTACAACTTAGAAAAAGAAACACAAAGAATAATCTGCTCATTTCTTTTATTCACCTCAAAAATAGTAGATAATATATGTGTTCTTTTATAAAAGGAGATGATTTTCTTGGTTACAAGTTTACAGGATGTGACAACCCTACATAATGGAGTAAAAATGCCTTGGTTTGGTCTTGGCGTATATTTGTCTGAAGAAGGGCAAGAGGTTACTAATGCAGTCAAAGCAGCGATTAAGGCTGGATATCGCAGCATTGATACAGCTGCATTCTACAAAAATGAAGAAGGCGTTGGACAAGCGATTAAAGAAGCTGGGGTTCCACGCGAAGAATTATTCATTACAACGAAGGTTTGGAATACGGATCAAGGGTATGTATCAACACTAACTGCTTTTAATGAGAGCTTGAGAAAGCTAGGCTTAGATTATATCGATTTATATCTTGTACATTGGCCGGTTAAAGAAAAATATAAAGAAACATGGAAGGCATTAGAAACATTATATAAAGAAGAAAAAGTGCGAGCAATCGGCGTTTGCAACTTTCAAATTCATCATTTAGAAGACTTACTGGCAGACGCAGAAATTGTACCAATGGTGAATCAAGTCGAATGTCATCCTAGACTGACTCAAAAAGAATTACTTAGCTATTGCCAAGAGCATAACATCCAATTAGAAGCCTGGTCACCACTGGGACGAGGAAAAATGCTAGATGAACCAACGCTCAAGGAGCTTGCAGCGAAATATAATAAAACAGTGGCACAAATCATTTTACGCTGGGATTTACAATGCGGAATTGTGACTATACCTAAGTCCGTTAAAGAACAACGTATCATTGAAAATGCTGATATTTTTGATTTTGAACTATCCAATGAAGATATGAATGCTATTGATTCCATGAATCGTAACCACCGAAACGGTCCGGATCCAGATAATTTT
>CAVVWH010000014.1:0-74420 GCA_963751845.1 uncultured Bacillaceae bacterium
AAAGAGCGGGAACACCCGCCCTTTATAACCTTTATTGTTAGTTCAGTTAAACATCTATGTTGATTTTTAGTCAAAGAAATAATTCATGATTTCTAATTCAGATACCCGTCTACTAAGTACGCTTCTGGATTAATTATTCTTAATTCCTCCCTTATTTACCGTGCTAGTTGTTTCAGTGCTTCTACAAATGGTAACGATATTAATTCCGATAGTTCTGTCAGACTTTCCTTAGTTATAATCTCAACACTTCGGCATTTACTAAGGTCTACGACTGGAACTCCTTCGCTCTCACCCGTTATAGTGCGACATAGCCAGCTCTCACCGTAAAAGTCCATAGCTAGTTCTCCGTTTACTACTACTTGGTTTTCACCGTATGGCTTGAAGTCCGGATCAGCCGGATTAACGAATAATACCTCCGTTATTCTAATCATTCGCTTGCCCCCTTTAATCATTCCGCAATATCGCCGAAAACATTACCGCAATACACCCGAACTAGCATCGCTGAAAAAAAAGCCGACCACTAAGTGGTACGGCATCAAAATACGGACAGCTTTGAAGGGTACTACCCGTTAATGGAAAAAAAGAAAGCAATCAACGAAACATGATTACTATTCTTTTTACTATAAAGAAATACGGATAATTTTAAAGGAAACTGGCCGTTGATGAAAAAAGTAATCAAAGTAACATAATTGTAATATAATTAATTACTATTGTTTTTACTATAAATAAAATAATGTCTGGCTGATCATGTTTCCATTTGAACAAATCAGTAATAAATAGTTAAGCTAACATTCTGTTATTTTAACAAGCCTTGTTCAGTCAAAAATTTCTTTGCTACATCTGCAGCTTTCGCTTTTTTAATGTCCACTTCGTAATTTAACTGTTGCATTTGATCATCGGAGATTTTATCAGCTAACTTATTTAAAACATCTTTCAATTCCGGATATTTTTCCAGCACTTCATCTTTTACAATTGGTACCGCATCGTACGGAAGGAACAAATGTTTATCATCTTCCAGCACCTTAATGTCATTCTCAGGAATTCTACCGTCAGTCGTATAAACAATAATTGAATCCACTTGTTTTTGTGACAATGCTTGATAATCCAGTTGGGCTCCAAATGACTCTACATTTTTGAACTTCATATTATAGGTTTTTTCAATTGCTGGATAACCATCAGGCCGATTAAGAAATTCTTGAGCACTCCCAAACACAAATTCATCTGATTGTTCAGCCAATTCTGAAGTCGTAGAGATCCCGTATTTTTCAGCATCCTCGTTTCTAATGGCAACCGCATATGTGTCGTTGAATCCAATAGGCTCTAGCCATGTCCATTGATATTTATCCTTGTACTGCTTCGCCACTTCATCGTAAACCTTCTGTGCATCATAAATTGGCTCTTGTTTCAAATATTGAAGCAAAGCTGTTCCTGTATATTCAACATAGGCGTCGACTTCTCCCTTTTTGAAGGCTTCCCACAGCACATTATCAGATAGGTTGGTTTTGTAGTTCACTTCCAAGTCTGTATCGTTTTCAACCAATAGCTTGAGCATATTAGCCAAAATTTCCTGTTCAGTGAACCCTTTACTACTGATAGTGATGGTACCCCCACCGCTATCACTACTGCCACTGATTTTGCTGCTACTATTACCACATGCGGTAACGACCAACAGTAACACGGATACTCCTACCGTAAGCAAACTTTTCCATAATTTAATGAATGATTTATTCCTAAAAGCTTTCAAAAGATCATCTCCATTTCTTACATAAATTTAACGATTGCGTAACCCTTTCGGAACCAGCACCCGACTAACACCAAGCAAAAATAAATTCACAATTAGGACGAGTAAACAAACCGGAATCGCGCCTTCCAAGATCACGACAGTATCTATCATGGAGATACCTCGAGTAATGATATCTCCAAGACCTCCGGCAGCAATATAAGTTGCTATAGTTGCTGCACTAATGGTTTGTACCGTCACCATTCTCACACCAGCCATAATAACGCTGCTTGCGATTGGCAATTGGACCATTCGTAGCACTTGCCACTCAGTCATTCCCATGCCCCGACCAGACTCAATCAAAGAGGAATCAACTTCCTTTATTCCGACATACGTGTTCTGTAGAACGGGTAGTAGTGCATACAATGTTAATGCAATGGCTGCCGGTAATACCCCAATGCCAAACAGTGGAATCATGAAGCCGAACATCGCAAGGCTAGGTATGGTATAGATTACTGAAACAACCGAAATAATCGGTTGTGCAAGACGTTCATGTCGCGTGAGATAAATACCAAGTGGGATGGCAATGACACATGCGGCCACTACCGCAATTAGCGAAAGAAACATATGCTCCTGCGTTTTCACCAAAATTTCCGGCCAATCAGAAACAAAGGAGATCCAAAGTCGATTCATGTTGCCACTTCCTCTCGTTTCGTATGATTGGTTAATACATTCAGCACGCCTTCACGTGCTAAAACTTTTATCAATCGATGCTGTTTGTCAATGACAGGAACTAATGGATGATTGGTCAGCAGCTTAAATATTTCCTCTGCCGATGTCATCTCCGTCACCATTGGATAATCCTTACGAAGAACCCCTTCAATCGTCACCTCTGTTCCATCCTTCAAGGCCGTGTTTGCCTCTGTTAAATAAACCACACCTAAATAACGAGAGTGTTTATCGGTAACAACTAAAACTTCCTTAGAAGAATGTTTCATCCGCCCTACTGCGGTTGTCAAAAGTTCACTCGAACCAATGGATAACGACTGAGATATGCTATCATGATTCGTTTGGAACATTTGCGAAGGAACTGTAGAATTTCGAAAACGATCCTCACCTACGAATGTGCGGACAAAGTCGTCTGCTGGCTTGTGCAGCAGTTCTTCCGGCGTAGCTACCTGTACGAGTTTTCCGTCTTTCAGAAGGACGATTATATCAGCAATTTTCAATGCCTCGTCAATATCGTGTGTAACAAAAACAATCGTCTTCTTCAACGATTGATTCAGCTTCATCAATTCGTTTTGTAGCTGTACACGGCTAATCGGATCAAGAGCACTGAAGGGCTCGTCCATCAAGATGATAGATGGGTCAGCAGCTAACGCGCGAGCTACACCAATTCTTTGCTGTTGGCCTCCGCTTAGTTCATGAGGATAACGGTGACGGAACGAATCGAAATCCAAGCCGATCAACTGTAGCAGCTTCTCCGTCCTTCCAATAAGGCTTTTCTTTTTCTCGCCTTTCAGCCTGGGAACGACTGAGATATTATCTTCAATTGTCATATGGGGAAACAATCCGATTTGTTGAATCACATATCCAATGTTTCTCCTCAATTCCACAGGATTCATTTGACTGATATCTTTACCTTCCACAAGAATCATTCCAGAATCAGGTTCTATCAATCTGTTAATCATTTTCAAAGAGGTGGTTTTCCCACAGCCTGACGGACCAATCAACGTGACGATTTTTCCGTTCGGAATGGAGAGGTGAAAATTATTCATGACCTGTACGGTTCCATAGTTTTTACTTACTTCCTTAAACTCTATTGCAGAAACACCGCCCATCTCCTGTTGCCTCCTTCATTCCCAAAATTACAGTCTAGCACTAGCAAATCTATTCACTTTTCAATCGTTTTGTATGGTAGGCGTTGTTTTTCCGGCAGCACCCATTTCTCTCCATCTATATAAAGGGCATCAATTTTCTCACTATAAAAGCATAAAAGCCCTGCGATTTCGCCAACAGCTGGAAGTGGATTTTGATAGCTCCAGATGACATCTTTATAAAGCTTATCGCCAAACTTCACAGAATAATAAGTAGCGATTCCCTTGTATGGACATCGGGATGCCCGTTCAGATGGTACTAAAACATCCTGATTAATATCTTCAATCGGAAGGTAGTAACGTGTAACCAGACCTGTTTCAAACACAATAACAGGACGATTGCTGTCAGCAATGACTTCTCCACCTACGATAGCCTGAACATGACGAGAGCTAGGAATCGCATCCACGCGAGTATAGGGATCCCGTGCATGAACAAAAATTTCCGTTTCTTCTTCAAACCAAGCATCCGTTTTGCTCCAGTAAAAGGAAATATACCCTTCGATGTCTTGGGCCTCAGGATTTGGTGCCAGATAGCTCCATGCTGCATTCTCGGAAACTCTTCCACCAGCTTGTATTGACCAATAGGAAGCTGTTCCTTTGTGTGAACAGACGGATTGATGGTCGGACGGTACTAGCATGTCCATACGCACGTCTTCCTGTGGGAAATAATAAACGGGAAGCCTTCCCGATTCATAGGCCAACACGGCCCGTTTGCTGTCCGCAATTGTTTCACCACCAAATTTAACCCTTACCCATCTAGGAGACTGTTCCACACGAAAGTCCCATTCAGCTCCAGGAACCTGAATTTCACATGCAGATAAATCTATAAAATCCTCCATTTTTTTCACCCTTTTCAAAAAATTTAGTTAATTTAACAGCTAATACTTGGATCTTCTAATCAAGGTCAAATATTCCTATGCTTCCCATGTCTAAAAATCAAGCCCTATCAAGATATCTTTACTATTTATACTCTAATCATATGTATAAATTTTTCTTGATTAGTTTCACGAAGTTTCGTGTCTCTTCAACATCGCCGCTCTTATGCTTAATGATTAACCCAGCATTCTTAAAGGCTTTTTTCAGCCTCACCTTTTCCTTTTGGCGCATGAAGAACAGTTTAATTGCTCCCATATAAGCCCCTTGCTCAACAGTAAATTTAGTCATGAAAAAACTGCACCTCCAATTGTTAGATTGTGTCTAACAATTAGGGTGCAGTTCAAATCCTCTCTCCTGTATTCTTTAAATGTAGACTTACACGTAAAGTGTTGGCTTATTTATTTCTGATAATACTCTTTTCATTTGTTCTACAATTAACTTTACGGAATCATTATTTTCTATTTCAAACTGTCGTAACACGATTCAAAAAGTTAAGAGAGCGAGCGAATGCATCACGCGCATAACGATTATTATAAGTTGGGTTTGTATCATTAAAGAATGCGTGCTTTCCATTTGGGTATACGATGGCTTCAAATGATTTACCATTCTTCTTCATTTTTTCTTCGAAATCTGGTATTAAACTAGTGATATTCTGATCTTCTCCACCGTAGAATCCAAGAATAGGACATTGAATTTCGGTAATATTTTGATGAGGTGGACGACCATAAAATACTAATGAACCAGCGTGCTTTGGATCCTTTGTTGCTAAAGCAGCAGATAAGGCACCACCCATACAGAACCCAACAGATGTAACCGGCATCCCATTTGTTTTTTCGTATGTATTACGTGCATATTCAGCCGTTTCTTTTAAAATACTGACGAATCTTTCTGATTTTTTTGGGTCCAACAGATCAAACAACTTATTAAGTGCCAAACGCAACTTCTCCTGTTTCTGAGTCGTTTGCTTTAAAATTGCTGTTTCCCGATCATCTGGATTAAACCACGATGTAGGAGGAAGTGCATGTAAGAAGCTTTTTACTTCCTGCATCCTTTCTTCACTAAGATCATCCGGTCTCACTCCATTATCTGCAAACAAATCTGGAGCAATAGCAACGTAACCAGCAGATGCAAACCTTTGCGTAACATCTTTTATATGATCATCCACTCCCCACATTTCTTGAATAATGAGTACGGTTGGTCGTGGTTCAGATACTGGATCTATTGAAGAAATATAAGCACTTATGGTCTCTTTTGTTCCCTTAAAAGATTTCCATTCCGAATGTAACGTCATGATACATACCTCGTTAGTTTTATTTTATATTAATCGATGAAATGTGCGATATAGAACCCGAACACGATGAACTGAATACACCGCAAGGATTTAATTTTAATCCTATAAATATCTTAAGCTAAAATGTACGCATTGCTACTTTATTCAATATTTGAACTTACTTCAATTATTTCAACACCTAGTTTTTTTACTTCATTTTCAGTTCTCACCTATAATATTATTGATTCTTTTTACTTTACACAAGTGTAGCCAAATGCTTAGAGCCATCATATTCTATTAATTCGTCACCATTTTTAAGACGATAAAGAAAATCAGGATTGGCAATTAATGGACGTCCAAATGCAGCTACATCGATTGTACCTTCTTGTAATGCTTGTTCAGCTATTTCTGGATTCAAATTGCCCACTCCAATAATAACACCGTCCCAGTATTTTCTCACGAGTTGATGTAATGTTTTCCCATCAGCAAGCACTTGCTGAAAGTCCATCGTAGAGGGGTGGATCATTTTTACTCCCACTTCTTTAAAAGCATCAGTAAATGTCCGAATAGCTTGTTCTGGATCATTCAATACAGTGTTAGTATACCCACCTGCCATAATAGAGAAGCGAATTAATGTGCGCTCCGCACCAATCGCATCGATGACAGCAGCTAATACTTCTTTCATGAACGTAAGACGCTGAGCGAAATCCCCACCATAGCGATCATTTCTCAAATTAGTAATGTCAGAATTGAATTGATCAATCAAGTAGCCATGAGCCCCGTGTATCTCTACTCCATCAAAGCCAGCTATTATTGCATTTTTTGCCGCTTGAGCATATTGGCGTACTACTTCATGAATCTCTTCGATCGACATTTCCTCCGGCATATCATATGGTTTGCGGAAACGATGAACTAATCCTTCTTTTTGAACGGAGGACGGTGCCTGCGGAGGAAGACCACCTGCTAATTCGTGATGTGTAAGTCTTCCTACATGCCAAATCTGAGCAATAATCGTGCCTCCTTCTGAATGAACACCTTCAGTCACTTTTTCCCATGCTTTCATTTGTTCTACAGTATACAGACCTGGCACTCTCGGATTCCCTTTTCCTCTTGGACTGATGACTGTTCCTTCTGTAATAATAAGACCGATACCATCTGCCGCGCGTTTCCGATAATACTCAACCACATCTGGTCCTACGACACCTGTTTCGTCGTCTGCAAAACAGCGTGTCATCGGTGCCATAGCTGTCCGAGTCCTTAAGTTCCATGCCCCAACCTGAACAGTCTCAAAAAGTTCCCCTTGTATTACTTGTTTCATTAGAGTTACCTCCTATTTTTCAGCAATATCAGTTTATATTCTAATGTTCTTCATATATTTATTCATTTAAATGTTCGATAACATTCGAACATTTGAATACTATCACTTTTTTTGATATCATGCAATTATGAGAAACCCAATTCATCCAAATCGCTCAGATATTCAATTAACTGCTATATTATACGCTTTAAGTGACCCTATTAGATTATCTATTATCAAGAGTTTAGCAGAAAACCAAGAACTAAATTGTGGTGCTTTTGATATTTCAATCGCAAAATCAACTCTTTCTCATCACTTTAAAGTATTGCGAGAATCCGGAGTAATAGAAATCAGACTAGAAGGTAGGCAACGTTTTATCTCTCTTAGGGTTAATGACTTAGATGCTCGTTTTCCTGGATTGCTTCAATCAATCTTAAATGCAGCTGAATCTTCTTAATTCTTCACCCAGTCTAACAAATAAGGTCAGATTTCTTGACCTTATTTGTACATTGATTAGTTAATCCGTTTTGAACTCTAAGATTCGATTCCACTATCAAGATTTGATTACCATCTTACCTGACCTCAATATGACTTCTTTCAGACCAGTGGTTGGTAAGCCCTTAGTATACAAATTATGAAAGGGAAAATACCCGTTCGAAAGGATTAATTTTATGTCACATTATCTTCAGATTATTAATTAAATTGGCCTTCATTAAACCTATTTAACAAGTTCCCTCGCACAAATTCCCTGCATTCAGGAGATAAAGTTGACCTTTGAGAATGAATTAAATCACCAAATATCTTACCACTTAAAAATTTCACTTCTCCTTTGAATTCCTTTTCTAAAACGGCATCATAGCCAGTTATTTTCACAAAAATGGTATTGTGATTAGTTGCTACAAAATCTATTACAATTAATACGTGTTGATGTTTTTCATGCATTTTATATCACTCCCTGCTTGATATCTATATATCACATACTGTTATAGAAGATATGTCAAGTAACTTAGGTATATAAGATTTTGATACTGCTCCTTAAAAAGTAAAGTTTACCGTATTAAATTGCTGCTTTATGATTTTAATTAACCAATTCAGAATTACGGAACAAATAATTGACCAATAAAGCGTGTTTAAAAATATCAATTATCCTAGTTTCACTAAGTCCTTTAGAGTAAAAACGATACCATCTTGTACTCATCAAAATAGGTAGCATAATAAATAAAACCAATAAAATGGTGGATCTATATGGTGGATTAATAGTTGAATTATATATTCTATCGAGGTAATTTTTGCAATATATAATCCACAGTTTATTTAAACACAATTCAATATACAACTCAAAAACAGTGCTTCTCCTAGTTTTAATGCAAATTCTAACACTTTATCGCTTCATCAAATGAAAGTTTTAAATTAGCGAATCAAGTCAACATACAATTTTTCCAAACTATTGATTATATCCCCTTCCTTAAAATTACTACGTGTTTTTACAACATATAAAAAAGCCCTAAATTAGGGCATATCATTCGCTGATTCTGCAAAATCACCAAATTTTCTTTGATAATGAGCAAACGCCAACAGCGGAAATATATAACGATAACTATGATAATGAATATAAAATCCTCCTGCCATTCCTTGGCCTTTTGGATATTGTGTTGTCCAGTCTTCCTGATCCAAATTTTCTAACAAATAATGTATCCCCTTTTTAATGGTACTTGTCGATTGCTCCGATGCTGCAATTAATGCATCAACAGCCCAAGCTGTATGTGTTAAAGTACTTGCTTTTAGTGATACATACGTTTTACTCATATCACTTTTACAAGATTCTCCCCAGCCCCCATCATCATTTTGAATGGTTGATAACCATGAAACAGCTTTAGCTATCGATTGATGTGAGGGCAAAACACCTACAGAACTTAATCCAGTGATAGCTGCCCATGTTCCATAAATGTAACAAATCCCCCAGCGTCCGTACCACGAGCCATTCTTTTCTTGATGCTTAAATAGCCAGTCGACTGCCGCTTTAATTGAAGGATGATCATTGGTTAAATTCGTATACGATCCAAGAAATTCTAACGTTCTTCCCGTTACATCTGCAGAGGAAGGATCAGTTAGAATATACTCAGCTTTTTCAATGGGTAACAGTTCTAATAGTTTGCTATTTGTATTTTTTTCAAATGCTGGCCATCCCCCATCGTCATTTTGCATAGATAAAGTCCAAAGAATCCCTCTTTCCCACTGGCGTAGTGTTACGTTTTTCTGCACATTTCTTGCAATGGAGCGTAAAGAAGCAGTTGTATCATCAACATCAGGATGAATGGTGTTGCTATCCGCAAACCCCCATCCTCCTGGAGACCCTAAAGGATTGTGAATAAGCCAATCACCGTACTTGTAATGCTGTCGCTTTAGTAGATAATCATTCGCCTTATTTATCATAGGTTCCGAAGATGAAATACCTGCCTCCTGTAAGGCATAATTAATCAGGGAAGTATTCCAAACGGTAGCCGTTGTATATTGGATATGAGTAAAACCATTTATTTCACATTTCATCGATTTTAATCCGTTTACAGCTTTCACAATAACGGGATGTGTTTTTGAATAGCCAAGGGACAATAAGGCGAAAATCATTAAAAAGGTTGAGCTAAAGTAGCCATAAAACGTTCCATCTGGTTCAATTCGGTTTAGCATATATTGTTTAGCACGTTCAATCGCTTGATCATGGATGTGATTTGGAATCCCGATTAAGCTGTTAATACCTTTTTCAATTACTGAATAAACGCTCTGCCATTCATCTGAATCTGTAAAACGATTGAGTAAATCCATTCTCTCCACATCATGACGAATAAATAATTCGGCTAAATCCGGACTGACTTCAGTCTGTAATTGATATTTCTTGTCCGCTAGAATCATGATAGGCGTTAGATTAGCCCTGCCGTAGACAGACAAACTATAAAAATTAATGGGGAAGGAGGACGGAAGCAAAATTGCTTCGATTGGGATTGGAAAAAATTTCGGCCAATCATAATGACCAGTGATGGCTAACATTATTTTTGTAAACATATGAGCTGCTTCCATGCCACCACTTTCTAAAATGAACTGTTTCGCCTTTTTAAGTTTCTCATCACTTTTATGAAACAGTCCTGAATAAAGAAGTGCATAATAGGCTTCTATCGTAGCTGAGACGTTTCCAGTTGGTTCATCATAATAAAGCTTCCACGCACCATTTACTTCTTGTTTACTTATAATTCTTTCAGTAAGCTGTTTTATTAATTTTTCATCATGAATATCTAAAGACCTCAATAAAATAATCATATAACAATCAGTAGAAATACCCGTTTCAAAGGGATAATCCCAAAAGCCATCCGGAGTCTGATCCTGCCTTAATTGATTCACAATCCAATTCATACCTTCTGTAACATTTGTATGCAATATCTCTCATTCCCTCCATACACCGTCTTTTCATATATATTCGCGAGCCTAATAAGAATTCACTTGAGGGGGGCCTTACCATTTTACACAAGCTGATTAAATGGAAAAATAAAAGCCTTCCTGAACCGCTTGTAAACATAAAAAAGGAATTAAAGCTACAGCAAAAATGTAACCTCAACGAACAACCTCTTACATTGGAAGATAAAAGGATTCTCCAACAAATCAACGACCAAACAAAACTGTTCAATTTGAATAATGTGACAAGAACAAAAGCATATCTTGATTTTTATAATCGGTACCCAGAAGTCCACTGGGCTTTGTTAGGGCATATGGTTTCACGTAATGGCGGTTGGAATATGACCGATTTAAAGGGCAGCCTATTATCAAGGCTACTGACGAAGAAAGAAGTGGAATCATTTTTTGCCTTTTTAGAACGAGGAAATTGGCTGATTTTTCAAGATGCATATCCACAGTTTTTGGTATATGACGTAAGCATGAAAAAAAAACAAAACTTATCATATTTATTACATCATTTGCATGTGTCCGTATTTATGGAAACTCTATGGAATCATTTCTGGTATGAACGTGATTCCTATCTATTAACAGTCGGTTTAATTATCAATGAACAAAGTTATCTAGAATCCAGAGTCATTAAAAATCCTATTTATCAAAAAGAAGTGTTTAATACATTAGAATTTAAATTACAGGACTTGCTGTCGATGAATCATATTCTTTTACCATTTAATGAAAGTGGAAAGGTAAAGTTCGTCGGGCAAACACTCCATCATTTTCAAAACCTGCATGAACGAATACTACTTGGAAAACGTTTATATAACATTTTATTTAGAAACAGTCAGCAATTACAGCTGACCAAACTATGGGCAAATGCAAATCCTCATACCGGTTCCCGCAAAGATTATTGGCCACATCTCTTTAATGATGTCGATGATGAATTCCCTACAAGACTATTGAAAACAAGATTAAAGTCCTGCCAACTGCTTCCAGGTTATTCTCGATTCTATAGTCCACAGTTAGAATTCATATGGAAAAATCGTAAGCATCCAAGTGCAGAAATAGAGGATTGGTACGAAGATTGGAATGTACTTTATTACTTACAGGATTCAACAGATCAAATAGATGGGGAGATTGAACATGAATACTGCAAAACACTCGAAAAAATGGAGCTCGCAGCCATCACCAAAAAAGCCATCTCCATCTTGGATTAAACAAAATTCTACCATCATTTTATCCGTCTTACTTGGTACGTTATTAGGAACATACTTAGATTTATATTTCACCGGAAAGGGGATTTATTCCTTTCCTCTTCGACCAATGTCTTCGGTATTCTCTATCAATATCGCATTTACTTTAGTTGGCCTTCCTCTGCTGACGGGTTTGTTTCTACTTGTCTGTGCTAAAATAAATAGTTGGCAAAAAACCGTTCTAATTTTGATGATCAGTTTGTTGATGGCGATTGTTGAAAAACAGGCTGAGTCTTTAGGTTTTTTTGCCCATCATGAATCATGGAACCATATGTATTCATTTTTTGGATATATTATGTATTTAATAGGAATTGATTTTTTATATAGATGGTTGAAATGAATAAAGCTGTCACCTATTTTCACTAAAATGAAAATAGATGACAGCTTTAAAAAATTGGTTTAGATGCGTGCAAGGCTATATCTTTCCAATTTGCTTTGCATATTTTTTTGATGTTCTAACTTCAATAGTCACGGTACCTTTTTCTTTATTGACGTTTGTATTTAATAATAATGGTACATCAAGTGTATTTTCAAATCGAAAGTCAGGGCCACCCCATGATACAGTTGCATCTCTACCTTTAGGTACATAACCGACATGAAGGGAATGATTATGATGCTCGACATATTTTACATCCAATTGATCAACTGCATTGTATAAGGTAGAGGATGTTTGACAAATTCCCCCACCAATACCAGCGACCATTTTTTTATTTACAATTTCTTTTGCTTTTTGATATCCTCTTTCTTCTGTCCGTTCACCTACAGTCGTGTTAAAAGAAAAAATATCGCCTACGCCTAAGATGACATGATCAATTGCTTGAGATGATAATTCAATATTTCGAACTCTTCCGGTCACACTTGAATCAAAGCTCGTCGTGAATGAACTAACCACTACTTCATCTAACGTATTCACTTCTTCAAGCTTATAGCCAGATTCAAACACTGTTAAAGGTAATTCAACCTTACCCCCTTTTGTTGAGGCATCCAGAATTTGATTGATTAACTCTTCTTCTGATAAGATGACACGTGGTGTTCCTTTGATGATTTCTCCGTCCGCTCCAATTTTATCAGGGAACATTCTTTTGTCATAGCCATCTTCAGACCTTGCTACATCCTTTACCCAGTCATTAATACTTTTCTTATATTCTATTTATATTTTCAAAAAAGCCCAATTCTGCTGGCTTGATTTTCTTAATAACCTTCCCTGTATCTGGTTCGATTACTGAGACTTCAATAGCTTCCTGTTTTTTCTGTTCCTCTAATTTTTTCTTTTCAGCTTCATATTGATTAATTACTTTTTGCTGTTCTTTTACTTTATCCTCTAACGCTTTTACTTCCTGCTCTAATTGTGCTTCCGTTCCAGCTTCTTGACTACAGCCACTCAATACTACTATAAAGGCGACAAAACTTCCCATCAATAAACTCGTCAGTGACCTTTTACGCAAATCAATATCCTCCTAAACAATTAATCTCTTAATGAAGAGACTTTATTCGATTGGTTCGATATGAATCTATTCATTTATTTTTTACCCAAACCATTATATGCATACAATCCTTATGGTATTCTTTATAATCGAGATTAGAATAACATGACTGATTGCCCTTAAGATGAAATCTATGTACTTAAAGGTATTATTTGTTGTGTCTCTTTATTATACTATCATCCATTTATTGTTAATAATATTAAAAAGAGACCTACGATGTAAAATAGCAAAGTAGGTCTAGGAAAATTAGTCAAATTTTAAAATGGATCCACTCTTCTAGTACTAAAGATTTTTTTGGTTAATCTCTTCTAAAACTCCATCCCATAATTTTGAACGCGTTTCATTCAGTTTTCAAAAGAAAAAATAGATAACAAGTTGTACATGCTTGTTGGGATCATTCAAGCCAAACCCTAGTTCAACAAATATTACCATCTCCTCCTCCTCTATTTATTTGATACAATTTTTATGGTCAAGAAATTTGAGGAGGCATATGTCTTTGAAAAATAGTAAACTTCTTCTATTACTAATCATTGTTATTACCTTCACAGGAGGATTTATAACTGGCTCCTTATTCTCTGTAAACAAAGGATCAAAACTACCAGAATCATCGAAACTGGAACAAGCCCCGTCAGCAAATAAATCAAAGCAAAAAACAAAATTAGAACCTGAACAAGAAAAGGTTCTGATCGGTTATGTCCAAGATTTTCGCGATCCTGATGTAGTGAACTATTCACAATTGACACATGTCGTATTTTCTTTTGCCCACCCTACAAAAGAAGGTCGAATCTTATTTAATGGGGACAGCGCTAGGAACAACCTACGGACAATGGTATCAAAAGCTCATAAGTATGACACTAAAGTAATGTTAGCAGTAGGTGGATGGTATCACATTCAAGGTGGAGAATCGTATGAGTATTTTAAAGCAGCTATTACCAACCCTACTTCGCGAACCAAGCTTGTCAATGAACTTGTGAATATATCGGAGAGTGAACAGCTAGATGGCATCGATATTGATTTTGAACACCCACGCTCAAAAGAAGATGCTCAAAATCTAGCTATTTTCGTAAAAACGTTAAACGAAAAACTTAAACAGAAAGATAAGGAACTGTCCATAGCTGTTAATGCTAAAGTTCATAGTGTTACCGGTACGGAAATCAACAGTGTTGTATATGAACCGTCGATGTTTAACCATGTCGACCATGTGAATATAATGGCTTATGACGGTCAGTGGGACGGTGATTACAACGCAGCTAATTTGTCACCCTATTCGTATAATGAGAATATCGTAAACTATTGGACTAGCCTTTTCGATACCTATCATCTTGCAAAAGAAAAACTAATATTAGGTATTCCTTTTTATGCGCAACCAGAAAATCCCGCCATTAAGCAGGTATCTTATGCGGCAATTATTGATGAGAACCCCGGCAACGCAACCCACGATACAGTCAAAATGAATGGAACCATATACCACTATAATGGGGAAACGACTGTTCAGAAAAAAATAAAGCTAGCACTTACTCATGACTTTGGCGGCATTATGCTTTGGGAGGCCGGACATGATGCAGCAGGATCACACAGTTTAACAGGTATTATTTCAAAAGCTTTAGAAAACGCAAATCAATATGCCTTACAACAAAATAGTAGTAATTAGGGGAAAATAGGGTTCTGCTAGAAATGGGAGGACACTTTGTTCCTCTTTTTTATTTTTCATTTTCGGGAGAACAAAAGTGATAAATTCGGGCGCTTTTAGCCCAATCATTAATAATAAATACCTTTAGGCGGCCTGAAACTTGAGTTATAAAAATTTTTTGAATATACTATAATTATAGTTTTAATATTGCATCGAGGAAGTTATGTTTGGCATGAAATTGATAGAAAATGCTCAGTTTCATTTATCATAGGAATATGTCAAAACGGTAGAATAATTAATTATAGAAGATACCTATTGATGGCCATCTGGGGGAATAAAATGGATAAAGAGCTACTTACCATTCAAGTAGTAGGGTTCAAAAATAGTGGAAAAACAACACTTGTATGCAATTTAATTGAATTAGCGACACAAGATGGCTGGAAAGTTGCATCTTTAAAACATCACGGTCATGGCGGAAAACCCAATATTGTCGAAAATACAGACAGTGAACGACATAAACAAGCTGGCTCTATAATGGCAGGAGTTGAAGGGGAAGGTTTACTACACTTATCTATCTCCCAATCCGAATGGACACTTAAGAAAATCCTTGCATTTTACAAACAAGTAGATATTGATTTATTGATTATAGAGGGTTATAAAAATGCTGACTTTCCAAAAATAGTATTAATAAGTAAGAAAGATGATCTATATCTACTAAATGACTTAACAAATATCGCAGCTATAATCTCTTCTCTCGATCTTCCATTGAAACATGGAAAAATCCCTGTTTTTTCACAAAATGAGCTGTCATTATTTATAATATGGTTTCTTGAGTTCATTCGAAATAAGTTGTCGCAAAATTAACTATTCTACCGCTTTTATTTTTATAAACAAGTACGCTTTCATGCATGAAATGCTCATAACTTTATTTAATGAATTATGAAATTATAAACTGAATAGGAGGCTATTTTCTTATGGAAAGTGAACATAAAAAAGAAGGACCACGCTCTGTAAATTGCAAAATCATTACAGTTAGCGATACAAGAACCATCGAGAACGATCTGAGTGGAAAATTGATGAAGAAAATGCTTCTCGATGCCGGCCATATCGTAGTAGCTTACGAACTGGTTGCTGATGAGGAATCTGCTATTCAACAAGCATTTATTACAGGATGCCATGAGCAAACAATTGATGCTATTTTGATAAACGGCGGTACAGGACTTGCCAAAAGAGATGTAACAATTGAAAGCATCCAGCCATTGTTACATAAAGAAATGATCGGATTTGGTGAAATTTTCCGGATGCTTAGTTATACAGAAGATATTGGCTCTGCAGCGATCTTATCACGTGCTATTGCTGGCGTCTCCAATAACACTGCCGTTTTTTGTACTCCGGGTTCACGCGGAGCAGTAAAACTTGCAATGGAAAAACTGATTATTCCGGAAATTAGTCATATCATTCGGGAAATCAAGAAGGATTTGTAACTAAAAATATGAACAAAAATGATGAAAGTATTACCTAAATATAACGTCTTACTTCCGGTCAGTGAATGAGGAGTAAAAGAAGATAAAGTAGAACGAACAATTTCAACAACATAGATTTAACAGACAACCTGTTGATCAATATAATTCAGCTTTTTGGAAATGATGGATTTTTTTAAATTCCCCCTCCTTATTGACCTTTTTCGGTCTCATTGAAGAAAGGGGATTCCTAAATGCCTTTTTATGTTTATTCAGTTCTTATAAAGTCTCCACTTTTTCCTCCTGTTTTTTCTACTAAGAATGTTGGTCCGATGACCATCCCTTTGTCAAGCGCTTTACACATATCATAAACCGTTAATGCGCAGATGGAGGCGGCTGTGAGAGCTTCCATTTCTACTCCCGTACTTCCTTTCGTTTTTACAGAAGATATGATCTTTAATTGGTACTTGTCCTGTACCTTTTCCCATCGAAAACTAATATCGACGCTGCTTAAGGCAAGCGGGTGACACATTGGAATGACAGTAGCTGTTTGTTTTGCCCCCATAATTCCAGCAACTTGGGCTACTGCCAGAACATCCCCTTTCTTCATCGTATCGCTGATGATCTTTCCATAAATTTCTTCGGTCAGGAGGATACTTGATTGGGCAACCGCTGTTCGACTCGTTTCAACTTTCTCCGTAATGTCGACCATTTTTGCTCGCCCCTGGTCATTAAAATGCGTGAATTCTGACAAAGTTAATCCCTCTTTTCAAAAATGTACATTCCCATTTTAGCGTGAATTGGATTATCCACCAATATAGGACATTCCGATTTTCTTTCGGTTTCGGGCCGTTTGTTCAGTTCGTTCATCTGAATAGCGGTCTGATCTGTTTTCCCATACATGTTTAATCGCAAAGGCCAGTTCTTCATTTGTTGCGTTTTCCCGTAATAGTTTTCGGATATCATAGCCGGTAGAAGCAAATAAACATGTATAAAATTTTCCATCTGATGATAATCTTGCCCGTGTGCATGTAGAACAAAAAGATTCTGAAACAGAGGTAATAAAGCCGATTTCAGACTCACTATCATGGTAGCGGAAGCGTCCAGCCACTTCCCCAAAATAATCGGCATCTACTGGAGTAAGCTTATAATGTGGTTCTAACATGCTTAAGATGTCTTTTTTCGTTACCACTTGCCGAAAACTCCAGCCGTTATCATTACCGACATCCATGAACTCAATAAACCGCAGTGTGATGCCTTTTTCTTTAAAATAAGCCGCCATTGGGATAATCTCCTGTTCATTTATTCCTTTTTGGACGACCATATTTACTTTCACATTAAAGCCGAGGTTTTTGGCATACTCAATGTTTTCAAGGATTGGGGCTGGATTAATTCCGCGTCCGTTCATTTTACCGAATGTCTCTTTAGACAACGCATCTAGGCTGATGTTCAAACGTCTAAGTCCAGCATTATAAAGCGCTTTCCCATGTTTTTTTAATAATAAGCCATTAGTAGTCAAGGCAATATCTTGTAGTCCATCTATTTTTGTAAGCATGTGAATAAACGTTGGCAATTCTTTTCTCAACAGCGGTTCCCCACCGGTCAGCCGGATTTTTTTTACGCCAAACTTTACAAATATGGCAGCTAGCCTTGCCATTTCTTCAAAAGACAATAATTCATTTTTCGGTAAAAAGTGATAATCCTCACCGAACACTTCTTTAGGCATACAATACGCACAGCGAAAATTGCATCGATCGGTCACAGAAATCCGCAAATCGTGTAACGGCCTATTTAATTGGTCACTAATGGATTGAATGGTCATGACGATCAGTCCTTTGCGGGTTTTCTGGCTGGTTCATATTGTAAAATATGCGTTCAGATGCCTGATGGATATGTTCTGCCTGAATCCATGACACTGTTACAGTTTGTAAATAGCTCATTACACTTTGACCGCCTTGTTCTAAAAAAGACAAAATTTTATCAATATTGGAACGGCGATACATGCCAACTAGTGGTTGCTCACGGCTACCTTGGCGAAAGGCGACTACATCTGCAGAGCCTTCATCATTTTTTAAAAGTGCTTCAATCATTTCTTTTTCCATGAACGGCATATCACACGGAAGAAGAAGGTATTGGTCTGCTTCAACTGCATTCATTGCCGAGTACATGCCAGCAAGCGGCCCTTTTCCAGCAAATTTTTCATCGTCTAATACAATAGTCAGTCCTTTTTGTACTACTACTTCTTTGAATTTGGGTGCAAGCTGTTTATTTGTTGAAATAACAAGTTTATCAGCAAACGGAGTTAACACATTAACCGCGATTTCATAAAACATGCGGCCATTGTAGACGGCAAATGCTTTCGGAGAACCAAAACGGCGCGACATTCCTCCGGTCAATACGATACCAACTGTTTTCATCCTCCACTCACCGGAGGAATAAACGCAACCCTATCTCCTGGTTTTACTTGTTCTGTTGCCAGTACATATTCTTCATTAACAGCAACTTGCAATGAAGAAGTATCCAATCCGGGATATGTTTCATTCGCCCACTTCATGAGGTCAGCTACCGTTCCGCTTGTCCATTGAAGCGTCTCTTTTTCCTTTCCCGTCAACTCTTTTACATGTGCAAAATAAAAAAGACTGATCATCGTTCTCCTCCTTTGTGTAGTGGCTTATATGTTTGATCGCCAATCCATTGCTCTCCATCTTCCCAGATTTCTTTTTTCCAAATGGGAACAACTTTCTTAATTTGCTCGATCGTATATTCATTTGCTTCATATGCTATTTTTCTGTGCGGTGAAGAAACGGCAATAACGACGGCTGTATCAGAAATATGCAATTTTCCGATTCGGTGGGCAATGGCGACACGTGTTCCCGGCCATTTGGCTTGAATGTCAGCACCGATTTCTGCAAGTTTTTTTTCAGCCATAGGAATATACGCCTCATATTCCAAATACATCGTCCGCTTTCCATTCGTCCATTCGCGGACAATTCCTAAAAAAAGTGTAACCGCGCCTGCTTCTGGATGCGTAACGTATTTCATATATTGATCAGGCTCCAAAACATCTGTTGTAACTTCAAATAATTTCATGACTACCTCCATCCGCCTACTTGTTACTGTTAAATACCACGTGTTCTCTTTAAAACTACTAGACGACTACATCGTTATCCATTTATTACCCATTTTTCATTCCCTTCATCTACTCCAAGCAGCAAGACATCCACTATGTCACCTTTCTTAAATCCGCGCGTTCCACCGGGTAGGACAATAAATGCATTTCCGCGCGCGATCGAAGTGACTGAATTGGATTTATTAAAACCAGCAGGAGAAACGAATACACCGTTCGGAGTAGATTCATAAACGGCACGGATAAATCGCGTAAACGGGTTTGCTTTTGTAAAATCTTCCCCTAAAGTTGCTCTTGAATAAGGCAAATACGGTTTATTTGAACCCATCATTGCTTGAAGCGCAGGGCGAACAAATAATTCAAATCCGACAAAGCAAGCCGATGGATTTCCGGATAATCCGAATAATAATACATCATTAGCATAGGCAACAGTCGTTACACTTCCTGGACGCATTTTCACTTTGTTAAACAGGACATCTGCCTCCATACGCTCATACACTGCCGGCAAATAATCAAAGTCGCCCACTGATACGCCTCCTGTCGTAATGACTACATCACATTCTTCAGACGCTTGTTTGACTTTTTGAAAGCATGCATCAAGATTATCAGATAGAACACCAAGCCACCTTGTTTCTATCCCCAACCTCTGAAGCTGCGCCGCAATCATCGGACCATTCGAATCACGAATTTTTCCCGGTTCAAGTGGATCCGACACATCGAGTAATTCAGATCCAGTTGCAAGGAGACCGACTATGGGTCGTTTAGCTGTTATCACCTGTGTATAACCAAATGTCGCTAATACAGCAATAACCCCCGGAGTAATATAGGAGCCTGATTCAACGATGACTTCCCCTTTTTTTGCATCTTCTCCTTGAAGCGACAAATTTTCAAGGGGAGCAAAAGGTTTTCTAATTGTAAATGAATCAGCAGTATGGATTGTTTGTTCAAGCATAACCACTGCATCCGCATTATTGGGTAGTTGGGCACCTGTCATGATGCGGACTGCTTCATTTTTTCCGAGTGCCACCGTTGCTAGATCACCCGCACCGATATGGTCCATTACGGTAAAATGAATACGGGATTCCAAAGAAGCTCCTTTTGTATCAACAGAACGAACCGCAAATCCATCATAAGGAGATCGATTAAACGGTGGCACATCATGACTTGCATAAACAGGTTTAGCTAAGGTCCGACCTAGCGCATTATATAAAGATATTGTTTCATTTTGCATAGGTCTCACCTTTTCCATAATCCTCGAGATTGCTTCAGAAACCTCAATTGGTTTACGCTTCTCTAGCATATTAAAATTCCTCCTCTCTATAACGTGTATCAAAAATACTCAATTTTATCCAAATAGTTGATGATACATTGTATTGGCTTTATTCACATCATGAAGACCATGAAAAAGCAGCCTTCCATTTGCAAACATAATCAAACGGTAGCCATTATACTCCATTTGGACAAAGTATGGCGTTCGCTTTGCAGAAAGTCCGTGGCGCACAGCTACTTTTTCCACATCATCAAGTGTGGGAGTGCGCCCTGCTGCCGGAATAAGTTGCACCGTATCACGGCCACATAAAACAGCGGACTTTAGTTGAGTTGATCGTTGAAGTGCTGGGTATGTACGATTTTCACCACATGCAGGGCAATCTGGTCGCTTCATTTTTTCGATACCAAACTGATGTTGTTCATTTGCCCAAACATCAACTCGTACCAGTTCTTTTATCATGGCATCTCTGTTCCCACTAAGCCATTTCAGCACTTCTGCACATTGATAAGCAGACGTTATATGAACAGCAGGGGCGATCACCCCGAATGAATCACATGTTTCATTCGTTGCTGGTAATGTTGGCAACAAACAGCGGAAACATGCAGATTCATCTGAATGAAAAGACTTTATCACACTTGTACCACCTATACATGCCCCATAAACCCATGGGACATGATGCTTTATGCAGGCGTCGTTAATGATTAGCCTCGTTTCAAAATTATCCGTTCCGTCTACGACGATATCGCATCTTCTAACAAGCGATTCAATCATTTCCCCGTCTGCATGATCAATGATCGTTTCTATGCAGACATGGCTATTCACTTGCTGAAGTCGCTTTTTTGCTGCTTCTACTTTAGGGATCATCTCTATCGCATCTTTTTCTGTGTAAAGCGGCTGCCGGTGTAAATTGGATACTTCCACATAATCTCTGTCAACAAGAAGGAGTGTACCTACACCTGCACGTGCGAGGGTATCAGCAGCGGATGATCCGAGTGCCCCGCACCCAATTATGGCAACTGTCGATTCACGAAGTCGACGCTGGCCTTCTACACCAATCGGCTGAAATTTCTCTTGTTTGATAAAACGATGATCCATTCCACTCCCTACTTTCATTAAACATTATTAAACGAGAATGATAAGACAATCTGACTTCCGAACTTCCAGAAGCGGATTCGTTAAGCCCCTATCGATTCCGAATGCTTTATTACTCTTGCTTTATTACCTATTATATGATTAAGGATTAAAAAAATCAGGGAGAGTATAGATAATAACGCAAAGCTTAAGAAATAATTCCCCGTTAGATCTTTTGTAATTCCAATAAAAATAGGTGGGATGAAACCTCCGATTCCTCCAACTGCACCGACAATACCTGTTACTGATCCTACATTTTCTGATGATACTTCAGGTACCATTTTGAAAACGGCGCCATTTCCGATTCCAAGCATAATCCCGGTAAACATACAACTTAAGCTGAAAAAAGTAAGACTTTCCATCGTAAAAGCAACAGCTATTCCACCAAAAGATACACCACTAAAAACAAAGGTTAGGACTTTTTTTGCACCAAATCGGTCAGATATATAACCGCCTATCGGACGTGTAAACGTCGCGATCACAACAAATCCTGCTGCTATGACACCAGCCGCTACAACCGTTATCTGAAACAAATCATACAACAGAGTCGGTAAGTACATACTAAACGTAACAAAACCTCCAAAGGTTAGACAATAAAAAGCAGATAACATCCACGTTTCTTTATATTTCAGTACAGACAATGCTTCCTTTAAAGTTTTGGTCTCAGTCGGTCTTTGTAGCTCTTTGGTGCCGATCCAAAAGATAATGGCCATCACTCCCATCGCAAAGGCAAGGCTCCAAAATACCCACTCTAAACCATATGAGTTAAAAATCAGTGGAATGAAAAAATTAGCCAAAGCAGACCCCAAATTTCCCATTCCTGCAATTCCTAGAATCAAGCCTTGCTTTTCTGGCGAAAACCATCTTGATACATAGGCAATAGAAACAGCAAACGTTGTTCCGGCCATTCCAATAAAGAATGCCCAGAATAAGAGCATATGATATGAATCAGCAAATCCAGCTCCAATCATTGGGATGACCAGAAGCAACAGAGTAATAGCATAGATTTTCCTGCCTCCATATCGATCTGTTAAAATCCCCATCGGAATACGCATCACAGAACCTAACAAAATAGGTGTAGCAATAAGTATACTTTTTTCTAGTCCACTTAATCCATATACTTTTTGAATTTCCGTGGCAATTGGTGCAAAGACTGACCAAACGGCAAAAGAAATAATCATGGCAATTGTTGATAACGTTAATATTGAAGTTGGACTCTTTACTTTCATCAAATCAACCCACTTTTCATTTCTCCGGATGAGAAAAAGATTATTTTACATACAGAAATATTTTTATTTTTTCTTTTTACATCTACTCAATATATGGACTCACTTTGACCGCACTCACTTTAAACCCTGGCATTTTGCAATTCGGATCCAATTTGTCAGAAACAAGGCGATTTACATTTTGCGAGTCGACCCAATGAAATGGAACAAAAACGGTATCTTGACGTATTGTTTCTGACCATTTACTTCGAACGACAATGCTTCCGCGCTTTGATTCAATTTTGACTAGTAATTGGTCTTCAACGCCAAACTTCTTCGCTGTTGCTGGGTGAATTTCCATAAACGATTCAAAATTTCTGGCTGCCAATGAGGAACTTTTTCTCGTTTGTACGCCTGTTAAATAGTGAGACATGACCCTTCCCGTTGTTAAATACAGTGGAAATTCTTCACTTAGTTGTTCCTTTGGAACGACTGGCGTATTAGGAACAGCAGCCATTACTGCCTTTCCGTCAGGGTGTGAGAAGGATTGCTCGAATAACCGTTCCGTCCCTTTATGATCAAGAGTTGGACAAGGCCATAAAATGCCTCCTTCCTTTCTTAAACGGTCGTATGTTATTCCGTAATAATCTGCCAGTCCTCCTCGACTGGCCACTCTTAATTCATTAAAAATCCCTTCAGCAGAGGAAAACGAAAAGTATTTGCCCTTTCCAAGAACATGAGCGATATCGCAAAGAATTTGCCAGTCATGTTTGGCTTCTCCTAGAATAGGAAAGCTGGCTTCCCGCAGTGAAACCCGTCCCTCTAAGTTTGTCGTGGTTCCTTCGTCTTCCAAATAAGAGGTAGTAGGTAAAATTAAATCTGCCAATTGAGCTGTTTCTGAAACAAACAAATCAACTGCCACAAGAAACTTTAGCTTTTGTAATGCCTGTTTAACAAAGTTGGCATTCGGATTGGAAACAACCGGATTCGAACACATTAAAAACAGACCTGTGATTTCGCCCTGGTCGATTTTTTCCATCATTTCGTAAGCCGAAACCCCTTTTCTTGGTAGGTCGTCTTTGTCGATTCCCCATATATTCGCAATATGTGCCCGATGTTCTTCGTTCTCAATCGAACGATACCCCGGTAGTTGATCGGCCTTTTGACCGTGTTCCCTTGCCCCTTGCCCATTCCCTTGTCCTGTAACCGCTCCATACCCGCAATACGATTTTCCAAGCTTTCCGGTAGCAATCAAAATATTCAGGAAATTCCGAACAGCAACAGACCCATCCGTTTGCTGCTCAACGCCTCTTGCCGTAAAAATCATTCCTGTTTCCTTTTGTCCAAACATCGTTGCCGCTTTTTCAATTTGCTCAGCCGGAACCCCTGTCAATTCAGCAATTTCTTGTAAGTCTAGGGAAGAAACATATTCTTTCACTTCTTCAAAGCCGTTTGCTCTTTCTTGAATAAAGGCTTCATCAATGTAATTTTTTTCAATGATGACTTTTAAAAGTCCATTTGCCAATGCAGCATCCATGCCTGGCTTAACTTTTAAATGTAAATCAGCCATGTTTGTTGTGCCGGTTTCTCGAGGATCAATGGCAATAATAAAGGCCCCATTCTCTTTCGCCTTTTCAAAATAAGGCATGATAGTAGGCTGGCATTCGGCAATGTTTGTACCTGCTAAAATAATACATTGTACAGATGGTATTTCTGATAAGCTGTTTGTTAACCCTCTATCCATTCCAAACGTTTGACTTGCAGCCGAAGCAGCGGCTGACATACATAACCGGCCATTATAATCAATGTGTTTTGTTTGTAAAGCTACACGTGCGAATTTGCCCAATAAATACGCTTCTTCATTTGTAATGGACGCACTTCCATATACCCCTAATGCATCTTTTCCATCTTCCGCTTGAATGTTGGAGAAGTTTTCTTTAATATGTTCTAAAGCCTGTTCCCAAGAAATGCGGGTAAATTCCCCGTTTGCTTTTAATAATGGATATTTAATGCGATCATTGTGCAGCGCATGCTGATGTGCATTCATTCCTTTAATGCATATACGTCCATGAGAAGTAGGATTATCTTTTCCAACGGTCGTATACTTTTTTCTTGTGACAATCGTTTGTTCAATCAATTGCATTTTACATTGCACACTACAATACGGACATTGTGTATCATATACCTTTTCCGATTGCACCTGTTGTTGCTTTACGCGAAAGTATTTCAATAACATATCCGTCATAGCATCTCATCCTTTTCTATCGAACTTAGAACTTAATACATGTAACTTCCTTCGACCGTTTCCTTATACTTTGAAACGTCTTGGCCTAATCGTTCAATGAGTTGGTAACGAAGTTCTCTTTCAAAAAGTACTTCTCGTATGTGTATTAAGCCAATCCGGTCCATCCATTGACCTGTACGTTCTAAATAATTTGCTGTCTCGCGATAATATTGAATAAAAGCGATTACGAGCTCTAGTGCTTCCTCACTAGACTCAGCAACATATAACAATTCTGCAACTCGTACGTCACGTCCGCTGTTTCCACCAACATGAATTTCCCATCCTCTATTCATACGAATGAATCCTATATCTTTGATCATGGCCTCTTCACCATTGTGTCTACAAGCTGAAATTGCTATTTTTATAGGATGTGGCGTTTTAAAAAATTCCAATTGTTGTTCTAAAAGAACAGCTAGATTAAGAGCTGGTTGTTTGTCACATGGACAAACATTCTGGCCAATATGTGTTTCTACGGATTGATAAGCAGGATGTAAGGACATATTTAACTCTTTCCAAACATTTGGGAGGCATTCCTTTTTTATGCCCATTAACTGAATTCTTTGTCCGCCTGTTACAGCGACGTTTGGTATCTCATACTTTTCTATAACATCTGCCATTTTTCTTAACTGGTGAGCGTTTGTGATTCCCCCATACATTTGTGGAATAATCGTATACGTACCATCGCTTTGCATGGTGGCATTCATACGATTATTGACAACAAGAGATTCTTGCTTACTCTCAAAATTTGGATGAATCATTCCTAAATAATAGTTTAATGCACCCATACATGTGGAACATCCTTCCCGTTGTTCCCAGTGCAGTGCATCCATCACTTCTTGTACCGATGAAAGATTTTGTACCTGTATTTCCCGGACGACTTCGTCTTCTGTCAATGTTGTGCAGGAACACATCGTTTTTTGTTCAATGACTTCATCAAATGCATCACTTTGAATATACGTTAATAGTTCCGAAACTAATGGCTTACATCCTCCGCAAGAACTGGAAGCTTTGGTACATTTTTTTACTCCTTCAACGGTTGTTAAGCCTTCTTGTTGAACGGCTTCGATAATCGCTCCCTTTGACACAGCGTTACAGTTACATACGATGTCACTATGCGCCATGGAAGCAACGGAACTTTGACTATCGTTAGAGGAATGGAGCAACATGGCTTTTTCATCCTGGGATAAGTCTTTCTTTTTAACAATCATCATAAATAATTGTGTTCCATCCCTTGTATCTCCGAACAGCACAGCCCCAATCATTTTGTTTTCTTGAAAGACGATCTTTTTATAAATACCATTGATCTCATCATGAACGGTAAATGCTTTGGTTGTTTCATCTCCCACAAATTGACCAACTGAGAATACATCCACACCGGATATTTTCAAATGGGTGGAGAGAACTGAACCATGATATCCCGGACTTTCCATACCACATATATGTTTGGCCAATACTTTTCCCTGCTCATAAAGCGGCTTAACAAGCCCGTAAACCACCCCTTGATGTTCCACACATTCTCCAACAGCATAAATGTCGGGTACATTTGTTTCTAAGTAATCATTTACTACTATGGCACGGTTCGTATCGATTCCACTTTCTTTGGCTAGCCCTATATTCGGTCTAACTCCTGCAGCCATAACAACGAGGTCCGTTTCTACCGTGGTCCCATCTTTAAAACGCAGACCTTCTACACGATGATGTCCTATAATCTCTGCTGTCTCTTTTTCTAAAAGAAAATTCATACCTTGACTTTCTAACTCGTTTTGCAACATTTTTGACGCAGTGCGATCAAGTTGCCTTTCCATTAAACAGCCAGAAATATGAACAACATCTACTTCCATTCCAAGATTTAGCAACCCTCTGGCAGCTTCTAAGCCTAGTAATCCGCCGCCAATGACTACTGCTTTTTTATATTGTTTCGATGCTTTAATCATTTGTTGGCAATCTTCAATGGTTCGAAAGGTGATAACCCCTTCTTTATCATGACCAGGAATAGGAATGACAAATGGAACAGAACCAGTCGCTATAATTAGTTTGTCATAGGGTACTTCCCTTTTTTTGTCTGTTTTTACAGTCTTTTCATCTATGTTGATTTCCACAACTGTTTCTCCCGTAAACAGTTGTATATTCCGTTCTTCATACCAATTACTATCATTTATCGTAATCTCCTCAAACGATGTACTCCCTTGCAGTACCGTTGATAAAAGAATGCGATTATAATTCATATGTGGTTCTTTTCCAAAAACAGTAATAGCAAATAGATCCGGAGCATTGTCTAAAATCTCCTCAACGCAACTCATCCCTGCCATTCCATTCCCTATTACCACTAACTTTTGTTTATCCATTCTAAAACCCCCAGCAAAAATGGTGGTAAAACATACAAAGAACGAACGATGTCATCTATTCTCACATTTTAAAATGCGCCATTTGCTAATAAAGTTTCTTCGTTTGCTGTTTTAAACCAACTTAATTTGTCATGCATCCGCACAACATCTCCAATCACTATCATGCTTGGATTCGTCATTTGCTCACGTTGAGCTGTTTCCACAATTGTTTCAAGTGTTCCGATTGCTGTTTTTTGGTTTTGTACTGTTCCCCATTGAATCAGTGCTGCCGGAGTATCTGGGCTTTTTCCGTGTTGGAGCAGTTGTTTTCTTATATAAGGTAGATTTTTTACTCCCATATAAATCGCAATGGTATCAATCCCTTTGGCGATCGCTTCCCATTTAATATTGTCATCTGCCCCTTCTTTTCTGTGACCGGTAATAATGGCAAACGATGAGCTATAGTCGCGGTGTGTAACGGGAATTCCAGCATAAGCTGGTGCCGCGATACCAGAGGTAATACCAGGGATCACTTCAAATGGTACACCTGCTTTGTAACAAGCTTCCGCTTCTTCTCCACCTCGGCCGAACACGAATGGATCTCCACCTTTTAAGCGTGTAACGATTTTTCCCTTTTTGGCATATTTCACAAGAAACCGATTGATCGTTTCTTGCTGCATTAAATGATAGTTTGGCAGTTTCCCACAGTTGATCAACTCGACATTCGGTTTTGCGTACTCTAGTAATTGTTTATTTACCAAGCGGTCATATAAAATGACGTCTGCTTGCTGTATACACGTTAATCCTTTTACCGTAATCAAATCCGGATCTCCTGGTCCTGCACCGACTAGATAGACTTTTCCCATCATTGCATTTCGCCTCTTTTCCCATAGGAGTACTTATCCCAAAGCACCTAGCACCCCTTATCCAAATATGGTCTTGTTCACGATATCCACTTCACTAGGGTGCCTTGGTTTCTTCTAATCAATTCTTTAGCTGTCTATAAACTAATGGATTACTCTTGTATTAGATACACAATGTCCTCTTCTACCAATGTTTTATAGGTTTTCACACAACCGTGGTCTGGAGCTTGCGCTTGACCGTCCTCTAAACAAATTTTCCAATCATGCATAGGGCAAAAGACAAATTCTCCACTGACCATTCCTTCACTCAAGACATTTCCTTTATGAGGGCAGCGGTTCTCAACCGCACGAAATTTGTTATTGGATAAGCGAAATATGGCAATTTCCGTGTCTCCCACAGTTACTGTCTTTCCTAATCGTTCTGGAAATTTATCAATATGGCCAACCATCACTTTCACTGTGCTTTTATTTACCATGTTAGTTCCTCCTTTTTATAGATTAATGTTTTCAAATAATTCTTCTTTTGTTTTTTGATTATTAATAATTTCTTTCCAAGGATCTTGATGAAGCGACAAGACCTCTTCGATACGATCGTTTAATTCTTTACGTTTTTCTTTATCATCTAAAACGGATTGGACATGATCTAAACCAACACGATCGATCCAAGCGGAAGTTCGTTCTAAGTAATTGGCTGTTTCACGATAATATTGTAAGTAAGCCCCCGTTACTTCCATTAATTCTTCATCTGTTTTTACCGTATATAACAAATCTCCACCACGTACATGGGTTCCGCCGTTTCCTCCTACGTAAATCTCCCATCCACCATCTATCCCTATAAATCCGATGTCTTTAAACCCTGACTCTGCACAACTTCTCGGACATGCAGATACGGCCATTTTTACTTTATGCGGAGTTTGTATACCTTCAAATTTCTTTTCCAATGCAATTCCAAGACCTATAGAATCCTGTGTCCCAAATCGGCAGAATTGTTCACCCACACATGTTTTAACCGTACGAAGAGATTTTCCATACGCATACCCAGATGGCATATCTAGCTCAGACCAAACGCTTGGTAAATCTTCTTTTTTTACACCAAATAAGTCTAAACGCTGTCCTCCCGTAACTTTCACTAACGGAACCTCATACTTATCCACCACATCTGCAATACGACGCAATTCTGCTGAATTCGTGACACCTCCATACATCCGTGGTACCACCGTGAATGTGCCGTCCTTGTTAATATTGGCATGCATCCGTTCGTTTACAAAGCGAGATTCTTTTTCATCTTCCCATTCAGTTGGATGAGCCATTCCAATGTAATAGTTAAGGGCAGGACGGCATTTCGAACATCCTTCCTCTGTGTTCCATCCAAGAACATTCATGACTTCTTTGATATGGGTTAAACCTTTTGCTTTTATTTCTTCCACTACTTCATCTCTTGATAATGTCGTACAGCCGCAAATGGCTTCTTTTTGTGCACTATCATCGAAGGTAGATCCAAGTGTCAGTTGTAACAGGTCTGCAACAAGCGGTTTACATCCACCACAAGAGCGGGATGCACTTGTACAAGCCTTTACTGCATCAACAGACGTACAGCCTTGCTCTTGAATTGCTTGAACAATTGTGCCTTTTGAAACTCCATTACATCCACAGATGATTTCATCCTCTGTCATACTAGCAACTAAACTTTCTCCCGTATCTTGGCCTAAAGGTTGTAAGATTGCTATTTTAGCAGTATCCGAAATGTCTGCTTGTTTTTTAATCATGGAAAACAAGCGATTGCCTTCACTGCTGTCACCGAATAAAACAGCACCAACAATTTGATTTCCTCGCAACACAATTTTCTTATAGATGCCATCTTGTTCATCAAAAACCTTTAACGCCTTCTTGTCGTCTCCTTCAATAAAATCCCCTGCCGAGAATACTTCAACACCCGACACCTTTAATTGAGTGGATAAAACGGAACCTTTATATGGTTCTATATCTGCGCCGCATATATGGTTAGCCAATACTTTTCCTTGTTCATACAAAGGAGCGACAAGTCCATAAGGAATTCCATTATGTTCAGCACATTCTCCTACCGCATAAATATGAGGACTATTCGTTTGTAAATAATCATTTACCACAATTCCTCGATTGACCTCAACACCGATATCTTTTGCCAGCTCAACATTTGGTCTGATTCCCACTGACATAACTACTAAATCCGCCTCAATTTGTGTACCATCTTTAAACGTTACACCTTCTACACGTTCTCCACCAATAATCGCTTCAGTATTTTTTTCTAATAAAAATTTCATCCCTTGTTTTTCTAATTCTGCTTTTAACAGATTGGCAGCGGTTGGATCTAGCTGACGTTCCATTAAGTATGCTGGAAGATGGATAACAGATACGTCCATCCCTAAATTCAATAGTCCTCTTGCTGCCTCTAATCCAAGTAATCCTCCACCAATAACAGCCGCTTTTTTATATTTTTTTGAAGCTTCAAGCATTTCATCTGTATCTTTAATATCTCTAAACGTTGTAACCCCTTTTTTATCTGCTCCTGGTATAGGCAGAATAAATGGTAGGGATCCTGTTGCTAAAATTAATTCATCATAAGGCTCCGTTCTGCCTGAATCCGTGGTCACTACTTTTTGATTAGGATCGACTTTAATCACAGTTTCCCCAGTATAGAGAGTAATGTTATGTTCGTTATACCAATCCCAATCATTTAAGGTAATATCCTTTACATCTGTATCCCCTTGTAAAACTTTTGATAAAAGAATTCGATTGTAGTTCGGATATGGTTCTGTTCCGATAATGGTAATGTCAAAAAGATCTTTTGATATTTTTAAAATCTCTTCAATTGTTCTGACCCCTGCCATTCCATTTCCAACTAAAACCAGTTTCTTTTTATTCATGTAAAAATCCCCCTGAACGATTAGATTTAATGACATATTTCATAAAAACTAAATATTTATATTTTTCTAACAAATCATCTATGTCATATAATATCACATTAAATTGTTAAGTTAAATAACCATTTTTAATTATTTTTACAGTTAATACATTAGAAACTGTCGCAAACCTTTTTTGTAAGCGTTTAATCCATTGGATTGAAAGGATTTAAGTGCAATAAATGATTAATTTAATGTTATAACAAACGATTTTTATAAACAGTAATATATACCTATTTGCTATTAATATATAAATCACACCAATTGTTAGTTGCTTAATGCGATAAGCAAAAAATTACAAAGGATAGAGTTAACAAACTCATCCTCTTTTGTTTTAATTAGGATTATTCTTGTTTTACACGGACAATTAACAGCATTACAAAGGAGATCATCACGATAGAAATCACCCATAGCCAGACCATCTCCATTCCTTAAAAAGATGGTATATCTAAAAAGTATGTAATGTTTTCTAACATAACTATGGTAATTAATGTATTTTTATTATATACTCCTTTTAGTTTCATAAAAAATATTTTTACAAAGGAGATTTGCCATGAAGTTATCAAGTTTAAAACAAAACGGTCATGCCCCTTCCCTAATTGCTTCATTTTTGTACTTTGATATTAGTTTTATGATTTGGGTGATGCTGGGTGCTCTCGGAGTTTACATTACGGAGGATTTTAATTTATCTCCTTCTGAAAAAGGAATGATTGTGGCCATTCCGATTCTTGCCGGCTCATTCTTTCGATTAGTGCTCGGCGTCTTAACAGACCGGATTGGTCCACGACAAACGGCGATTGGTGGAATGCTGGTGTCAATGATTCCACTATTCTGGGGCTGGTTATTCGGAAACTCCATGACAGAACTTTATTTTATCGGAATATTGCTCGGTGTTGCCGGCGCAAGTTTCTCGGTAGCACTACCGATGGCAAGCCGTTGGTATCCTCCTCATTTACAAGGACTGGCAATGGGGATTACTGGTGCAGGGAACAGCGGAACAGTCCTGGCGACTTTATTCGGTCCACGAATTGCAGAACATATTGGCTGGCACGGCGTAATGGGTATAGCACTCATTCCTCTCGTTCTAACTTTTATCATCTATGTTTTAATCTCAAAAAATCCACCTTCACAGCCAGAACCACAGCCATTTAAGAATTACCTAAAGGTTTTCAAACTAAAGGACACCTGGTATTTCTGCTTGCTTTATAGTGTGACTTTTGGTGGGTTCGTCGGATTAACCAGCTTTTTAAGTATCTTTTTTGTTGATCAATACGGCTTAACAAAGGTTCAAGCGGGAGATTTTGTTACATTATGTGTAATTGCCGGAAGCTTTGCCCGTCCAGTCGGTGGCTTTATTTCCGATAAAATTGGCGGAGCAAAGCTATTGAGTTTTTTATTCATCATTCTTGCGATATGTATGTTCGGAATTAGCACGCTACCTTCTCTTGCACTCGTCACGACGTTATTATTTTTAGGGATGATGAGTCTCGGAATGGGGAATGGCGCTGTTTTCCAAATAGTCCCACAACGTTTTCGAAAGGAGATTGGTGTCATTACCGGTATTGTTGGCGCAGCAGGTGGAGTAGGTGGATTTTTCCTTCCCAATCTTCTCGGATCATTAAAACAAATCAACGGTACTTATACATCAGGATTCGCTACTTTTGCTTTTATTGGTATTGCGGCGTTTATTCTCTTAACAATTGTAAAACATTCATGGAAAAAAGCGTTGGATCCACATGAAATATCCGCTTAAGAAGAAAGAGAGAAATAAAGAAACTAACATTTGTAACATTCAGACGCAAAGAATCGATATACATGGAACCACTGAAAAACTTACTGTTTTTCATTTGAATTAAATAGTTGAATTAAAAAGAGGCTGGACAAAAGTATTTCAGCTAAATAAAAACCCGAACTATCATGTGAAATTCTAATTTAGAGTTTCGTAATAGTTCGGGTTTTTTATTTATATTGGTTTTTTAAATTAAAATTATTTGTCTTTAAATAGGGAAAATTTAGTTCTGTCGCCTCTTTTTAACATTGGGGTTATTTTTTTACCTCATTGTTAACCGATTATTTTCAATATTCTTAAGTTATCTCTGACCACTCCCACGACTAAAGTCGATGGGGTTCTTTCTCACAAACATCCCACTTACCAACTTCCATAAGAAGAGGCAGGGGCGAGACTTGGGTGAGCAACTCTTGAGAGAAGGACACTCTTTCAAGAGGGCAAGGTCGGTGCCAACTACGCCGTTCAATCGGCGATACTTTTATAGGGTTACGATACCGCACTCTCTCTATGGAGAGTGTTGGTCGGCAGAACGTTGAACATTTTACGTGACAGACGTTTTTCCTGTCACAACCACCTATGTTCAGTTTTCAAAGAACATCCTATATGAGAATATTTTACCATTTCATATGCTTGATGTACA
Source organism: uncultured Bacillaceae bacterium (assembly GCA_963751845.1). Lineage (GTDB taxonomy): Bacteria > Bacillota > Bacilli > Bacillales > DSM-1321 > Peribacillus. The sequence continues at coordinate 33,875 of CAVVWH010000014.1, forward strand.
GAACATATATTCGGTATTTTATCTATACACCGCATTTGAGCGAAAATTCATCCCATGTCTAAAGACGGTCTACACGACCTGCATGGGCTTTCTTTTCGCAGAAATCTGTAAAAATAACTATTGCTCAAATTCGTCAACTCGAGCCTCTTTCTTTTGCTTTAAAAAGATTATTCTTGTTTCACTCGGACAGTTAGCAGCATTACAAAGGAGATCATCACAATAGAAATTACCCATAGCCAGGCCATTGTCATATTACCAGAGTCAATCGCTATATAAATCGCCGTAGGAATGGTCTGGGTTTCCCCTGGAATATTGCCAGCGAACATTAAGGTAGCACCAAATTCCCCTAATGCTCGTGCAAAGCTTAGTATGCTTCCTGAAATAAGAGCTCTAGAAGCTAGGGGAATAGAAATAAAAAGTAGAATTTTCCATTCACTTGCTCCATCTACCCTGGCTGCTTCTTCAATTTCAAGGTTTACTCCTTGAAATCCTGATTTGGCTGACTGGTACATAAGCGGGAATGCTACAACTGCTGATGCAATGACAGCGGCCCACCAAGTGAACATGATAGGTTGCTTAAAAATCCATTCAATCACCTGTCCAGCTATGCTGTTCTTTCCAAAGATGACAATAAGAAAGAATCCAACGACTGTGGGAGGAAGAACCATTGGAAGCATAAGTATAGTTTCCAAAATAGCTTTTCCCTTAAAAGTCGCTCTAGCCAAAAGCCGTCCTACCAATGTTCCCACTATAATAACGATAGTGCCAGCCACAATAGCTATTTTTAAAGACAGCCATATCGGACTCAAAAATTCTTTTATGGATGCCTCATATAGTAATAAATCCATAGTCCTTAAATACCTTCAACGCTTTTTCACTTTGTATATAATTATAAAAATCTTTTGCTTCTTCGTAATGTTTAGAATCTTTGATAATGCCTACTGGATAAATAATAGGTGCATGAGTCTCAGGATCAGCAGTTTCCACTATGTTTACTTGATCAGAAACTAACGCATCTGTTTGATAGACAATTCCTGCACTCACATTACCAGTTTCTACATAGGATAATACTTGACGCACATCTTTAGCATACACCACTTTTGACTCAACCTTTTTCCATATACCCATCTTTTCAAGTGACTCCTTGGCATATTCCCCTGCTGGTACTGATTCAGGAATTCCAATTGAAATTTTATGTACTTCTTCTTTTGTGAGATTATGGAAGTTCGAAATATTGGACTGTTCTTCTGAAGGAATAACCAATACCAGTTCATTTCCAAGAAGGTCTAGTCCGTCTTCTTTTGCAATGTTTCCCTCTTTCACCAATTTATCAAACTTATCTTCTGCAGCTGAGAAAAATAGATCAACTGGTGCCCCTTGAGAGATCTGTTGTTGTAGAGAACCCGAACCTCCGAAGTTAAATTTTAATTCTACTTCGGGATGTTCTTCTTGATAGTTATGTTTAATAACGTCCATTGCATCCTTCAGGCTTGCTGCTGCAGAAATGGTTAATTTAACCTTTTCTTTATTTTCATTTGAAGATTGATCCGTACCCTGCTTATTAGAACACGCCACTGCAAATATTAGTAACAATAAGAGAATACTAACTAATGTAAAACGTTTTTTCATATTGCCACCTCTGTCGTATAGATTCAAATTATATACCTTATTATAACTAACAATAAACGAATACAAGAAGAGCATATTCGAATTATCCCTATTCTTCATCTAAGTGAATACGATTTTCTGTTTTAGGATCGAAGAAATGAACTTTATTCATATCCATCGCTAGTGTGAGGACTTGTCCTGGTTTAACATCAGATTGCGGATGGACCCGAGCAATCAACGGTTGACCCGCGATGTGTGAATACACGAGGGCTTCTGCACCTAACAATTCGGTTACTTCAATTTTCACATCAATAATAGCACCTTTAGAGATTTCAATGAAGCCTGATCTATCATGAAAATCCTCTGGACGGATACCCATTATGATTTTTTTGTTACCATATCCTAGTTCACGTAAAACGTTCATTTTTTTTTCTGGAATCGCGATTGACACATTTCCAATATTAATTTTGTTCTTTACAAGAGTACCCGTAAGGAAGTTCATAGGAGGTGAACCGATAAAACCCCCAACAAATATATTTTTAGGATTTTCATACACTTCTTTAGGAACACCTACTTGTTGAATCATTCCATTTTTCATCACAACAAGACGTGTAGCCATTGTCATCGCCTCTGTTTGATCATGGGTCACGTAAATGGTTGTTGTTTGTAAACGTTGGTGAAGCTTAGTAATCTCAGCACGCATTTGTACGCGAAGTTTGGCGTCTAAGTTGGATAATGGCTCATCCATTAAGAAAACTTTTGCATCCCGAACGATTGCACGACCTAATGCCACACGTTGACGTTGACCACCAGAAAGAGACTTTGGTTTACGTTCTAAGTATGGCTCAAGGTCTAAAATACGTGCAGCCTTTTTAATACGACGGTCTATTTCATCCTTAGGAAATTTACGAAGCTTTAATCCAAATGCCATATTATGATATACGTTCATATGTGGGTAAAGAGCGTAGTTTTGAAATACCATTGCGATATCACGATTTTTTGGCGAAACATCGTTCATACGTTTTCCATCTATTAGAAAATCGCCTTGTGAGATATCTTCTAAACCAGCTATCATACGTAATATAGTAGATTTCCCACAACCGGAAGGACCAACAAAAACAATAAATTCCTTATCTTCAATAGCCAGATTGAAATCTTTTATTACTGTTACATTCTTGTTATAGGTTTTATAAAGATGATTTAGTTTCAATTCAGCCATACTCGTCATCCCTTTAGAAGAAAGTGTTTTATCTTATTTTTAGGTTAAGAAATAATGAAGTAAAAATATAAATATGAACATCGCATAATACCACTGTTTATAACTATTTATATCTTATTATAATTAAGATGTCACTGGTGTTGATTTCATCAATATACTGATAATAAAATAAGCTAACAACCTATATGCATTGGTCGTTAGCTTATTTTTCTCTTTAAGCGAACTTTTTCAGTGGCCTCTTTTTATGTTAGCGGGGTAACTAATTTGAATATTCATTTCTTAGCTACTACTATTTACTTACGATCTGATATCAATCATTTTTTCACATTCTACCGTAATGTTTGTTTTAGTACTTTACCACTGGCATTACGTGGTAGAGAGTCAATAAAATCTACGTCGGCAGGTATTTTATATGTGGCTAATTTTTTTTGACAATAGCTCATCACTTCCTCCTCCGTGAGATGTTGACCTTCCTTTAGCACAACAAATGCTTTTGGTACTTCACCGTAAACTGGATGTGGAACACCAACAACAGCAGCTTCTAATAGCTCTGGAATCTCATATAATACTTCTTCTACCTCGACAGGATAAACATTTTCGCCACCACGAATCAACATATCCTTTTTTCTATCAACAATGTATAATAAACCATCTTCATCAAAGCGACCTAAATCACCGCTATATAGCCAGCCATTTTTTAAGCTATTCCTAGTTTCTTCATCATTTTTCAAGTAACCTTTCATGACCTGTGGTCCTTTAACAATGATTTCCCCAACAGCCCCCGTTGGCACTGGTGTTCCAAACACATCTACTACTTGTACCTCTGTTTGCGGTAATACCTCTCCGACAGAACCAATCTTGTCTAATGCATAATGGTCCTTTAATGTAGTTGCTGCAGGAGAATTCTCTGTTTGTCCATACATGTTTTGCAGCTTCACACGTGGGTAAAGCGCTTTCAATTGTTTCACTAGTTCATACGGCATTGGTGCCGCTCCGTAAGAGAACAACCGTAAATGAGACAAGTCCAATGTCTTCATTTTAGGTGTATTCAGTAGAATGCTATACATAGCAGGAACTCCGAAAAAAATCGTCACTTTCTCTTGTTCCATTGTATTCAATGTTTTTTCGGGAGAAAATGCTTCTTCGATGATAATCGTACCACCCTTATAAATGGTTGGAATACTGAATACATGACTGGCTGCACAATGAAAAAGTGGAGCTACAATATGCATACGATCCTCAGATGATATCTTCATGGCTTCTGACCAAATTTGCGCGACAGCTCGTACATTCTTAGCTGTTAGCATGACGCCTTTTGGCTTTCCAGTTGTACCAGAGGTGTAAAAGACGACAGCGAGATCTTCCTCATGAATCGGAACTGGTGTAAAAGGAATATAATCGTTTGCCAAAATAGTGGTCAGTGAATTCTCCCCACCTACAACTAACCGATCTTTAAATTGTTCAAATACAGGACCAAGCTGTTTTAAAACGGAATCAAAACGATGATCATAAATAATCGCCTTTGCCTCGGAATGAGTGAATATATACTCTATTTCTGGAGCTGTTAATTTTGTATTAACTGGCATAACAGTAAAGCCGCCCAACTGACAAGCATAATAGCAAAGTAAAAAGGAATCTGAGTTATGCAGGTACAGCGCAATAATATCATTCTTTTGATACCCTTTCTCTTGAAAATATCCAGCTAAATTTTGGGCTTGCTGATAAAATCTTGCGTACGATGTATTCCTACCTTGATAAGATGTAATCACTTTCTCTGGCTGCACTTTAGCATGGATTGCTAACTGTTCAAATACAAACATGATTTCAAAACCCCTTTTCTTATTAATTTTAAAAACAGGAATCTTTTTAATACGCTAGCAATTTTTAAGTGTCAATGCCATTCAAATTAAAGTATTCATCTTTTTATATATAAATATTTCCATCCATGGATATTACGTTTTTTGGAAAGAATTACAGTATTTATAGTAATATATTTGACATTTTATGATATTTACCTTTATATTTAGAAATTTGCTAGCAATAGAAAAATCGACTTGTTTACCTATTGTTCGAGATTTTATATAAAACACAAAAAACAGCTTTCCATTTCAGTAAATGGAAAGCTGTTTTACATACCTTAAAATAGGAACAATCATTATTTAATATTAAAAAGGATATATAATTCTGCATTATAATACGGTGGATTGTTCATTTTTTCAATATTTAGATGTTGAACAACAAATGCCATTTTAGCTTTATCATTTTCCTTAGTGAAAGTAGCTTCCTCAACTGAAATCTGATCCTTCATCGTATTATAATTATAAAAGTGATCAAAAATCTCCTGAGTTCTGAAGCTTATTAGTTCCTCATTGTTTTCCTCAATTATTTTTATATCTACTTTGTCTTCAGTTGTTTTTTGAACGAGAGTATAGTGTTTACCAGCTTGTTCAATCTCAGCAATTTTACCGTCTGCACTCTTATTTTGAATATCTAGAGAATACTTAACCAAGGTATCATATTGCGAAATATCCAACATCGCTTTTTCACCAAGCATGACATACACGCTTTGATTTTCCATATCTTCTCGTTCTGGATAATACTCCTCAAAACCAAAAGTATCAGTGAAATCCTGATATATTACAAAGTCTTTAGGGAACCATTCAGTTTTTGGTAAGTACCTCATCATATCTAAATAAGTTACAGTTTTTGTGATAATTTCTTTATCTTTATTTGATATCGATTTATTGGGTCTAATCTGATCATTTTCAAGCATATTGTTTTTAAGTAAAACTTTTTCTAACGTATTGATTTGGCTTGTACGGCTAATCGTAAACGCATCGACAGGAGGTACAATGGATATAGCGGAAAATACAATCAGCAGTAAAGCAATGATCCCGTTATTACGAACTGGTAAAAAGCTCAATAAAATTCCAACAATAGCTGCAAACACACCGAATAAGATGACATAATAACTACCATGAGTGATGCCCATATCCCCCATATTTAATATGGATGCTATAATTTGAAAAATAACAATTGGTACGAGGATTTTAGGAACAATCTTTCGAAACCATTTAGTAAATGGATTGTTAATCTCACTTGCTAATATATAAACCAGTATGACTGTAATCGCATAAGAAACTAACATAGGTTCTAATAGATTATCTGTCCAAAATTCTCCACCGATATTTTGCAAAATATAGATGATTAAAATCAAAGTAAATACGGCTGTCAAAGGTATAATAATATACGAGATTAGAACTTCTAAAAACTTAGGACAATGTGCAGCCTTTTGAATCGTTTCATATTGTCCTGCAACTAGCTTCTCGTTTGTAGCTTCTGTCGCTCCTAGAAAAATCGGAATGAGTGATAAGAAATACATCGGTGCAAATAAAACAAACACGATATTCGCTGTATGAAAGTAGGCATTCTCACTCACTGGAAATATTAACTGGTCAATAGCCAAAATAATGATATTTATACCAGCAAAAATAACAGCTGAGAAAAATAAAGAATTAAAGAAAGATTTAAAGGAAATCATGAAACTTTGATTAAAATTAATTTTGCTTTTAATAATAGGAATCCAAATAAATGCAAATAGCAATGCAAAAGTTGTAACGAATGTTCTGATATCAGTTGCCATGTCATACGAAGGAGCTTTCCAAATAATAAAATAATATCCTATTGTAAGAATGATCCCTGCTCCCATTAATAGCATACGGGTAGAAAACTTAGTAAAAAATCGTTCATAGGCTACTTGTAAAACAGCACTGAGAAAAGAACCAACCACAAATGTGAAGAGATATTTGTCATATAGTTCCCTATTCGAATTGATTGAAATAATATTTACAATTGTCGCCGCTACAAGAAATAAAGTGGTTATTGGAAAACGAGTAATAGCATCGGTCAATCCTCTAAGCTTATTTTCAAACTTATTAAGCGTTAACATTTGTTATCACCCCTTCTAATGTCATACGTTTTAAAGCTTATTCTTTTTCCTGATGCAAAATTACACATAGAGATTCATTATCGGCAAAGTTATCATATACTCGTCTCTTCAGCTGTTTTTAATATCAATGTATACTCTTATTTTATCTCATAGCTGCAAATAAAGACGTTATTTTTCCGAATATTTTGTGATTATCGCATAAATAATTGTACTGTTTTGATAGGCAAATAGTACAATTTTTATAGGTGAAAAAATTAAAAAGGGATATCTGAATCAGAATTAAAATCTGAATGTAATGCTACATTCTTATCATCATTCTTCTGATCATCAAGATTTACAATTTCTCCACATTTTGGACAGGCAATATAGACATCATTATTCTCATAGCCAACATACCCATGTGTCATTTCTTGCAACTCAAAAATATACATCCAACTTACTTCAAACTCCACATCACATGGTTTACAATAAAATGATCTGTAGCCAAATTCTTTTTCATAATCAATTTTCTTCTTTTTCTTTTTATTTTTCGTCAATTTTATTCTCCTCTATCCTGTTGAAGCTCCTATTGACAATGCATGTTCTCTTCCGCTTCATCCCATGGTACAGAATAAGCTTGTCCCTTAGAGCAGAAGATGGAAGATGAGGTGTAAACAAAATCAGCATCTTTATTGTAACCGATTCGTTCGATTACTTCTTTTTCATTATGGCACCGATCGTACCCAGCGAAGGTTAAGTGTAATGTCCCTTTACCTTGAGTTAAAGAAGCTAGTTGACTACTGTAGTTCATAAAAGTGGCAACTGGCACCATGCCTGTTAGGATCGCTTTATCCCCCTCAATAACTGGTGAATCCATACGCCCGTGTGCCTGCTGAATATCTGATAGCACTCTACCCATTTGATTGATGTCTACTTTTATTTTATATAGATAATAAGGCTCTAGTAAAATATTAACTGCTTTTTCCAACCCTTGTCTCAAAGCTCTAAAGGTTGATTCTCTAAAATCTCCACCTGATGTATGCTTATTATGAGCACGACCTGTTAGTAATGTAATTTTTACATCAGTTATGGGGGAGCCAATTAAGAGACCATTGTGATCTCGTTCTAAAATATGTTGACGAATTAAATTTTGATTCCCGACAGTCAAGTCGTCAGCATGACAACAATTTTCGAATGTAATTCCACTATTTCTTTCACCTGGTTGAAGTTTTAGATGAACCTCTGCATAATGTCCTAACGGTTCAAAATGCCCGAATCCCAATACTTCTGTATCAATCGTTTCTTTATAAAGAATTTCAGGATTTTCAAAAGAAACATGTAAGTTAAACCTCTCTTGCACAAGTTGTTCTAAAACCTCTAACTGTATTGTACCCATGACATGGATATGGATCTCTTGCAAGGTTTCTTCCCAGGTAACATTTAATGAAGGGTCTTCTGCACCCAATATAGTAAAACAACGTAAGGCCTCTTTAATATTTACTTCTGATTCGAAGATAACTTTTGACTTAAGGGTGGGAACCATTTCATAGATTGCTTTCTCTTTTAAAGATCCAAGTCCATCCCCAACCAATGTCATCGATAAACCTGTTACAGCAAATAGCTCTCCAGCCATTACCTGATCAACCGTTTTAAACTTATTCCCATTATATACACGAATTTGCGTGACTTTTTCAGAATAAGCATTCTCTCCTTCACCATATTGGATTTCCTCTCGTACTTTTAATACTCCACTCAAAGCTTTGATAAAAGTAATTCTTGTACCATGATGATCATATCGGATTTTATAGACACGACCAGCAAATGATTGTTTACATGAATATTCGGTTACTGTTAATTGATGTAATTTTATTAAGAAGCTTTCAATACCGATATCTTGCAGGGCAGAACCCGTTGCAACAGGAAAAATCTTGTTATGATCTAGCATTCCTTGCATTGTCTTCAACCATAAATCTTGATCATAGCCGTTTTCCAAATAATAATCTAAAAGTGATTCATCACGCTCAGCGATAAATTCAATTAGATCCTCTGTCATCTCACCATTAACAAAAGAATTGGTGATATCGCAAAGATCCTCTGTTAGATTTATTTGAATTTCTTTTATGACATGGTCGACATCCGCCCCCTCTCGATCTGTTTTGTTAATAAAGAAGAAGGTCGGTATCTGATGTTTTCGTAACAACTCCCAAACAGTTTCTGTATGACCTTCTATCCCTTCTACTGCACTAATAATGATAATCGCAAAGTCCATCACCTGAATGCTTCGTTCCATCTCAGGCGAAAAATCGACATGACCCGGTGTATCAATTATATAATAATTGGAGTCTAAATAGGAAAACATTCCTTGATCCGCAAACACCGTAATACCTCGCTGCTTTTCGACTTCATGGCTATCTAGAAATGCATCCTGATGATCGACACGACCTCTTTGTTTTATACTTTTTGTATGATAAAGAAGCTGTTCGGAAAATGTTGTTTTCCCAGCATCTACATGTGCTAATATCCCAATTGTCTTATTCATTTTACTACCTCGCTCTAAGGGGTTCTCTTAAAGATTTGTCTGTATGATTATACCAAACTTGCACCATTTCGTTGTAAAAGATCGTCATTACATTTTCATATAAAGTAATGAATTGTTAATCAAATATACGCTAAATTTCTATTTGTGAAAAATTCTTGTCTTAATAATAGATAGAAAAATTGAATAATTCCATTTACCATAGACAATCCTCTTTATTTCTAGTACTTTTGATAGGGTTTAAAATTGAGGAGGTTTTTCGAAGAGAATGAGTACACAACAAGAAACTACTACGGTAAAAATTGCAGTTGCAGACCCGTCTGCACTCGGACTATTTGGTCTAGCTATGGTTACATTTGTAGCATCTTCACAAAAATTAGGTTTAACAGAAGGGTTGTCCTTAATTTTGCCTTGGGCATTTTTCTTAGGTGGTCTTGCTCAACTGATTGCTGGTTTTATGGACTCAAAACATAACAATATTTTTGGAACAACAGCATTTACAGGATATGGATTGTTTTGGTTTGGCGTTGGAATGAGTTGGTTGATTCAATTAGGTGCATTTGGCGAAACGCTTGCAGCTGATGCAGATCCAAGACAACTCGGCATGGCCTTTATCGGATATTTAATTTTTAGTATTTTCATGACCGTTGGAGCTATGGAAACTCACAAAGTACTATTTTTCATTTTCGTCTTTATTGATTTCTTATTTATTGGATTATCTTTAAGTTCTTTTGATATTTTCCATGAAGCAACACATATGCTTGCGGCCATCTCAGAAATGCTTGTTGCTTTACTTTCATTTTATGGTTCTGCGGCTGCTGTATTAAATGGTCATTTTGGAAAAGTAGTATTGCCTGTGGGAAAACCATTTGGAATTTTCAAAAAAATGTCTGTTCAAACAGTTCGTACAGGAGAAAAAGAAGCAGCATAAAGATGCAAAGCCCCCGAAATATTTATTCGGGGGCTTTGTTCATTTGCACCATACCTTTTAGGATTTACAACATTGGTTTAAAAATGTTGGGTTTGTATTTTATTTATATTCTTTACCCTTTATTCCTCACTATATTAAATTTTATAAATCTGGTAAAACTATAATTCTATTCAGATAGCTCTATTTTTTCTAGATTTTGAACTTGAGATATACTTTCTCTTCTATAATAAAATAGGAAGTAGGAGCCTATAACTAAGACTGTAAGAAGAGACGTAAGAAAAAATTGTGAGCGCATCGTATCTATAAAAATTTGAGCAATAAAAATTGCAAGCAATATTAAAATAGTTGTGTAAGTTAAGTAAGGGAATAACCACATTTTCACTTTAAGTTGCTCCGGATTTTCCTTTTCCATTTTTCTTCGTAAACGAATATGTGAGAAAGCAATAAAAATATACATGATCATGGTTACTCCACCTGAGCTATTAGCTAAAAATACAAATAATTTATCAGGCGACACAAATTTAAATAATGTGAACAGATAAGCAAAGAACAAACTTGCTGCTAAAGCCCAGATCGGTACTCCTCTTTTATTAACACGGGATAGGAAGCTAGGAGCATCTCCTTTTTGCGAAAGAGAGTACAGCATGCGGGAACTCGTATATAGCCCGGAATTTAAAACGGAAAGTAAAGAGATAAAAATGACAATATTCATAACTTGAGCCGCTGCAGGAAGGCCTGCCAGATTGAAGACACTAGTATAAGGGGTTTGAAGTAAATCTTCAGCTCCCTGTGGAATAACCATAATTAATATAGCTACTGAACCAACAAAGAAAAGAAGAATACGCCAAACTACAGCGTTTATCGCTCTTATTATGTTTTTTTGAGGGTTTTCAGATTCACCAGCTGCAATTGCTGCTACCTCACTCCCTGATAGTGAAAATGTAATAAAGATTACACTAAGGAGTACCGGAATGATTCCATGAGGAAAGATGCCTCCATCTGCAATCATGCTAGATAAGCCTTGTGCTTTAACCCCTGGAACAAAACCAAAAATGATGGCTGCACCCAAGCATAAGAATATGACAATGGCAGATACTTTAATAAAAGCTAACCAATATTCAAATTCACCATATACTTTGACCGAGAAAACATTTGTAATCGTCATTATAATAGGGATTGAAAAACTTGCTGCCCATATTGGTATGGATGGGATCCAATTATGAACCATATCTCCCAATAATGCAGCTTCGAAAGCAACGATGATAAGCCAATTAAACCAGTATAACCAACCAATCGTATACCCAGCCCAAGGACCAATTGCTTGATGTGCGTATGTTGAAAAAGAACCACTATCGGGATTAACAACCGCCATTTCTCCAAGCATACGCATAATCAGAACAATGATTATTCCTGCTATTATATAAGATAGCAGTGCACCCGGTCCTGCTGATGTAATAATCGTACCACTTCCTACAAATAGCCCCGCACCTATAATACCGCCAATTGAAATCATGGTTACATGTCTAGTCTTAAGAGAATGTTTCAATTCATTATTTTGATAATTCACTTCATTACACCACCCTTTTCAATTAAATTGAAAACGCTTTAGTTACAAACTACAAAGAAGTAGTAATAGCTACTGTTTTATAAGAAGTAAAAAATTCAATAGCTGCTTGACCTTGTTCTCTCGTACCAGAACTAGATTCTTTCATTCCTCCAAACGGAGCCTGCGGTTCTGCGCCACCTGTTTCACCATTAATTTGAACCATCCCAACCTCGCTATTTTTTATAAAGTGAAAGGCTTTGTCCAAGCTTGTTGTAAACAAGGATGCACTTAAACCATAAATCGTATCATTCGCTTTAGCTAAGGCTTCTTCATAATCTGCCACTTTTATCACCGTTAAGACAGGACCGAAAATTTCTTCCTTTGTAATCGTCATCTCATTTGTGGCATTTCCAAATATCGTTGGTTCAATAAAATATCCTTTATTAAAATTCGCCCCTTGTAAGCGTTTTCCTCCATAAAGAAGCTTAGCTCCTTCATCAATTCCTTTAGCTATGTAGGAGACAACATTATCAAATTGTTTATGGGAGGCTATTGGTCCCATATCAACCGTTTCGTCTAAGCTATCCCCTACTTTCATATGTTTTACTAATTCTAAAACCTTTTCCATAAACAAATCGTAGATGGCCTGCACTACATATACTCGGCTTGTTGCGGTACAGCGTTGACCTGTTTGCTTCATTGCACCTTCAAGTGTTAGCTTAGCAGCTTGATTTAAATCAGCATCCTCAAGGACAATAACAGGATTTTTACCCCCAAGCTCTAGCTGAAACTTTTTATTTTGCCTCACTGCTTTTAATGCAATCTCTCTCCCAACTAGGTTAGATCCAGTAAAAGTAACAGCGGATATACCTGAATGCTCCACTAGAGCACTACCAACTATGTTTCCTTCTCCATTTACTAGATTTAAAACACCCTTAGGCAGTCCAGCTTGTTCAAATACTTTGGCAATCATGACAGCTGTTATACCTGTTTCTTGCGCAGGTTTCCAGACAACCGTATTTCCATATACTAGAGCCGGTGCTATTTTCCATATTGGAATAGCCACAGGAAAATTCCAAGGTGTAATGACTGAAACGACTCCTATTGGAACTCGAAGAGAATAAAGTGTATTTTGAGGATTGGCAGAAGGGAGAAGTTCTCCCATCTTCCTCATTCCTTCCTGTGCATAATAACGTAAAATCATTGCACCACGAAGAACTTCTCCTTTCGTTTCTACAAGTCTTTTTCCCATTTCTTTTGATGCCATTTCCGCAATTTCTTGAACCTGCTTTTCCAAAATGTCAGCTGCTTTTCGTAAAATGTCTCCACGTTCTATGGGAGAGAGTTGCTTCCATTGAATGTAGGCTTGTTTTGCATGATTAACAGATTCATCTATTTCCTCTGTTGTTGAATTTTCTGTAAACCCTAAACACTGGGTTGGATTAGATGGATTATAATGTGCATGTGTCATTCCGCTCTTCGACACAGTCCATCTTCCTCCAATATAATTTAAGTAACGATCCATCTCTATCTCCCTACTTTCTTACACTTTTTTATACATTTACACCCTCATTGTTCAAAAGATTTACAATAGGAATATATGGGTAGCCATGAGCTTCAGCTACTGCTCTATACGTCACTTTTCCATCCATTACATTGATTCCGTGTAATAATCCCTTGTTTTCTAGTGCGGCTTGTTTATATCCTTTATTTGCAATTTGAACACCATAAGGAATGGTAACATTTGTTAGAGCCATAGTAGATGTACGCGCTACCGCTCCTGGAATATTCGCTACGGCATAATGAACGACTCCGTATTTTTCATAAGTTGGCTGACTATGTGTTGTTATATGATCTATTGTTTCTATTGAACCACCTTGATCAATGGCTACATCGACTACAACCGAACCCGGCTGCATCGTTTTAATCATTTCTTCCGTAACAATTCGAGGTGCACGAGCTCCAGGAATTAAAACAGCACCAATTAACAAATCTGCCTTTTTAACGGCTTGGGCAATATTATAGCTATTAGAGATTTGCGTGTTCAATCTTCCTTGAAATAAGTCATCTAGTTGGCGAAGGCGATCAATACTTATATCAAGTATGGTGACACTTGCACCCAGCCCTAGTGCCATCTTAGCTGCATTTGTGCCAACAATACCACCACCAACAATGACTACCTCTGCAGGAGTCACTCCTGGAACACCACCCATTAAGATGCCTTTTCCACCTTCATGTTTTTCTAAAAATTGTGCGCCAATTTGGACAGACATCCGACCTGCTACCTCACTCATCGGCGTTAATAACGGCAGGGATCCATTTTCTAACTGAATCGTTTCATAAGCAATCGCAACCACTTTATGGTCAACAAGCGCCTTTGTTAATTCTGGTTCTGGAGCAAGATGTAGATACGTAAAAAGAATCAAACCTTCATGGAAATATTGATATTCTGATGCTAAAGGTTCTTTTACCTTAATAACCATATCTGCGGACCATGCAACTTGCGCAGAAGGTACAATCGTTGCTCCCACTGATGAATATTCTTGGTCTATATATCCACTGCCTAATCCGGCTGTTGTTTCAATCCAAACTTCATGACCATTTTTCACAAAATCTATAACTCCCGCAGGTGTGATTCCAACGCGATTTTCATTATTTTTTATTTCTTTTGGTACACCAATAATCATAATATTCACTCCCTTATTTTTCATAGCTTTCATAGGTAGGGATTAAGTACACATCATCTACCTATGAAAGATTCACTTTATAAAACTTCCTGTTCAACTGCAGCAAGCGTTTCATCTAAAATGTCAATCATTCTATCAATCTCATGTTTAGTGATAATTAAAGGCGGAGCAAAAACGAGTGTATCTTGATCAAAGGTTACCGAACGTAAAATTAACCCGCGTTTTGCTGCTTCATCTACAATTCTAAGAGTTAACGGTGTTTCAAAACGTTCTCCCGTCTGTTTGTCTTTTACAATTTCAATAGCTCCAATCAAACCAAGTGCTCTTACTTCATCAACAATGGGGTGATTCTTTTGCAAATATTTAAATCCATTCAGCAATTCCACACCCATCAGTCTTGAATTCTCCACTAAATTCTCACGCTCAATAATTTCAATATTTTTTAAAGCTACGCTGCATGCAGTTGGGTGACCGCTATACGTATAACCGTGTAAAAGAGTGCCCTTTGAAAGATCAATCAATTCGTTGTGAATCTTGTCAGAAACGACAACGCCTCCTAATTGGGCATACCCGCTCGATACCCCTTTCGCAAAGCTCATCATGTCAGGAACTACTCCATAATGCTCGATACCAAAAAAAGTTCCTGTGCGACCAAATCCGGTAATCACCTCATCGGTAATCATTAAAATGCCGTATTCATCGCAAATTTTTCTGACTTCCTGAAAATATCCATCTGGAGCAATATTCACTCCACCAGCACCTTGAACGGGTTCTGTCATAAACGCTGCAATCATTTCAGGCCCTTTTTCATTGATTGCTTGACGCAATGCATCAGTAGAGTAACCTTCTATGTGATAAAAATCCGGTGCAACAGAATTTGTAAAATCACGGAATGGCTTTAATCCTGTCGCACTTGTTGCCCCCATTGCTACTCCATGGTAGGACTTAGTTCGTGAAATGATCGTTTGTCGATTTGGCTGACCCTTTAAAATCCAATAATGACGAGCAAGTTTAATTGCTGTATCATTTGATTCTGATCCCCCAGAAGTGAAGAAAACAGCATTTAAATCTCCAGGGGTAATCTCAGCAATTTTAGCCGCCAATTGAATAGCTGGCTCATTACTAAAAGTAGCAAAGCAAGAACTAAATGCTAATTTGGACATTTGTTCATATGCGACCTGAGCTACCTCTTCTCTTCCATGTCCAATATTTACATTCCAAAGTGATGACATGCCGTCAATAAGTTTCCTTCCTGTAATATCCGTAAGATAGATTCCGTTTCCTTCTGTAAAAATAAAACCTGGTCCCTTTTCTTGCTGCTGGGAAATTGAAGACGTCGGATGAATAAAATGCTTTTTATCCAATTCGGCCAATTCTTTCATTACATTCACATCTTTTAACAAAACCAACATCCTTTCTCTTTAAATTTTCTGGATATACATTTTATTAATGCAATTTTTATGCCAACTATAATTTGGCTAAAAAACGGTATTTAAAAACTACATTTAAAGTAGGTGATTTATTCTTGAATCAAAAGTTTAAAAAGTTGATTCATTTCTTGATTAATCCTTTGGTTTTGATTTATATTTAAATCATAAATTTCCAAAATAAGTTAGTTTACTTTTGATAGGCTATGTTAAGCAATATAGTTGATAAATAGATTTTGACGACTTCGTTTGAAAGGTCGCTCTGACGATATGCTATAAGAAAGAAAGCGCACTTTCCCCATTGTTTCATATTGTCAAAGCGGAATTGAGCTAAAAATAAATTGAATCATATAACATAGCTTTTAATAAGAACGGGGGTTTCTATGGCTTATTTTATTGAACGTTTGCTATTAGATACTATTATCCAAACTTCTAATAACAATATTACGATTACAAATGAAAAGGGTACTATTATATATACGAATCCTAGTCATTGGTCAGTTTATGGTGTTGAAGAAGTTCAGCTTATTGGAAAATCTATCTATCAACTTGAAAAAGATGGATTTCTTTCCCCATCGATTACAGCCATGGTTATAAAAGAACAAAAGCCCATTCAGCTCATGCAGCACACAAAGAAAAATAAAATTATTATGTCAACCGCTTATCCCATTTTCAACGAATACGGAAAGTTAACTCATGTCATTAGTTACGCCCAAGATCAAACAGAGATTCGTAATCTTCAAGATCAATATGAGCAATTAGAAAGAAAAGTAGAGGAGTATCAAACTGAGGTAGAAGAGCTCCGAGTTAATGAAGGATACCACTTTCGAAGTAAAGAAATGCTACAAATAGTAAAAACCATTCGGAGAGTGGCTAAAACAGATGCTACCGTGTTGCTACTAGGAGAATCTGGTGTTGGAAAAAGTATGTTAGCTCACAATGTACACAAGCTAAGTAATCGCCAAAAAGAGCCATTTATCGAAGTGAATTGCAGCACAATACCTGAGAATTTATTTGAATCAGAAATGTTTGGCTATGAATCGGGCTCTTTTACAGGTGCTACTAAGAAGGGAAAACAAGGGTTAATTGAGCAAGCTCATAATGGGACATTATTTTTAGACGAAATCGGAGAACTACCACTTGGAATACAGGTAAAACTATTAAAAGTATTACAAGAAAAAAAGTTTATACGAATAGGTGGTAATAAGGAAATTCATATTGACTTTAGACTAATAACGGCTACCAATCAGAATTTAGAGGAAATGGTTCAAAAAGGAAAGTTTCGACTTGATTTATATTATCGATTAAACGTCATACCACTGCATATTCCTCCATTAAGTGAACGAAAAGAAGACATAACATTGCTACTTAACCACTATTTAGATTTAATGAATAGAAAATATCGAACCGTAAAAAAGATGCATACTACAACCTACGAAATCCTCATTCAATATCATTGGCCTGGTAATGTTCGTGAGTTAGAAAATTTAGTAGAAAGACTAATTTTAACCAATGAGGAAACAACCATTTATCCAAATTCACTACCTTCTACGATTTACAGCAAGAACTCAACAAATACAAAAGAACCATCTCTCGTCATTGAACAAAGGATGGTTCAAGATTGTAATCTTAAATTCATTTTAGAAAAAGTAGAGAAATGGGTCCTTACTGAAGCTTCAAAGCAATGTAACAGCACATATGAAATAGCCAAATTATTGGATATCAGCCAACCATCGGTTAGTCGTAAACTCCAAAAATATCAGGAGTGAGCTACTAGTATATAAAAGGGGTTTACTCCCATCAAAAATACTTAGAACTGAATTTACAATTCGTACCTGAAGATGGTAAGCTACATTTGTTTATTATTTTCTAAAGAACAAATACTGCAATTCCATGTTCATTGTAATTTCCATGAGGTACCCAGCCCCAAAAAAGCTGCATTCTCTCCATCAGAAAGAGATCGCAGCTTTTTTAAATATGTTTACTCATTATTGACCTTAAAATAATCTTTCACACGTATTCATTGTATTTCAACAGCATCCTCTAGATTAACTGTAAAAAATTCACCTTTTTTCATTGCAATATGTCCTGATTCATACAGCTTGTTATCAATCGTTAGATACACTTTTTCAGCCTGATAATATTGTCCCACCGTATTAACAATACTTTGAAGGATCATCGCTTCGTACCCAGATCCAGCATTCATTTCAGTTAAAAACGCTTGATTCAAATCAATATATACATGGTTGTCTTTATTTAAATATAAACTGTTAATTTTCGCATTTTCCGAAAATACAGGACCCAAGTCATTCACAGACTCTTTAAAAACTGTTTCCAACACCTTTTTGGTTAAATCATTCGTTCTAAATTGTAGATTCTTCGCTTTATAATAAATTTTGTTGTCATCGATATTTGGATAGTAAAAATTGATGTTTTGCACAAATGGTGTATTTTCTTCTACTTTACTTAATGATGAAGAAATTTCTCCACCATTTGCTTCTCCAGGGATAAAAACAGATTTAACTAATCCCACATTTTTTGCATAATAATCAATTGTTTTATCATTTGAACTTTCGGTAGTTACTTCAATTGTATTATAGTTTCCTGCTGGGGTAGTGATTTGAACGGAAACACCGGTAATAGACCTTACTCTTGAATCCTTCAGTTTCCAAGTTGTACCCTTTTCCAGCGGTTCCATCAATAAGATTTCTTCTTCACCACTCTTTGATTTTAAAAGATTTTCTCGATAATAAGCTTCTGGTCGTGAATACAATTTTGTAACCTTGCCGTTCTTTAGTTCAATGACATTAGCCATTACTGTCCCACCATTGTCGACTCTTTGTTGAACTTTACCCTCTGTTGCATAGTCAATATAGACATCGTAGGATGCATATTCGTTACCCTTACCCTGATAAATATAATGTGTATCCATTTTGATTGGATAATAATCTTCAATTTTTAAGGTTTGCGTTGCCCGCTTTTCGTTTTCATTATCATTTTTATTATTCTGCGTTTTATTACCATTATTGGTTTCATTGCTATTATTCTTTTCATTATTATTGCTTGGGTTATTTTGATTTTGGGAACAACCAACTAAAGAAACAACGAGTATAAATGCAGTTATAAAAGCAAGGAATTTTTTCATATCCATCTTCCTTTCGTATATTAGATACATGAATAATTCTATTATATGTAAAAAAAAGATTTAACCTATCATCGAAAAGGTTAAATCCTACTAATTAAAAATAATAATGATTAATGTTTCATAATTTTTCCGGCACTTAATAATACAGATAAAATCCAATAAGATTCAGCTCTTGTAAATTCACAAGTACGTAGTGAACAACTCTCCTCGAAGTCATATGCACCATCAAATGTACCATCTAATTCAGCTACAACATCAGCAAGCGTTAATTGAATTTCCTGAAAATCAGCACTTTGTTTATTTATTGATAACTTACTGTTTTCAATTTTTGCTTCCCATGTTACACCATGCTCATTTTGGAAACTGTATAAAAATTGTGCTGTCTGCTCTGCTTCTTTTGGTTCAACTGTTAATAACATAATTTATGGCACCCCTGAAAGTTAATATTTTTTAGTCATCTTACAATACAAATTTTAACCGAAATTAATAGCAAATGTTAATGTAAATTATAAAGAATATGTGAACAATTTAACAAGTGAATTATTTTTGGATGTCAAAGAAAGTAATGTATGTACAAATATAAGAGCATAATCCTTCAATTATGCTCTTGTATTCATTATATTAAAGTGCTTCTATAATCATCGCTGCAGCTGGGCCACCACCGCTACAAAGGGAAGCACACCCATACTGGACACCTCGACGTTGCATTTCATGTATTAAAGACAAAACTAACCTTGCACCCGTGCTACCCACTGGATGACCCAAAGATATGCCTGATCCATTCGCATTAACATTTTCTAAATCTAGCTTTAACTCGCGATTAACAGCTAAAAACTGTGCAGCAAACGCTTCGTTTATTTCCCAGTATCCAATATCTTCAATGGATAGGTTTGCATATTTTAGCGCACGTTCAACAGCTGGAACGACACCTATTCCCATAATCTTTGGATCAACCGAAGCCGATGCAGATGAGAACAATTCTTGCTAATGGTTTTAATCCAAGCTCGCTCGCCTTATCTCTTGTCATCATAATTAAAGCAGAAGCCCCATCATTAAGGCTTGATGCATTACCAGCAGTTACAGTTCCATCCTTTTTAAAAGCAGGACGCAACGCTTCAAGAGTTTGTAAATCCATATCGGGTCTTGGATGTTCATCCGTATCAAAAATCTTTGTTTCTTTTTTTGATTTCATTTCAATAGGAACGATTTCTTGCTTGAATTTTTCATCCTTAATCGCTCGACATGCACGTTCATGACTTAATAAGGCCAATTGATCCTGTTCCTCACGGGAAATTCCATATTTTTCAGCAAGATTTTCTGCAGTAATGCCCATATGATAATTATTAAAAGCATCAATCAATGCATCGTTCAATAAGGAATCTACCACTTCACTGTTACCCATTTTGTAACCGCTCCGAGCTTTTGGTAGCAAATATGGTACATTAGTCATACTTTCATAACCAACAACCGCACCGATTTCAATTTTTCCTAGCATCATCTCCTGTGCTAATATTTCAGTCGCACGTAAGGAAGATGCACATTGTTGATTAATCGTAGAGGCAACAGTTTGAATATTACAATTCGCCCCTAGTGCTACTTGCCGAGCGGTATTCCCTTTGCAACCTGCTTGATAAATATGTCCACCCATCACTTCTTCAATTAGACCCGAATCAATTCCTGCCTTTTCGATTGCTGCCTTCAATGCGATGACTCCTAAATCTACTGCTGTAAAATCCTTTAATGCACCAAAATAGTCCCCATTAGGCGTTCGAGCTCCACTTACAATCACAACTTCTCTCATAATTGCCCCCTTTTCTAGAAGTAAATATTCAAAATTTCGAATATTTACATATTTCTACGATATTGGCCACCCACTTCATATAATGCGTTGGTGATTTGTCCTAGAGAAGCAACTTTCACACATTCCATGAGTTCTTCGAAAATATTTCCATTTTGTAGGGCTACTTGTTTTAGTCTCTCAATAGCTGTAGGACATTCATCTTGGTGTTTTGCCCAGAACTCGTGTAAATTACGAATTTGAGTTTCCTTCTCTGCTTCCGTTGAGCGGGCTAATTCAATTTCGTATGCGTTATCATCTGCATTCGGATTGATGAATGTGTTCACCCCAATAATCGGCAATTCACCTGAGTGCTTTTTATGCTCATAATACATAGATTCTTCTTGAATTTTACCGCGCTGATATTGTGTTTCCATCGCGCCCAACACACCGCCGCGGTCATGAATTCGTTGGAATTCATCCAATACCGCTTCTTCTACAAGATCCGTTAGCTCATCAATGATGAACGACCCTTGCAGAGGATTTTCATTTCTCGCTAACCCTAATTCTTTATTAATAATCATTTGGATTGCCATGGCTCGCCGTACGGAATTCTCAGTTGGTGTCGTAATTGCTTCATCAAATGCATTTGTATGCAAGGAATTACAGTTATCATAAATAGCAATTAACGCTTGTAGGGTCGTTCGAATATCATTAAAGTCCATTTCTTGTGCATGGAGTGAACGACCAGACGTCTGGATATGATACTTTAATTTTTGGCTTCGATCGTTCCCACCGTATTTATTTTTAATGACCGTTGCCCATATCCGTCTTGCAACACGCCCCATAACTGTATATTCAGGATCGAGACCATTACTAAAAAAGTAAGATAGATTTGGAGCAAAATCATCAATATGCATACCACGACTTAAATAATATTCAACAAACGTGAATCCATTCGCTAATGTAAAAGCTAACTGAGAAATCGGATTAGCCCCAGCTTCTGCTATATGATAACCGCTTATGCTGACTGAATAATAATTACGTACCTTATGATCTATAAAGTATTGTTGAATATCGCCCATCATTTTGAGTGCGAATTCTGTTGAAAAAATACAGGTATTTTGGCCTTGATCCTCTTTTAAAATATCCGCTTGAACCGTACCGCGTACCGTTTGTAGTGTCCATTCCTTGATTTCTGCCATTTCTACTTCACTTGGCTGACGCCCGTTCTTCTGTACGAATTTCATAACTTGTTGATCAATAGCCGCATTCATAAACATCGCTAAAATCATTGGTGCTGGCCCATTAATTGTCATCGATACACTAGTAGATGGATCACAAAGGTCAAAACCGTCATACAGCTTCTTCATATCATCTAGCGAACAAACACTCACACCACTGTTACCAATTTTCCCATAGATGTCTGGACGATAATCTGGGTCTTGTCCATATAAAGTAACACTGTCAAAAGCTGTAGATAAACGTTTTGCATCATCATTTTTACAGAGGTAATGGAAGCGGAGATTGGTCCGGTTTGGTGTACCTTCTCCAGCAAATTGACGTTTAGGATCTTCATTTGTACGTTTAAATGGAAATACCCCTGCTGTGTACGGGAAGGATCCCGGTAGATTTTCTTTTAGCAACCAGCGGAGGATTTCTCCATGATCCTCAAATTTAGGTACACTGACTCTAGAAATCTTATTTCCAGACAATGATTCAGTATAAAGTTCAGTTATTATTTCTTTATCACGAACCTTAGTGACTAATTGGTCTTTTTGGTAAGATTCTCGAATTTTTGGCCACTCTTCTAGCAAACTTTTGCTTTCTGGATGTAGCAGCTTTCCATATTTAGCGATCAGCTGATCCAATTTCGCTGTGAAAACTTGAACTTCATCCTTTGACATGATTAATTGATTTTCCTTACTCACTATTTGTTTTGTACCCTGAAGTTGAAATAGTTTCCGAGCCACGGTCACTTGTTCTTCGATAAACTTCTTGTATTGGCGAGCCGTTTGAACGATTTCTCCTAGATATCCAGTACGATCAGGTGGAATAATTAAGTTTTTCTTGGTGACCTTCTGAATTTTGTCATTGTAATTAGTTTCCCAGCTTCCGCCAACCTTTTTTTCTACTATTTTCATAAGATTAGCAAACAACACATTCGTGCCCTGATCATTAAATTGACTAGCAATCGTTCCAAATACAGGTAATTCCTCATCAGGAATATCAAAAATATTTCGACTACGTTGAAATTGCTTACGTACATCACGTAAAGCATCTTCTGAACCTCGTCGTTCAAATTTATTAATCACGATGAGGTCTGCAAAATCAATCATATCGATTTTTTCCAGCTGTGTAGCAGCTCCAAATTCACTTGTCATGACGTACATAGCGATATCACAAAGATCAACGATGCTCGAATCACCTTGACCAATACCACTTGTTTCTACGATAACAAAATCAAATCCTGCGGCTTTTACCACATCAATGGCTTCCTTCGTTGCATCACTTAGCTCTGACTTCGAGCCCCGAGTTGCTAGGCTACGCATATACACTCTTGGATTATTTACGGCATTCATTCGAATTCGGTCACCTAATAAGGCTCCCCCGGTCTTTATTTTTGAAGGATCTACAGAGATAATGGCAATCGTACGTTCAGGGAATTGTTCAAGGTATCGTCGAACAAGCTCATCAGTTAACGAGCTTTTTCCTGCTCCACCAGTTCCCGTGATGCCTAATACCGGAATAGTTGGCGCATCCACATGTAATTTTTCCAATGTCGCCGTCGCGGTCGCAGAATGATCCACCGTATGATTGATTTTATTCTCTTCAACAAAAGTAATTAATCTACCAATAGCCGTCCAACTTTTTTCTTTTAATCCTAGCAATTCTTGTTCAAGCTGCTTAGGTGTCGGAAAATCCGCTTCTTTCATCATATAATTAATCATGCCTTGTAAACCGAGGTCACGGCCATCATCAGGTGAAAAGAGTTTGGCAATCCCATACTCATGCAGTTCCTTTAACTCTGCGGGAACGATTACCCCACCTCCACCACCAAAAATCTTGATATGACCAGCCCCTTTTTGTTGAAGCAAATCATACATATATTTTAAATATTCCACATGACCACCTTGATAAGAGCTCATAGCAATCCCCTGCACATCTTCCTGAATAGCAGCATTCACAACCTCTTCTACTGAACGGTTATGGCCTAAATGGATTACTTCCACACCGGAGGCTTGGAGAATTCGTCTCATGATATTAATAGAAACATCATGACCATCAAATAATGAAGCAGCTGTTACAAATCGTACATGACATTTTGGTCTATAGATTTGAGTATCCATCATTCTTTCCACCTTTATCTATTTATTTACTTCCTGATTTATTTTAAGATTATATTAATGAATGATTAGTTCTTTGATATATAGCTAGAAATAATCAAATTTTGAAAATTTTCTTACTTCACTACTTTTAACAAATAATCCGCATAAATCTCTTGAAGCTCCTCTTTGGTTTTCCTACCATCTGGGCTATACCATTGCTGAATCCAGTTCATCGAACCAATTAAAATCATGCGTGCAATTTGGGGCTCGGCAATCGTAAATTCTTTGGCTTCTATGCCGCCTTGAATGACTTGGTCAAAATAACTTGCATAATCTTGTCGTTTTACTAATATTGGATTTAATTGCTCAAGTGAAAACGTTTCACCAGGTTTGATAAGCATATTAAACATCTCGTTCTCTTCGATTGCATAATCAATATGAGTCACAATCATATTCCTTAACTTTTCTTCAAAAGAAATTTCTTTCTCTAAATGTGCCTGTAATTCTTCCATTACCTGAGACAAAATAAGCTCATGGCACTGGAATATTAAATCTTCTTTATTTTTGAAATAGTAATACAATGATCCCTTCGTCATGAGTAGTTCAGCCGCAATTTCTTCCATAGTTGCACCTTGGTATCCCTTGAGATTTACAATTTTTATTGCACTTAAAAGAATATCCTTCTTCTTCTTTAACAATTTCTTTTCCGATAGCTTCATGACTACCCCTTCCTAACTGTTATGAATCTAGTTGTTTTGCCATACTATTTTTCAGAGTAATTCTCTTGGAATAAAACGTTTACTACCCTACTTGCTATAATCTAGCATTCTACGCCAAAAAATTTCTAAACATCTCATGAGTTTCCGTTAAAAAGTTGTCTTCTTATTTCGGTTAATTTACCAAAATATTACATTAATTACTTTTATTATAAACGTTAACTTTCGCTTGTCAACGATTTTTGAACCTTGTTTAAAAACTGAGTAGAAATTTATTAAGCAAAATTTTAATTGTATAATCTTATAATTTCTACCTAATAAACGAGTTTTAAAATTTGAACAATGAAAGGTCCATTAATAATAAATTTGAAAGCCTCAATCGTTTCTAAAATTTCAACTATAGCAAACATCGTCATCATGCCCCCAACATTTCCTTGATTATTTTTAAGGCAATGTGCCTTGCTAAGTAGGAAGCTGCTTTCGATGTATGAATCACATTTCCAAAAAATACGTGATCAATTTCATTTGGTTGAATACCACTTCTTTTGATTGCCTCTTTACCTGCTATTAGTCGGAATGGGTCGTATTATTTGAACTACAAAACAGTTTAAACGTTTTCGTTAAATTATCGAAAATAACATTTTTTACATAATTATATAGAAAAAAAGGAAAAGCACCCTAGGACGATGTGATCCCCTTACTATTTTTATATAAAGTGAAACTTCCCTCAGTGGGGGTTTTGGGGATGATATTAAAATAATTAGTGCTTAAATAAATCGCTAGAAATTGAAATTCATTATGAGTATGTAAATTACATACTCCCCCTAAAGATATCTATCATTCTATTAGCAAACCGATTTTACCAAACTGTGTTCCATCCTCCATACGTTTAAAGGCATTGATTGTATCTTCAAGCTGGTACACCTGATCAATCACTGGCTTGATTTGATACGTTTCTATAAATTGAAGCATCTCTCTAAATTCCTCATGACTTCCCATCGTTGTTCCTAATATATTAAATTGACCAAAATAGAGAGTCTTTAAGTTAATTTGAGCCTCTTCTCCAGTGGTAGCACCGAATATAACGATTGTTCCTCCTACACGTAAAGAATCAATCGCCTTATTTAAAGTGGCAGGTCCCACACTTTCAATCACTAAATCTACTTTTTCTCCAGATAAACTTTCATTCCAATCACTTCCACTATCAATCGCTAGGTCTGCCCCTAGTTCCAAAGCCTGTCTGCGTTTTATTTCACTTCTAGAGGTTACAATAACACGTGCACCAATAGCTTTTGCCATTAGGAGTGCAAATGTCGCAACACCACTTCCTATTCCAGGAATTAATACGCATTGATGAGGCTGCAATTTTCCTCTTGTAAATAGGGCACGGTAAGCTGTTAAGGCGGCTAATGGAAGAACTCCTGCTTCCTCCCAAGACAAATGTTTTGGTTTGGGTTCCACGTTTTCAGCTGGTATGACAATATATTCGGCAAATGTACCATGTGATGGAACACCAATTATTTCAAACTCCTCTGGTGGTGCATCACTTTTAATAGGCCATCCTAGACTTGGGTTAATCATGACTTCATTACCGACAGCAACATTTTGGACATCTTCACCTAATGCTTCAATTACTCCAGCTCCATCAGACCCTAGTACTACTGCACCGGCATCCTCTTTTCTCCGATAAAGATTCCAAATATCACGATGATTTAAACCAGCTGCCTTAAGTCTTACCTTAACCTCACCTTTTTTCGGTTCTCTCTCTTCTATCTTTTTGTAAAAAGTATAGTCAAGACCAGGCTTCCCTTCATGTATAAACGCTTTCATTTATTTACCTCCTCTTGATTGGAAGATTAAATCTTTTGTGCCCCACATTGTGAAATTTCCTTCAAAACATCGGAATTTTCCAGGGATGAAAGATCTCCCATATCAAGTCCGAGATAAGATGAACGAAGGACTCTTCTCATAACCTTTCCATTACGTGTCTTTGGTAAATGATTGATAAAATGAATAACTTTTGGCTGAAGTGCTTTACCGAGTCGTTCTCTGATTAGACCATGTAGCTGTTCCGCTAATTCTTGATTTGCTGTAACACTAGAGCTCAATACAACGAAACAAACAGCTGCTACACCTTTTATTGGATCTGGTACTCCAATCGTTGCCGCTTCAATAACGTCTGAATGCTCCACTAAAATAGATTCCATTTCGTTAGGACCCATTCGCTTTCCGGCAATATTGAGCGTATCATCTGAGCGTCCAGTCACATACATAAAACCTTCATCATCCATTTCTACCCAATCTCCATGTACCCAGATGTCAGGCCATTCACTGTTCCAATACGCTTTCTCGTATCGTTCAGGGTCCTTCCAAAAGCCATTTGTCATACCAACCCAAGGTTGCTTAATGACAAGTTCTCCCACCTCACCTTGAACAGATTGTCCATTCGAATTGAAAATATCAGCATCAATCCCAGGCATACGTGAATTAAATCCAACAGGTGCAATCGGTTTCAATATCGTATTTGCCAGAATCCCACCAGAAATTTCTGTTCCACCCGAATAATTAAAAATTGGGATTCGACCTTTACCAATTTTATTAAATAACCATAGCCAAGGTTCAGTATTCCATGCTTCACCAGTTGAACCAAATACCCGAAGACTTGAGAGATTCCGTTCAGCATGCCATTTGTCTTCAAATTGCATCAAGGATCGAATCAAGGTTGGGGAAATGCCAAAATGGGTAATCCCATGGTCTTCTACTAATTTCCATAATCGTCCAGGATTAGGATGGTCAGGAGAGCCTTCAAAGAGAACCATCGTACTTGCATTTAGTAAGGCGGACAGAACCAAAATAGGTCCCATCGTCCAACCAACATCTGTATACCAAAAAAGCACATCATCCTTGTGTAAGTCAAAACCGTAAGCAGCATCTGATGCCGCTTTTATCGGGAAACCAGCATGTGTATGTACAATGCCTTTCGGTTTTCCTGTTGTTCCCGAGGTATAAATAAGCAAGAATGGGTCGCTGCTATTCATGGATGCTGTAGGTACAGGCGTATTGTCCGTTAGCATTTCCGTCCACTCAACATCTCTGTTTTCTGACCAAGGCACAACGATTTCCATTCGGCGGATGACGACCATTTTATTAATAGAAGGACTGTTTTGTACTGCTTGATCTGCTTCTTCTTTCATCCTGACTATCTTCCCACGACGGTAAAAGCCATCAGCGGTGATTAACATTTTCGCTTCTGAATCATGTAAGCGTTTAGCTACTGCATCCGCTGCATATCCAGAAAACACGGGCGTAATGATGGCTCCAATTTTACAAATGGCAAGCATCGCCACAGCTACTTCAGGAATCATTGGCATATAAAGAGCTACTCGATCGCCTTTTTGAATCCCTTGTTGGATCAGTCCATTAGCAAATCGATTAACCTGTTCAGCTAATTCACCATAGCTGTAGTGACGAGTGTTCCCTTCTTCACCTTCCCAAATGATGGCTGTTCTCTCTTTTCCATTCGGATCATCTAACCATTTATCTAATGCATTATGAGAGATATTTAATTCGCCGCCAACAAACCATTCAGGCCACTTTTTCCCATTGGAAAGGTCCAACACCTGGTCATAAGGCTTAAACCACTGAATATCTAAGTCCTTCTCGACTTCACCCCAAAACCAACTAATATCCTGTATAGAACGATTATAAAAATCATTGTAATATAAAAACCCACTTTTTTTCATAAGTTGGAATAATCTTGTAGATTTAATTTGTTCTGGTGTCGGTGTCCAAACTGCTTTTTCACCCATTTCGACTCCTCCTTCTAGTAAAAATTCTCTCAAACTATCTACTTAGGATCTAATCATTAACGCTGCACGTTTTGCCGTCACAACCAATTCGCCTTTTTGGTTGTAGCCTCTATGATCAAACCAGACAATTCCCCTATCTGGATTGGATTTAGATTCTCTTTTATTAATAACCTCTGTTACACCCCTAAGCGTATCTCCAATTCGGACCGGTGCAGGAAATTTTACTTCGTCGTATCCCAAATTTCCTAATGTTGTCCCCAGTGTTAAATCCGAAACCGATATGCCTACCACAAAAGCCATCGTGAACATACTGTTCACAATAATACTTCCATGGATTGATGCCTTTCCGAATTCTTCATCAAGATGAAGCGGCTGTGTATTATGTGTTAAGGTCGTAAATAGTAGATTATCTGTTTCTGTTACCGTTCGGGTGATTGCATGTTCGTATACATCTCCAATATTTAATTCATCGAAATATTTTCCTCTATTCACTGAAATCGCTCTTTTATTCATCTAAATCACTCCTTATTTAATAGTTCAATAGGTTTAACCTGCCATTTTTTTATAATAAAAGAATGCAGACATCATTTGAAAATTCACCAACTAACTTCTAGCTCATTTCACGTCTGCATTCCATTATGTGTCTATTTTTTTAAGCTTTCCGCAAATAGTAGCATTTGTTTGGCTGTGTTTACATGGGCATAGTCTATATGTTCTCCTTCGTATAAAACGGCTCCTGCACCTGTTTTTAAAGCGTTTTCAAATGTTTCAATCATCCCTTTATAATGTGCAATTTCTTGTTCAGTAGGTGAATACACTTCATTTACAATAGAAACATGAGAAGGATGAACGATCATTTCACCAGAGAAGCCTAGCTGTCTATTAAACTTAGCCGCAGTCCTTAGTCCATCCAAGTCATGAATATCCTGCCAGAGCCCACCGATTGGAATAATATTAGCTGCACGTGCTGCTAATACTACTTTTGACCGAATATACAGTCTTTCTAAGCCTTCAGATGTCCATTGATATCCTACTGAACGGGCTACATCACCATTTGCGGGGCTAACTCCAGCCAATGCAACTACTCGCTCCTTTATCGCAATCTCATAAGCTAAATAGATCGAACGAGCGGTTTCCAAGGTAGCGATAAATTTTGTTGAACCAACTTCGATATTTTTCTTGTACTCAATTTCAGCAACTAGACTGGTAATCGTGTCAACATCCTCAGGTCCATTGATTTTTGGTAACACGATTCCTTCAAGTTTAGGTTGAATCATAGCTTCTAAATCATCGATGTCAAATCCATAAGGCCCTCTATTGATGCGTACATATATACGCTGATCTTGTTCTGTTAAGGGAGCAATTGCTTGAGATACATGATTTCTGGCATCGTATTTTAGATTTACAGGTACACTGTCTTCCAGATCGAGAATGATAGTATCTGAACCATAGGTTGCTATTTTCGTAAACCAGTTTGACTTAGAGCCAGGAACAAATAACATCGTTCGTATTGGTTTCATTTTATCCCCTCACTTCAATTGTCTTATTCGAAATTAATATGATCTTGGCAATCCTAACACTTTCTCTGCGACAAAAGCTTTGACCAATTCATTTGTAATTGGTGCAATCCTTGGTAAACGAGCCATTCTATAAATTCGTTCGATATTATACTCTTTGGCGTAACCATAGCCTCCAAACGTTTGAAAAGCGGCATCCACTGCACTAAACCCAGCTTCTGATGCCCGTAATTTCGCCATGTTTGCTTCTGCTCCACAAGGTTTACCGTTTTCATAAAGCCAGCAAGCTTGATAGATTAATGCCTCAGCTGCCCGCAAATGAGAATACGCATCCGCTAACGGAAATGAAACGCCTTGGTTCTGACCAATAGGTCTACCAAATACCTTTCGTTCATTTGCATATTGAACAGCTCTTTCAATTCCTCCGTAGCCCATACCACATGCTTCCGCAGCAATCAGCATTCTCTCTGGATTTAAGCCGTCTAGCAGATAATAAAATCCTTTTCCTTCTTCACCAATTAGATCAAACTCATCAACCTCTAAGTTTTCAATAAACAGTTCATTAGTGTCGATTCCATTACGACCCATCTTCTCAATTTCTTTGATTGTAATGGCTGAACGGTCAAGCGGAGCAAAAAATAATGACATGCCGTCTGTTTTTTTCTCGACCTCTTCATAAGGGGTGGTACGTGTTAGTAATAAAATTCGCTCTGCTTTTTGCGCCTTCGTTATAAATACTTTATGACCATTGATGATATATTTATCACCTTGCTTTTTCGCAAAGGTCGTAATTCTTGCTGTATCCGTTCCTGCATTAGGTTCTGTTACTCCAAAACACACATGAAGTTTTCCACTAGCAACGTCGGGCAAGTATTTTTGTAATTGTTCTTTATTTCCGTGATAAAATAATGGATTGGCTCCAAACATTGATAAGTGAATAGTGGAGGCACCATCCATGCCTGCTGCTGATTTTGCAATTTCCATTAGGATAATAACAGCATCCGTTATAGTAAGACCAGCACCGCCATATTCTTCTGAGATTAATACGCCAATTAATCCAGCTTCAGCACATGCTTCCCAAAATTCAGTCGGGAATACATGCTCTTTTTCAATATGTCTCCAATATTCATCGTCAAAATTTTTACAAATATCACGCGTTACTTTTTTCAACATTTCTTGTTCAGCCGTTAATTCGAAATTCATGTTTCATTCCTCCTAATAAATGTATTTAGATAATTCCTTCTTTTTTCAGATTGCTAATTTGGATTTGTGAATAACCAAAGTCTTCGAGGATTTCAGTAGAATGTTCACCTAGTTTTGGAACAGGTCTTGTTACCTTGGTCTCTGAGTTAAGAAACTTGTATGGAAAGTTCAATCCTTTTACCTCACCTAAGCTATCTTGTACCCAATTGAGTAGCAGTTCCCTTGACTGGGTTTGTTCGCTATTCAATACTTGATTCAAATCATGAACAAGCGAACATGGAACACCCGCCTGTTGCAACAACTCGATCCATTCTGTTCCGGTTTTCAATAGTAAAGCTGCCTGAACCACTTGATCGATTTCTTCCCTGTTTTCCAGCCTACCAAGATCTGTTGAATAAGGTTCGTTCCGATACTTTTCATCTAATTGCAAGACTTCACAAAGAATGGACCATTGATTGTTATTACAAATGACATGTATATAAGAATCATCACTCGTCATAAAATTTCGACTAGGCACTCGATGCGGGTGTTCAGAGCCTAATCTCTCGGGTACTTCATTTTTAAAGAAAGGAATAGCCGCAAGAATTCCCATTAAAGAAACAACTGAATCGTATAAGGCAATATCTATATACTCACCTTCTGATGTCACTTCTCGTTTGTACAATGCCGCAGCAACAGCGAAGGCTCCATATAAACTGGAAGAAATATCAGCAATAGGGAACATCGTTTTGACTGGTGCACCTCCTTTTTCACCCGTGATGCTCATTACCCCAGCATCTGCTTGAATAATTGGGTCATACCCTTTAATTTTTCGATTTGGACCAGACTGTCCGTATGCTGATAAACTTAAGTAAATAATATTAGGGTTTATTTGTTTGAGATCTTCATAGGAGATTCCTAATCGCTGGACAACTCCTGGGGCAAAGTTTTCTACCACCACATCACATGTTTTGATTATTTCTTTTATAATTTCAATCGCTTTATCCTCTTTAAGGTTTAATGTTAATGATCGTTTGCTGCGGTTCAAAGCCATAAAGTAACCGCTCCACTCATCCTTAACAGGGTACCACCCTCTAGTTTCATCGCCACTTTTAGGTTCTTCCACTTTTATCACATCTGCACCTAATTCAGCGAGCATTTGAGTGCAAAAAGGACCTGAAAAAACCCGAGTAAAATCTAAAACACGTATATTCTGAAACATATCTTCACCATCCTTCTGATTAATAACCGCTATTGATGGTTATTGATTTTCTAATCTACTTATTAGTAGTGCAAGTTTCATGCCAAAATGAAAAGGTGTATATAGCACTCATCTTCATTCTGCTTCCAATTGAATAATTATAAAAATAAGAATGAATCATCGTAGAAACGCTTTTATAACTGTGGTGTCTATCTTATTTTGAAATTCTAAAAATTAGAATTGAGTTTTAATTTTTAGAATGGTTTTATAAACATACATTGGAAGGAGTAAAATAGTAGATTTATGAAAAAATCAATCCATCATACCGAATCAGAAGTTTTGTAGAGTAATATACAAGAAATCTATGTATGTCTCTATAATTTCCAAATGTAGAGACACATCTAAATTCATCTAACGATGAGAAATATGTGGATCTTCTTGAAGGATAAGCACATATACATACTTGGTGGAAAAATAACTTTGAAAATCGCTTAAACTATGTTTACATAATCATATTACCGTAAATTAAATTATAATCATTTTGTTATATAATCAACATTCAAAATCCAAAACAAGCATGTCTATCAGTCCAATATTTTTAAGAAATGCTTTTACATCTTCATGTTTAGGATGTGGACCATATTCATCAAGGGCTTTTTTGTCTACTAATCGCACAGTAAGCCCCAATTCATAGCCTTGATTTTTCTCAGAAAAATTATGACCTGCTTGAATGTCTAAGATTCCTGGAATTTCTTGTTTGAGATTTTTTAATCTACGAATTGCTTCATTTTTTTGCTCCTTTGTTGTAGATGATGTAAATGTAAATGCGACCATATGTTCAATCATTTTCATTTCTCCTTTTTATCATATTGAAAATTTTTACAAATACCTAGGATAGCCAACTAAAAAGGTAAAACTAGAAAATTGACTATCCATTCTATTTTTTAGGTGAATTGACGGTCTCCTTGCAGCAGTCTTTTGGCAATGGTCCGTTTTTGTATTTCCGTCGTTCCATCTGGTACTCGTTGCGATCTTGCCCATCTCCATACTTCCTCTAATTTCAGTTCATTTGTTAACCCCATCCCTCCATGAATCTGCATACATCGGTCAGCGACTCGTTGGAGCATTTCCGTTGAAAAAGCCTTAATCATCGAAATTTCTTTAACAGGGAGTTTTTCATTGTTTTCCATCTTCCAGGCACAATTTAGCAGCATGTTACGGGCAGCGTAAATTTCCATAGCACAATCAGCTAGCATGATTTGCACGGCTTGATGATTGCCAATCGTCACACCAAATGTTTTTCGCTCATTGGCATAATCAATCGCTTTATTCAAACACCATTGTGCAGCACCAATACAATTTGCCGCCATCACCACTCGACCAATATCTACTCCATGAAGCGCCTTGCCGAATCCCTTATGAAGATCCCCGATGATATATTTTTCATGAACGCGCGCATTTTCTAATGATACGATTCCGATACGTCCCCCTAAATGTCCTAAGATGGGAATCACAGAGGTACTTACACAAGTTTTTCCGTCAAATGGCACTAGAAAACATGTGATACCACCTTTTCTTTGAGTGAATGATTCCGAATCAGTAATCGCAAAAACCATCGCATACTGAGCATATGGTGCATAGGAAATCCATTGCTTCGTTCCATTAATGACCCAATGATCCCCGTCTTTGATAGCTTTTGTTTTAATATTCCAAACATCAGACCCTGCATCTGGTTCACTTAAACCAAAGCAAAGCAGTGTTTCTCCACTTGCTACACCTGGTAAAATTTCTGCTTGTACGTCAGGCTGCAAGCCTAATAATACTGGGGTCAATCCATTAGTAAATAATCCACCTGGAAAAATTTCCATAATGAGCGGATCATAGCCATATTTTCTCATTAATGCTTCGTGAACGAGAGCAACAGCAGTTGGACCAAAGACATCACCATTTCCACCAAGTTCGGGATTGCCAAACATATTGTAAAAACCAGCCTCAGCAGATTTCATCCTTATTTGACGCATAGCATCTTGAATTTCTTGTGAAAATAGACCATTTTCGTCATAATAGTACCTTTCGCTCTCTAACTGTTTTTGACAATTCTTTTTTATTGGCTCAATTTCTCTATCAATGAACTTTTCAATGGAAGCAATAACTTCTTTTATCTCATCAGGAACTGTAAAATCAATCATAGACAATGCTCCTTTACATATATTTTTTAAATTTTCAGAAAATATTTCCGGAGAAATAATTCCTATAGCTCAGATGGAACTGTTGCCTCAAATAGTCCCGACGCTTTTACCTCACCATTACGATTCATAGCCAACACTTCACAAATTAAGTGATTGTTTGGTCCCTTTTTCAGCACTTTTCCTGAAATTTCAATTTCTTCTCCTGGAAACGTCATTTTTTGAAAACGAACTTTCAGATTTACGAATGTGTTTGCGGGGAATCCAGGTGGTAACACCCTGGGCGACCATTCCCATAATTAACATCCCATGAGCGATAATTCCTGAACCTGCTTTCTCACCTACTTCCTCGACCGTGTGAAAGTGGATTAAAATCTCCTGATGCACCAGCATACCTTACTAGTTGGACCCGTGTTATTGGATTTTTTTTAATTGTAGGGAAAATATCTCCCTCTTTTAATAGCTCAATGTTCACCTTTTTCCCCCCTGCTTCATAGCATTTATACACGATTCACAAGTACATTTCTCGAAATCGCAACTAGCTCACCGTGTTGATTTCTATATTGGTTCTCTGTTGTAATTAATTCCATTTTCCCTGTTGACCCCTTTTTCGTATCAGCATTGACCACCTTACTTGTAACAGTCATCACATCTCCAGCATACATGTCTCCAAAAAATTCAAACTCCTGTTCGCCATTTAATACTCCAACTGGATTTAATTTCAACTTCTCTACTTTTTCCTCAAACCCATGGCCACCCCATAGGTCAATAACGTTCGGAAAGGTAAGCGGTACGGGAATTCGTTCATATCCAGCAGCTTTTGCCGCTTCAATACTTGTATAAATGGGATTATCATCGCCTATTGCTGTTACTAGCTCTTTAATTTTCCCTTTTTCTATTTCATAACGATAAGGTTTAAATTCAATTCCAATTAAATCTTTTACATTTGTCATGTAATTCACCTCAATATCATTAAAAATGATTACTCTATTAAACTAATGGATCCCAGTTGAACAAATCAGCGCTTGTTTGAACAGGGGTAAAATCAGCTTTAAACGATTGTTTTATTCCAGAAAGGCTTTCAACTGTCCAGCCCTCGGAATTATACGCAGAGCGAATCGGTTTAGGTTGTGAGAATAAGATGATTTCTTTACCTCTCACTCCAAAAATTTGACCAGATACATCTGCAGCATCATCAGTTGCTAAATAGGCAACCATTGGTGCTATTAGATTAGGCGACATTTGTTTGAGTTTATCCACTTTTTCCTTCTGATCATCAGTCTCAGTTGGTTTCGTTCCTACTAATCTACTCCAAGCAAAAGGGGCAATAGCATTTGCCGTTACGTTGTATCTAGCCATATCAATAGCTGTTGATTTAGTCAGTCCAACGATTCCTAACTTAGCAGCTGAATAATTAGCCTGACCAAGATTTCCAATTAATCCGGAGGTAGAGGTGAAATTAATAAATCGTCCACTCTTTTGTTCCTTAAAATAAGGTGCTGCTACTCTCGTCAGATTAAAGGATCCTTTTAAATGAACAGCAATAACCGCGTCCCATTCTGCTTCTGACATTTTAAATATCATTCGATCTCTAACAATACCAGCATTATTCACAACAATATCTAAACGCCCAAATTCCTTCTAAAGCCGTTTGAACAATCTTTTCTGCATTTTCATATTCCGTGATCGAATCATAGTTGGCAATTGCTTCACCACCAAACGCTCTTATGGCTTGTACTGTTTCGTCCGCTACTTGTACATCAGCCCCCGTACCATCTGAGCTACCACCTAAATCATTAACAACCACTTTGGCTCCTTCTTTTGCTAAAAGCAAGGCAAGTTCACGTCCAATTCCTCGTCCGGCTCCGGTTACAATAGCAACCTTATTTTTAAGACTTTTCCATCTATTTTGCCTCCTCAATTTTTGATGATTCATTTCTTCATCCCATTTTAAACTGGCCAAACTGGCTGTCTTTTTTCAACAAAGGCCGTTGTGCCTTCAATTTGATCATCCGTACTATATAAAACAGAGATTGTTTGCTTTTCTAATTCAATCGCTGTTTGTAAATCAGCGTTCAGCTGAATATTGGCTAATTTTTTTGCTGCCCGCATGGTGATTGGAGATTTATTTGTTAGATGACTGGCCAATTCAAGCGCTGCCTCCATGACATGATTGCCAGATACCACTTTATTTACAAGGCCAAGCGATGCTGCTTCAGTTGCCGTAATCGGTTCCCCAGTTAAAAGCATTTCCTTGAATTTAGGAAATGGGACAACTTTGAAACGTGAAGCACCACCCCAACCAGGAATTAAGCCGAGTTTGATTTCGGGAATGCCAAATTTAGCATTATCAGCGGCAACGCGAAAGTCGCAAGCTAGAGTAATTTCACATCCACCTCCGAAAGCAATCCCTTGAACGACTGCGATACTCGGTTTACTTAAATGCTCTAATTTAAGCAATACATCATGTCCTCTTTCCGATGCCTTTAAAAATTGAGAAGATGATGTAAACGAACAAATTTCAACGATATCTGCTCCTGCAGCAAATACATGATCATTTCCTGTGATGATGACAACTTTTATTTCTTTATCCTTTTCTATCGTATCAATTGCTTCATTTAATTCTGTGAGCATTTGTGGATTGACGGCATTTAATGCCTGTGGACGGTTAAGGGTAATATAGGCGATTTCCTTATCTAAATTCAGCTTAATCATCTGTAAATTCAATTTTGATCCCTGCTTTCTGAATATTTTATAACATGAGGATGGCCGCATTCATCTTGATAAAAATCATTAAGGCCTAAATTCTTTACCAAATAATCCCCTAGCAATGACTAATTTTTGAATTTGAGCCGTTCCATCACCTATTTCCATTCCCATGACATCACGTAATCTTTGCTCGATTGGCATTTCTTTCGTGTACGCATAATGTCCATTCATGAGTAAACAATCATGAATAACCTCTGCTGATACTTTCGGTCCTAGCCACTTACACATAGCCGCTTCTGATGTATGAGTGATTCCCTCATCACGCATCCATAGACCGCGGTAGCACTGTAAACGAATTAATTCCATCATTGAATAGTGCTCTGCTATAGGAAAGGAGATGCCTTGATATTTTCCTAGCGGTTTACCAAAGGATTCTCTCGTTTTCACATGTTCAATCGTTTCCTCCAATGTTTGTTGTGCAGCACCTAAAGCCTGCAAACCAAGTAATAATCGGCTAAAATCAAACCCATTCATTACCGCATTAAATCCTCTATTTTCCTCACCAATTAAGTTCTCTTTTGGTATTTCAACTTTATCCAAATACAAGGAACCACGTCCAGTCGGTACATTCCCCATATCTTCATACCCTTTTCTTTCAAAGCCTCCACGGTCCGATTCAATTAAAAAGGCGCTTACACCGCGAGACCCAAGCTCAGGATCCGTTTTAGCAAACACAATAAATGCATCGGCGACTGTGGTTAACGTAATCCCTGACTTTTCACCAGTTATAACATACGAACCATCCAATCTTTCTGCTTTTGTTTTCAAGCCTCCAGCATCTGATTCCGAACCTGGTTCTGTGATGGCAATTCCTATAATCTTCTCCCCACTTGCGAAAGGAGGTAACCACTTACTTTTGATTTCCTCAGATGCGTGTTTCGTAAGAATTTCTCCGATTAAGGCATTCGAAGATACGGCTGCAGTCATACTAAAATTACCTCGGCCAATTTCTTCTGCAGCAATTCCTGTCGTTACACAATCAACCTCACTGCCGCCATATTTAGCAGGAATACGTAAACCTGTAAGTCCTAACTCTCCCATCTGCGTCCATAAATGATGTGGAAATTCTCCTTTTCGATCCCATTCCATATATGTTGGCAATAATTCAGCCTTCGTAAATTCCTTTAATACTTTACGAAACTCCTCTTGTTCATCGGTAAATGAAAAGTTTAGCATGGTTCATTCCCCCTAGTTATCTAATAATTTATTAAAAATTTTCTTATCTATTTTCCGTATAGAATCAAGGATTAAAAGGTGGTGAAGTTAGTGTTATCCCACCATCAACAACAATGGTTTGTCCACAAATAAAGTCAGCAGCTGGCGAACATAGAAAAGCAATCACTCCAGCTATATCCTGTGGATTTCCTAAGCGGCCTTTGAGGTGTTGCGGCCAGCCATTCTTTTTCCCAAGATGACCATTTATCACCCGCATACGTTCGGGATGAATCTGTATCAATCGCTCCTGGATTCACTGAATTTACATTAATTCCATGTTCAGCTAATTCACATGCCCAGTATCGAGTCAGAGATTCCAATGAAGCTTTTGCTGCTCCAAGCATTCCGTGATAAGGAACATATTTAAAGCTGTCAAATCCAGAAACCGTAACAATTTTAGCAGAACGACCGGTCATTAATGGTGTCGCCTCTTGGACAGCAACTAAAGCACCTTTGACTGTGAGATTAAAAGTTCGATCCATATTATGTTCCTTTAGGTCATTCAGTGGTTTAAAAGCAGTGGCAGCCGCATTTAGGACTAGAACATCCAAGGAGCCTATTTGCTCACGAACCTCTTGAAACATCGCCCGAATTTCTTCTGTATTTTCCATGTCGGCACCGATAGCAATACCCGTAACACCTAGTTTTTCGATTTCGGCTAACACCTCACGAGCAGCCTCTTCATTCTTTTTATAATGAACAACGATATTAAATCCTTGACTTGCCAATGTAAGCGCTGTTGCACGGCCAATTCCCCGTGAACTTCCCGTAATCAGTGCAGTTTTAGTCAAAAAAACACTCCCTTTTCTTTTTCTCTTTACATCAATCTATAATGCAATTTCCGTGCCAACAATTAATCTCTTTATCTATCTGGTGGAAAACCAGAAAAATATACAATTCGCAATAAAGATTCGCAAAAGTGTAAGACGATATTGCGAAACAAGAATGTTTCCGCATAGAAAGACGCAAAAAAACCTCTTATTCAGAGGCTTTGTAAAATAATATAGAAAGAACATGATTCTTATCATTTTAAAAAATAGAATAAAGTTCTAGATTTTAGAATAATTATCTCAATTTAAAATAAAATCAAGCATGGCAAAAACTTTATATAAAACGAGGGTGGGATATATTAAAATAACAGATATATCATAGACTTAATTTCAGGTCTTTTGTCTGCTCTCGTAACGCAAATCGTTGAATCTTACCAAAGAAGCCGTCATAGGAAAACTCTCCACTATTTTTACAACTTCTGGCCAATGCTTGTTCGTTATGCCTTTTTCATGAAGAAAAGCTGATACAATTTCCAATGAGACTGTGTTCATCGGATTGTTAGGAATAATAAAAGCAGCAATTCGTTTCTCCTAATCTTTCATCAGGCATACCAACAACTGCTACTTGATTAATCATGGGATGAGTAAAAAGAACCTCTTCAATTTCACGAGGATCAATCTTGTATCCGCCACGATTAATTAGATCATCTTTCCGAGAAATGAATATCCCATACCCATTCTGGTCTAACCGGATAATATCTGCGGAATGAAACCATCCTTCCTCATCAAACATTTTTTTATTATTTGTTGGTTGATCTACATAAAGATCCGAAATAAAGTTTGCACCTCTTACCAAAACTTCTCCCTCGCATGGAGCCTGTAACTCGTTTCCTTTATCATCGATGATTTTTGTTTCCACCCAATCCGCAGCTTGTCCAAAACTGATGCTTGTAATATTCAAATCATCCGTCGAACGTGTAAAATGAGTTGCAGGGCCTTCGGAATAACCATAATTTGAATAGATTTTACAACC
The DNA here is from genome assembly GCA_963751845.1 of uncultured Bacillaceae bacterium. Lineage (GTDB taxonomy): Bacteria > Bacillota > Bacilli > Bacillales > DSM-1321 > Peribacillus. The sequence goes on from CAVVWH010000014.1 coordinate 74,406, forward strand.
AATTCGCCGATTTAA
>CAVVWH010000015.1:0-77084 GCA_963751845.1 uncultured Bacillaceae bacterium
GTGATTCAATGAAAAATAAAATATTAACATTCGTTAGCCCTTATTTTGCATGGAGCGATTTTCAAAAAACATTTACCTTACTAAAACCTTTTGTTCTTCAGTATAAGAAAGCCTATTTTATATTGTCTTTTATTTTACTAATTGAAATTTTCTTCACGTTGGCGTTTGCATGGTTTCTTGGAAATCTAACAGATGTCGCTATTTCTAGTAATCTTGATCGAATCAAAAATTTAGTACCAATTGGCATTGGCCTCATTTTATTAAATATTATTTCTTCTTACTTTTATATCATTTATGAAACGGTAGCGATTAGCGGTATTAAAAAGGATTTGAAATCCTATTTATTTAGTCATATTTTACGATTGCCCGCTAGAAAATTAGCTACTCTTGAATCGGGTGATCTTCTGTCGCATTTTAACAATGATGTTCAAAGTATTGATGGGGTCATAGGGAGTAGCTTAATTGAATTAATTAGGCTTCCAATCATCTATATTGCTGTCTTTCTTTACTTATATCAAATAAATCCAATAATATGTTTAATTAGCTTGATTGTAGCCCCTTTGGCCATCATCTTTGGTGTTTTTTTTCGGTCTATTATTACGCAGAAATAATCGGAGGATTTATACTTTATTTGGAAAAATCAATACGATTCTTAATGAAACGTTCTCTGGACTCACTGTGATTCGTTCCTTTACATTGGAAAAATTGACATTCCATAAACTCGCAAGTAAGAATGATGAACTGTATCGTTTAGAAATGGCCAATTCTAAATTAAGAGCTTGGTTTTTTACAGCTGGTGAATTATTATGTTCCTTCTACTTTTTATTTAGTCTTTGTTTAGGTGCTTATTTTGTATTTAAAGGAGAAATGACAGTAGGATCGTTATTAATCTACTTAAATCTTGTGAATTATTTAGTAAATCCTTTAACTGGTTTAGCTTCTATGTGGGCAAGCTTTCAAAGATCGGCAACTGCAGTTGAAAGGCTCTCCACCGTACTTGATCTTGAGCCTGAATCTCATGGATTACCCTCTTACAATAAGGCTATAACTACTGTTTCCTCAATTCGTTTCAAAATGTTACATTTAGCTATGAGCAAAATCAAACCATTTTTGAGACTAAGAACACCAGATCCCAATCGTGTGGGCCTCAACTAACACTCAGTGGGGATGAAGAAAACACCCACTGAGTGAATTTTCACTTTACACGTTGGAACATTGAGTGGGACTTATATAAGTCCGATTCATTTCCAACAGATGAAACCTACTTCATATGCTGATAATTCAATCATTTCATCTGAATCTCATGTTGAAAAATTAAACATAATTTATATAGAGTAAGTAAATGAGCAATGATGGAGTGATTCAATGAAAAATAAAATATTAACAATGGTTAGACCTTATTTTGCATGGAGTGATTTTCAAAAAACATTTACCTTACTAAAACCTTTTGTTCTTCAGTATAAGAAAGCCTATTTTATTTTGTCTTTTATTTTAGTAATTGAAATTTTCTTTACGTTGGCGTTTGCATGGTTCTTTGGAAATCTAACAGATGCCGCTATTTCTAGTAATCTTGATCGAATCAAAAATTTAGTACCTATTGGTGTAGGCCTCATTTTATTAAATATTATTTCTTCTTACTTTTATATCATTTATGAAACGGTAGCGATTAGCGGTATTAAAAAGGATTTGAAATCATATTTATTTAGTCATATTTTACGATTGCCCGCTAGTAAATTAGCTACTCTTGAATCGGGTGATCTTCTGTCGCATTTTAACAATGATGTTCATAGTATTGATGGGGTCATCGGGAGTAGCTTAATTGAATTAATTAGGCTTCCAATCATCTATATCGCTGTCTTTCTTTACTTATATCAAATAAATCCGATCATATGTTTAATTAGCTTGATTGTCGCTCCTTTGGCCATCATTTTTGGTGTTTTTTTCGGTCTATTATTACGCAGAAATAATCGGAGGATTTATACTTTATTTGGAAAAATCAATACGATTCTTAATGAAACGTTCTCTGGACTCACTGTGATTCGTTCCTTTACATTGGAAAAGTTTACATTCAATAAACTCTTACAAGAAGAATGATGAACTGTATCGTTTGGAAATTGCCAATTCTAAATTGAGAGCTTGGTTTTTTACAGCTGGTGAATTATTATGTTCCTTCTACTTTTTATTTAGTCTTTGTTTAGGTGCTTATTTTGTATTTAAAGGAGAAATGACAGTAGGATCGTTATTAATCTATTTAAATCTTGTAAATTATTTAGTAAATCCGTTAACTGGTTTAGCTTCCATGTGGGCAAGCTTTCAAAGATCGGCAACCGCAGTTGAAAGACTCTCCACCGTACTTGATCTTGAGCCTGAATCTCATGGATTACCTTCTACAATAAGGCTATAACTACTGTTTCATCTATTCGTTTTCAAAATGTTACATTTAGCTATGAACAAAATCAAACCATTTTTAATACATTTCAGTTAGATATTCCAGTTGAAAAAGTCGTGGCTCTTGTTGGACCAAGTGGGGCAGGGAAAAGTACGTTATTCAATTTGCTTCAAGGCTTCTATAAACCGAACAAGGTCATGTTTTAATTAATAATAGATCTACTCCTGATTATTCACTCTGAAGAACTAAGAAGTGCCATTGCCTATGTGCCACAGGAGACTTTTCTGTTCAGTGGGACGATTCGAGAAAACTTGCAGATTGCACGTCCAAACATTACTGAATCAGAAATGACGCAAGCCTGTAGCCAAGCCTATTTACATGATTATATTATGTCGCTTCCCGAAGGATACGACACGAAGATAGGGGAAAGAGGCATTCGCTTATCGGGTGGGCAGAAGCAGCGACTCGCCATCGCTCGAGCTATTTTGAAAAACGCACCAATTCTATTATTAGACGAAGCGACCTCAGCTCTTGATAGTGAAACAGAGCTTTATGTACAAAAAGCCTTACAGCAGCTAATGAAAGATCGAACGACGATCATCATTGCACATCGATTATCTACGATTCAAAATGCCGATGTGATTATTGCCATTGAAAATGGAGAAATCGTTCAGATGGGTAGTCATGAAGAACTTTTGCAAAACAAAGGTTTATATGAAAAATTGTATAACATTCAGTACAATCGTGAGAAAAGAAACCCAATATCGGCTGTGGCCGAATGAGAGGGCGATAAATATTGAGCTCTAATTTGTTACACAATTAATTGAGCCTGATACACCGGTTACCAAACTTCGAGAATATCTTAGCAGAAATTGAACAATCAAATATCTATTCTCAAGCCTATATATTTACTAAAGCAACAAAGGAAGCTTAAACAATACACCAGCTATTTTTCAACGAAGCACATAAGAAAAATATCAAAAGCGAATTATATCAAATATTTTTATTAAAATCAAACAGAGACAAATTCTCCAATTATTTGAGAAATTAAGGATTGACGTAAACCCTATTATAAGGACGATGTTTTGCCGAAAAAGTACTTTCATCATCTTGGTGCACGACCAACTTCAGATATTGACCTTCTTTAAGCGAGAGATCTAGAAAGAGCAGATAGAAGCGGTGAAAAAATCGGTTATATAATAGAAGAAACACGGATTCCTTATCATTTTCATTCTAGCTACAGTAAACCACTCCCAATGTCTAACATACCTTTAACGGTCGAACTTCATTGGCATATAGTTAAAGAAAACACAGCAAACTTTCAAATCGAGGAGCTGTGGAATGATAGCACGACTATAGAAGGGTATGAGCATATCAAGGAACTTTCAGATTTACATACATTCTATCTGATTTGTCTACATGGATGGCGACATAATTTAGACTCCTGGAAGTATTTTATTGATATCATTCAATTAATTATCCATTTTGGTGACAAAATTGATTACAATGAGCTACAGAAAATGACTGCCCGTCATCAAACAAAAAAAAGAACTTTTCGTACACTATCCATTGTCTATGAGGAGTATCCACAACTCAATCAGATTCTGCCATTACCATATAAAACTCCAACGATGAAAAATCGAAAAACCACTGTGAATAAATATGTTGATTTTATTGATTACTCTTTCTTAAGCTATGATTCCCCAAAACATAGTTTAATAGAGTTTTATCATTGGCTAAATCCAAGGTATTAAGAGTAAGACGGCTAACAAATCTTGTTTGAACACCTTTTTCATCTTTAACATGTTCTCGAAATCTTTCCCCTCATATTTTTATGATTGCAACCCATTGGTTAAAAACACCTTCACTTTTTTGGGAATTTATGATATTATTACTTAACAATATGAATATAAAGAAACAAATTGGAGGAGCCTGTCACTGACGGGCTCTTTTTGCATTTTTTTAAAAGGGGGAAAGAATTTGGAACTATTTCTACAGTTATTTATCATCATTATTGCTACAAAAATTGCTGGTGTGATTTCGGTACGATTTGGCCAGCCATCTGTATTAGGAAAATTAATCATCGGTGTGATTATTGGGCCAGCTGTATTAGGCTGGGTACAAAACACGGAGGTTATAGAAGCACTAAGTCATATTGGGGTCCTCTTGTTAATGTTTATAGCGGGACTTGAAACTGATTTGAAGGAGTTAAATCGAAATAAAAATTCATCCTTAGCCGTAGCATTTGGTGGTGTTATTTTACCATTAATCGGTGGATATCTCTCAGGAATTGCAATAGGTATGGATCAACATCATGCCATTTTCCTTGGACTTCTATTATGTGCGACTTCTGTTAGTATCTCGGTTCAAACCTTTAAAGAACTTGGAAAACTTCAAAGTAGAGAGGGTACAACCGTATTAGGGGCTGCGATTGCAGATGATATTATTGTTGTTGTAGCTTTAGCATTCATGATGAGCTTCTTAGTAGGTAGCGAGGTTAATGTTGTGACTGTTATTGGCGGGAAAGTAGCGTTTTTTGTCATCATTGCGTTATTAGCATGGAAAGGTGTACCTTTTGTGATGAGCAAGCTTGGTCGAATTAAAATAACTCAGCCTGCCATGAGTATTGCTTTAGCACTTTGCTTCTTATTTGCCTATATTGCCGAATTTTTTGGAATTGCCGGTATTATTGGTGCTTTTGCAGCTGGAATTGCGATTTCTCAAACTGAATTTAAAGAAGAAGTAGAAAAGAAAGTTGAACCGATTGCCTATACATTGTTCGTGCCGATCTTCTTTGTCAGCATCGGACTAACTGTTACATTTGAAGGGTTTTATAGATAATATTTTTATCATCATTTTAGTATCGCTTGTAGCCATTATTACTAAAATGGTTGGTGCTGGTATTGGGGCAAGGTTGACAGGATTTAATACTCGTTCTTCTATTACAATAGGTGCAGGAATGATCTCCAGAGGAGAAGTAGCCCTTATTTTGGCAGCACTTGGATTAAGTGAAAACCTACTCGCTCCAGAATATTTTACGACAATCATCATCGTAGTCATTATAACGACAATAGTAACACCACCGTTGCTGAAGTACTTTATTAAAAAGCAAGAAGTACATGCAGAAGCACAATTGAAAGATCCTATAGAATCTCATTAATTTTGTTGTTATAAATGGAGAAGATGAACTTGGCTTTGCCTGGTTCATCTTTTTTTGTTACTTGTACACCATACTCTTTCACCGTACAAAGCTTACGGATTGCATATTATTCTCCATTAATTGATGTATGGATGAGCATTATCTATTTCACAAAACAACTCGGTAGAATATTATTTATTTCTAAAAAGATCCTCCATTCGACATGAAGTGCGTGGAACCTTCTAAATTATCAATAACTAAAAGGATATTGTCGGAATTTTTGTTATAATAAAGATAGGTAAATTTTGTATTTTATTTTATAATTATATATGGGTTGGATGACATGTGTGGTCGTCGTAGTATTTGGCGTAGGTGGGGCCGATACAAGGGGTATGTGATTAGTGTCTATAAATAAATTGTACATATACCAGTATTAAGAAGAATCATAAAAAAGGATTTAGCATATTTTTGCTAAGTCTTTTTTTGATGTTTGTTAGGAAAGTTGTAGATCAAAAACATAAAATCCTTAAAAAATATTGACAGCACGATACCATTGTTATATATTATTAACAAGTAAAATAAATTGTTATATAACAGAAGGAGGACATGTTAATGGAAATGTACCGTAAAGCGTATGAGAGTTATTTAAGTATTTGTAAGGGCTATGGGATGGAGTCGATTAATTATCACTATTTCATCAAAAATTTAACGGAAGAACAGTTAGATGAGTACAGCAAATTAGCCATATAAAGAAAAGGACGTGAAAAACACAAATGGATGTCCCAGTTGAGGAAGAAGTCAAATAGAAACCCCACCAGTTAATAATTATAACAGGTGGGGTTTTATTATGTGTTTGTACGTAGCTGATTGATAAAAAGTGGAACTCTTTCATTTTATTTCGACCATTTCATAATATTGCTCATGATATTCACTTTTTTCGATTAACATCAAAGATTATCCCACTTGTGGATCATCCTGAACTGCCAGTATGGGATTACTATAGTCCTTTGATTCCTGATTTACAAAATATAAAATACTTTCTTCAAGAACATGCGGATATGAGGATAGACTTTCATCCTGACCATTTTGTTATTGTGAATAACCCCTTATCAACCTTACGGATTGATTGAAGAAGGGGCTTCCTGCTTCCACGATTACAGCATAATGAGGTGTCTCATTACGTCTTACACAATCTCCACAGGCGAAGATTATACTGTTCGGACATAACCTTGCCCTACAGTTTGAGTGTTTTAGCTCATTACAAGTAATTGTTCCAGTCCTTTTTGCAAAATATTCAGGCTAGCGTTGTGATCGCGATCCAATACTGTACCGCATTTTGTGCAGATGTGAGTACGAACAGAAAGAGATTTTTTTATACGTTCTCCACACGACGAACACTCTTGAGAAGTGAAATGTGGCTCTACCTTGATGAGTATACCGCCATGTTTCTCGCACTTGTAATCTAACATATGGCGAAACATTCCCCATCCGGCATCTGAGATCGATTTAGCTAACTTTCTGTTTTTCACCATGTTACGGATGTTTAAGTTTTCTACCACAATAATCGAATAGTCCTTTGACAAGTGATAACTTAATTTATGGAGAAAATCATGGCGTTGATTGGCTACTTTCTCATGAAGCTCTCTAACACGCTGTACTTGTTTTATGTAGTTGGCAGAACCTTTTTTTCTTTTAGAGAGTTTGTGTTGGGCTTTCTTTAGCTGTTTTTCCTTTTTACGAAGAAATCTTGGATTTTCATATTCTAGTCCATTTGAAAGAACCGCATACTTATTCAATCCAACATCAACTCCAATAGCTTTTGAATGGTCGAGAGAGGGTGAGTATACCTGTCTTTCGACACAAAAAATGGCATACCACTTTTCACCTTGACGCTTAATGATCAGTTGTTTAATGGTTCCTTCTAAAGGGCGATGAAACTGAATATCTACTTCTCCTAATTTGGTATTGAATAGCTTTCCATTTTCAGAAAAGCACATGGCATATCGGTTTCCTTTTTTGTTGAAGCCAAACTGTGGAAAAGTCATACTCATATAATCCTTGTATGTTTTCAGCTTAGGGTACTTGGTATCCTTTCGAAAGAAGTTGTCAAAAGCTTTCGTGAGACGAAGGAAAACTTCCTGTAATGGTTGAGAAGGTACTTCTTTTAGAAAAGGATATTTCTTTTTATCCGTTTTTAGTTGTGTTTGCATATCATTGCGATTATATGATTCTTTAGACTTATGGTATTTGCGTTGTTTATCCAAAAGAGCTGAATTATAGGCTTGACGACAATATTGTAACCAACGATTTAGCATTTCTCTCTGTTCATTATTTGGAAAGATTTCGTATTTTTGATTCAACAACATGATCGTCACCTCCCTATTCTTCCACTTCAATTATAGAACATTTGTTCCATATCTGCAATCCTTCATGCTACCGCCTGACCAAAATTCATCCCCTCCCTATCGATGGGCTACGCTCTGCACTCGATTGAAGAAGGGGAATTCTTTTTGAAAACTGTTAAAAGAAATGGGAATTGATACAGAACATCAAGGGTTCATTTTTAGATTTCATCTGACTAGTTAGCAATCAATTTTCACCACAAGTAATCTAGAATTCTCTCATCAGTTAAATTCGTATCAATTGCACAATCTATTACATTTCTAGCGTATTGCCACAGCCATACATCTTTACGGCAATCAGGCGTGATAGGTCTAGAATTAGGTGCTTTTCTTTCAGATGTTACACCAGGCTTTGGTAATAATCTGAAGTCAAATATTTTACAAGTAATGTAGCTCACCTTGTCACCATAGGGATCAATTTTATTTTAAAAAAATACTTGAAAGTCAAAGAAGGTCAGAGTATAATGGCATTAAGGTCAAAGATAGTCAAAGTCAAAGACCTATCATTCTAGTAATTACCCAAAGGGGGAGTATCAATGAAGTGTGAAAAATGTCAAGTAAATGAAGCCAATGTACGATTTCATCTGAATATGAATGGCAACCAACATGATTATAAATTGTGCTCCGCTTGCTACAATGAAGAACGCAAAAAATTAGGAGCTGCAATGGGCAGCATGAATACAGGGAATTTCCCAATCAATGAAGATTTATTTAAATCATTATCACAACAACCATTTAATCCGAATTCTAATTTTCAAGCTCAACCGCAAACTCAAGGTAACGGAAGAGGTGGACTTACTCGAAGAATTCGGTCGCAATCTTACTGACGCTGCAAAAGCCGGTATCATTGATCCAGTCATTGGACGTGAGGATGAAATAAAACGGGTTATTGAAATTCTTAACAGACGTACCAAAAATAACCCAGTCTTAATCGGTGAGCCTGGTGTCGGTAAAACGGCGATCGCTGAAGGCTTAGCTTTGAAAATTTCAGAAGGGAAAGTACCTGCTAAACTACAATCGAAGGTTGTATATATGCTTGATGTCGCCTCACTTGTTTCTAATACAGGTATTCGTGGACAGTTTGAAGAGCGGATGAAACAATTGATTTCTGAATTACAAGAACGTAAAAATGTTATTTTATTCATTGATGAAATTCATCAATTGGTAGGTGCAGGGTCTGCTGAAGGCTCTATGGATGCAGGAAATATCTTAAAACCTGCTTTAGCAAGAGGAGAACTACAACTTGTCGGTGCAACTACGCTAAATGAATATCGAAAAATTGAGAAAGATGGGGCACTTGAACGTCGTTTTCAACCTGTTCAAGTCAATGAACCAACACCTGAAGCAACAGTAGCTATTTTACAAGGATTACAAGAGCATTATGAAAAATTTCATGGAGTAACCTACAGTTCAGAAGCTATTCAAGCAGCAGTTGATCTTTCACATCGCTATATTCAAGATCGTTTTCTTCCAGATAAAGCCATCGATTTGATCGATGAAGCTGGATCTAAGTTGAATTTAATGATTGATGCGGTGGAAGAGGAAAGTGCAAAAGCACGCTTAACTCAAATTTATAAAGAAAAAGAACAAGCTTTAAAAGAAGAAGCTTATGAAAAAGCAGCTAAACTTCGTGATGAAGAAGAAAAATTAGAAAAGATGCTTCAAGCGGGCACACAAACAGAAAAACCAACTGTTATGGTTGAAGATATTCAAAAAATCATTGAACAAAAAACAGGTATTCCTGTTGGTAAGCTTCAAGAAAACGAACAAGAAAAAATGCTTCACTTGCAAGAAGAATTATCAAAGAAAGTCATTGGTCAAGCTGAAGCTGTTAAAAAGGTAGCAAAAGCAGTACGTAGAAGTCGTGCGGGCTTAAAATCTAAAAATCGTCCAATCGGATCTTTCTTATTTGTTGGACCAACAGGTGTTGGTAAAACAGAACTTTCAAAAGCTCTTGCCGAAGAATTATTTGGATCTAGAGATGCGATGATTCGTCTAGATATGAGCGAATATATGGAAAAACATAGCGTATCTAAATTAATTGGTTCTCCTCCAGGCTATGTTGGACATGAAGAAGCAGGACAATTAACTGAGAAAGTTCGCCGTAAACCATACAGTATAATCCTATTAGATGAAATTGAAAAAGCTCATCCAGATGTGATGAATATGTTTTTACAAATATTAGAGGATGGACGCTTAACAGATAGTCAAGGACGTACCGTTAATTTCAAAGATACTGTGATCATTATGACAAGTAATGCTGGGGTGGTAGAAAAACGTAAGGTAATGGGATTCGATAACAATACAGCAATAGAAGAAGCAACAATTTTACAATCGCTAGGAAACTTCTTCAAACCAGAATTTCTAAATCGATTCGATAGCATCATTGAATTCTCAAGCCTACAAAAAGAAGATTTATTACAAATTGTGGATCTAATGTTACAAGATCTTTACACGACATTAGATGAACAACATTTAACATTACAAGTAACGAATGAAGCAAAAGAAAAACTTGCTCAGTTAGGATATAGCCCAAAATTTGGTGCTAGACCACTACGTCGTTTGATTCAAGAACAACTAGAAGATGGTATCGCTGACTTCATTTTCGAGCAACCTGAAGTGAAAAGCTTCCAGGCTATCGTAAAAAATGATCAAATTCAAATTGTAAAAGCTTAAAATTCAGCAAAATTGCCTCCTGATTTCAGGAGGTATTTTTTGTTAAGAAAACGTAATTATTGTCTGAGTTTGTAATATTTTGTCTAACAATTGTAATATTCCTGTGATATTAACGACAAAATTAATTCGTATAATTAAACTTGTGAGTTTGAAACAGGAGGTGAGTTTGTATGTGGAAGAAAATTTTCGTGGGTTTTATCTTAACAATTATTCTTAGTATCGTTATGAGTACGAATGAAGAAAAAGCTGAGGCAGCTTCCTATCATTCTAAAGCAATATCTGCTGCTGAAAGTACTTTAGGCACTAAGTATAAATGGGGTGGCACTTCTCCAAGTACCGGTTTTGATTGTTCCGGTCTTGTAAAATATTCATTCGGTAAACAAGGAAAATCTTTACCACGAACAGCTGCTGCAATGTATAAAGAAGGGAAGAAGGTTAGTGAAGTTAGCTCATTACAAGAGGGTGACTTGCTATTCTTTGCTCCAAGTAAAGCTTCGAAGCCTACTCATGTTGCCATTTATGTTGGAGATGATAAATTTATCCATTCGTCCTCTTCAAAAGGAGTTTCCTATGCAAAAACTAGTAATAGTTACTGGCAACCTAGATATATAGGGGCAAAACGTATTTAATAAAATACATAGAATAATGGATAATCGCGAAAGAGGCTAACCGTTGGTTGGCCTCTTTCGCGTTAGATAAGTCATATTTTAATAAAGTCAATAGAAAAGATAATTGTAGACTACTAGCTTATTTATTTTTTGTTTTATAATATTCTATAGAATAATAACCAAGAACAAATGTTTGCATTTTTTCTATGGTGAATGGTATAATTAATGAAATATTAAAGTATATAAATTAGGAGAATTCAATTGAATGGTACAGCACATTTGACATTAGGCGCTGCAGCTGGATTTGCGGTTGCCTATTCCCTTCAATCAGATCCAACAACAACGATGATGTTTGTTGGACTTGGCGGAGTAGCAGGTTTATTCCCTGACATTGATAGTAACGGGAAATTGAGCAATAAGATTACAGTTTCTCATAAATTTGTACGTACGCTTATTCAAACGATTGGGATACTGATCCTTCTTTTCAGCTATATCAAATATTTTGACATGACAAGATGGATTGGAATGGGCATAGGCATTATAGTCTTTTTTTTAGCTACCTCTATCACCCAAAGACTTATGCTCACGGTTACCGGCATCGCTGTAATAGCAGCAGGGATTTATTTCACTGAAATCTGGGCTTTATTATTAGGCATTTTTATCACCATTGCCTCATTTATTCCTCATAGAAGTTATACGCATTCTATACTTGGCATCATTTTCTTCGGAGTCATTGCCTATCTATTTGAAGCGAGGGTTGGAATTCATGGTATTTTTACAACATGTATGTTTGGATATATAAGCCATTTGATTGCAGATATGAAGGTGTTTCCCTTTAATAAGCGCGGAGTAAAATGGTTTTTGCCGTTTTCGAAGAAGGAATTTTAATTGTCAGGCGATTCTTTATGAGGAATCGTCTTTTTTTAGGCGGAGATAAATTATACAGAAATTTAGGGGTATTTAGTTGATATATCTAAGATAACGGAAGCAAATTGGACACTACCTCATGAATGATTCATAATATATATATCATTGTCTTAAACAGGAGGAAATTTAGAAATGTTAAGTAAGCAAATCAATCTACATATTAAAAAACTGATAGAGGAAACAGCTTCATCACAAATTGAATTACCTAGAGTAGAAAAGGAATATGCAGAGAAATATTCATTGGTGGAAAGTAACATTGAAATCATAGAAATAGATGAGAATTCACGCTTTGTTGATGCCTATATCGAACGCTCAGACAAGGAATCAGAAGATTTAATTGCTGTTGAAACATCAACTTTTCTTGAACAATCCATAGAATATCTCAAAAAAAACATACATGAATTTGTTTATATGGAGTCCGATTGGTTCGAAATTATTGGAGTGGATTCCATTTGCTTAGAGGTTGATGATTTATTCGGAACGTATGAAGCATTGTTAGGGTTAAAGCTTCAGAAAAAATTTGATCAAACAATTAGAGACTACCTACGAGCAGAATTAAAAGGAGAGAAAGCTAAATTTGCTTTACTATTTAATTCTGATGATGGACTTTGGGATTTAAATCTATCTTTAAATGATATGGAAGGATTCCGTGGAGATCTTACTATTGGAGAGGCATATCAGCTCATTTATGAATTCTTATTTAAGTTAGTTGAATCCGTGGAAGTTGCGAAGTAAGTTTGCATCTGCAAAATGGGTACCTAGCGCTTTTTGAATTGTCTGCGCTAGGCACCCATATCATATCGGACAGGTTTCTAATTTTTCGCTGTAGGATCAATGCCTTTACTTGCAAGATAGTTTTTTATTGTTTTGTTAATAATCTTTAATACTTTTACTCTTGCATACCATTTATAATTGGCCTCAATTAAGTGCCATGGAGCATACTCTGTATCCGTTTTTTTAAACATCTCTTCAGCAGCCTTTTCGTATGCCTCCCATTGTTCTCGATTACGCCAATCTTCCGGTGTGATTTTCCATTGTTTAAAGGGATCTTCCATGCGTTCGGTAAAGCGTTGTAATTGCTCATCTTTGGAAATATGTAGCCAAAATTTGATAATAATATAATCATCATCAGTAAGTAATTTTTCAAATTGATTTAACTCACCATACGCACGTTTCCACTCATCTCGAGTTGCAAAGCCTTCGACTCGTTCAACTAAAACTCTTCCATACCAAGAACGATCAAAGATACCTATTTTACCTTTGAAGGGTAATCGTTCCCAAAATCTATGTAAATAATGATGACGTTTTTCATGAGGTGCGGGTGCTGAAATTGCATGTACCTCATAAACGCGTGGATCAATCTTCTCAATCGCTCGTTTGATGGCACCACCTTTTCCAGCTGCATCCCAACCTTCAAAAACAAGAAGACATGGAATTCCGACAAAGTTAAGCTGCATAGATAAATTTAGAAATTCAAGCTGTTGTTTTTTTAATTCTTCTTTATATTCTTCTTTCCGATCAAATTTTTTGGTTAAATCGAGTGATTCCAGCATGATTACACCTTTTTCTGTTGATTTTGATAACTATTACTATTTTACCATTTTTAACTCAGGTATGTTGAAAACAGTTTCATATTATTCAAACAAAAAATCTACAATGTTAGACCTAACAATAAAGTACTAAGAAATAATGTAAAACTCCTTAAAATGTCATAATCGCATGATATATGTCGCGTTTTATCATTTTAAGTCGAATTTATGAATAAATCCATGTATAATAGAGAATTGCAAGATGATTGATTTAGTGAGGGAGGGAATAGAATGATGGGATGGGCGTTAGCCATTTTACTTGGAGTAGCCATTTTGTTGCTCATTGTGTCGTTTTTTAAAACGAAGGAAACATCCAAAGTGGAGCAACAAATTGAAGAGATTTCCTTATCATTTACGGATAAAGTGCATCAGCTACAACAACAGATTCGAAACATTGAGCTAGATGCTGAGATTACAGCGCAGGAAGTTGGTATACTAGCAGCGTCATCTACACACCGAATTTTATTACGTGATGTGATTGACTTACATAGACGCGGCTACTCTTTTGAAAGCATTGCCTTAAAAAAACAGATGACTCCGAATGAGATTGAACAATTACTTGCTCCTTATATGAAAAATAAGGATGAAAGGAGTATGGTTGCTCATGAAAGCTAATTCCATGCGTAGCTTTGCCGGAGGACTCATTGTTGCAGCTGCTGTGTGTGGTGCCGTATACTTCTTTGGTCCAAGTGAAGCAACGAGTACACAGACGGCGAATGAACCATCAGTAGTCGAGATGAAAAGCATGCTAGGAGATCAAGGCTATGTCGTGCATACAGAGAAAGAGTGGAATGAAAAGCTTGCTGCTGAGGAGCCAGTGACTGATGATTCAAAAAATAAAACAGAACAAAAGATTGTTTATCGTACAGTGATATCAGTCACCTCAGGTATGACAAGTATTGATGTGGGTAAAGCACTTGTGCAGGCTAAAATCATTAATAGTGGAATCAATTTTTATAAAGCAGTTGAAAAAAAAGGCGTGTCAAATTCATTACGTCCTGGTATGTATGAAGTAGATAGTAATATGACGAGAGACGAAATGATTACTGCTATCTTTAAATAATCATATTTGGAATGACTGACTATAGATAGCTGTCTAAACATATTGTATATAAATGATATGTTTATACAGCTATTTTTTTATGTTTTTGGATAGCTATTTTGCTATAATACTATTCAGAAGACTTAAATAAACAGAATACTCATTTTTAAAGGAGATATTTATATGAAAATTGTTCCATCGGAAAAGGTTGGAAAATTAGCGACGGGAATATTTATGGAATTAGCCAATAAAAAACAGGAAGTCATGAAACAAGGAATAGATGTTATTGATTTAAGTGTAGGCAGTCCGGATTTGCCTCCACCATCTTTTGTCATCGATACTCTAATTCAGTATGCAAAGGATCCTTCTAAATATGGTTACACATTAAAGGGCACACCTGAGTTTCATAATGCCGTATGTTATTTTTATAAAAATCGCTATGGTGTGGATCTTGATCCAAATAAAGAAGTTCTTCAATTAATGGGTTCTCAGGATGGCCTTGCGCATTTAGCGACTGCTATTATTAATCCTGGTGACTATGTATTAGTACCTGACCCAGGTTATCCAATTTATGAAGCTAGTGTTACACTCGCTGGAGGAAAAATTTATCCTATGCCTTTAAAGGCGGAAAATAAATTTTTGCCACAACTTGATTCAATTCCGCTAGAAATATTGAAGAACACGAAAATGATGATAATTAGTTATCCAGGTAACCCTGTAACCGCATTAGCAGATGAAACGTTTTTTAAGAAGGTTATTGAGTTTGCAAAGGCGCATAATATATTAGTAGTGCATGATTTTGCTTATTCTGAATTAATTTTTGACAAACATCCACAAATAAGTTTTATGTCTATTCCGGGAGCAAAAGAAGTCGGAATTGAGTTCAATTCGCTTTCTAAAACTTTCAATATGGCAGGCTGTAGAATAGGGTATGTAGTTGGAAATGTCGAAGTTTTGCAGATTTTAGGCACATTAAAATCGCAAATTGATTATGGAACATTTTATCCAATTCTTAAAGCTGCCGAAAAGGCTCTTACAGAAGATGCTTCTCTTCTTGCAGAACAGGTAAAAGAATACGAGGCAAGACGTGACGCTTTACTAACTGGACTTGAAGAAGGAGGCTGGAAAGTTCCGAAATCCTCTGCTACGATGTTTGTATGGGCTCGAATTCCTGATGGGTGGAAGTCACGAGATTTTTCCTTTGAATTATTGGAGAAAGCAGGGGTAGCGGTCGTACCTGGTGATGCTTTTGGAAAAGAAGGTGAGGGCTATGTTCGCATGGCTTTAGTTCAACCTCCAGAAAAACTTGCAGAAGCAGCTAATCGGATTAGGTTATTTTTACAAGCAAAATAATGATTAGAACATATTTTATAATAAGACTAGTTATTATTCTATTATAATTCAGAGGGTCACTCTTCCGAGAGATGAGTGGCCTGATTGTCGAATAAGTCGAAAATAAGTTTATTTGATGTCAAAATTTGTTAATCGAAAATATTTGAAAATGTAAGCGTTTTCTAATATGATAAATATAGGCGGATGACATGCGTGGTCATCGACGTATTTGGCGTAGGTGGGGCCAATACAAATTTTTTGTAATGAGGATGCAACATATATTTACAGAAAATTAATGAATTATTAAACTCGAATGTATTATAGAAAATTCCTAGGACAATTATAATAAAATAGTAGGGAGGTAGATTTTATGTCTGATGAAAAAAAGTTAAAAATATCGGATTTTATCCATGATGATCAATTTGAATTAAATTCATATCTTATTCAATTGTTTAATTATTTTAACCATAAGCATACTTATCAAGCTAGTCACTAGCCTTATAAATATTGTAAAATACTAGTAACAAAGTTGACTCAAGAATGTAGTCAGCTTTGTTGGTGCGATTAGCATTTTATTTAATGTGACTTCTACTATTTTATCCCCTTATAAGGACTTTTCTCTCATTTCTTGTCGTTTACAACCTCTTAACAGCTTATTCATTTTTTCTTTATATTCCATCCTTTTTTGATATTTATTGAAACTTTGCTCCAAGGAGAATACTAGATTGAAAAAGACAAAAAAGATTATAGCCAATCCAAATATCAGTTTAAACATATGTTGATTTTGCTCCATGATTCGCTCCTATTTTAAGACTAACTACTTTTATTTTAACAAAATTGTGAGTTTAGTACTATTGCAGAATATTAGAAATCATCCATTGATTATGAAGAAGGATAAACGGATGAGAAATCAAACTTTTATCAATTCTTATTCTACTATTAACTACTTATCTATAGTCTATTTTCCTATGAATGAAGAATGATCTTCAATCATAATAAGCACAATGTAACTTGTACTCATATCGTTATACATCTAGAGTATGGGATGGGTGATAAAACAATGGGCAGACTAGAAAATAGACAACAGCGAAAACGGTCTAATCGTATATTGAGTAGACTAATAAGTAAAATCAGCATGGGCAAAATACTAGTTGCAGGTATAGCCATTGCTTTAAGTGGTTTACTAATCCTAAATATTCTAATATGGACAAGCGATATAAGTAAACTAGACAAACCAGCTCCACAGCCTACCATTATTTATGATCAAAATGGTGAGATTGCAAGCAAAATCTCCTCTTCAAATATAGAAGGGGTAAGTATAGATCAAATTCCAGATGATATGATACATGCTGTGATTGCCACAGAGGATCAGCGGTTTTATAAGCATCATGGTATCAATTACTTCGGGATTATGAAGGCATTTTTTCAGAACTTAACCAGTGGTGATATTGTGGCAGGGGGCAGTACGATCACACAGCAGTTAGCTAAAAATGTATTTTTGACACAAGATCGTACTTATTCTCGTAAGTTTAAGGAATTGATTTTAACTAAAAAAATAGAACGAACCTATTCTAAGGATGAAATTTTAGAACGCTATCTAAATCAAATTTATTTTGGTGAAGGCGCATGGGGAATTCAGCGTGCTGCTCAAATATATTTTGGTAAAGATGTAAGTGAATTAACATTAAGTGAGTCAGCAATACTGGCAGGGTTAATAAAAGCTCCTTCGAATCTCTCGCCTGTTAAGAATTTTGAAAAATCAATGGAAAGGCGAGATATTGTTTTATCATTAATGAAAAATGAGGGGTATATTAGTCAATCTGATGAAGAACAAGCAAAAAAACAAACGATCGTATTGAAAGGAAATAAGGTAGACGATTACAAAGGAAAGTACCCCTATTATGTTGATCATATAATGAACGAAGCAATAAAAGAGTATCATCTTACGGAAAATGAGATTCTTTCGGGTGGACTTCAAATTTATACGGAATTAAATCCTACTATACAAACAGCTGTTGAACATGCCTATAAGGATGACAATTTGTTTCCGAAAAGCCAGTCAGATCAATTGCTTCAAAGTGGGGCAATTTTTATCAATCCTTCAACAGGGGGAATTAGTGCACTTGTCGGTGGAAGAGGAGAGCATACTTTTCGAGGGTTTAATCATGCGACACAATTGCAACGGCAACCTGGCTCAACGATGAAGCCTTTAGCTGCGTATACACCGGCATTAGAGCAAGGCTATGATACTTTTGATCTGTTAGAGGATCAACCTATCAATATAGGTGGCTATCAACCTCAGAATTATGACAGACAGTTCCATGGTCAGATGACAATGTATGATGCTGTTATCCACTCCTATAATATTCCACCTGTGTGGGTATTAAATAAGATAGGAGTACAGTATGGAGTAAATGCAGTAGAGCGATTCGGTATTCCATTAGATGCAAAGGATCAAAATCTTGGATTAGCTCTTGGTGGGATGGACAAGGGGACATCCCCTTTACAAATGGCTCAAGCGTTTTCCGCATTTCCTAATAACGGTGAAATGATTGAGGCACATTCTATTCAAAAAATAGAAGATGCAAATGGGGAATTGCTTGGAAAATGGAATAAAAAAGTAACTAAAGTAACAGATCCAAAAATTGCGCAGAAAATGACTTATATGCTTAAGGGAGTAGTAAAAGAGGGAACTGGTGTAAAAGCTCAGGTGAACGATTGGGATATTGCTGGAAAAACAGGGACAACCGAGCTTCCTTTTGCAAGTAATGGGGGTGCGAAGGATCATTGGTTTGTCGGTTACACCTCACAATTAGTAGGAGCTGTATGGTTAGGTTACGATAAAACAGACGAAGAGCATTATCTTACTGGATCCAGCGGAGGGACTGCTACCATTATATTCAAGCAAATATTATCTCAATTAGAAAATGAGGGAGCACCTAAACCTTTTGACCTTTCAATGATTGAAAAAAAGTATAAACATGAAATGCATTTGAAAACACAAAGGGAAGAAAAAGCTAAAAAAGATGCGGCGAAATTAGAGAAACAAAAAATGAAGCATCAGCAAAAAGGAGAAAATAAACAGAAACAACACAAAAATAAAAAGGAAAAGAAAGAGAAAAAGCATGGTAAGAAAAATGAGTGAGAAGGGATACAACATGAAATTTGCAAGTTCGTGTTAAAGCTAGTCAATAATGCTATACAGCTTAAATAAAGTGGAGAAAATGCCAAATCACAATATATATGATTTGGCATTTTCATTTACACAATAAATAACAATAGAATAAGCATTGAGTTATTTTAACGGATTCATTTGTAAGACGCTTGAGGCTATCTAAATAAGCTCAAGCGTCATTCGGCTATCTGAATATGCCTTGCATTCAGACAACCACAAGTAATTACTAGCTAGCCAAATCATATGCGATTTGGTCTGCAACTTAATAATTTTTGTTATGTTTCTCCACTAAACGGAACTACTTATGTTACAACTCATACTGTGATTTATAAATTCGACTATCCTATTTCAATTTGTCGTTGGACATCACGAAGAATATTTTCTAAAGAAATGACGACGCCTTTCTCATCTTTATACATGATATGTTTTGGTTGAAATTGAGTGGGCGATTCTATGCCTGCAGCTGCAGAAAGTCGAAATAAACCTTTTCGTAGGGTTACTAGAAAATTGACAACTCGATATTTCTTTTCATCAATCACTAAAGCCTGTTGCAACTCTGGATCAGTTGTTGCTACTCCAACAGGACAGGCATTTGATTGACACTTTAATGTTTGAATACACCCTACGGTAATCATAAATCCGCGTGCAATATTCACCAAATCGGCTCCCATGGACAAGGCAATGGCTATCCGGTCAGGGGTAAATAGCTTACCAGAAGCAATGATTTTAACTCTGTCCCGTACCCCATACTTTTGTAGAGTTCCTACGACAATTGGTAGGGCGGACTTAATAGGTAATCCTACGCTATCAATAAGTTCTTGATACGATGCACCCGTGCCACCTTCTCCACCATCAACAGTAATGAAGTCAGGACCTTTTCCTGTTTCCTTCATATATTTAGCTAGTTCCTCCAAACTGTCATTACCACCGACAACAATCTTTAGTCCAACTGGTTTTCCTGTATGTTCGCGGATTTTTTCAATGAAATCAAACATAGCTGGTACATTACTATACTTCTCAAAACGATTTGGGCTATCAATTGATTTGTAGGGCTCTACTCTACGAATTTCCGCAATTTCTGGGGTTACTTTTTCCCCATCAATATGACCACCACGTGTTTTGGCACCTTGTGCTAGTTTAACTTCAAATGCCTTAATTTGTGGAATTTCACTTTTTCTTTTTAATTCGTCCCAATCCATCTCTCCATTTTTATCCCGTACCCCAAACATGGCTGGACCTATTTGCATGATAATATCTACTCCACCTTTTAAATGGTGGGGTGAGAGTCCGCCTTCTCCGGTGTTCATCCAAGTACCCTTAGATAATCCTAATCCTTCCGATAATGCAGTAATGGCATGGTCTCCTAAAGATCCAAAACTCATCGCTGACATACCAATGAGACCTTTTAATTTAAACGGATATTTTGTATTTGGACCGATAATAACTGAATGATCATCATGCAATAAATAGGCGAGTGATTCGTTATTTTCCCATTTTTCGACCCTTTGTAAAAAAAGAGGATCTTTTTGCAAAATATATCGTTTAGTCGATACTTTAGTTTCTCGATCCATTTTAATTTCCTCTGATAGTTTGGGGAACATATCATTGCGAACAAAGAATCCTTCCTCGTCGAAATCCCGTTTCGAGCCAAAACCGATAACATCCCGCATATATTTTGCATTTTTGATAATATGCTCATAATCATCTCGTGAAAAGGGTTTTCCTTCATTATCACTATTAAACCAATATTGTCTCATTTCTGGACCAATTTTTTCAAAAAAATAACGAATTCTGCCTAGGACGGGATAATTTCTTAATATGGCATGTCGTTTCTGGTTTCGGTCAATCATTAACAAGGTTAGCCACAGAATAGCAAAGCCAATGATAAGTACGGCAATAAAAGTGAATACGATGATGATAAGCAGATTGGAGATATGCATTCTATTCCTCCTAAAAAACCTAGAGTCTATAGTTATAATGTAATCGAAATTTAACAGGATTATACAATAGAGGAGGGAATATATTTCAAATATAAATGTATAGATATCGCGGAGAGAGGAATGTTTGTTTATATTTATAATAAAAAACCTACTCCGGAAGGAATAGGGTCAAGTAATGAAAAAATATAAATCAAGAAATCGATTATGGTTTCTCATTCCTTTGAATTTTCTGCCTTTTTGTCGAGGTGGTCATACCACCAGATAGAATAAATTTCATCGCCTCTTCAGGTTTCACGTCAATGATTTCTACTTGATCTTTTGGAATCAATAAAGTGAAACCAGCTACTTGAAAGGTTTGTTGAATATACACGGCGACATAATCCTTTAATGAATTATGAAAATCTTCTAAGTCTTCTGTCGTAATAAATCCAATGCTTTTCATATCTGTACCTGGAATTGTAATCAAGGCTACTTTAGAAAATGATTTTTTCTCACCCAGAAATGATTGGAAGGTGTCTTTAATAACTGAATAAATCGTTTTTACAAATGGTATTTTTTCAAGCAATTTATCAATTAATCTAATAACGGTTCCGGTAAAAAATTTAGTTGACATCCAACCCAATAGGGTAATTAAAATGATCGTAGTTAATAGTCCAATCCCTGGAATATAATCTTCTTGCATATAGGGTCTTAGGACATTCCCAAGTATACTGTCTAAAAACATAAAGGCTTTATAGACAACATATATCACTAGAATAATAGGCAGGATGGTTAAAACTCCGTTAACAAAACTTCGTAATATTATTTTCATTATTTTCTCCTAATCTAAAATGTATTGCTATCTGTATCCTTTAATAATGTATGTATCCTTTTTCTAATATTATCGAAAAAATGGACATAAGAAAAGAACTTGTCATTTATATTGTGGTATCCAAAAACAGGTTCTTTGTTTATATCATTCTTGATTCGGTGTTAATGTATTTAGAATGGAATTAATATCTTGTGACGAACCAGAGGAAAGGATTGGTTTCATAATTTCACGAGTTGCAGCGGTACGTAGCAAGTTCTCAAACCTTGAGTCTGGAATTGTGTAATCGGTAGGTATAGCTGCATAAATAATATTCCAAACGAGCGGATCATACACCCTTGAGGTGTATGAACATAAAATGAGAATAGTGAATCATACATTTCTGTACCAAGACTTAATGTATTCCAGTTAGAATTCAGGGGACTAGCTAATTCGAGAGGGGGGTTCTATTGTCGTTTCTTCCGTATTTTTGCTATTTTTCTGCTATTTTCTAATAACTTAGCTTCATACTCTATGGCTAATTCTAGATTTGATTCCATATTACCTTCCTTTCCTAGTTTTTTTTGCTTGATAGCATTTTGAATTTTTTGATATTCGCTAATCATGTTATTTACAGTAGAAGGATTTATGGTCTCATTTTGTTTCATTTCATCATAATCTGTATTTGAGTAGTTTGCCTTATCTGGGTCCTGCAAATTGACAGTTTCTACATATATGGTTCTTCCGTTTTGTTCGCACTGAACTTCCTGTAGGTATTGACAAAACGTCATTTTCGCAATACTTTGTTTACGATTCATTGTTGATTCCTCCCAAACTTATTATAAACCTGAAGGATACGATTCATCCATGAGGAAGATACCAATAAGTAGCTATCAGAATTTTCAATTACATCTTCCTCTCTTGTTTATAAGACTATATATCCTATGTGCTTGTTTAATTATTTGGTAGGGCATTTTCACTATCTTCCAACTACCTAAACGTATAAACACCTAATTTTTTAACTTTAGGTCATTTATCCCTGTCGGTTTAACTAAGGAATCATAGCATGGTTATATGTTTGTACAAGAGTGAAAACACTTGAGCAAGAATTCAAATTATAAAATTGTGGTTATCGGTTTGGGTTACGTATGCCTACCGCTTTCCAATATGTTTTTAGAAAATAGATAAGATTACTTTAGACAATACCAACTTCTTTAAGGTAAGATTAATAAAGATAAAAAATACAGTCTTAAAAGCGCTCGTCGTGCGCCTCAGTTCTCAAAACGTTAATAATCAATGTTTCAAAGGCTCTCAACCAATTTGGTTGGGGGCCTTTTTATATTGAAAAAAAGGTTTTGGCCACATTTTGACCACGGAACTTTTATTATCATTATATTTTTTCTATACGTAGCAGTAATGTTCGTCTCGTTTGGAAACCATGTGGTAAAAATTTGTGAAAAATATATAGTTATTGCCTAAGCAATTTCAGGAGTTGAGAATACATTAAAAAAGATAAACTACTTCAAAGTTATGTCAGAAAGAAGAGTTTCCAATAGCAATCAATTTATCTGTTTTTACAGAAAGTAATAGCAAAACTAGGGAGGAGAATCATGAAAGTTGTTATTTTAGCAGGAGGATTTGGCACAAGAATAAGTGAAGAAACCCATTTAAAACCAAAACCTATGATAGAGATTGGTGATAAACCAATTCTTTGGCACATTATGAAATTGTATTCTAGTTATGGTTTTAACGAATTCATTATCTGTTTAGGTTATAAGAGTCATGTTATTAAAGAGTACTTTTCTAACTATTTTCTAAATAATTCGGATGTAACCTTTAATTTTGAAAATGAAAATAGTTGTATTATTCATCGGAATTTGAATGAACCATGGAAGGTTACTTTAGTTGATACAGGTTTAAATACGTTAACAGGTGGTCGGATCAAGAGAGTACAGGATTATATTGGGAATGAACCTTTCATGTTAACATATGGGGATGGAGTTAGCGATGTTAACATAAAAGAATTAGTTGAGTTTCATCGGTCTCATGGAAAGCTGGCTACGGTAACAGCTACACAACCAAAGGGCAGGTTTG
Organism: uncultured Bacillaceae bacterium; assembly: GCA_963751845.1. Taxonomy (GTDB): domain Bacteria; phylum Bacillota; class Bacilli; order Bacillales; family DSM-1321; genus Peribacillus. Next base: position 24,101 of record CAVVWH010000015.1, read on the forward strand.
GAGCTTTGTCCTTGTCCTCTGACCAAAAAGTAGAGAAGTTTCAAGAAAAGGTACAGGGTGATGGAGGTTGGATAAATGCTGGATTTTTTGTATTGCAGCCAGAAGTATTCAACTATGTAACTAATGGTGATCAAACGATATTTGAAAATGAGCCATTAGAGAACCTTGCCAAGGATGGTCAATTTATGGCATTTAAACATACAGGTTTTTGGCAGCCCATGGATACTTTGAAGGATAAACTATATTTACAAGAGATTTGGGATTCGCAGAAATGTCCCTGGAAAAATTGGAATCAATAAATGAAAGGGGGCTGTATAAAAATGGATAAAAATAAAAATGAGACCATCTATCAAACAGATCTTCAATATATATACGATCATCTTTCACAGTCCGAAAAGGAAAAATTGAAGGACGCATCGATTTTGGTTACAGGCTGTGCGGGATTTTTGGGTTATTATTTAATGTCTTTTCTATCCGAATACTCAGATGAATTAGAGATTAAAAAGGATTATTGGAATTGACAATTTTAAACTTGGAAAGCCTAAATGGGTTACAGAATTATGTCAATTAAACCCACAGATTGAACTATACACTTTCGACATTACAGAGTTTTCATCATTTGATACGGGTAATATTGCTGATATTGATTTTATTATTCATATGGCTTCAATTGCTTCACCCACCTTTTATCGAAAATTCCCTATAGAAACCGTAGATGCAAATATTTGGGGACTAAGAGCCTTGCTGGATTTTTATAAGGATAAAGACATTAAAGGGTTTCTATTTTTCTCAAGCAGTGAGGTTTATGGTGACCCTTTGCCAGAATATATTCCAACTTCTGAGGATTACAGAGGCAATGTTGCTATGATAGGACCACGAGCATGCTATGACGAGGCAAAAAGATTTGGAGAGACAATTTGTTATTTATATGCCGAAAAATTTAACATGCCAATTTCTATTGTTAGACCATTTAATAATTACGGACCAGGAATGAGACTGAATGATAAACGGGTACCAGCTGATTTTGCGAAAGCAATTGTTGAAAATAAGAAACTAATCATGTATTCCGACGGTAAACCAACTCGAACATTTTGTTATGTGACAGATGCACTCACTGGATATTTAAAAGCATTACTATATGAACCTTTTGACTACTTTAATATCGGTATTGATAAACCCGAAATTTCGATAAAAGAATTGGCTAGGATTTATAAAGATGCAGGCTCAGCTATTTATGGGTCTAATCAATCAATCGAATTTAGAGAATCTGAGGAGCAGAGTTATTTAACACATAATCCATTAAGAAGATGCCCAGATATTTCAAAGGCCAGAAAACTTTTAAATTATTCTCCTTCTATTTCAATTGTTCATAGGTGTGCCTCGTTTTCTAAACTTTTTGAAAGAAAGGGGAGAAATTCATTGATTACAGTTATTGGTCTTGGTTTTGTTGGATTGACAACAGCGTTAGGATTTACCGATAAAGGATACAGTGTTTACGGATATGATATTGATCAGAAGAAAAAAGAGCAATTAACAAAAGGGAAGATTCCTTTTTATGAACCTTATCTTAATGAGAAATTAGATCAGCACCTAAATAAAGGATTTAAGATTGTAGATGATTTACAGAAAGCTATAGACAATAGTGAAGTTATCTTTCTTTGTGTAGGAACTCCGAGTAAAACAGATGGAAGTGCGGATTTAGACTATATTTTGGATGCAATTAAAAATATAACTGTCTGTATAAAAAAGCCAGATTTCAAAGTATTGGTTATAAAATCAACTATTCCTCCATCCACAACCAGTAAAAATATTAAACCATATATAGAAAATCTAGGTTTTAAGGTTGGTGTTGATATCGGCTTAACCAATAATCCTGAATTTTTAAGAGAAGGTTATGCCTGGGAAGACTTTATGAATCCAGATCGAATTGTTATTGGCGAGGAAGAAGAGAAAAGCGGACAGATCATAGAAAAAATTTATGAGTCATTTAATGCCCGGGTCTATAGGGTTAGTTTAAACACTGCAGAATATATTAAGTATTTATCCAACACTTTGCTGTCAACACTTATTAGTTTTGCAAATGAACAGTCGTTAATTGCTAAGTTCATTGGAGATATTGATATAAAAAAATCCTTTCAAGTTTTGCATTCTGATAAAAGATGGTGGGGTATTCCTGCTAAAATGACATCCTATGTTTATCCGGGCTGCGGTTTCGGAGGTTATTGTCTGCCTAAGGATACTATGGCATTAATTAACCAGTCATTAAAGAACTCCTACTCACCACAAATATTAACAGGAACCTTAAAAGTAAATGAGGCAATTAAAGAATTTGTTGTTAATGACGTGGCAGGAAAAGTAGAAGAGAATGAGGATATAGGGATTCTCGGTTTAGCATTTAAGCCAAATTCAAATGACATAAGGGATACACCGGCAAAATCAATTATTGAAGGTTTGTTACAAAAAGGACATAAAAATATTATTGCTTATGACCCTATGGCCAATGAAGAGTTTAAAGAGGCATATGGCCTTCCTATTGAATATTCTCCTAACTTAAAATCATTACTTGCGAAAGTAAATCATGTTGTTATTTTAACAGCATGGGATGAATTTTTAATAAATAGAGAATCAATAAAAAAGAAGAATGTTTTCGATTATCGTTATATATACGATTAATGAACGATGATGAAAAACTGCTGGATTACTCATGTTTAGGGAAAAAGGGGTTTGGGCAATTGAACCCCTATTATTGTTCAACGTTTAGTAAAGATTACACCTATAGATGAAGTAGTTCATAAAAATAGAAACATAATTTAATGAAAGTTTATGTTATATAACCTTCATTATCATCACAGTTATGAATAAAATAGTAACTACAGATGAAAAAAGGAAAGCGTTTTCATATATCCTTTATTAATAGTAGGAGGGATATTTTGTCCAGCGAACAGTCAAATATAATAAGGGATAAGCATGGTAATGTCATTTCAATGGAAGAAATTCAGTGGGTATGCAGACAACATCATTTAGGGGAAATTACGCGAATCATTGGCGTTCTTCAAAATGGGACCAATGTACCGATTTTAGTTGAAACAGAAAAGGGAAAATATGTGTTGCGATATTTAACTCATTCTGCTCCAGAGGAACGAATAAACTTTATCGAGGATATTCTATTATGTTTGAAGGATGCCTCTATACCTGTTGTGAATGCAATTAAAAATGAAACCGGGGATTATTACTCTTTTATTCATAATAGAATGATCCAAGTGTATCCTTTTATAGAGGGTTCAAGATTTAAATTTGAGCCTGAACATATTAAGTCAAATGCAAGTATGCTTAATAAGTTCCATACCGCTTTAAACTCATATAAACAGGGGCCCTTACCAGATGAATCTAATTACCCTACAGAAGAGAACCTCAAAAAAAGATTAACTCGTTTGTATCAAAATAAAGAGTCTATATCCAAATCCTCATTATCTAAAATTGAATCCCTATACTCTACTATCATCGAGCTTTGGAAAAAGGCAGATAAAAATAATTTACTAGAAACCATTATTCATGATGACTGGCATCCTTGGAACCTTATTTATAGTGAGGATGGATCTGTTAGTTGCATTCTGGATTTTGATCTTATTCGTCCAGGAAAACGAATATATGATGTAGCCTATTGTATATATTGGATTTATCTGCTTTCACCCAATAAAATGAGTCAAACATATTCAAAAATGTTTATAGAAGGATATGAAGGGTTGACACCTGAAGAAAAGAATATCTTAACATTAGTAATTGCAAAAGTAGGGTTATTCTTTATTATAGAGTTCGTTTCAGATATAGAGAAACAATTAAAAGTAAATGATCCTTTAATTGAATTTTTTCTTAGTCAGGAGGGAAAAGAGTTCTTACTTTAAATTCGTTTCTTTTCTTCCTGTTGAAAGACTTATCACAACTAACACCAAATTTTGTGTTAGTAGAACCTCCTCTCCCTGACAGATACTCTAAAACAACCTTTTCCCTAAATTCACTTGAAAACTTGACCATACTAAAAACCCCCTAAGTTGGATTTCTTAGTCCAACTTAGGGGGTTCACATCACCTCAGTATTTTAATAATGCCGAGAGGTTCAGTTATTGCTGTATTTATAGTAATGTATAGCTTTTTCTCTGCTTATCTTTTCGGCAAATCCATAGGTGAAAGTATCATCAATGGACTTAACCCTCTCGATTGCTTTTTGAATTGCTCTTATATAGGGAATGTAAACATGATTTATAGTATCTTCGTTTACCCGAGAATAATTACATAAGTCAAACTCGAGCTCGTTTAGTAAAACAAAACCACTAAAATGATAAACAACGAGTTTTTGATTATTGATATATACCTCACCGTTACTAACGTTAAAATCAGGGGTACTTTCATAATTTCCTTCATTCCATGGTCCTATATTGATTCCTGAGTCGTTTGATATTATAACACCTGAAAACAGCTCAGGCCATTTATTCAAATACTTTTGATCTGTCCACAGATCCTCCTCATGCCAATGAAAACACCATTCCAAACACTTCGTTCTCCACCATTCAAGGCATTGAAAAGCATTTGAATCTCTCTTAAAACCTATTAACCCTGCCTGGTATGTGCCTGAATCTTCAATATTTTTGGCAAGTCTTTGTTCGCATATAAAAATGGACCCATCTCCCCATTGATTAAGGATCGGTTTTGGATCTGAGTAGAAATATAAATCTCCGTCAATATACATTATGGAGTTAACAAAATTATAGTTATTCAGGATATATAGTACAAGGGGGGATTTTAAAGTAAAACTATACTCATGTGGTGTTCGAGACTTTTTTACGGAAAGAAGCTGCTCATCTTCTATACTCTCTAATGGAATAAGGGTTACATTCTTTAAATTCATCCTTTTGAGGAATTGTAGAGAAATATCATCCAAGCAGCATATCCAGAGGTGAAAATTCTTTGCGTGCTTTTCTAAGGAGTCGTGTAGCGCTAGACCCTTTAATAAATACTCTTTTCCAATAATAGTGCAAAAATGATAGAATTCCATACTTATACTTAATCCTCCTACCTATTTGAACTTAATCATAACTCCCTTTAATACATTTATCCCTCCACATCCAAAGGTATTTGAATGCGTCTTCCTCACGTTTGAATCCAATTAAGCTTGTCAAATTGATTCCATACTCCTGTTGGGTATCCTGGTCAATTTCGTTCTTCCAAATGAAAACTGGATTTTCATTCCATTTGCTGAATGCATTTGTCACATTAGAATCAAAACGTGCGTCCGGATCAGCATATATCATATAGTGGATACTATAATTGTTCTTTAAAATGTAATATATCAATGGTGCTTTTAAAGTCCAACGGTATTCAGATGCATTGCGAGTATTCTTTACATTTAAAAGTTCCTGATCCTCAATATTCTTAATATCTATTAGAATTACATTTTCTAATTCCATATTAGCTAGTGTATGATAGGTGATATCATCCAAGCAGCATATCCAGAGACAGGTTTTTTCTGCATGCTTTGTTAGGGATATTGTAAAATTCCAAGCCTTCAGACAAATCTTTCTCACTGATGATTGTACAGAAGTTATACCTGTCCTCGTATCCATCTATATTACTCGCCAGATTGAAATAATTTTTAATGATTCTACCGTTTGGAGTCTGTTTATAATAAAAATCCTTATCAATATTAGAAATGATATCCATTACCTCATTACACGCTTGGATATAAGGAACAAATATCCATTGTATAATCTGATTCGTGGGGGAATGGCCATGCGCACATAAATCAAACTCATTTCCATTAAAATATTTGAATCCATAGTAATGGAATAATATCAGTTTATCTTCCATTGATATATAGATTATCATCTTCTTTGGTAACCGTATTTTGAGATGAAATATACAGGTTGGCGTTAATTCCAAGATTCCCTGCAACACCAACATTATCAAACCTGGTTACCCAATCATTTACGTACATCTGGTCGCTCCATCTGCCTTTTTCCGGTTTATCAAAGCACCATTCAATTAATTTTTCTCTAAACCATTGAAGGCATCGAAGCGCATTTTGATCTCTCTTGAATCCCATAAAACCAGTATTGTAAACTCCATATATCTTACTTAACCATTCATATTTTCCTTTATATTGCTCCTCTGTTAGAAATACGGAGTAATTGCCCCACTCATCAAATATGGGTTGGGGATCTGAAAGAAAGGCTGTATCACCGTCCAACCATATAATATGGTCCAGCTCAGAAAAGTGATTTAATAGGTATAACATAATCGATGCCTTACTCGTCCAAATATATTCTTTATCATTACGTGTGCTTTTTATATTTGCCAATTCCCAATCATCATTTTCTACATCTTTCATACTTATCAGTGTTGCGTTACTCAGTTCCATTTTTTCCAATAAGTATTTCACTTCATCCTGTGCACATATAATAAAGAAATGAAAATCCTGATCATATTTTTGTAATGAATTATATAAGACCAATCCCTTATAAATATAATCCTTGCTATAGGTTGAACAATAGTAGTGTGTCAAAACTTTAACACCCCTTAATAGCGCAAGTATAGTACTTATTTAACACAAGTAATATTTCTTTCTAAATGTAGCTCCTGGATATTAATGCATCAAGGAGTAATGATTGCTTCTTAAAACACTCTAGTTTTTAACTAAACCTTTATCTTTGTATCAGCTAACTAATTTAGATTATGTTGCTGGTGAAAAAATGTTACGAAAAAAACATGTACAATAACAATTTTCAATCGGGTCCGTTATTGGTGAATATACTATTCTTTTAAAAAAGAAGATTAAAAAGAGCGGGATCATAATAGCAAGCTAAAAGATAAATGTTGGGGGATTGACCATCTTCCAAGTTTAAAATATAAGCGAAGGCACTTGTGCAAACACTCTCAGAGGAAAGTGTTTCTTCGTATACGTTCTGACATAGTTAAGGAGTGGTTATTCCACCGAGAATAATCGAAGTTCACAGTTCTAAGAACCTCAGTATTTTAATAATGCCGAGAGAATCAGTTATTGCTGTATTTATAGTAATGCATAGCTTTCTCTCTGCTTATCTTTTCGGCAAATCCATAGGTGAAGGTATCATCAATGGACTTAACCCTCTCGATTGTTTTTTGAATTGCTCTTATATAGGGAATGTAAACAGGGTTTATTATATTATTGTTCACCCTCCACCAGTTACATAAATCAAACTCGACCTCGTTTAGTATAAGAAAACCGGTAAAATGATAAACAACTAGTTTATGATTATTGATATATACTTCGTCGTTACTAACGTTAATATCGGAGGTGCTTTCTTTATATCCAACATTCCATGGTCCTACATTGATTCCTGAGTCGTTTGATACGATAACACCTTGAAACAACTCAGGCCATTTATCCAAATACTTTTGGTCTGTCCACTTATCCCCATCATGCCAATGAAAACACCATTCTAAACACTTCGTTCTCCACCATTCAAGGCATTGAAAAGCATTTGAATCTCTCTTAAAACCTATTAGCCCTGCCTGGTAAGTGCCTGTATTTATTTTCTTTTCAAAAAGCCGTTGTTCACAAATGTAAATGGACCCATCTCCCCACTGATTAAAAATAAATTTAGGATCCGAAAAGAAATATAAATCCCCGTCCATATATATTATGGAGTTAACAAAATCATAGTTCTTCAGGATATATAGTACAAGGGGGGCTTTTAAAGTCCAACTATACTCAGCTGTTGTTCGGGACTCTTTTACGGAAAGAAGCTCCTCATCTTCGATGCTCTCTAATGGAATAAGGGTTACATTCCTTAAATTGATTCTTTTGAGAAATTGTAGAGAAATATCATCTAAGCAGCATATCCAGAGGTGAAAATTCTTTGCGTGCTTTTCTAAGGAGTCGTAGAGCGCTAGACCCTTAAATATATACTCTTTTCCAAGAATTGTGCAAAAATGATAGCATTCCATACTGTAATACTGCCTCCTACGTATCTAAATTTAATCATAACGCCCATTTATACATTTTTCCCTCCACATCCAAAGGGACTTGAATACGTTTTCCTTACGTTTGAATCCGATTAAACTTGTCAAATTGATTCCATACTCTTGTTGGGTATCCTGATCAATTTCGTTCTTCCAAATGAAAACTGGATCTTTCTTCCACTTGTGAAATACATTTGTCACATTAGAAACAAAACGTGCGTCCGGATCAGCATATATCATATTTTGGATATAATAATTGTTCTTTAAAATGTAATTTATCAATGGTGCTTTTAAAGTCCAACGGTATTCAGATGCATTGCGAGTCTTCTTTACATTTAAAAGTTCCTGATCCTCAATATTCTTAATATCTATTAGAATTACATTTTCTAATTCCATATTAGCCAGTGTATGATAGGTGATATCATCCAAGCAGCATATCCAGAGACAAAATTTGTTTGCTTGCATTCTTAGAGAATTGTAAAATTCCAAGCCTTCAGACAAATCATTCTCACTGATGATTGTACAGAAGTTATACTTGTCTCCGTATCCATTTATATTACTCGCCAGATTGAAGTAATTCATAATGAATCTACCGTTTGGAGTCTGTTTATAATAAAAATCCTTATCAATATTAGAAATGATATCCATTATTTCATTACACGCTTGAATATAGGGAACATATATCCATTCAATAATTGGATCAATGAGATCTGTAGAATACCCACATAAATCAAACTCGTTCCCATTAAAATACTTGAACCCGTAATAATGGAATAGTATTAATTTTCTGTCATTTATATAGATATCATTATCCTTCCAGGTAACAGAGTAGCCTAATTCAACCCTTGGATACATAAGGATCCATGGTGTAACGTTTATTCCAATGTTTTCTGCTACCCCTACATTATTAAATCTGGTTTGCCAGTCATTCACATATACTTGGTCACTCCACAATCCGTTTTCATGCTTGTCAAAACACCATTCAATCAACTTATTCCTAAACCAATTGAGACATTCAAGGCCATTTTCATCTCTTTTGAAGCCCATAAAACCTGTATTATAGAATCCATTCATCCTTCCAAGATATTCATATTGTCCAAAAAATTTCTCTTCTGTGAGAAATACGGAATAATCATGCCATTCGTCAAATATTGGTTGAGGGTCTGAAAAAAACGCTGTATCACCATCTAACCATACAATATGATCTATCTCAGGATAATTATTCAGTAAATATAAAAGGACTGACGCTTTCGATGACCAAATATATTCCTTATCGTTGCGTGTATTCTTTATATTTGCTAATTCCCGGTCTTGATTTTCTATATCTTCCATATTTATCAGCGTAACGTTATTTAGTTGCATTCTTTCCAATAAATTTCTCACTTCATCATTAATGCATATAAAGAAGAGATGAAAATCCGGGTCATATTTTTTTAACGAATTATATAAAACCAATCCCTTGTAGATATAATCCTTACTAAAGATTGAGCAATAGTTGTGCCGCACTTCCCCAACTCCTTCCATAGAATGGCGTACTTTACACTTAAGATGTAAAATTACCTTCTATTAGGAAAATAGTTAAATAGTTAAATATTCTAAGAACCACTAAAATGGTATGCAATGTGTTCATATGTGCAAAAATGATAACCTTCTATTGTACCTATCTAAACTTCATCATAATACCCTTTAATACATTTATCCTTCCAATGCCAAAGGGACTTAAATGCCTTTTTATTACGTTTGAATCCGATTAAGCTTGTCATATTGATTCCATACTCCTGTAGGGAATTCTGATCAATTTCGTTCTTCCAAATGAAAACTGGATTTTCCTTCCACTTACTGAATGCATTTGTCACATTAGAATTAAAACGTGCGTCCGGATCAGCATATATCATATTTTGGATATAATAATTGTTCTTTAAAATGTAAAGTATCAATGGTGCTTTTAAAGTCCAACGGTATTCAGTTGCATTGCGAGTCTTCTTTACATTTAAAAGTTCCTGATCCTCAATATTCTTAATATCTATTAGATTAACATTTTCTAATTCCATATTAGCCAGTGTATGATAGGTGATATCATCCAAGCAGCATATCCAGAGACAAAATTCGTTTGCATGCATTCTTAGAGAATTGTAAAATTCCAAGCCTTCAGACAAATCATTCTCACTGATGATTGTACAGAAGTTATACTTGTCCCCGTATCCATTTATATTACTCGCTAGATTGAAGTAATTCATAATGAATCTACCGTTTGGAGTCTGTTTATAATAAAAATCCTTATCAATATTAGAAATGATATCCATTACCTCATTACATGCTTGGATATAAGGAACAAATATCCATTGTATAATCCCATCCGTGGGGGAATTGCCATGCGCACATAAATCAAACTCATTTTCATTAAAATATTTGAATCCATAGTAATGGAATAATATCAGTCTATCTCCATTGATATATAGATGATCATCTTCTTTGGTAACCGTATTTTGAGATGAAATAAACAGGTTGGCGTTAATTCCAAGGTTCCCTGCAACACCAACATTATCAAACCTGGTTTTCCAATCAATTACGTACATTTGGTCGCTCCATCTGCCTTTTTCCGGTTTATCAAAGCACCATTCAATCAATTTTTCTCTAAACCATTGAAGGCATCGAAGCGCATTTTGGTCTCTTTTGAATCCCATAAAACCAGTATTGTAAACTCCATATATCTTACTTAACCATTCATATTTTCCTTTATATTGCTCCTCTGTTAGAAATACGGAAAAATTGTCCCACTCATCAAATATGGGTTGGGGATCTGAAAGAAAGGCTGTATCGCCGTCCAACCATATAATATGGTCCAGCTCAGAAAAGTGATTTAATAGGTATAACAAAATCGATGCCTTACTCGTCCAAATATATTCTTTATCATTGCGTGTGCTTTTAATATTTGCTAATTCCCAATCATCATTTTCTACATCTTTCATACTTATCAGTGTTGCGTTACTCAGTTCCATTTTTTCCAATAAGTATTTCACTTCATCCTGTACACATATAATGAAGAAATGAAAATCCTGATCATATTTTTGTAATGAATTATATAAGACCAGTCCCTTATAAATATAATCCTTGCTATAGGTTGAACAATAATAGTGTGTCAAAACTTTAACACCCCTTAATAGCGCAAGTATAGGACTTATTTAACATAAGTACTATTTCTTCCTAAATGTTGCTCCTGGTTATTAATGCATCAAGGAGTTAACAATTGCTTCTTAAAACACTCTAGTTTTTAACTAAACCTTTATCTTTGTATCAGCTAACTAATTTAGAATATGTTGCTAGAGAAAAAATGTTACGACAAAACACGTGTACAATAGCAAGTTTTAATGGGGGCCCGTTTTTGAAAATTTCATTAGCAAATAGTTTTTATACACATAGTATTAATTGACAATATTAAAACACATCGATAATGATCAACCAATCTTAGAAAGTAAACCATTAAGATACCTAGAATGGGATAATCAATTGGCAGTTTATCCCGCCTTAACGGGCAGTAGGACCCTCACCTCAATATTCTGAGTATCCAAAGAAGATAGGTGAGGGATCAATAGCACGTATTGTGTCCGAATTAATGATCACAGACTAAGAACGCAACATCCTTATTTCTTCGGTCTGTGTGACCCACATCGTGTGGGCCTCAACTAACCATCAGTGGGGGATGAAGAAAACCCCACTGATGGAAGTTTCACTTTATCAACATGAGGGATTTTGGCAATGTATTGAAACAATGACAGATTTACAAATAATCAATGAAGAATGGGCTAATATAGGCCATGGGTTAAATTGTAAAGAAGTGGAGATGTGTACTGTGACAAGTGCTTTTACCAATAAAAGAGTGTTAATTACCGGAGCTAGCGGATTTATAGGGTCCCACCTTGTTAGAAGGATGGTTGAGGAAAATGCTGAAGTAAATATTATAGTAAGAGAAGGATCTGATTTATGGCGGATTCAGAGCCTTTTAAAAGACATTAAAATCCATCGGGCTGATTTAAGGGACTCTGAAAAAATAGATGTCTATATCAGAAAAATAAAGCCTGATTATGTTTTTAATATGGCGGCTTACGGTGTTGATTCAAGACAAAAAGATTATATTATTGCTGCTAATACCAATATCATAGGCACAATGAATATGCTAAATCCTTTGATTTCTGTAGGATGTAAAAAGTTCTTAAATATCGGTACGTGTATGGAGTATGGAGATAAAAAAGAAATAATTAAAGAAAATACTCACTTAGAACCATTCAATATTTATGGAAGCACTAAAGCTGCTAGTACAATTTTGGCACACCAAATTGCTGGAGAAAACAATATTGATATTGTTACTTTGAGGGCTTATGGGGTTTTTGGAGAAAATGAAGGAAATCATAAGTTTTTCCCCCATATTATCTTATCAATTCTAAATAATACAGATGTTAATTTAACAGGTTGCGAGCAATACAGAGATTATAGTTATATAGAGAATCTCATCGATGGTTTTATTTTGGCTGCTCAAAATGATGCAGTAAAAAACGAGATATTTAATATAGGTACTGGAATAATTCATCCTTTAAAATACTATGTTGACAAAGTTTTTGAAAAAATGGAAACTGTTAAGAAGCCTAATTATGGAGCTGTACCCTACAGGTCAGGAGAAGTCTGGAAACCCCACCCTGATATAAGTAAAATACAAAAAATATTAGGATGGGCGCCGAAAATAGATTTTGATGAAGGCTTGGATAGAACAATAAAGTGGTATGAAAGAAACAAAGAAAAATATATGTAAAATGGACCTCGGAAGAAATAAAAATACTAAAAGCTTTTTATCCATTGTACTTGATGGTCGCAGAGTGCTGAATAAAATGGCACTAGATGAAGCTTGCGTGAGATATATTGGTGTAGGGTTAGCTTAGCTCCTACAAATTTTTTCGGAAAGAAGTGATTTTATGGGGAGATTAGGGGAATTTATCAACATTGATCCGTATCAAGATAAAAGAGGTATGCTAAAAAAAGTAATCAAGAAAAGTCAGCTGCCGGATAGTAGTGAAGTTGGGGAAGTATATTTGCTTTACTCAAACCAAAATAGTGTTAGAGGAAATCATTATCACAAAAATACCTTTGAGTATTTCACGATTATCAGTGGTAAAGCAAAGGTGGCTTTGAAGGATTTGTCTCAAGGGGTACGTGAGGAGTTTTATATGTCTGCCGATGACAACGTTGTACTAAAGATACCTCCCTATATAGTACACGCTTTTAACAACGAAGACATTGATCCGTTGATTATTCTTGCTGTGTCATCAAAAGAGTATAGTGAAACTGATACTGACACATATATTGAGGAAATTCTTTAACTATATGTAAATAAATTAGTGAGTAAGAGCCATTTCATTTTTGAAAGGCTCTTTTATCATGAAATGGCGCCTGTCCAGTGCAACCCCAAACCGTAAGCATAACATATATAAAGTAGCAATAAGGAGTTGATGAATTAGTGCAGGATTTTAAATCTATTTATGTAGTTCAAGGGATATATGAAGTAGAAGTAATAAATAATCCAACGTCGTATCCGCTAATCGGCAAGGGGGCACAGGGAGCCGTATTTAGAATTTCTTCAGATAAGTGTGTTAAAATTTATGGACAACCAGAAAGAGCTAGTATAGAGGGGGAAGTATTAAAAGTCGCACAGAATTCTTCCATTATCCCGAGACTTTATGAAGTAGGGACAAACTATATTATTATGGAATATATTGAAGGTCCCACTTTATTCCAGTATTTACAGTCTGGAGGTGTCCTATCTGAAAATATTATAAAGGAAATTCTATTCGTGCTAAATGAAATGAAGCGTGTAAAATTTACTAGATTGGATGCGGATATGCGTCACATTATCGTAACTAAGCAAGGACAATTAAAAGTAATAGACCATTACAACTCATATAGAACGATTCAACCTAGACCTAAGCTATTGTTTAATGGTTTTAAAATTTTGGGTATTTTGCCATTGTTTTTGGAAAAGTTAAAAAAAATGGATCCGGAATCTTTTATGGATTGGAAAGATTTATAGACAAAAAAGTAACTCCCATTAATGATATAAGGCGGTAGCAGAGGTCGTACATTGACTAAGCTTTTTGGCTGTGTTAATCAACAGAGTTATATAACGCAGCCTTCTTTTTAGATATTGAAAAAATGAGTCAATCTTAATAAGATTCACTTGCTGCTTCATCGGCAATTGTTGTTGGAATGGTGCTATCGGTAATCATTTCCATGTTTTTGGCAACCTTTGTACTATAGGTAAAGTCTCCGTAGCAGTACGGATAGCGAAAGTTATTTTTATCTCCGCCACAATTATAGATTTTAGGATTTTTGTTTACTTGAGTCATCGAGAATTGTTTTGCTAATTGTTCAGAATGTTTTCTGCCATGTTCTGAAATAAAGGTGATATATCCCATTCCCATATTATAAGATTGAACGATCGTTGGAAAATCGACCTTTTTTTTATTACCATATGTAAAAACTTGATTAAAATGCTTGACACCCTGTTTAATACTTTCATTGGGATCTTCAATTTCATTAGGAGACAAACCCGCAGCCTCTGAGGATTGCATAGGATCTCCACCTTTTCCTCTACTTTCTTGTTGCATTAATGCAAGTAGGACATCCGTGTACTGTTCAAGCTTGTATTTTTCCAATTCAGCTTCAAGAACTGGACTATACTTTTTAACGTTGGTAAAGGGATCCTCAGCGATTAAGGTATGATCATGATCTATTTTCGAAGTTTCTGTATATTGTTTAATTAGTATGATGATAAGACACAAGGCTAATATACCTAAGAATGTTTTTAGTTTATTTTGATTCATTGGTCTCTCCTATAAATATTATCTATTTATTATTTTACCAGTATTAATTCTATAGATTGTAAATATTTTATGGAGATTTGTAGTATAATAATCGCTTAAAATACAATATTTTTTAAAAAATACAGAAACTAGGATGATATAATCGTTAAAATAAATACAGATTACTATTTACTTTGGAAAAAATTTGTTTTATAGTGAATTGGAAAAGTTCATAATTTATGAAAACTAGGGGTGTCCAATTAGTTGGGCTGAGAGAGAAACGCGTGTAGGTTTCTTAACCCTCAGGACCTGATCTGGTTCATACCAGCGTGGGGAAGTATAATCTGCTTTTTATTATAGCGTAATGCTTTATAAAAAACTGACTACAACCGGGTTCTGTTTTAAACAGAACCCGTTTTTTTTCACCAATATTTATATATTATTGGTGTCTTCCTCCGGTATGTAGGCTTATCCATTGCTGATATGTGACCTGATTGCGTCCTACAAAATACAAGGAGGTAATAAATGATGAAGAAGAATGTAATGGGTGGTTTTCCTGCTAGCCATAAAGTTTATGTGGAAGGCTCACAACCTACTATTCGAGTTCCATTTCGTGAGATTGAACAAACATCAACTGTAACTACAAGAGGGGAAGAGAAAAACGCTCCGATTCGTGTGTATGATACAAGTGGTCCGTATACTGATGGCAATATGGCAGTAAATATTGAAAAAGGTTTACCATCTGTTCGTCGTAACTGGGTAATCGAGCGTGGAGATGCTGAGGAATACTCGGGTAGGAAGATTAAACCTGAAGATAACGGACATAAAGATCAAAATAGGGATGAAGAACTTATTTTTCCAGGATTACAAAGAAAACCGCTTCGAGCAAAGAAAGGGAAAAATGTAACGCAAATGCACTATGCTCGTCAAGGAATCATTACAGCTGAAATGGAATATATCGCGTTACGAGAAAATATGGAACCTGAGTTTGTTCGTAAAGAAGTAGCGGAAGGTCGTGCAATCATTCCGGCAAATATCAATCATCCAGAATGTGAACCGATGATTATTGGTCGTAATTTTTTAGTGAAAATTAATGCCAATATTGGAAATTCCGCGGTTACATCATCGATTGATGAAGAAGTAGAAAAAATGACGTGGGCGATCCGTTGGGGAGCCGACACAATGATGGATCTTTCTACCGGAAAGAATATACATACAACGAGAGAATGGATTATCCGTAATTGTCCGGTTCCAGTCGGAACGGTGCCAATCTATCAAGCTCTTGAAAAAGTAAATGGCGTTGCTGAAGATTTAACTTGGGAAGTGTATCGAGATACATTAATTGAACAGGCTGAACAAGGAGTGGATTATTTTACGATTCACGCTGGGGTACGTTTACCTTACATTCCACTTACTGCAAAACGGACAACTGGGATTGTGTCTAGAGGGGGCTCTATTTTAGCACAGTGGTGCCTTGCTCATCATCAAGAAAATTTCTTATATACACATTTTGAAGAGATTTGTGAAATTATGAAGGCATACGATGTTGCTTTTTCATTAGGTGATGGTTTACGTCCGGGCTCAATTGCGGATGCGAATGATGAAGCTCAGTTTGCTGAATTAGAGACACTTGGCGAATTAACGAAAATCGCTTGGGAACATGATGTTCAAGTAATGATTGAAGGACCAGGTCATGTACCTATGCACAAAATTAAAGAAAATATGGATAAACAATTGGAAATCTGTATGGAAGCGCCTTTTTACACACTTGGACCTTTAACAACAGATATTGCACCTGGTTATGATCATATTACATCTGCGATTGGAGCAGCAATGATTGCTTCATATGGTACCGCTATGCTTTGTTATGTAACGCCGAAAGAGCATCTTGGACTTCCGAATAAAGAAGATGTTCGCGTAGGTGTGATTACGTATAAAATTGCTGCTCATGCAGCTGACTTAGCGAAAGGTCATCCTGGAGCGGAAGTGCGTGACAATGCATTATCTAAGGCACGTTTTGAATTTCGCTGGAGAGATCAATTTAATTTATCACTCGACCCAGAGCGTGCGATGGAATATCACGATGAAACATTGCCTGCTGAGGGAGCGAAAACGGCACATTTCTGTTCGATGTGTGGACCAAAATTTTGCAGTATGAAAATTTCTCATACGATTCGGGATATGGAAGTTGATCAAGGATTACAGGAAAAAGCGAGTGAATTCCGTCAATCAGGGGCGAAGATTTATCAATGAGGAAAAAGATAATAGAATAATAAGTTTAATTGTCAAATTGCATCAGATAAGAATAGAAATGAGCAAAGTTGATATATTTGAAAAATTTCTGTCATTTGTTATAATAATATAGAAAATTTCATAGTGAAAAATGTAGGGGAGCTGGTGTTGCCAGCTGAGAATGTATCCGTAAGGTACTGACTCTTTGAACCTGATCTGGTTGAAAACAGCGGAGGGAACATAAACTAAAAACAGGTAGATTTTTTGTTTGGAATGTATGTTAGCGTCCGGAATGGTTATAGTTCCGGGCGCTTTTCTTATTTTTTGCTATGAACTTATAAAACATTTTGATGGGGGCACAGGATATGAAAAAACTTGGTTTTATTCTTATGATTGCCTTACTGGTTTTAGCTGGCTGTCAGTCTAATGAACCAAAAGAAGAGGCTACTCAAAAGACACAAGAATTGAAAAAAGTAACGGTAGTGTTGGACTGGACTCCTAATACGAACCATACGGGTCTTTATGTAGCTAAAGAAAATGGTTATTTTAAAGAGCAAGGTTTAGATGTAGAAATTATTCAACCAGGAGAAACAGGCGCAGATCAATTAATTGCTTCCGGAAAAGCAGATTTTGGTGTTAGCTATCAAGAGGGGATTACCCAAGCTCGCGTTCAAGGAGTGCCTCTTGTTTCAATTGCAGCGGTTATTCAACATAATACATCTGGATTTGCTTCACCAGTTAATAAAAATATTACATCACCAAAGGATTTTGAAGGTAAAACATATGGTGGCTGGGGTTCACCAATTGAGAAAGCAGTTTTAGATTCATTGATGAAAACTGAAAATGCCGATATTAACAAGCTTGATATTATCAATGCCGGAGATGCAGACTTTTTTACAATGGTTAAAAAGGATGTTGATTTTGCTTGGATTTATTATGCTTGGACAGGTATTGAAGCAGAGCTTCGTGGCGAAAAATTAAATATGGTGTATTTAACAGATTATAGTGACAAACTAGATTACTATACACCAGTATTGGCAACAAATGAGAATATGATTCGTAAAGATCCTGACACGGTTAAAGCATTTGTAGCTGCAGCAGCAAAAGGATATGAATACGCGATTAATGAACCAGACAAAGCAGCAGATATCTTAATTAAAGCAGAGCCTGATTTAAATCCAAAATTAGTAAAGAAAAGTCAAGAGTGGCTTGCAGATAAATATCAAGATGACGCGAAACAATG
This sequence comes from uncultured Bacillaceae bacterium, assembly GCA_963751845.1. Taxonomy (GTDB): domain Bacteria; phylum Bacillota; class Bacilli; order Bacillales; family DSM-1321; genus Peribacillus. The sequence goes on from CAVVWH010000015.1 coordinate 42,418, forward strand.
GGGCATTCAAAAACTTGAGGTTTGGAAAAACTATGCGGACTGGATGAGTGAGCATGGTGTATTAGAAGGAAAATTTGAAGCGGAAAAAGCATTCACAAATGACTTTTTACCTCAAAAATAAGGAGAGAATAACATGGCAAATTCTTTAGTCAGTGCTCAAATTATTCCGAAAACAAAAGGGGAAGATATTATCCCCTTTGTAGATGCAGCGATTGCAATTATTGCTGAATCTGGCGTGAAATATGAGGTTCATCCGCTTGAAACAACGATGGAAGGTGAACTTTCTGTATTGCTTGAAATCATTCAAAAAATGAATGAAAAAATGATGGAACTAGGTTGTGTGAATGTCATTACTCAAGTGAAAATTCTTTATCAGCCACAAGGGATTACGATGGATACATTAACGGAGAAATATAGATGAAGAAAGTAATCCAAGAAAAAGGAGGAGCGATTTTTTTCCTCCTTTTCGTTTTGATTATATGGCAACTATTAGTAAAAATAACAGAAACCCCTGCATGGCTCTTACCGGCGCCAAGTATTATTTTTAAAGAAGGGATCCTATCATTTTCTCAATATTCAATAGATGTTTTATCAACGATCCGATTAACTTCACTTGGATTTATCATCGGCAGTCTAGCAGGATTTATCCTTGCTGTGATTTTACATATTTTTAATCGATTACGACAAACGGTTTATCCGTTGTTAATTTTGTCGCAAAATATTCCAACTATTGTTTTAGCCCCATTGTTAATTATCTGGTTTGGCTTCGGGATATTGCCAAAACTGATTGTGATTGGACTTGTTTGTTTTTTTCCAGTTGTTGTAGCAGCTCTTGATGGCTTTAAAAATACACCGTCAGAGTTAAAGCATTATATGGAAATGGTCGGTGCAACGAAAAATCAAATTTTTTGGAAACTTGAATTGCCACATTCTATGCCTTCGATATTTTCCGGTTTAAAAATATCCGCAACATATAGTGTAATGGGAGCTGTCATTTCTGAATGGTTAGGTGCAAAAGAAGGAATCGGCGTCTATATGACGATGGCTTCCTCCTCGTTTCGGACAGACCGCGTGTTTGTAGCTATCTTTATCATCATGATTTTAAGTTTATTATTTTTTGGAATCATCCGTATTTTTGAAAAGATTTTTGTAAAAGGCAAGCAGTAGAGAGGGTAATAAAAATGGTATTACATATTGAACATATAGAAAAGTCATTTGGTGATACACAGGTATTACAAGATCTTTCCCTTCATGTAGATGAAGGAGAGTTTGTTGCGTTACTTGGCCCTTCTGGTAGCGGAAAGAGTACGCTCTTTAACTTAATTGGAGGTTTGTTTGCTCCTGATAGTGGAACGATTTCGTTAAATGGGCAAAAAACGAATGGAAAAAGAGGATTAATTGGCTATATGCCGCAGCAATCCTCGCTATTTCCATGGAGAACGGTACTTGAGAATGTGTTGCTCGTTCAAGAATTATCAGGAAAGTCTAATCGCGAGGAAGCGAGAGACTGGCTGCGAAAAGTAGGCTTAGCAGAATTTGAACATGCTTATCCATTTGAATTATCAGGAGGGATGAAGCAACGTGTCTCTTTTATTCGAGCCTTACTTAGCAGACAAAATCTATTATGTTTAGACGAACCTTTTTCAGCACTTGATGAATTTACTAGACTTGAAATGCAACAATGGTTATTGTCCGTATGGGAAAAGAGCCGGCAGTCGATTCTTTTTGTTACCCATAGTATTGAGGAAGCTTTATTTTTAGCCGATCGAATTTATATTTTCTCTAAACGTCCTGCGGTTGTGCAAAATGAGTTAATTGTTCCGTTTTCACGACCTAGAGATGAAAGTTTATTTACTAATCCTGAATTTTTCGCCCTGAAGCAGGAGCTTTTTGAACTTTTACGAAGTGAAGTTAAGGTTGGTGAGAGAACATGATGATTGATGCGCATATCCATTTTGACCAATATGAAAATAGTGAGCGTATGACTATACTAAAGGAGATGAACCAATCCGGAGTGTCTCATCTCCTTACTGTATCAACAGATTTGGACTCTTGTAAAAGCAATCTTTTGTTATCGAAACAAGACGAACGAATTAAACACGCATTTGGATTTCACCCAGAGCAGGCAATTCCGAAAAAAGAGGAGCTAGCAGAACTTATAAAATGGATCAAAGAAAATAGGGAGAGTATGGTAGCTGTTGGAGAAGTAGGTTTGCCTTATTATTTACGTGCTGAGAAGAAAGGCAAAGGTGGTATCCACTATCAACCATACATCGATTTATTAAGGAAAATGATTGCTTTATCAGTTGAACTGGATAAACCGATTGTTTTGCATGCTGTGTATGAAGATGCTGAAATCGTTTGTAATTTGTTAGAGGAATATGGGGTGAAAAATGCCCATTTTCATTGGTTTAAAGGGGATGAACGGATTGTTAGGAGAATGATTACTAATGGTTATTTCATTTCCATCACACCCGATGTATTGTATGAAGAAGAGATACAACAGCTGGTCCTCCAATATCCATTAGCACAAATCATGATTGAAACGGATGGCCCCTGGCGATTTGAAGGTCCTTTTTCAGGACAAATGACCCACCCTCGGATGATGAGGGAGTCTATTAAAAAAATAGCTGAAATTAAACAAATATCAATAAATGAAGTAGAAGATACGTTATATGAAAATACTAAGAAATTTTACAGTTTTAGGTTAGTATGAATAATCGATTAACAATCTTAGGGTGACGCATGGATCTGCCAATTAGATTTGGTGGAACAAACGCGTCACCTTATTTTAATGTATTTTTCCTGTTTTCCTTGTTCCTTGAGATATTCCTTCCATTATATCAAATGTTGCTCCAGTAAAAAGAACCAGATCACTTACTCCAAAGTGATGTTTACAGCAAGTACTTATTAATAGTAAGATAAATATATCCATATTTTACATGAGGTGACAATATGAAATGGAAGAAAGTAATGATAACGGTTGGAATTTGTTCTTCTATATTACTGTCTGCTTGTTCTAGCGAAGAAGAAAGTCAAGTTGAACATCAAAATCACACCGAACAACTGAGTAATGGCGACATTCGGGAAGAAACAAGTGGTAGAGATCAGAAACCTGAGTTCCTCTTAGAGAAACCAGAGGATTTGCAAACCATTTACTTAGCTGTTGCTCAACATCAGGATTTATTAGAAAACATACCATGCTACTGCGGTTGTGGGGAATCTGCCAATCATAAAGATAATTATGATTGTTTTATTTATGAAAATAAACAAAGTGGAGCAGTAGTCTGGGATGATCATGGCACTAAATGTGGGGTATGCTTAGAAACCGCTGTAGAAGCAATAAATGATTTTAATGATGGTAAAACGGTAAAAGAAATCCGTCAAACCATTGACAACAAATATAAAGAAGGTTACCCTAAACCAACTGCGACGCCTGAAGTTTAATCAAAAAAAAGAACATTGTGATAAAAATCAGGATGTAACCATATATTTTTTCGTGAACTGAATTTGAAACGAGGTAGAGTATGTCTCAATTATTAAAAAACCGTTATGTTCAAGCTATTTTTGTGTCGGCTTTATTTCTCCAGATTGGTATTTGGATACGGAATTTCGCAATTCTATTATTTGTTATGGAGAAAACAGATGGAGATCCTTTTGCTGTTTCGATGATTTCTGTGGCTGAGTTTGCACCAATCTTTATTTTTTCCTTTATCGGTGGTGCGTTTGCCGATCGTTGGAGACCAAAACTTACCATGGTATGGTGTGATATCTTAAGTGCTCTTTCTGTTTTTGCTGTATTATTTACTCTTCATGAAGGTTCTTGGCATGTGGTTTTTTTCGCAACACTAATTTCGTCAATATTATCGCAATTTTCACAGCCGTCTGGATTAAAGTTATTTAAAATGCATTTAAGTCCGGAGCTAATTCAGCCAGCTATGTCCATTTATCAAACGATATTTGCTATTTTTATGGTATTAGGTCCTGTAATTGGTACTGTTGTTTTCCAACAATTTGGGATTGAAGTATCCATCGCTTTAACCGGAGTTGCGTTCCTTTTATCAGCAGCAATTCTTTCATTGATTCCAAAAGATGTAGTGGAGCTTGATGACAAACCGAAATCTTCTACTTTACTTGAAGAAATGAAAAGTGGAATTCTCTATGTGGCTTCTAAAAAAGAACTAAAATTACTTGGAATGAGCTTTTTGGTTGCAGGACTTGCCATTGGCTTAATTCATCCACTTTCCATTTTTATCGTAACTGAACAATTGGGATTACCTAAAGAAAATTTACAATGGCTATTAATGGTGAATGGAGTCGGTATGATTCTAGGTGGCGTGGTTGCAGCCGTATTTTCTAGCTCTACTCCACCACAAAAACTATTAGTTGTCGGAATGTTTGCCAATGCGATTGGAATGAGTATAATCGGTTTATCTACAAATCTTCCTTTAACGCTGGGCGCTGAGTTTGTGAACGGATTTTTCTTACCTTACATTCAAATTGGGATTAATACACTTATTTTACAGGGGACAAAGTCCGAATTTATCGGAAGGGTAAACGGTATATTAATGCCACTTTTTACTGGAGCAATGGTTGTGACCATGAGTCTTGCAGGTGTGTTAAAAGCCAATTTTTCTCTTACATTAATCTTTGAGTTTGCCGCTCTATTATTTATTATTGGTCTTGTCGTAATTTTGCCTATATATAATATGAAGCCGTCAAATACCACTGGAGAAGAAATGATTTCAAAAGGATGATCGATGTTTTTTGCTCTAAGTTAAACCCCTCTGTTCGGTCGTGAAAAGTATCTCCATTCTATTATTTATAAAAACAACCATGGATTGAATTGCATGGTTGTTTTTTGATACTCAAACATGTAGCGAACAGTGCATATTGGCATTGTTCGCTTATTTAAATGTGAATGAAAGTTTCAATGTTTAATAGTATGAAAAGCAATAAAAATCAGAAAATTTTATCAACCCCCTTTACACTGAGTAAAGGGGGTTGATAAAGTAGAAAATAGTTTATATTTTTCTATTAAATGTAATATAGTCCGTTTATTGTAAGAGATGCTATCTTAAGAGTATCGACTATTTTATTAAGGGGGATGAAGAGGATGGTTGATCATGTTAAGGTTGCCTTAATAGAAGTTTTGAGAGAGCTTATAGATAAGTTGCCATTTGGAGTGATCATAACAAGAAATGACAAAAGCAGTGTAGTGATAAACCGTTTTTTATCGGAGGTATGTACTGAGGAGTTGTTTAAGCTTCAATTAATGAAGTTTATTAATAAAAGCCTAGTTCCAGCAGTAAATATGCCTTTTCGTTTGAATAAAAGAAAGGGAATCATTAGAAAAGAAGTCGTTATGATATTTGAAGAGGAATACCAGTATTATTTCCTCTTCTTTTCGAATCAGAATGAATATGATAAACTCGATTATCCTGAAGAAACTCTTTTTACAGACCTAAGTGAAATGGCCGATGATAGTTTGGTTGTGGTTGATAAAGATGGATATGTACAACTTTTGACCCGTTCTTTTGCCGAATTTCTTGGTGTTGATAAGGAAAGCTCAATTGGAAAACATGTAACAGATGTAATTGAAAATACGCGCATGCATATTGTTGCACAGACGGGTAATAACGAGGTTGCTGAACCTCAAAAAATCAAAGAAGACTATATTATTGCGACAAGGTCCCCGATGTTGAAGCAAGGGAAAGTCATTGGTGCAGTTGGGAAAGTTGTATTTAATAATTTGGAACAGTTAACTGCTTTATCTAAACGGCTAAGATCGCTAAAGGGAGAACTAAACAAAAGTAAAGGAATCATTAACGCAAGAAACAAAGCCTACTATACTTTCAATCATTTAATAGGGGAAAATCAGGCTTTTATAGAGGTGAAAAACCAGGCCAGAAAAGCAGCAAAAGGCGATTCAAATGTGCTGATTTTAGGAGAAAGTGGGACAGGTAAAGAATTATTTGCCCAGTCGATTCATAATGAAAGCTGGCGTTCAATGGGGGCATTCGTCAAGGTAAACTGTGCAGCTATACCGGCAGAGCTCATTGAATCAGAGCTTTTTGGCTATGAAGAAGGCTCTTTCACAGGTGCGAAAAAGGGAGGTAAAATAGGAAAATTTGAAATCGCTGATGGTGGAACTATTTTTCTTGATGAAATAGGTGAGCTTCCACTATATATGCAAGTGAAATTATTGCGCGTTTTACAAGAAAAAGAAGTGGAACGTGTTGGTGCCACGGGTACGATCCCCGTTGACGTAAGAATCATTGCAGCAACAAACCGAAATCTGAAAGAAATGGTTGCAAAAAGTGACTTTAGGTTAGATTTGTATTACCGTTTAAAAGTCATGGAATTGACCGTCCCATCATTAATGAATCGAATTGAGGATATTAAAATTCTCGTTGAACATTTTATAGAAAAATATCAAAAACTTATGAAGAAAAGAGTAAAGGGCATAACGGATCAATTCTATTTATTTACTATGTCGTTATTCTTGGCCAGGTAATATTCGAGAGCTTGAAAATGCGATTGAGCGAGCTTTGAACATGGTTGATGAAGGAGAACTTATTACTCCAAGGCATTTACCAGAAGAAATTTCAGGATATAAAGAACAGTATCCAATTCGCTCTTTAGCTGAAGTGATTGAAGAGACAGAACGTAGTACCATCCTTACTTGCTTAAGCATGATGGATGGCAATAAATCTGAAACAGCTAAACGTCTCGGGATCAGCCGAACCTCACTCTATGAAAAAATGAATAAGTATAATTTATGATTTTTTACTCTAAACTCCCTTTGCTATGCAAGAGGGAGTTTGTCTTTTTAGTAAGCTGTGTAGTCAACCATCCTGGAGCTAGCGCTTATGAAAACCAATATTCATTCATTGTTTTGTTAAAAGAAATGCGTACACAAATCGTTCTCGTTGGACGGAAAATAGACGCGATGATTATGCTTTCTTGTACCAAATGTTCATAACTTGTACATGAAATTTCAATATTACGTGAAACTGTACGGAAATGGTGACGCTTTTTTAAGTTTTCAGAATAAATTGCAAGGTAAATCAAACAAAAAGGAACACTCCGCCCATTTTGAAGTGGGCATTTTTATATTTATTTAATTGTGTCTAGGTATAGTCGATAGACTGATTTTTTTTAGTGTTATGAATCGATAGATATATAGACTACGTTTTAAGCAACAAAATCTACATTATCTTTGATTATTTTTAACTATCTATCAAGTTTGGCACGATTCTTGCATTATTAGTGTTGTACGAAAAAATAAATGCTACCTCATTTTTTAGAGGTATTTTGTAACCATGAGTAAGGAGGACAAGGTATTGCTAGTATTGTAGAAATTGAAAAATAAGAGATGAAAATAGTGCTATTTAAGAGTTACTTTAAAACTCTTTAAATAAAATTTTAAAATATGGGGGATTAAAAAATGAATTTTAAGTTGACGGAAGAACATGAAATGATTCGAAAAATGGTACGTGACTTTGCTAAAAATGAAGTAGAACCTACAGCAGCAATACGGGATGAGGAACAACGGTTTGATCGTACTATTTTTGATAAAATGGCTGCCCTTGGATTAGCAGGAATTCCATGGCCAGAAGAGTATGGCGGAATGGGTAGCGATTACTTAGCTTATTGTATCGCGGTGGAAGAGTTATCTCGTGTGGATGGGTCCGTTGGAGTCATGTTATCTGCCCATACATCGCTAGGATCTTGGCCAATTTATAAGTTTGGTAGTGAAGAACAAAAACAAAAATATTTACGTCCATTGGCTCAAGGGGAAAAAATCGGTGCATACGGATTAACTGAGCCTGGAAGTGGTTCTGATGCAGGCGGAATGAAAACAACAGCCCGCCTTGAAGGAGATCATTATGTCCTAAATGGGTCAAAAATCTTTATTACAAACGGTGGAGTTGCTGATATTTATGTTGTGTTTGCTGTGACTGATCCATCTGGAAACTCAAGAGAAACCACAGCCTTTATCATCGAAAAGGACTTTACTGGATTTTCGATTGGCAAGAAAGAAAATAAGCTAGGCATTCGTTCATCACCAACAACGGAAATCATTTTTGAAGATTGTATAGTTCCTGTTGAAAATGTATTGGGTAATGTAGGTGAGGGCTTTAAAGTTGCGATGATGACGCTAGATGGTGGACGTAACGGTATCGCTGCTCAGGCGGTCGGGATTGCTCAAGGAGCTCTTGATGCTGCCACTAACTATGCGAAAGATCGTGTACAATTCGGAAAGCCAATTGCAATGCAACAAGGAGTTGGCTTTAAGCTTGCGGATATGGCAACAAATATTGAAGCGGCGAGATTATTAACCTATCAAGCTGCATGGCTTGAGTCAGTAGGCCTTCCATATGGAAAAGAATCTGCAATGTCTAAGCTATTTGCTGGAGATACAGCGATGAAAGTAACAACGGAAGCAGTTCAGGTATTTGGAGGCTACGGATATACGAAAGATTATCCAGTAGAAAGATACTTGCGTGATGCGAAGATTACGCAAATATACGAAGGAACTCAAGAAATTCAACGCTTAGTGATTTCCCGGATGTTGATCAAATAACGTGAAACTTCGATTGTAGGTTTTTCCATCATCCCCACTGATGTTAGTTGAGTCTCACACGATGTCGGTCACACAGACTAAGACAGAAGGACATGCAGGTCATAGCCTGTGTACAGATTCGGGGTTTTAGAGATTGTTTCTCCCCTACCTATCCTTTTAAGGTGGGGGATTACATTCTAAAACATTGTTTTACCGACCTAAATGGAAAAAGGAAGGAGCTACTTGAACGGCATCTTGGTTTATACATAAGACACTCTTAATCAGAGTAAGTTCACTTAGCGTATGCGTATGGGGAGGCAATTTATTAATGAAAATTCAGAGAGTCATGGTAGTGGGCTCAGGCCTAATGGGAAGCGGTATAACGCAAGTATTGGCACAAACAGGATACCAGGTAGTAATGAATGATATTAAGGAAGAATTTGTACAAAGAGGATTGGCATTAATCACGAAGCAGTTGGATCGTGATATCCAGAAAGGTCGTAGAACAGAGGCAGAGAAAGCAATAATTGTTTCTAGAATAGAGGTTTCAACGAATCTTGAAGATGCAAAAAATGTCCAATTGGTGATTGAAGCAGCCACTGAAAATAAGGAGATTAAGCTAGGGATTTTCCGAAAACTGGATGAAATAGCGCCTAAAAATGCCATACTTGCCAGCAATACCTCTTCCCTGTCAATAACAGACATAGCGGCAGCAACCAACAGGCCGAAGAAAGTGATTGGGATGCATTTCTTTAACCCTGTCCCCCTTATGAAACTAGTAGAAGTAATTAGAGGATTGGCTACTTCGGAAGAAACATTTTCCACTGTTGAAGATCTAGCTAAGGAAATGAAAAAAGTTCCTGTGGCTATTAAGGACTATCCAGGCTTTGCTGTTAACCGAATTCTTATTCCGATGATTAATGAGGCAATTTATGCCGTATATGAAGGAATTGTCACTCCTGAAGGAATTGATGAAGTGATGAAACTTGGTGCCAATCACCCAATGGGTCCAATAACGCTTGCAGATTATATTGGGTTAGATACATGTCTGGCTATCATGGAAGTGCTGTATGAAGGATTTGGAGATCCTAAATATCGACCATGCCCGCTGTTAAGAAAATATGTTGAAGCAGGATGGCTTGGCGTCAAAACAGGGCGCGGATTTTATGTGTATAACTAAAGGAGAAAAATGATGAGAGAACTTAACACGATTGACTTTACCGTCGATGAAAATGTTGCTGTAATCACCATAAATAGGCCGAAGTTCTTAAACGCTCTAAATACAGAAGTCCTGAGGGAATTGTCTGAGATAGTTGAGTTGATTGACAAGGATTTATCCATTCGTGCGGTTATCGTTACCGGAGCTGGAGAAAAAGCATTTGTTGCTGGAGCGGACATAACAGAAATGGAATCGAAGAATGTATTAGAGGCCCGTGAATTTTCAACGTTAGGGAACAAGGTATTTTCTAAACTGGAGAATTTAAAAATACCAGTCATTGCTGCTGTAAATGGCTTTGCTCTCGGGGGTGGATGCGAATTGGCAATGGCATGTGATATTCGTATTGCCTGCAGTAAGGCAAAATTTGGTCAACCTGAAGTAGGACTTGGAATCATGGCAGGATTTGGCGGCTCCCATCGACTTGCCCGGCTGGTAGGTAAGGGTATTGCGAAGGAAATTTTATTTACAGGTGAAATGATCAATGCCGATCGTGCTTATGAAATCGGACTCGTAAATCGTGTGTGCGAGACCTATGAGGTTCTGGATGAAGCAATAAAAATAGCGCAAACGATTTCTACTAAGTCACCACTCGGAGTTAGTTTTAGTAAGAAAGCTGTCAACGAGAGTTCAAACCTTTATTTTGAACAAGCAGTATCTTTGGAAGCTGAATTATTTGGTGCGCTTTTCTCCACAAAAGATCGGACAGAAGGAATTTCAGCATTTTTGGAAAAACGGCAGCCTGTATTTAAAGGGGAATAAAGGAACACTGTAAAAAAGAAGGTTTAAATAGATGACAAGAATCCTATTTTTGAAAAAGATAAAAAAGCCGTTGTCTGAAAGTTTCCACATTTCGTTTTGAAGGTCAAATAAAGGGGAGGAAAAGTTATGAGTTATCAAGAGATTTATAGAGCAAAGTGTTGTACTGCAGAAGAAGCTGTCCGATTGGTTGAACCAGGTGATGCTATTATTTTACCAATTAATCCGGGAGAACCACCTGCTTTGCTTGAAGCACTGCCATCAAATCCCAGACTTTATGGGAACAGTCTATACCGTATGCTTCCTGGCTATCCGATTCTTAATGTTGAACAGGAAAGGATCAAACAAATTTCTATGTTCCTTGGAACCTTTGACCGTAAAGCATTCAGTGAAGGAATAACCGCTCTGCTTCCTAACCACTTTTCTGACGTTCCTTCATTATTGAAGCTTGCCGCACCTCCAACTAAACGCGTAATTATGGCAGCTGTTTCTCCAATGGATGAAGAAGGATATTTTTCACTCGGAACAAGTATCAGCTATGTTGGTCCATTGTTGGGTGACGCTAAATCCATCATTCTCGAAGTCAATAAAAATATGCCGTGGACATTTGGCGAACAGAACCGAGTTCATATCAGCCAGGTAACGGCATTAATAGAAAATAATTTTGATTTACCTTCACTTTCCAATCCAATTCTCAGCAATAAAGACATGAAAATTGGCCAAATAATCGCTGAATTAATTCATAATGGTGACACGGTTCAAATTGGGTTTGGTTCAATGCCTAACGCTGTTATAGAGTATTTGAAAGGACACCGTGACCTTGGGATACATTCAGAAATGCTTCCTGACAAGGTTGTAGATTTATATGAAAACGGTGTTATTACAAATATGAATAAACAAATTTTTAAAGGAAAAACAACGGCAACATTTGCTCTTGGTTCCAGGAAATTGTACGATTTTATGAATAATAATAAAGATATTCTTATGTTGTCTTGCAATGTTACCAATGATCTCCGAAACATAGCCCAACTAGATAACCTCGTATCGATTAATTCTACTGTTGAGATTGATTTTCTTGGGCAGTGTAATTCTGAGACGATGAACGGAAAATACTATTCTTCTACAGGAGGACAGGCGGATTTTGTAAAAGGGGTTCGCATGACGGAAAATGGCCGTGGGATTATTTGTCTTTATTCTACAGCTAAAAATGATACGATCTCAAAAATTGTTTCCGCGTTGCCAAAAGGTTCAGTGGTGACTACGTCTAAAAATGATGTTGAAATTGTAGTCACAGAATATGGGAAAGCTGATTTGAAAGGAAAAACAGTTCAAGGCCGTACAGAAGCTCTTATTAAAATTGCCCATCCCAAGTTTAGGGAGCAACTGACTTTTGAGGCCGTTAAGTGCGGCTTCCTCCCACAAAAGAACTTTTTTATCCCACTCTTAACGGGACAGTAAGACTCCCACTACAAGAATCTGAGGATGCAAACGAAGGAAGATGGATTCTTTTTGATTCTTAATCTTAAGATATCCTCGTATAGTGTAAAAACACTAATTACGAGGGGGATTCATGTGAAAAATGTGATCAGTGTTGTAGGAATCATAATGCTTTTTTTCGTTATGATGAGCTCATTTGTATTTTTTTATCAAAAAGCTATTAGTAATGGGATTCCAGTTATTGTTAGCGAACACCAATTTCAAACTGATTATTTCGAGGGATTTGTTAATAAAATAATTGAAAAGAATTAGCAGTCACACAAAGAAGAAAAATATGGGTAATCATTAGATTTATTGAAAAAAGCAAGTGAAATTTTAACCCAAACCAATCTTGACTCAATTAACGTGTCGTGGTACTTTAATTTAGATAACATTTTACTGGTGCTTCCATAGGAAGAGAATAGGGAAATCGTGTAAGACGATGCGGAGCCCGCCACTGTAGTTGAGGAGTCGCTGTCATGACCACCAGAAAAAAATCTGGGAAGGGACAGTACGATGATGAATCAGAGCCAGGAGACCTGCCAGTAGAGAATGTTTTGAGATTCGGCAAATTCTCAGCCTATTTAGGCTGGGAATTTTTTTATTTTAAAGGGGGATAAGTAAGCATGGAACAATTAACAACAGAAGAAAAAGGCGGAGTATATAAGGCGATATTTAACAGAAGAGATATTCGTTCCTTTATAGATACTCCTATATCAGATGAGAAGGTATATAAAATATTAGAAGCTGCTCATAGTGCTCCATCAGTTGGTTTTATGCAACCATGGAATTTTATTATAATCAAAGATAATGAGATTAAGAAGGGTCTCGCTAACGTTGTTGAAAAGGAACGACGTGCATTAGCTATACATTATGAAGGAACAGAGCGAGAATTAACCTTTTTAGATTTGAAAATTGCCGGAATTCTAGAAGCTCCCGTAACAATCTGTGTAACATGTAATCCGTTTAGTGCAGGTGATCATGTTTTGGGAAGAAATTCGATTCCGGAAACAGATTTAATGTCTACAAGTTGTGCCATACAAAATATGTGGTTGGCTGCTTATGCAGAAGGATTAGCGATGGGGTGGGTTAGTTTTTATAAAAAAGCAGATGTCAGAACGATACTGAATATTCCTTATCATATTGATCCTGTTGCCTTAATTTCAGTGGGATATACGGATTATTACCCGGATCGACCTTTGTTAGAAATCCATAAGTGGGAAAAACGTCAGTCATTAGAAAAATTAATTTTTGAAGATAAGTGGGAAAAGGAGGTCAGGTAATACTGAAGGTACAGAAAAAAATGGACTATATAAGAGAAGAGGCCATCAAATAGATAGCCTCTTCTTACTTAATTAAATAATACGTACATTCACGATACCTTCAGCTTGGCATATTTTTTCTTCCAAGCCAGGAATAACGTCACCGTCTAAAGTATTATCAATGTCAATCATAGTATAAGCGTAGTCACCACGACTTCTGTTTACCATGTCTGCAATGTTCAAATTGTAATTTGAAAGAGCAGCTGTAATATTTCCAACCATGTTTGGAACATTTTTGTGATAAACTGTTACACGGCGTTTTCCTGTATATTCAAGGAAAGCATTTGGAAAATTTACTGAGTTTTTAATGTTTCCTGTTTCAAGGAAGTCCTTCACTTGACGTGCAGCCATAATTGCACAGTTTTCTTCTGCTTCAGCAGTAGATGCACCAAGGTGAGGAAGACAAACAGCATTTTTCATTTTCAACACAGTTTGATTAGGAAAGTCAGTCACATATTTACCAACTTTTCCACTTTCAAGTGCAGCAGCCATATCATCTTCATTCGCAAGCTCACCACGAGAGAAGTTTAAGATGTGTACGCCGTCTTTCATGATACTAAATGATTCTTTGTTGAACATTCCTCTAGTACCATCAACTAATGGAACATGTACAGTAATGTAATCACTGTTAGCAAATAGTTGTTCAATTGTCATTGCACGTTGTACATTGCGAGAAAGGTTCCAAGCCGTATCAACAGAAATAAATGGATCAAACCCGATTACGTCCATATCTAAATCAAGTGCATCGTTTGCAACTAGAGCCCCAATCGCGCCTAATCCAATAACGCCAAGTGTTTTTCCTTTAATTTCTTTACCAACGAAAGCTTTTTTACCAGATTCAACAAGCTTTGGAACTTCGTCTCCCTTGCCATCTAAAGTCTTAGTCCAAGTTAAGCCTTCAAATAGATTACGAGAAGAAGCCATTAATGTTGTTAATACAAGTTCTTTTACCGCATTTGCATTGGCACCAGGTGTATTAAACACAACAATTCCTTGTTCTGTGTATTTGCTAACTGGAATATTATTCGTACCTGCACCAGCACGTGCGATTGCTTTTACATTTTTGTCTAGTTCCATTTCGTGCATGTTAAAGCTACGAAGAAGGATCGCATCGGGATTTTCTGTGTCGTTATTGATTGTGTAGTTGTCGCTGTTTAGTACATTTAAGCCACATTCAGCGATGTTGTTTAATGTTTTAACTGTAAACATTTGTTTGGTTCTCTCCTTTTTAAATGCTGTTTTCTATAAATTATAACAATTACTAATAAGATAACTAGTAATCATCTAATCTGGCTACATGAGCGAATTTGTTAAACGTACCTCATTAAAAAACACGACTTTTCTCTATAGAGGAGAAGGTCGACTGCCTCTTATACTACTTTAACGCTTTAAAGAGCTTAAATAAAGGGGTAAAAAAAGAGATTGGTGTCCACCAATCTCATAAAACGTCAGAATAACAATAAAAAAGAAACTCGTTACTCTTCTGTCCTTTTGCCTGAGATCGTGAACCCTTCGGCGCTGCAATTTTTTACATTCTCTCCAGAAGCTGCTCCTGTTATAGTATGGACCATAACAATCAAAGCATGATAATTATTTAATTGTGTGTAAAAGAATTATTTTCAATTTAAAATAAGTAAATTTACTTTCTAATTATTTTGAAATAATAAGAATTTTATCAGTATTTGTTCAATTGGTCAAGACCGTAAAGAGGATTAAATTGAATTTAATGAAAATTGATTCTATTTTCATTCCTACCTTTTTATTTTAGCATACAACTAAGGACTACTTATGCCAAGCAATTTGTTTCTTTTGAGACATTTTTTCATTAGCTTTATGTAAAGCTGACATAATATATCTTTTTTGGTTAGTGAATCAAACTATTCAATGATGAATTGGTTTGATAAGGTGCTATTTCTTTTTTGACATAATTTCCAATATAAGTAATATTTTTATTTTCAATGTAATCCTCCTCGTGTTTATTCATATGATACACAACCGAGAGTAAATTAGAGTGAGTATTATCATAAAAATGGGGGATTCATAATGAACCATTTTCGAGCTTCTGAAGAAGAAATTCTATTATTAAAAAAATCGATTGAAGCTTTTGCCAAAAAGGAAATTGAGGATCAATATATCAAATGGGAAAAAGCTAAAGCGATTCCTCGTGAACTTTGGATTAAATTAGGAGAAGCAGGTTTTCTTTGTGTAGATATTCCTGAGCAATATGGTGGTTTAGGAGCTCCTTTACAATTTGCTACCATCATCATCACCGAATTTAGCAGGCTTGGATATAGTTCGCTAGCTGTCAATTTATCAGTGCATTCAAACATAGTAGCCCATTACATTTTAGATGCAGGAACGGAAGAACAAAAAGCAAATTATTTACCAAAAATGGCTTCGGGTGAGTTGATAGGTGCTATAGCAATGACTGAACCTGGAGCTGGTAGTGATTTACAAGGCATTAAAACAAATGCAGTTAAAAATGAGGTCACTAATGATTATATATTAAATGGCTCTAAAACGTTTATAACGAACGGTCAAAGCTTTGATTTTGTAGTGGTTGTCACAAGATCCAATCAAACATCAGCTGCATCAAAAGGTACTACCCTCTTTATCGTCGATGCAAACAGTAAAGGTTTAATAAAAGGGAAAACATTAAAAAAAATAGGTTTGCATGCAGCGGATACATCCGAAGTATTTTTTGAGAATGTTCTTGTGTCGTCGAACCAAATACTAGGTAATCTTAACGAAGGTTTTATGATTTTAATGAAGGAATTACCACGGGAACGAATCATTTTAGCAGCAGCTGCGATTGGTGCAATGGAAGGAGCTTTGGAGCTAACCATTCAATATATCAACGAACGTGAGGCGTTCGGTCAACCTCTAAGTAATTTACAAGTGATTCGGCATAAAATGGCTGAAATGGTAACAGATATGAGAGTCAATCGAGCCTTTGTCAATGAATGTTTAGTTTTGTTGGAGAATCATAAATTAACAACAGCAGAAGCAAGTATGGCCAAATTGGCTGCTGCTGAAGCGCAAGGAAGAATTGTAGATGGTTGCTTACAGCTGTTTGGCGGCTATGGGTATATGGAAGAATATCCAATTTCACGGGCATATACCGATGCCAGAGTTCAGCGTATTTATGGGGGGACATCGGAAATTATGAAAGAAATTATCAGTAAGGATTTATTAGGAAAAAAAAGAAATTAGTTGATATGAGTAGTATTTGGTGACGATGGAATTTAAATGTTACTACATTATACATTCATTCGAGATAGTTTGTTTAATAAATATTCAATAAGCTGGGTATAGGGTAAGGCACCGATCGTATCACCATCCTGATGAAGGGTGCTAAACCTGAAAAAATATCTTTATTTCGAGAAATTTTTTTGATATGATTATTCAAGAAGGAATACTAAACCAATTTTAGTAAACAATCCTTCTTTTATTTTAGATAGATATCTTTAACTAAAAATATATTAAATCGAGATAATATTGAAGAATGTACTTTCAATAGGTAGCAGTCAATATAAAATATACCTTGCGAGCATTGCTGCAATGATTGGAGTAGCGTGAGATGGACTAGGCCAAAATATAACAGATACTTACTTTTTTAATGAAATAAAGGAGTTCGATTATATTAAAAAAGCAAAAGGGAGTGTGCAAAATGGGGTTGAAAACAGCAGGAATTCACCACATTACATCAATGGTTACAAATCCACAAAGAAATATTGATTTTTATACAGGCGTACTTGGTCTGAGATTAATTAAGAAGACAATAAATTTTGATGTTCCAGAAGTCTATCATTTGTATTTTGGCAACGAATCAGGTGATCCAGGTACAGTCATCACTTTTTTTCCTTGGGTGAAACTTTTAAAAGGACGAATTGGTACAGGGCAAGTAGGAAGTACAGTATTTAACATACCGCTAGGCTCAATGGATTTTTGGGAACTACGTCTTAAAACCTTTGGGATTGAGTTTGAAATAACGATGCGATTTTTTGAAACCTTTTTATCATTCTCAGATCCTGATGGCCTTCAAATCGAGTTAGTTGAAAGAAAAGAAGGGGAACCAAATAAATGGGCATTTTCTGATATTCAACCGAAACATGCCATTAAAGGATTTGGTGGTGCGACTCTATTTTCAGCTCAACCAAGTAAAACAGCAGATGTTTTGGAAAATATGTTAGGGTTAGAATTTATTGGTCAAGATGAAAAAGATTTATATATTCGCTTTAAATCGTATGGTGAGATTGGCAATATCATTGATATTAAGATCCAGCCTTCTGTGCGAGGCTTAGCAGGTGCAGGTACTGTACACCACATTGCTTGGCGGGCAAAAGACGATGTGGAGCATAAAAAATGGCATGAACTTCTTTTACAAGAAGGATATAATCCAACTGAAATTCTTGATCGTAATTACTTTAGGGCCTTGTACTTTCATGAAGAAGGAGGGATTCTTTTTGAAATTGCAACGGATGTTCCTGGATTTACTGTTGATGAAACGATAGAAGAACTTGGAACAAAACTAGTATTACCTTCTTGGTATGAACCACGACGGGAGGAGTTTGAAGCTAAGTTACCTCAAGTAGAGGTACGTTTAATAAAGGGGGAGCAATAATGAAGCATCTTTTTAACCAAGGGAAAAATAAGGAAAAACCTACCTTGTTATTATTGCATGGAACAGGAGGAAATGAACTCAGTTTATTACCTGTAGCAGGAAGGATTGATGAAGAAGCATCTATTCTTAGTGTTCGTGGGGATGTCTTGGAAAATGGTATGCCGAGATTTTTTAAACGTTTATCTGAAGGTGTTTTTGATGTCGAAGATTTAATTTTACGTACAAAACAATTGTATGAATTTTTACATGATGCTTCAAATGAGTATGGATTTGATAGAGAGAATGTTGTTGCTCTAGGTTATTCTAATGGTGCGAATATTGCTGCAAGTCTATTATTCCATTATGGAGATGCAGTAAAAGGTGCGATTCTTCATCATCCGGTGGTTCCAAGGCATGGCATAAAATTGCCAAGCTTAACGGGATTACCCGTATTCATTTCAGCTGGAAAAAATGATCCTATTTGTTCTCCATTAGAATCTGAAGAATTATATACAAAATTAAGTCATGTAGGAGC
Source organism: uncultured Bacillaceae bacterium (assembly GCA_963751845.1). Taxonomy (GTDB): domain Bacteria; phylum Bacillota; class Bacilli; order Bacillales; family DSM-1321; genus Peribacillus. Next base: position 60,898 of record CAVVWH010000015.1, read on the forward strand.
TGATGTTACAATTCATTGGGAAAATCATGGACATTCATTAACTCAAACTGAATTAAAAGCAGCAGCGGAATGGTACAATAATCATTTCGTTAAGTGAAGCAATTCTAGGTAATTTTTTTCTATTCCTTATTGACTTACAGCTCATTTTAGCTAAGGATAGTAATATACTATATTATTTTTACTTGGAGGATACGATGAAATTTATTAGTACACGTGGAAATGTAAGTGAAATTGGTTTTATTGATACAGTCTTGATGGGACTGGCAAATGATGGGGGACTTTTAATTCCAGAAAAAATTCCACAAATTCCCGCAGAGAAGCTACAGTCAATGTCTCGGTTGACCTATCAGGAATTAGCATACGAAATCATTTCTTATTATGTAGATGGTGAAATTCCTGATCATGAGCTTAAGGAATTAGTTGAGAAAAGCTATGCAACCTTCCGGGAACCAGAGATAACTCCTGTTAAAAAGGTAAAGGATAACATGTATGTGCTTGAGCTGTTCCATGGTCCAACCTTTGCATTTAAAGATGTGGCTCTGCAATTTTTAGGGAATTTATATTCCTATATAGCAAAGAAGACAGGAGAAACGATCAATATTCTTGGTGCTACTTCAGGGGATACAGGTGCATCAGCCATTGAAGGCGTCAGAGGAAAAGAAGGGATTCGCATTTGTATTCTGCACCCGCATGGAAAAGTAAGCAAGGTACAAGAATTACAAATGACGACCGTTCATGATGAAAGTGTTTTAAATTTAGCAATAGAAGGAACGTTTGATGATGGTCAAAGAATCATCAAGGAATTATTCGCAGATTTGGATTTCAAAAACAAATATCATTTGCGTGCGATTAATTCCATTAACTTTGCTCGTATTTTAGCGCAAACCGTTTATTATTTCTATGCATATTTCCAAGTAGCCAAGGAGAAAGACATAAAGAGTCTTAATTTCAGTGTGCCAACCGGAAATTTCGGAGACATCTTTGCTGGTTATTTGGCGAAGAGAATGGGTCTTCCAGTTGGAAAGCTCATTGTTGCGACGAATGAAAATAATATATTAGAACGTTTTATCCAAGATGGAGTGTATGAGCCTAGCGAGTTCCACAGCACATATAGTCCATCTATGGATATCCAAGTTGCCAGCAATTTCGAGCGTTATCTATACTACTTACTTGATGAAAATCCAAGCGCCGTTTCTGCCTTAATGGCTCAATTCAAGTCCGAAGGTAAAATTGTCGTGAATGAGGAACAACTTCGCCAAGTTAAAGAGGATTTCGCGGCACATGGAGTAGTAGGAGAAGAATGCTTACAAACAATTAAAAAGTATTATGCTGAATCAAATTATTTACTTGATCCACATACTTCTTGTGGGGTTGCTGCATATGAAGCTTGTAATAATCCTAGTGAAGTATTTGTCACACTTTCCACTGCTCATCCTGCAAAATTTAATGAATCAATTGCTCTTTGTGATATTGAACAGACATACCCTGAACAAATTAGTCAATTGTTTGATAAACCGCAATATTACGAAGTTGTTGGGGCGGAAAATGATGAAATTGTTCGACAATTAGAGAAGCATTTCTCCGCTTCAATCTAATATTAGTTGGTAAAGTAGGTAGTAGAGGAGCATTTGTTCCTAATCATTATGATTAATTTATTCTTCAAAAAAGCGTAGAAGGACGATTATACCAATATAATCGTCCTTCTACGCCTTACTTATTTAGGTAGCATGATTAATTCTATGTTGTCAATAGATAAATTTAAAACATTTATTAACATTTTTGTTGATTTTTTGTCTAAAAAGGTGATATTTTGAAATAGGGAAAATGATATGGAAATTTCATTAATTTCAATTTTTTAGGGGAAAAGGGGTAACAATATGAATAAAAACAGATGGTTAATTGCTTTATCTGCTATCGCCATTCATCTTTCGATTGGGGGGGTATACGCTTACAGTGTATACAAGTTGCCAATAGTTGAGTCGATGGGGTGGACAGCAACTCAAGTAACGATAGCGTTTACAATCATGATGGCTCTTGGAGGATCATCTGCAGCTGTATTTGGAAAATTTGTTGAAAAGAGTGGTCCGAGAAAATCTGCATTGGTTGCAGCTGTATTATTTGGTCTAGGACAAGCAGGTTCAGGATTAGCTATTCATATGGATTCAGTAGTACTTTATTGGCTTACTTATGGGGTATTAAGTGGAGTTGGAATGGGGATCGGGTATATTTCACCAGTATCTACATTAATCAAATGGTTCCCAGATCGCAGAGGATTAGCAACAGGGATGGCGGTACTTGGTTTTGGTACAGGGGCACTTCTTACAGCTCCGATTGCAGCAAACTTAATGGGATCTGTGGGTATTTCAACTACCTATTACATTTTGGGTGCTAGCTATTTTATCTTAATGTTTTTAGGTGCTTCGTATATTGCGCCACCACCAGCGAATTATATGCCTGATGGAATGAAACAAGCAATGGCAAGTGGTAAAAAAGAAGTGAAGAAAGATTTACGTCAACTAACTGCAAAAGAAGCGGTTAAAACAAGACAATTCTGGATGTTATGGTCAATGAAGCTAGTTAACACTAGTGCAGGTGTTATGATGATTTCGGTAGCCTCTCCTATGGCTCAAGAGGTAGTTGGGTTATCCGTAGCTGCAGCTGCTACTTTAGTTGGTATTATGGGAATCTTCAATGGTGGAGGTCGACTAGGTTGGGCAGCAGCTTCTGATTATATCGGTCGTCACAATGTATTTATTATTTTCTTTACGATTCTAATTGTATCGTTCATTACACTGCCGCTTACAACGAATGCTATCATATTCCAAGTTTTAATTTTGTTAGTAGTTAGTTGTTATGGTGGTGGATTCTCTAATCTTCCTGCATATGCCGGCGATTTATTTGGAACAAAAGAAATTGGAGCCATCCATGGATACCTGTTAACAACATGGTCTTTAGGTGGGGTTTGTGGACCACTGTTGGTAAACATCATTAAAGAAAGTACTGGAAGTTATACACCTGTGTTCTATACTTTCCTTGTATTAGTTTCTATTTCTATGATTATTACACTTTTCCTTCGTGCTGATGTGTTAAAAATGCGAAAAGCACAACAACTTAATATTAAGAATACAATTAGAAAGACTTCTTAAGTACTGACTTTATGTTAATTTAGACTAAGGCATTATTTTAAGCTATTTCCACACTATTTGTCGGAAATTCTTATCATAATGTCTTTTTTTATAACTATTTAAAATTACATATCTATCTTACTCTCTCTATTGTTCGTTGTAAAATAGATAGATATTATAGGATACATGACTTTTATCTATATTGAATTTTCATTTTTTATGAATTACATAATAATACGTGGCAATGTATGTATTTTATGAAGCAGGAGGGAATTGAGTGGAGATACAATCGAAGAGATAACAACGGATGTCCAAACCGATGAGTTGATTAGTTAGGCAGCGTAATGAAAGTCTGGTACAGTTTATGATTGACCAGACTTTCTATATGAATAAATATTATGACTCAAATCGTTATGTCATTTTTCCCTTTCTATACTCGGACGGGGTCATTCCTTTTATTTTCTTAAATACCTTGGTGAAATAATTTACATCATTATAACCAACCATTTGCGCAATATCTGTAACCAATAGATTTTTATTCTCCATGATATTCACTGCTTCATTAATTCTTTGCTTATTAATATAGTCGGTAATGGATTGGCCTGTCTCTCTTTTGAATTTTCTCGATAATTCAAAAGAGCTAGATTGAATGGCATTTGAAATGATGTTAAGAGTCAAATCTTGATCTAAATTAGTACGAATAAATTCGATTGCTTTTCTTATTATATAATTATAGTTTTTAAGCGAAAGTCTTTTTACTGTATCACAGTAATCATCAAGCATTTTGCTCTCTAGATCGATTAGCTGTTGGATGGATGTACATTTTTCAATTTGAATCGCATATTTTTCGGAAAGACTATGAATATAAACAGGATAAAGTCCCCCTTTTTGAGCAGCTTTTCGTAAGATCGTGTTGTAGGTATAGGCCATATTTTTTCGAGAACGTAACGGATTATCAGGAATCCGATCAGGGATTCTGCTTATGCTTGAAGAATCCTCCTTCATCAGTTTTTCCGCTTTATCTTTATCTCCATTAGCAACAGCTGCCATTAGTTCATTTTCAATATCGTAGCGCTTTTCGATTAACGCACTAGACAGCTCAGTAGTTTCTTTCATGTTGTCATGTGGAAGGACAAAGTCAGTTTGAAAATCATAATGTATTTTACCAACTTCAATCGTTTGCGAATGGATTGTGTTTAACATCTTCGAATTATACGCAAGAAATTCTGCAAGAGTTTCGGCTTTATAGGCACTGATTGCTGGGAGAGATAAATAATATTGCGTGAGAATATGCTTAAGGGAAATCGGTAAATTATTCTCAAATAATACATCCTGAATCATGAGTGCTGTCGGTTCTTCAAGCAAATAGGGTCCGACGATGATAAATCCTAGGCATTTGTGCCCGTCATCATATAAACGAGAAGAGATATAGTTTAATCTGAGTGAGAGCGAATGAAATAAAACATCTTGTACAGATGGTGTTTCATTTAATTGTAGGACAAGGTTCGTATGACCAATATAGGGCTGTAATTGATCTGGAACTGAATTTTGAGCAAATTCTAGCTTGATTTTGGATTCCAAATTCATGAATATGGTGTCCATATTAGAAAAGAAAAAGGAAAACTTACATACCTTTTCGATCGTTTGTTGATAATTATACATGGGAAATCCTCCGTATTGGTTGTATTAAGTCCTTGATTAAAGGATTAAAATCTTTATCGTTACATTCATTTTTACTAAAGGTGAAGTTAAACAATAGTGTTGTTTTTGGCCCACTTCTAAGAGACTGCGGTCTCTCAGAAGTGAGCCAAAAGACAACAGAGTTCTAAATAAAAGACTTACTAAAGAATAAAAAAACGATTTATTAATTATTTTACTATTTATCACAAGATATTACTAGAAAAAGTGAGCGTTTTCACATAATATAAGGACATGCAATAAAACATTTGAAAGCGATTAACTAACAATCACACCCACTTACCATACCATTTCAACGATGATTGTAAATGCTTTAAAATGAAACAATTATAATCTAATTTACACGCGTTTGCATGAAATTGATTTAAGGAGGAATTGCCGTTCATGAATCAAGATTTAATGATTTCAGGTTTTTCTGATGAAATCTCGTCAGAATTTGATACTCAGCTAGAAGTAGTTTCAAATTTAGGGATGCACTATATCTCATTGCGTGGGATTGATGGAAAAAATATTGGAGATTATACGGTAGATGAAATAAAAGAAACTGTTTTGCCACGTCTCCAAAGATGGGAAATAGGAGTTTCGTCCATCGGCTCTCCAATTGGAAAAGTATTCATTAATGATGAAGAAGGATACGAAAACCAAAAGGTGATGTTAGATCGACTTTGTCAGATAAGTAACCTAATAGATTGTAAATATATCCGTATTTTCAGCTTTTATATTCCAAAGGATGAAGATGCTGATCAATATAAAGAAGAAGTAATTCGTAAAATTAAAGAGTTTGCAACGATTGCTGAGAAATATAACGTGATTTTACTGCATGAAAATGAAAAAGACATTTATGGAGATATTGCAAGACGTTGTCACGAAATTTTGAAAGCGGTTGCCTCTCCATCTTTTAAGGCTATCTTTGATTTTGCTAACTTTGTTCAGTGTGGTGAAGACACGCAAGAGTGCTATGACTTGCTTAAAAGATGAAGTCGTATACATTCATATAAAAGATGCTGTTTCAACAGATAGTCAAAATGTCGTTTGTGGAACGGGTGAAGGGAAAATTCCTGAAATTCTTGCTCAAGCAATTGATAGCGGATACAAAGGCTTCTTGACTTTAGAACCACATCTAGTACTATTTGACTCTTTGAAGGATTTAGAGCTTGAGGAAGCGACTGACATTATTAAGGATAACAAAGGTCTTGATGGTGCCGGAGGATATAAATTGCAATATGAATCTTTACTAAACATTCTAAAAACTATACAAAGTGAGGAGAAATAATTATGAAAACAGTAAGAATGGGAATTATCGGTATTGGTGCTCAAGGTGGAACATACGCTGGATTTTTAGCAGAAGGTAAAGTTAAAAACATGGTACTTGGAGCAATTTGTGATATTGATCCAGAGAAAAAAGCAATGTGTGCTGAAAAATATCCAGACGTACCATTCTATGATAATTACATTGATATGCTTGAAAGTGGAGATGTTGATGCAGTCGTTACAGCTGTACCTCATTATCTACATCCGGAGATGGGTATTGAAGCGTTAAAAAGAGATGTCCACGCATTATTAGAAAAGCCAGCTGGTGTCTATACAAAACAAGTAAAAGAATTAAATGAATTTGCAGCAACAAAACCTGAATTGACTTTTGGTATTATGTTTAACCAAAGGACAAACGCTCTTTATCAAAAAGTAAAAGAAATAGTTGATAATGGTGAAATCGGTAAGATTCGTCGTACAAATTGGATGATTACAACTTGGTGGCGTCCACAAGGCTATTATGATCAAAGCGAGTGGAGAGCAACTTGGAGCGGTGAAGGCGGCGGTGTACTAGTTAACCAAGCACCTCATCAAATTGACTTATTACAATGGATCTGTGGAATGCCTAAAAAAGTTTATTCAAATGTAAAATATGGCTATCAAAGAAATATCTCAGTTGAAGATGAAGTGACTACAATTCTTGATTATGGTAACGGTGCAACAGGGGTATTTATCACATGTACTCATGATGTTATTGGTACGGACCGCTTTGAAATTTTAGGCGACAAAGGAAAAATCGTGGTTGACGATAGTAAGAAAGTAACAATTAAACGTTTGAAAAAATCAGAAAATGAAATGAACGCATCTATGAGTTGGGCAGATGCAATGAAGATTTTCATGGGTGGAGATTTAGGCGAAATCTATGATGAAGAAGTAATTGAATTTGAAAGCGTATGGGGTGCTCAACATATCGGCGTTCTTGAAAACTTCGCAGCTAATATAGTTGAAGGTACACCACTACTTGCACCAGGCAGCGATGGAATCAATGGTGTTGCACTTGCCAATGCAATTCATTTATCTAGCTGGTTAGGAAAAGAAGTAGAAATTCCTGTAGATGAAGATTTATATCTAGCAGAATTAAACAAAAAAATTGAAGAAGAGAAGAAACAACCAGTTACTAAATAATGATTGCGGTTTAAGATTCACTCGAATGGTAAGACTTTTGGTGAGAAATCAACCTGAGTTGGTGGCGTGAGCAAAGAATATCCTATGCATCTATGATGTTACTGCATATGAATTTAGCTCCGCCCCTCTACCTATAAAAAATGAGAATCGCGAGTCATGCTAAATTAATTAATCAATTCTATTCTTGTATAGAAAATAACACACAAGATTATGTCCATGTGAAGGATGCATTACCTTCTATTAAAATGATAGATGCTATCCGTAAATCATCTGAACTAAAACAAGCGTTGAGAAAAACATATGAGTATACTCGAGTACCTGTATGATTTTTACTACAAAATGATTGATACCGAAAGAAGATAATGATGAAATGAGGAATTCTGCATGACTAAAGGTAAAATTGGCGTTCAAATGATGATGTTAAAAGATAAAGTGGAAGAATTAGGCGCTTATGAAACAATGAGAAAAGTAAATGAACTTGGTTACCATGCTGTTGAGGTATCTCAAATTCCAATGACTCCAGAAAATGTAGCTGAGTTAAAACGAGCAAGCCAAGATTTTGATATTAAAATTGCTGCGATGTCAGCTGGTTTAGAACCAATGCTACCTGGTGCTCCTGGTGAAACAATCGTCAATGATTTTGATAAAATTGTTAGCGATTGCAAAGCATTAGATTGTAATTTCTTACGTATTGGTATGATGCCATTAAATAGAATGTTCGATAAAGAGCAAATCATGGAATTTGTTGCTAAGGCTGAAGATTATGCTCATAAATTTGCAGAGCATGGCATCGAATTATACTATCATACTCATCATCTTGAGTTCCAAAAATTTGATGGTGAATATCTATTAGATATCATTAAAAACAACACAACAAAACTAGGCTTTGAATTGGATGTTCACTGGATTCAAAGAGCAGGTGTAAACCCTGTTGAGTTTGTAAAACAATACAAAGGCCGCATTTCTCTATTACACTTAAAAGATTATCGTATTGCTGCAATGGATATAAGCAAAGTTGACTTTAATGACATGTCTACCTTTATGAATGTCTTCGTAAACACGATTGAATTTGCTGAAGTTGGGGAAGGAAATCTTGATATCCCAGCTATTATGGAAGCCGGTCTTGAAGCTGGTGCACAATATTTCTTAGTAGAGCAAGATGAACAATATGGTCGCGATCCATTTGATTGCTTACAAACATCAGCCGAAAATCTAAGAAAATTGGGATATGGTGATTGGTTTTAATGAAGAGTAACAATAAATAGATTGATAAAAAAACACAGAATGAATGCATCAAGGATGTAATCATTTTGTGTTTTTTTATTATATTAAGAGAATTATATTTGTCAGAAAGTTTGGAAAATGCTATAATTACATTATAATAATTAGTTGATTTATAGTTTTGTATAGACGTTTTTAGACTATTTGTATCTTTCTCATAGTAACTTTTCTTATATAGCATTGTTTACGAAGTAAAGAGGGGATGTAGACATATGAAATTAGATCAAAAACAAATCAGACTGCTTGTCAATCTTCAAGGATCACTGGAAAAGAAAGAAGTGAAATTTTTGGTTTTTCAAGAAGATCAAAAATATACGGTTACAAATATATTAGAGGAAGCGCTGAGCGTAAATAGCACGATTTTTGTGATTACTTCAAAAAATGTTGTTGCATTAGGACCAGTTCTTGCGGAAACTAAAGAAGATATAAGGGAACAGGTTGATATGATTATGTCAATCATGCAAAATGAACTAATAGAGGAACATCCAACGGATCACTTAGGAAGTTCAAAAATCCCGCTAATCGAGCATCCAACATACACAGCGGATTTATTTGCAGTGATCGCTAATGAGCTAGAGTTTGATCCGGGAGAAATTCATATAATGTTAACGACACTGGAAAAAATGCTGCCACTTTATACAGAATATTTTCAAAAAAATAGAAAAAAAGACGTATTTGAACTTTCTTTTGTAGCGAAACAGATTTTACTAAAAATGAACAAGTCACAAGAAGAATTCAACATGTTTATAAGTCTTTTAAAAGAAAAAATTGATCTTCAACCTGCTGAGATAGAAGAGCAAGCAACAAGTGTATTAACAAATCTTTTGTTTGAAAAAATAGAGAGCAAATAATTGCAATTTATTATAGTAACAAAAAGAGGAAAAGCATTCGATTTGGGTGCTTTTCCTCTTTTTTGTTCAATTAAAATGTTGATATATTTCCGTTAAATGAATGATAAAGTGAAACTTCCATCAGTGGGGGTTTTCTTCATCCCCCACTGATGGTTAGTTGAACCAATCGGACCTTTACGGGCAGTAAGATCCCCACCTATCTTCTTTGGATTCTCAGAATCTTGAGGTTGGGGTCTTACTGCCCGTTAAGGCGGGATAAATGGATCATGCAGAGACAATGCACATCTGCAAAAAGTCTCACTATATGACCTTGGTAAAATTAAAGAGTGATATAAAAGAGTCACTTCATAAAAAATGATAAATTTCTGCAAAATGTTTGAAATAACAACGATTTTTTAAATAATTGGATTCTTGTAGTTCTTTTGTATAGAAGGATTAACAAGATATTTGGCGAAAGATATTAGAATGGTAAAAACAGGATATTCAATCAATTAAAAAGGGGTAGTTTTGTGATTAATGAAGGACGAAATATGACTATCTGTAGGGGGAAATGATGGATATTAAAAATATAGATAGTAGGATTGTAAAATGGATCGAGGTATTACGTTCTACTCAGGCTATTCCTCATTCTATGATAACAGAGCTTACCGACGACCTTGTAGCGATTCATCAAAGAAATCAAAAGAATCAAATGTTAGAATCTTTATTGTCATGTATTCCTGAAGGAGTTGAAATTGCTGACAGTAACGGAAATATACTATTTGTGAATGAAAATGTAGAAAAAATAGCAGGGTTTAAGATTCGTAATCGTATAGGTAAAAATATATTTGATGTAAACCCTAATAGTCTCTTAGCACGGACCTTAAGAGAGAAAAAAGAAATACATGATACGATAACAACCGCACCTGAAATGAATCGAGAGGTTGTTGCTAATGCATTTCCTATCTTTTCCGATGATCAGATGATGGGTGCAGTGGTTTTAATTAAAGATATTTCTCAAGTCATCCACCTTGCCAAAAAATTAAATCAAACAACAAATTTTCTTCATGAAATGTACAGAAAAAATTCTGCTCATTATAATTTCGCAGATATTATTGGAAATAGTCTCCCCATGCAAAATGTCATCCAACTCTCTAAAAAAATAGCACCAATTGACTCTACAGTATTAATTGAAGGTGAAAATGGGACGGGAAAAGAACTATTTGCTCATTCGATTCATGCAGCTAGCGATCGGTTTGATAAACCGTTTTTAAGTATAAATTGTGCAGCTATACCTGAGCAATTGCTTGAAAGTGAATTTTTTGGACATGAAAAGGGCTCGTTCACGGGAGCTAATAAGACCAAAATAGGGATTTTTGAATTAGCTAACGGGGGAACGCTTTTTTTGGATGAAATCGGCGATATGCCCTTACTTCTGCAATCAAAACTTCTACGTGTCTTGCAGGAAGGTGAAATCCGTCGAATTGGAGGATCAGACACAATAAAAGTGAATGTCCGAATCATTACGGCTACGAATCGAGATTTAATACAAATGGTAAGTCAGGGGGATTTTCGGGAGGATCTTTACTATCGAATCAACGTCATTACGTTACGGATACCCTCATTGCGTGAACGAGGTGAAGATATTTTGGAGTTAGCAAACTTTTTTATCACAAAATACAATAAAAAATTTAGAAGAACGATAAAAGGCCTTGAACAAAAGGCCGTTCAAGCGCTTTATGAGCATCCTTGGCCAGGCAATGTTAGAGAATTAGAAAATGTGATGGAGTATGCGATCTTGACAACGGATACGGAGATGTTACGTCTAGAAAATATCATGACCAAGATTCCAAAATCGATAAAGCGCGATCATCAGTGATGAAATAACACCACTTCATGAGATGGAAAATCAACTCATTCAAAAAGCCATTCAACAATATGGAGACACTTTGGAAGGGAAAAAACAAGCAGCCAAAGCATTAGGTATATCCTTAGCCACTCTTTATAACAAGTTAAAAAGAATCATGTGAACCAGAAAAAGCGGAACCGGCTTGGTCAGCCGGTGAAGCTAGACAGAGAAAAGCGGAAGGCCTCCGTTCAGCAACATATGGAGTTTGAATTCTAGTTATTAGAATGTAAATCTAATTATTAGAATTCACTTTCAGTATGGAAAGGATAAGCTAAAACGCAATCTTATGCTCTATCATTCTAATTTTTTGAACTTATTAATCTATAGGAATGTAAAATTCACTGTTAAATCTATAGCAATTATTTGGCATGAATCTTGCAAGAAGTATAAATATAGTAGATGAGAACTTATATATTTCAGTGATGGCTAAGTCAATTTAAGAAATAGACATAATTGATAGCGTTTCCAAAAATGTTGAAGTAAGGAGTGTGAAGTATGAACGATTATATCAAACCACTACCACAGCAGGTGAAGGGTGCTGTATCTCAAAAATATTGGGATTCTTTAAAAGAAGAAAAGTTTATGTATCAAAAGTGTAATGATTGTGATTTCTCTATTTTTTATGCGAGGGTTGTTTGCCCTAATTGTATGTCTGAAAATCTATCTTGGCATCAATCAGCAGGTGAGGGAACGATTTATTCATATACGACTGTCTTTCGAACAGGTACTCCAGGGTTTAAATCGGAGGTTCCGTATGTTGTCGGCTTAGTTGACTTAGCTGAAGGAATTCGAGTGATGGGTAATATCATTGGATGGGACGATCCAGAGGCACTTCAAATCGATCAAGTTGTGTCGTTAGAATTTCGAAAAGCAACAGATCAATACACGTTACCAGTCTTTCGTGTAATAAAGGAGGGAGAATAAGATGAGTATTAAAGGAAAAGTTGCTATTGTCGGTGTTGCAGAGACAGATAGCTGGTACATGCCGGATTTGTCTCCTTTGGATATGATGGCAAAGTCAGCAAAAAGAGCACTAGATGAAGCTGGAATTGATAAATCAGAGGTAGATGGATTGTTTTCTTCTTCATCCAATTATTATATGCCTACTCTATCTTTGGGAGAATATCTGGGTATTACTCCACGATATACAGATTCAACAACAATGGGAGGGTCTTCTTTCGTCTCATTCTTGATGCATGCGGCAGCGGCTATTACAGCAGGTTTATGTAACGTTGCACTAATTTGCTATGGAAGTTCTCAAAGAAGCGACGCGGGTAAGGTACATAGTATGTCTGAAAAAAATCCTTTTGAAGAGCCAATTGGAGCTCTGTATCCACTTAGTTCTTATTCGTTAGCAGCTCGACGTCATATGGCTCAATACGGTACAACAAGTGAACAATTGGCCGAAGTGGCAGTAGCAGCAAGGCAATGGGCGATGAAGAATCCGAAAGCAAGTAAGCGTGAACCACTTACCATTCAAGATGTTCTCCAATCACCGATGATTAGTTCCCCGTTGCATAAATTGGACTGTTGTTTGGTTACAGATGGAGGTGGAGCGGTTGTACTAACATCAGCAGAACGTGCTAAATCATTAAAACAAAAACCAGTTTATCTTTTGGGCGCAGGCGAATCTCATTATAACCGTCAAATCAGCTCGATGCCTGATTTAACTGTAACAGCTGCAAAAACCTCAGGAGAAAATGCCTTTAGAATGGCTGGAATTACCCAATCAGATGTTGATTTATTAATGCTCTATGATGCTTTTACTATAAACGTTATTCTTTTTTTAGAGGACTTAGGTTTTTGTCCAAAAGGAGAGGGTGGAGCTTTTGTTTCAAATGGAAGGATTGCTCCAGGTGGGCAATTAGCAGTGAATACAAACGGAGGTGGCCTTTCATACTGTCACCCCGGAATGTTTGGAATATTTTTAGTCGTAGAGGCGGTACGACAACTTCGTGGGGAAGCAGACGAACGCCAATTATCTAAATGTGATATTGCTCTAGTTCATGGTAATGGGGGTACATTATCAAGTCAATCAACTGCCATTTTATCACGTCATAACGGACAGTAAGACCCCTACCTTATGACTTCGAATGATAGGTAGGGTCAACTGCCCGTAAAGACCTGATAAGTGCGACTAACCATAATTGGGAAATGAGGATTCACCCAATTATGGAAGTCTTCATTATCATCTGAGAAATCATAAATGTATAGTTCCCCTTGTACTTATCTTTTGAGCTAAAGGTTAAGCAAGGAGTGATAGGGACAACTGTCTGAACTATCTGATTGATCACCTATAATATGGAAAGGGTGGGACCATGAACACGATGAGCAGCCATATGTCTAATTTTTATATAGGACAAATCTCCAGCATGGCACGTACATTTACAGAAAAAGATGTACGTAATTGTTTAGAACTAACAAGAGAAGATAATACCGTTTATTTCAATGATACGTTTATGCAGAATGCAAATTTAAAAGGAAAAGTAATTCCAGGCATTTTAAGTGAAGGATTAATTATGGAAGTAAGTTCAAAAAAATTACCTGGAACACCAGGCTTGCTATTGCAAAAAGAAGTTGTGTTTCACCATCCTGTATATATTGGAGATACGATTACAGCAAGTATAGAGGTTATTGATATTGATAATAAGAGATGCTGGCTCACATTGATGGTACGCTGTGTCAATCAAGTGGGAAAAGAAGTGATAACAGGCCAAATTATTGCATTCATTATTCCGAATCATAATGGATAGGTGGTTTTAGTATGGAAACAATGAATAGGGGTGCAGATTTACAGAGGTATGGGTACTTTGAAGTGGATTCAATGGGATTTATACAAGACATAGATGCCAACTTCTGTAGTACGTTCCAGTTGAGAAAAAAAGAATATACAGGACTGTCCATCGATCACTTGCTAAAAAGTCGAATGTCTACAGAAAACTGGAAAAAAGTTGATTATACTCAAAAAGTGATGTTTGCGGTTATCAATGAGGAACCTGTTTTGATTCAAATCTCCCCTCATTTAAATGGTTTCATCTGTCAGGTTGTTCTACGTGGAAAAGATACACAGGAAAAAGATATCTATGATTTTTGGAAGATGATGAATCCAGAATTGAAACAAAAAGATAAATCATTCAACCCTACAGACTATTCCCATCGCTATAGTTTTGATCAAATCATTGGTTCTAGTCCAGCTATGAAAGAAGTAACCATCCTTGCCTCAAAGGTGGCAAAAAGTCGATCTACGGTATTAATTACTGGCGAGAGTGGAACGGGAAAAGAGCTTTTTGCTCAATCGATACATGATTTAAGCCCGCGAAGACAAGGACCATTTGTTGCTGTTAATTGTTCAGCCATTCCTGAACAGTTATTTGAATCCGAATTATTTGGATATGAAGGTGGCGCATTTAGTGGGGCAAACCGTCAAGGGAAAGCGGGTAAAATAGAATTAGCTCAAAATGGAACGTTATTTTTAGACGAAATTTCAGAACTTCCTTTATTGCTTCAAGGGAAACTTTTACGCGTATTACAGGAGAGGGAAGTAGAGAGAATCGGTGCGACTGGACGAAAATTTATCGATATTCGAATTATTGCAGCAACCAATAAAGATTTAAAAATATTAGTAAGTGAAGGAAAGTTTAGACAAGATATTTATTATCGACTTAAGGTTTTCAAAATGAAGATTCCTCCGTTAAGACAACGAACAGAGGATATATTGCCGTTAACCCATTATTTTATTCGAAATTTTAACAAACAACTTAATGTAAATGTTCAGCATATTGATGGAACCCTTAAACAATGGTTACTGAATTATAGCTGGCCTGGGAACGTAAGAGAATTGCAGGCAGCAATAGAACGTGGAATGAACATCACGGAAGGGAATACGCTTTTCATTGAAGATATTGGATTTCACTCCGATTTATACAATACGGCAGAAGAAGGAAATATTGAAGAATTTTTACTTTTAGAAGAGGAAGTAGCAAAAGCTGAAATATCTGCTATTAATCGTGCTTTAGAAAAAGCAAATGGAAACAGAATGGTCGCAGCTACTATTTTAAAAATTCATATAGCAAGTCTTTATAGGAAAATGGCTAAATACCATATGCAAAAGACATAAATGAATCATCTAATCTATTATTTTTAAAAAGAAAATCCTCATTGACACTTATCTAGAGTCAATTCGCTTGATTCTATCCATCATCATTCGCATGATTATAGCGCATTTCGGAGATTCAATTTTGCGATTGTGAGAAATTACCATTCAATTACCTTTACCTAAAAGACACCCAATCTTGGCATAAAATTTGCATATTAAATAGTAGTGAAGGAGGGAAAGCTGTTTTTACCGTTTAAGCGACCCTAGCTAAGATATTCTCTCAGTGATTATGTAATAATATCTAAAATAATTTTCGGGAGGAAACATTGGTGGCGATGCTAAATCATTTAAACATATTAGATTTTTCTGGTTTATTACCTGGTCCATTCGCAACAATGATGTTAGCAGACTTAGGTGCAAATGTACTTAGGGTCGAGTCACCTACAAGAGGGGATATTCTAAGAGAATTTCCACCCCTTGATGGAGATTATTCTGCAGTACATGGACATTTACATCGTTCAAAGAAGTCGATTGCCCTTGATCTAAAGAACCCTGGGTCCGTAGATTTAGTTAAAAAGTTAGTTCATGAATTTGATATTGTTCTAGAGCAATTTCGTCCTGGCGTAATGGATAAATTTGGACTGAGGAAATTTGGCAGAATTAGGAGTAAAAGGAAATAGCAATATACGATAATTAAACAATGGAGGTTGAAATGATGAAACGAGAAGTAAGGTTGAAAGAAAGTGGAAATCGACTTCTTTCCCGAGATGATGTCACCCTTATTCAGATCGAGTCTATCAATTCTTAAGCTC
>CAVVWH010000016.1:0-421554 GCA_963751845.1 uncultured Bacillaceae bacterium
AGGAGATGTTTCATAAGATCGGTTTTTCTAACTTATGAAACATCCCTTTTTTTGCTACGAAGTAACCAGACGATATAAATCAAAATCGAAATAAATACTGAGCTAGCAGCTGTCATGTAAATACTTCGATAATCAAGCCAATATCCTATCTGCCCAAATACAATGGCACCAATGCCGATACCAAGATCGAAAAAAGAGAAAAAGGTGGCATTAGCCATTCCCTTTCGATTATCTGCAGCTTTTTCAACTGCCCAGGCTTGAAGGGCGGGTTGGACAGACCCAAAGCCAAGACCGTACAAAATAGCTGCAATGAATAGAACCGTATTATTTGGCAGCCAAGCAAGAAGTAGCATTGCGATAGTTATGAGAAGCGCAGATGGAATATAAATGACTTGATGCCCTTTTCTATCATAAATCTGTCCAGCATATAATCGCGTAACCATCAGAGAAACTGCATAAATCACAAAATACCATTGTATGCCAGATACACCCTGTTGAACGGTGTAAAGAGGTAGAAAGGTAGCAATTCCCCCGAAGGTAACGGTAATGAAAAAGACAAGAATTGCCGGTTGAATCGCACTCTTTTCATATATTTCAAATTTTCTAGATGTAGGCTTGGCTACAAGCCTAGGTGCAGATTCAATCTGTTTATATTGAATAATAGAAGCTAATAACCAAGCAATTAGACCTAAAAAGCCACAAATCATAAAAAGTTGTTTAAATGAAATCACACCAGCTAAAATGAGTCCAAGTGCTGGTCCGATGGCAATTGCAATATTTCCAAATAGGCCATAGTAGCCCATTCCCTCCCCACGGCGTTTAGCTGGAATGAGGTCTGTGGCAATTGTCCCTGAAGCTGTGGTGGAAAGTCCCCAGCCGCCTCCTTGTATAATCCGCATCGCAAAAAGTAAAAAGATGCTTGTCATAAATCCGAATGATCCAACAGTAAATATAAAAACAATGAGGCCCAATAAAAAAACGAACCGTCTACCCCTTGTTTCTAATGCCTGACCAGCAAATGGACGTACAATTAAGGCTGAAAAAGTAAATATACCAATTACCAATCCAATTAATCGTTCATTTCCACCAAGGCTTTCAACGAATAGTGGAATCGTGGGCAATGTCATTTGAAACCCTAGAAAAACGAAAAAGTTGGCAAAGCAAATGAGGAAAAAATCACGTGTCCAAATTTTTTCATTCGTAATCATTTGTTCCTTCAAATGAGGATTATTCATTGATTTTCTCCTTCAACAATAGATATAGCTATTTTACTAGAAATCTTTGCAGGAAGCGAATAATTGAGAATAGATAATAATGAATATTGAAAAATATGGTAATATTCAATAGGCTACACCTATAGAATCAGTGTATAATGAATATCACCTTATAATGGGTCGGAAGAAATTGCATGAAAAGGATCTGTATATGATGAATCGAAAAGGAATTATTGCATCAATACTCGTTGGTTGGGCATTTATTATTTATCTGTTTTCCTCTCAGCCTTATAAGCAACAAGATTTGGCCCCCATTCTTAGTAGGTTACTTGAGGGAAGAAGGTCATTAGGGTTTTTAGATCGAATTTCATTTATGTTTGATGGCCGTGAGGTGAGTGTATCATACTTGGGAACTGTACATTTTGTAGAGTTTTTTATTAGAAAAGGAGTCCATTTTTCTATTTTTGCTGTTTTAGGCTGCTTAATACTACTCTTATGTCGCTTACTAGTAAAAAATAATCTGAAATTAGTTTCGATTGCTTGGGTTTCAGTCGTGTTCTATGCTTGTATGGATGAAATTCATCAATATTATACAGATGGACGATCAGCACTTTGGCAGGATGTTGTCATAGATTCAGTTGGTGGACTGTTTGGAATTGCTTTGAGTTATTGGATTATGAAGAGAAAAAAGGTACATAACTAAAATCAGTCCAAGGGTTTCATATCAGCGGAGTAGGTTTCAATTTTCAAGATGACGTCACGTTAATCACAGCTACCATTTATTAATACATTAAGTTAAACTCCGTCGGGTACTGTGCGGAGTTTTTTTATATATCGCGTTCCTATAGTTGAAATCTGGCAAGTTTGATTTTTGATTATTGTGTGGGAAATCCTGGACTCACTTGCAATGCACCAAAATAAATTTTGAACATATTGTTTATCAAAGCCTTCTATATCGGAGAATTCAATAGTTGAATTCTAAAATCAACTGAAAAATGGGTTAATAGCAGATAGCGGATACCAAGGAAGGTGCATATACATGCATTATGGATGTCACTAAAGTATAAATAACTATTGGAGGCAAGAGTATTATGACAGATAATGTAGGTTTTGGATACCTCGAGAAGTTGGTAGGTAATACGGTGACCGTTTTTAAAGGAGGCCCTCACTCAGATACGGGTGTAGTTGAGGCTGTGAGAGAAGATTATCTTGTATTGAAAACAGAAGATAAGGGGTATGTGTATTATCCATTTAAACATTTGAAAAGAGTCATTGATAATACTAAAAATCAGACACAGACACAAACGTTAACGGATGAAACTTCAGAAGAATCAGAAACACCTGTTTTTCCTGAAACTTTTCTTGAATTGGCACGATCTCTTCAAATGAAAGCTGTTCATGTAAATGGTGGAAAACATCCTTCTAATCAAGGGTACTTAATTGATGCTAAGTCAGAATTTATTGCTTATAGTTCAGAAAAAGAAGGACTTGTATTTTTCCATTTGGATCATATTAAAAGTCTTTCCGCCACTGAAGTTGAGGGTGCTGAAGCTCTTCCAGCAGTTGAATTTGATGGAGATCACTCTTTTTCAGATGTGTTAGGTGTACACTTACACAAATGGACGATCATTAATGAAGGGCCTGATAAAGTAGAAGGTGTTCTAGTAGATGTTAATGACAGTTTTACTATACTTGTCAAAAATGAAGAGATTATTTATGTAGCAAATGCATCCATTCATTTTATTAGACAGAAAGTAAACAATGGTAATGGAGATAAAAATAAATCAGACAAAAATGATCAATCAAATGAAGTAAGCAATGAAGTTAGCAAGGAAACACAAGAAACACAAGAAACACAAGAAAATAACAATCAGTCGAATGACAATAGTAACCAATCAAATCGATCAGGTAAAAGTGCAACGATCAAACGGATGATTATTGAAAATTTAGCGAAGAGCTCCTTGACACAAAAATAATAAAAAATAGGTACAACAAAATGTTGTACCTATTTTTTATATAGTTTACCTTATCATAATCAAGTGTATTGTTTACGTTTAAGCTCACTCACAATTAAATATAGTCTATCCCTCATGGGAGATGAATGGTTTTGAGGTGTTGAAAATTCCAATAAACGTTCTCACCCCCAGCGGTCACTAGGGAAACCTTGTCATCATACACCTTTTTTAATAGACCTATTTTCTCCTGATGATCTCCATTATCGAGAATGACTATCTGATTTTCTAGTTTCTTACATTGCTCAGTAAAGGTTCTAGCTAACGAAATAGTAGAGGGTTTAACGGGTAATAAATCACTACTCAGCGAATAAGGGGATGTGTTTTTACTATAAGGAATGAGCCATTTTAAATGATACATAGAAATATACATCACATTATGATGCGCCGGAGAGTTAAAAACGAAATAGTCATTCATTATGCTCGTTAAATAGCCGTGAATTGTTTTGTCTCCTGCAATATAAAGCGAGACAAAGTTTCCTTTGGCATTGGTTAAAGTTTTCCGATAAGATATATCAGATTCCTCTCTAATAGGCTGTTCAGGTTGAAAGTTCTCATCCCAATCATAGGAATTCTGAAGATCGAGTTTAATTCGTTGAATATGGCCCATAGGAATATAAAAATATTGTCTATTATAAATAACAACGATATCCACCCCTGCATCAATGAGCATCCCAAAAAGTTCTATTTTTCCTGACATTTCAATACTAACATTTTGACCAATAAGGTGATTAAAATCACTCATAATTTTCCTCCAATCATTTGTTTAATTTGATGTTAAAACAGCCATGAAACCCAGTAGTATAAAAGGACCAATGTTAATAGTGTAGCGGGTGGAATCACGACAAAGGTAACTTTCATATACTGTCTCCAAGAAATTTTTACGCCACTATCTTTCACAATGTGCATCCACATAATGGTAGCTAACGTTCCCATCGGTAAGAGTAATGAACCCATATCGCTTCCGATTACGCTGGCAAGGTAAGAAATTTTTAAAGTGAGTGGGTCTAGATTCATACTTGTTAATGTTAAAGTTCCGACCATTAAGGCAGGGTGATTATTAAAGATATTGGATAGAATAGATAATAAACCACCCATCATTACACTGGCATATAGTAAGCTTCCAGAAACCATTGGCTCCATAACTTGAATCAGCCAGGTTGTTAAGCCAATATTATGCAAGCCATAGACAACTACATACATACTAAAAGCGAAGATGAGAATGTACCAAGGTGTTCTCTTTAGCATATCAATCGGGTTTATTTTTAAAGACCACCAGCGCCATCCTAACAGAGCAGCAGATCCAATGACTGCCATAAGGGAGACGGGCATTCCAAAGTAGGAAGCAACGAACAAGCTGATTCGAACGAGTAATACAAATAACAGGATTTTGAGCATAAATCTCGTGTTTTCTTTGGATAATGGTTTAGATGTTTGATGTTTAAGCGGGTGATAGGATTTGGTGGTGATGCCAGAAACTTGTGTAGGAATGACTTTAGGGAGCTTCTTATAGAAAACAAGAAACAAAAGAAACACGAGAAACAATAAGCCAATTGTTGCTGGTACAAACATCATCGCGGTATGCATGTACAAGTCCATGTGAACGATTTTTAGAGCGATTAAATTCACGATATTACTTACGCCAATGGGTGCACTAGAAGCAGTTGCGATTAATGCCCCAGATAATAAATAGGGAATCTGTTGGTGATGCTTCAATCCTAAATTTTTAAGTAACATAATTAGAATGGGGGTTGTGATTAAGATACTACCATCATTATTGACAAAGAGCGTCATCAAAAAGCAAAGTAGATTTACATACCAGAACAGCCTTATACCTGATCCTTTTGCTTGATAGGCTAATAATTCAGCTGCCCATGTAAAGAATCCGAAGCTTTCTAAGACAATAGCCATAACGATGGTTGCCATAATGGTAATGGCCGCACCACTAATCGTGTCAGTAATTTGCCATAGGTCTGATACAGATACACTTCCTGTCATGAAAACTAAAGCTGCTCCAATGGTAGCTGGAATGGCTTCGTTTACGCCCTTTGGTCTCCACATCACAAAGGCGACAGTTAGTAAAAAGAACAAGATTGTCAGTAAGCTTGTAGGTTCAAGCATAGTTCCCTCTCCTTATTAATGTTCATAGAGCCTATTGATGAAAATCTCGACGTTTATCAATATAGTACAAACCTCCCTAACCTACATATTCCTTATATATATATGCTTGTTCGGTCGTACAAGCGTCAGACAAAACCCTATTCTGGTAAAAATCCGCTTACAATCTAGTTATTTTTGAGAAAAGCAGACAAAATGCTACTGCTAAAAATTTAGGGGAGAAAATTGCTTAATCGTGATAAATTTTGAAAAGAAGAGTCCGGACGGGGAACAAGTTTGTACAAAAAACTATCATTTTTAGATGTCTTATGTGGTTATTCTTGGGGAGTGTTATTTTTTCTCGAAGTGGTAAGTGATAGAGGTTAATTTTTCTTTCCTCTATCACTTTGTGAGCTTTTTTCGATATTTTCATAGACAGCAGCAAGTGCTTGTTCAAATTTCCCACTTTTTTTCGGGTGGTAATATTTCTTTCCTAATAGTTTGTTCGGCAAATATTGCTGTTTAACCCAACCGCTTTCATAATTGTGAGGGTATAAGTAGTCTATCCCACGTCCGAGTTCTTTTGCACCTTGATAATGGGCGTCTTTTAAATGATTAGGAACATCACCGCTATGTCCTGTCTGTATATCTGTGAGCGCTTGATCAATAGCAGTAATAGCTGAGTTTGATTTTGGTGATAGACAAAGCTCTATGACAGAGTTGGTAAGTGGAATTCTTGCCTCTGGAAAGCCTAGTCGTTCAGCAACTTCTACTGCCGCTAATGCACGTGGACCAGCTTGTGGATTGGCAAGACCAATATCCTCGTAGGCAATCACAAGTAGGCGCCGTGCAATACTAACAAGGTCTCCCGCTTCGATTAAACGACCGAGATAATGAAGTGCAGCATTTACATCACTTCCGCGAATCGACTTTTGAAAGGCTGAAATAACATCATAATGGGCATCACCATCTTTGTCGTGTGAAAAGCTTTTTTTCTGCATACATTCTTCAGCAATAGCTACGTCAATCATAATAATCTGATGATCGTCCGGCTCTGTTGAAATAACGGCAAGTTCTAAAGCGTTTAAGGCGCTGCGGACATCACCGTTTGAAGCGGTAGCAAAATGTTTAAGTGCTTGATCTGTAACATTTGTTTTATAGGAGCCAAGACCACGTTCATCGTCTTCAAGTGCTCGCTTTAAAGCTTGGACAATTTCCGTTATTTCAAGGGATTTAAGCTCGAATATTTGACAGCGACTGCGTATAGCAGGATTAATGGCGTGATAAGGATTGCTAGTTGTCGCACCAATTAGTGTAATCATTCCATTTTCAAGATATGGTAATAGAAAGTCTTGCTTTGCTTTGTCAAGACGATGAACTTCGTCAAGAAGCAAAATCACTTTACCGGACATTTTTGCTTCAGCCGCTACGATTTCCATATCTTTTTTGTTATTGGTCACTGCATTTAACGTGCGAAAAGCAAACTTTGTACTTCCAGCAATCGCACTGGCAATTGAGGTCTTACCGATACCAGGAGGACCGTACAAAATCATCGAAGATAGCTGTCTCGCTTTGACCATACGTTGGATGATTTTCCCTTCACCAACAAGATGCTGTTGACCAATTACTTCATCGATGGTACGCGGACGCATTCGAAAAGCAAGTGGTTTAATATTCATAATGATCCCTCCTTAGTATTAAAGTAACATATTTAAAGATTTAGTGGAATGGATGATGGATGTCATAGAAAAACTGTGAAAAATCAAATGTAAAGAGAGGATTGAATTTCCAAATATATGTTTTCCGATTTATTTGATGTGAGTATTATGTATGAGAGCATGCATTTTTAGCTATAATATGCTATAATTTCATCAAATAAAGATTCGGAAGAAATATGAGGTGTATATAATGAAAATTTCTACTAAAGGTCGTTATGGCTTAACCATTATGATAGAACTTGCAAAGCATTATGGGGAGGGTCCAAAATCTTTAAAATCGATTGCTCAAACGCATGATTTATCCGAACACTATTTAGAGCAGCTAATTGCGCCGCTTCGTAATGCTGGTTTAGTAAAAAGTGTTCGTGGTGCGTATGGTGGCTATATTTTATCACGCCTACCACAAGAGATTACATCTGGAGACGTAATTCGTGTATTAGAAGGTCCGATTACTCCAGTTGAAGGAATTGAAGATGAAGAGCCAATTAAGCGTCAGCTATGGATTCGTATTCGCGATGCAGTGAAGGATGTATTAGACAATACAACCCTATTAGATTTAGCGAATTATAAGGTATCGGAAGAACATGACTCGTATATGTACTATATTTAAAAAAAGAATTTGTTTTTCCAAATGATTAAGTTACAATCTATTAGAAAAATACGAATGAAGAGATAATTTCTGAAAAGTACAAGAAAAGTACGTAAAGCACTGTTATTATAACGGTGCTTTCTGTAGTTGTGAGATAGAATGGATGATATAGAGGATTGCACGTTTTTTAATGGTGCTTACAAGATTCAATGGAGGCGACAATGTGAACAGAATTTATTTAGATCATGCGGCGACATCTCCCATGCATCCCAATGTTATTGATAAGATGATGGGAGTGATGACCAGTGATTTTGGTAACCCATCAAGTATTCATGCATTCGGAAGACAAGCCCGACATGTTTTAGATGAAGCAAGAGCGACAATTGCTGCAAGTATTGGAGCAGGACGAAATGAGATTATTTTTACAAGTGGAGGTACAGAAGCTGATAATACAGCGCTAATTGGGATAGCAGAGGCGAATCGTGCAAATGGTAAGCACATTATTACCACTGCCATTGAACATCACGCGATTTTACATACAGGTCAATACTTGGAGAAATCTGGTTTTGATGTTACGTATTTGTCAGTGGACCAATCGGGGCTTATTTCAATAGACGATGTACGAGCAGCACTACGCGATGATACGATTTTGGTTTCAGTTATGTTTGGCAATAATGAGGTGGGTACCATTCAGCCAATTGCTGAGATTGGGCAGCTTTTGTCTGAACATCAAGCTTATTTTCATACAGATGCGGTGCAGGCATATGGCTTAATTCCTATTGATGTGAATAAGCTAGGAGTGGATTTACTAAGCGTTTCAGCTCATAAAATTAACGGCCCAAAGGGTATTGGATTTTTATATGTACGTGATGGTGTAAAACTTAAGCCGCATACATACGGTGGGGAGCAAGAACGAAAGCGTCGTGCAGGTACCGAAAGTGTACCTGCAATTGCTGGATTTGCAGAAGCAGTGAAAATTGCACAGTCAACAATGGAAGACAAAGGAAAACGATACCAAGGGTTTAAAGATATTTTACTTGCCGTTTTTAATGAAGCTGGTATACAATATGACATTAACGGCTGTCTGGAAAAATCATTACCGCAGGTGCTGAATGTAAGCTTTCCGGGGACGAATGTAGAATCGATGCTTGTTAACTTAGATTTAGCTGGAATTGCTGTTTCAAGCGGTTCTGCTTGTACAGCCGGTTCAATAGATCCGTCACATGTTCTTGTGGCAATGTTTGGTAAAAAATCAGAGCGAACAAAAAATTCAATTCGCTTTAGCTTCGGCTTAAACAATACAGAAGAAGAAATCAAAAAAGCTGCACTTGAAACGGTGAAAATCGTTAATCGATTGGTATCACCTGGCATCAAGGAGCAGTAAGGGTTTCAATTCTGAAATCTTAATGATCTCCAAGTGTACGTACTGGAGTCATGCAATACAATAGAGGTGACAAGATGAAAAAAGCAGTGCAAGATACGCGTGTCGTTGTTGGTATGTCCGGTGGTGTCGATTCTTCAGTTGCAGCCTTGCTTTTGAAACAACAAGGCTATGATGTCGTCGGGATTTTTATGAAAAACTGGGATGATACAGATGAAAACGGAGTCTGTACCGCAACGGAAGATTACAATGATGTCATTGCTGTATGTAATCAAATTGGGATTCCCTATTACGCGGTGAATTTTGAAAAGCAATATTGGGACAAAGTATTTACCTACTTTTTAGATGAATATAAGGCCGGCAGAACTCCAAACCCTGATGTGATGTGTAATAAAGAAATTAAATTTAAAGCATTCCTTGAGCACGCGGTTAGTCTTGGAGCGGATTACTTAGCAACAGGTCATTATGCCCAAGTAGAATTCCGTGATGGCGAATATAAAATGCTTCGGGGTATTGACGAAAATAAAGATCAAACTTATTTTTTAAACCAATTGACGCAAACTCAATTGGAAAAAGTCATGTTTCCACTAGGTAATATTGAAAAGAAAAAAGTGCGTGAAATTGCGAAAGAAGCAGGATTGGCAACAGCGACGAAAAAAGATTCAACCGGTATTTGTTTTATCGGTGAACGTAATTTTAAAGGATTTTTGAGTAATTACTTGCCTGCACAGCCAGGAAAAATGATGACGATGGATGGAAAAGTGATGGGCAAGCATGATGGCTTGATGTATTATACAATTGGTCAACGTCATGGACTCGGAATCGGTGGTAGCGGCGAACCATGGTTTGTTGCTGGAAAAGATTTAGACCAAAATATTTTATATGTGTGTCAAGGCTTTGACAATGATGTGTTGTATTCGAATTCTTTAATAGCTGTTAATATGAGCTGGGTTGCAGAACAGGCTCCATCAGCTGAATTTGAGTGTACAGCGAAATTTCGCTATCGACAAAAAGATAGTGGCGTTACTGTAAAAGTACTTGAAAATGGGGATGTGGAAGTTATTTTCGCTGAACCAGTTCGTGCGATTACCCCCGGACAAGCAGTCGTTTTCTATGATGGGGAAGTGTGCCTAGGTGGCGGTACAATCGATGAAGTATTCAAACATGGCGAAAAGCTTACTTATGTAGGGTAAGTATGTTAAAACATAAATCCGTGTAGGATTTATTAACGGGTCTGCTTATGGAGTGTAAGAGATTTTCGCAGGCTTTTGCCTTAATATTATATTCTTGATTAATTTGTCCTTCATAGTTTTATGAAGGACATTTTGCGTGATGAACCCCCGAAAAAAGTCCTTAAAATCAAAATGTACTCAAAGCCCAAACTCCATGAAAATCCGGAAAAAAGGTACGAGAGAGAGGTACTCAAAGCCCAAACTCTATGAAAATCCGGAAAAAAGGTACGAGAGAGAGGTACTCAAAGCCCAAACTCTATGAAAATCCGGAAAAAAGGTACGAGAGAGAGGTACTCAAAGCCCAAACTCCATGAAAATCCGGAAAAAAGGTACGAGAGAGAGGTACTCAAAGCCCAAACTCCATGAAAATCCGGAAAAAAGGTACGAGAGAGAGGTACTCAAAGCCCAAACTCCATGAAAATTCGGAAAAAAGGTACGAGAGAGAGGTACTCAAAGCCCAAACTCCATGAAAATCCGGAAAAAAGGTACGAGAGAGAGGCACTCAAAGCCCAGACTCCATGAAAATCCGGAAAAAGGTTGAGAGAGAAGTACTCAAATGAAGGACTTTCTACTTGGTCATATCGTTTTTTGTCTTTCATTGTGAACATTGTACAATTATTTGATATTAAATTATTGCACGTAACTGGTCTAAAGCTAATTTCATTTTATGGTATACTTTTTTTAGAAAATGAGGAGCGTGGCAGATATGGATAAAAATCAACAAGGCATTCAATATATGCAAGAGGGAAACTATGAGGAAGCAGCGAAGATTTTTAATGAAGCTATTGAGGAAAATCCGTCTGAACCTGTAGGATACATAAACTTTGGAAATGTGTTAACGGCAGTGGGTGAATATGACAAGGCTATTCGTTTTTATCAAAAGGCACTAGAACTAGATGAAAATGCAGCTGCTGCATATTATTCACTTGGAAATTTATATTATGAAACTGAAAAATTAATCGAAGCTAAGGATATGTTTGAAGCAGCGCTTCGCTATGGCTTAAATCATAGTGATGCCTACTTTATGCTGGGCTTAACTTTAATGGCACTTGATCAAGCAAAATTAGCCATGCCTTATTTACAACGGACTGTTGAGTTAAATCCAGATGACGTAGATGCACGCTTTCAATTCGCGCTTTGCTTAGCCAATGCGGAACTGTATGAAGAGTTAATCGAGCAGCTAAACATAGTAATCGAACAAAATCCAGAACATGCGGATGCTTATTATAATTTAGGTGTTGCGTTTGCTGGGTATCGTGATGATATTGAAGTGGCGATTGATTATTTTGAAAAAGCGCTCGCCGCTCAACCTGATCATATGCTTGCTGCACATGGAAAAAAATTAATGGAAGAAATGAAAGCAGAAAAGGGCGGAAACTAATGTAAAAATCAATAATGAAAGGTGGGGAATGATCTTTGAGTCAACAACATGCTTTAGATTTATTTGCTGAGGAAAAGCTGTATATGAAGGGACGTCATTTAGTGACGATTTTTCATAATGAGGAAAATATGTACTCAGTTGTGCGGATACGGGTAGATGAAACGAATCTTAATTATGATGAAAAAGAAGCAGTGGTGACGGGGTATTTTCCCCGCATTCACGAGCATGAAACCTATATTTTTTATGGAGCTATGAAGGAGCATCCTCGTTTCGGTCTTCAGTTTCATGTTGAACATTTTCGTAAGGATTTGCCGCAATCGAAGGAAGGGATCGTAGCTTATTTATCTGGGGACATGTTCAAAGGCATCGGTAAAAAAACGGCCGAGACCATTGTAGACACGTTAGGTGAAAATACGATTTCTAAAATTTTAGCACAACCTTCTATACTTGATACGGTTCCTCGTTTGTCTGGTGAGAAAGCGAAAAGTCTTTATGAAACGCTTCTTGAAAATGAGGGACTTGAACAAGTAATGATTGCCCTTAATCAATATGGATTTGGACCGCAGCTTTCCATGAAAATATATCAGATGTATAAGCAGGACACTCTGACGCTTATTCAATCAAATCCGTACAAGCTCGTTGAGGATATTGAAGGGATTGGGTTCGGAAGAGCAGATGAACTAGGTTTTCAGTTGGGCATTTCGGGCAGCCATCCGGATCGAATAAAAGCAGCTTGTTTATATTCATTAGAAACAGCATGTATGCAGGATGGACATGTATATATGGAATCCGAAGAGCTTTTAGAATCCGTTAAACGTTTGTTAGAGGAAAATAAGCGAGATGTCATTGAGTTTACAGACATTTCCACGGAAATTGTGAAATTAGCAGCAGACAGTAAGATTGTAGTTGATGAAACGCATATATATTCACCATCTTTATTTTATTCGGAAAAAGGGATTGTTACAAATATTCACCGTATACTTGAACAAACAGAATATAAGGACCAATTTCCAGAATCGGAATTTTTACTAGCTCTTGGTGAGTTAGAGGAACGTATAGGGGTTACCTATGCGCCTGCACAAAAAGAAGCAATTCAATTG
Organism: uncultured Bacillaceae bacterium; assembly: GCA_963751845.1. Classification (GTDB taxonomy): domain Bacteria; phylum Bacillota; class Bacilli; order Bacillales; family DSM-1321; genus Peribacillus. The sequence goes on from CAVVWH010000016.1 coordinate 12,725, forward strand.
GCACTTGGATCTCCGATGATGATGCTAACGGGTGGTCCGGGTACAGGTAAAACTACCGTTATTAAAGGAATTGTAGAGCTGTATAGTGAGCTTCATGGTGTGTCTATGGATATTAATGATTATAAAAAAGAAGATGATCCATTTCCATATGTATTAGCTGCTCCAACGGGGAGAGCGGCGAAACGAATGGCCGAGTCAACAGGTCTGCCGGCTGTGACTATACACCGTTTACTCGGATGGAATGGTGGTGATGGTTTTGCTCATGGTCCTGAAAATCCGCTTGAAGGACGCTTAGTAATTATTGACGAGATGTCGATGGTTGATACATGGCTCGCCCATCAATTGTTTAAGGCACTTCCAGAACATGTCCAACTCATTCTTGTTGGTGATGAAGATCAATTACCATCTGTTGGTCCGGGTCAGGTATTAAAGGATTTATTAGCTGCTAAGGTTATTCCGACAGTTGCACTCGAGCAAATTTATCGTCAAGCAAACGGATCTTCCATTATAGAATTGGCACATGAAATGAAAAAAGGACATTTGCCACATGACGTGACAAAGCAACAAGCGGATCGTTCTTTTATTCAATGTCAAACGAACCAAATTGCAGGCGTCATAGAACAAATCGTCCGGAATGCACGAAAAAAGGGCTTTAGTGCTCGAGATATTCAAGTACTCGCACCCATGTATCGTGGACCAGCAGGAATTGATAACTTAAATAAAATACTTCAAGAGGTATTAAATGGTGACCCTGAAAAAAAACGTCGTGAGTTGAAATTTGGCGATGTGGTTTATCGAACCGGAGATAAAGTTTTGCAACTTGTCAACCAACCGGAAGAAGGCGTATTTAACGGAGATATGGGTGAAATTGTCACCATTTTATTTGCCAAAGAAAATACGGACCATGTGGATAAGGTTATCATTTCTTTTGATGGAATTGAAGTTACCTACACGAAGCAGGACTTAAATCAAATCACTCATGCGTATTGCTGCTCCATTCATAAATCACAAGGAAGCGAGTTTCCTATTGTGATTTTACCTGTAGTTCGAAGTTATTATCGAATGCTACGTCGGAATTTATTGTATACAGCCATTACACGCAGCAAGAATTTTTTAATTATTTGCGGTGAGGAAGAAGCATTTCGACTTGGGGTTGAGCGAAATGATGAAACTCGTCGGCGGACAACTCTGTCTGAGAAATTGCGTGAAGAGATTGGGCAACCGCAGGTCGTACAAAATCAAAGCCAGGAGCAGGAGTCAAGTGATCTTGTTTATGAGTCGTATTTTGACATATTTAAAAACGCAGATCCGATGATTGGGATGGAAGGTATAACACCGTATGATTTTATGTGAGGCAAGCTAGGAACTTTGGTTTCTGGCTTTTTTGTTTTTGATGAATAGAAAGTTCTAGCTCCAGCGATTAGTCTCTCTAGGTTGGTCATGGCGCTTAACATGTGAACTTTCTTGAATTACTCAATTTTTTCTATAATTCATTTGTTATATCAAGAGATCCTCTGGGAAGAACCTTTATTGCTTCAAAATTAGGGAAAAAACTTTGGCTTTTTGATATGGAAAACGTTTCAGCTTATCTTTTTTATGTGCTGTAGAATACTAGTAATGTTCGGGAAGGTGGAATGACTTTGCGGACATTTTCATTATTAAAAGGCTTACCGGTTTTCACAAATGACGGGCGAAAACTTGGTATGGTTAATGATTTATGTATATCGGAAGCGGGTACAATCACAGGAATGGTCATTCAACAACATAAATTATTCAATAAAAATGTCTATGTAGCATTAAATGAAGTATCATCCTTTGGACCTGATGGAATTATTGTTACTAACACATGTAAAGAATCACTTCCAGAAGCTGTAATGCTGCTGAATAAGGATGCATGGCTTGGAAGAATGCTTTTTTCAGAACAGGGTGAAGAATTAGGCTTGCTTCAGGATGTATGTTTTATGGAAAAAATGGGCACGATTGTAGCATATGAAACAACGGATGGTTTTTTTTCTGAAAGTACGTACATTCCTTCAGAACAGCCTCCTGTGTATGGCGAGGATGCCATCATTGTTTCAGTATCTAAACAGTGAGGTGTCCATTTTGGAGATAAAATGTCCTAATTGCCATAGTATAGATGTTGGTAAAATTGGTGTGAATCAATTTTATTGCTGGAATTGCTTTATTGAAATGACCGTTTCGGGTGATCTTATTTTGACACATCAGGTCGAAGAGGATGGAAGTCTAAGCTCCTTAGATGATTTATTTGAAGAAAATGATCGTCGCTTTACAATGTAAAGAAATGAGGTGCCGTAGATGGCCAGAAGAAATTTGGGAAATATGAAAGCGATCAATAAAAGCATTAAAAAAATGAGGAAAAAATTAAAATCTATGCTTTAATCGAGAATTAGCCTTCGCCATTTTGTGCGAGGGCTTTATTTTTATGTATAAAACGTAATCCAATTCAAACACTAACTATGGAGGCGGCAGACGTGGATATACGCTTAAAATGGTTTTATCGACTTGGGTTTTTATTTTTGTTATTTATCGTTTTTTTTATTTTTATGAAGTTGAAGCCAATGTGGGAGCCTGTTGTTTCTGTTGTTACTATCATATTTTTGCCTTTTGTTATCGGTGCTTTTATCAGTTATTTATTGCACCCAATTGTGGAAGCATTGCATCGTAGAGGGATGAAGCGGGGATTATCGATAACGATTATTTATTTGCTTTTCTTCGGTGGTATTGGCTTTGGTTTATATAAAGGGATTCCTGCGATGATTAATCAATTTCAAGAGCTTTCTGAAAATGCTCCTAGTCTGTTTAAGCAATATAAGACATGGGTGGAAATGCTGCATCATCAGACCTCCAATTGGCCGTTTGGTATGCAGGAACGCATTGAAGGAGGATTAGATGAGCTTGAAATTCGAATGAATGACTACTTGAATAACATGGTAAATTACGTGATGAAAGCATTTGACTTTTTGGTATTATTTGCTTTAATTCCTTTTATCGCTTTTTATATGTTAAAAGATTATGAGGAGTTAAAAAAAATGATTTGGTATATGACACCCAAAAAGTGGCGTAAACAAGGACGTGCCTTTTTACGAGATGTGGATACATCCCTAGGTGGTTATATTCGTGGTCAATTACTTATTTGCGCTGCGATAGGTGTTACGGCTGCTCTATTGTTTTGGTTGTTTGGAATGAAATATCCCCTTGTATTAGGGGCAATTATTGGAGTTACCAATGTAATTCCCTATTTTGGACCAATTATTGGTGCGGTTCCTGCGCTCATTATTGCAGCAACGTTGTCAATAAAAATGGTGATTACAGTTGCGATTATTGTCATTGTTTTGCAATTTCTGGAGGGGAATGTTTTATCCCCACTCATAGTGGGCAAGAGCTTACATACACATCCATTATTTATCATGCTTGCTCTTTTGGCAGGTGGAGAATTGGGTGGAATTGTCGGAATGGTTTTATCGATTCCCATACTTGCTGTCTTAAAAGTGCTCATCCTTCATGCACGTGTACACTTTAGAAAGAAAGCACCGCTTATTGACAAATAAAAAGGTAGTGAATAAAATACAATAGATAAGATAATTCGTAGAAGGATAAAGTATGCTGAAGTCCGTCTTTTAGAGAGAAATCCCTTGGCTGAAAGGATTTTAGATGAAGAACAGCAGAAAGCTAGTCCTGAGAGCAGCTAATACCTGCCGTTATGCCGCGTTAAGGCTGGTTGAAGGTGATGGACCATTTTTTCGTGTCCATAATCAGGGTGGTACCGCGAGTTAAATCTCGTCCCTGTTTAGGGATGGGGTTTTTTTGTTGCCTAAAATTAAAGGAGGATAAAATAGATGAAATATTTAACTGGTGCACAAATACGCCAAATGTATCTTGATTTTTTCAAAGAAAAAGGACATAACATTGAACCAAGCGCTTCCCTTGTTCCACATGAAGATCCATCTTTACTTTGGATTAACTCTGGTGTAGCGACATTAAAAAAATACTTTGATGGACGTGTAGTACCTGAAAATCCAAGAATCACAAATGCACAAAAGGCAATTCGTACAAATGATATTGAAAATGTAGGTAAAACAGCACGTCATCACACATTCTTTGAAATGTTAGGTAACTTCTCTATTGGTGACTACTTTAAAGAAGAAGCTATAACTTGGGCATGGGAATTTTTAACCGATGAAAAGTGGATTGGATTTGAAAAAGATAAACTAGCTGTAACGATTCATCCAGAAGATGACGAAGCACATAAAATTTGGAATGAAAAAATTGGTATTCCAGAGGAACGTATTATTCGTTTGAAAGAGAATTTCTGGGATATTGGTGAAGGTCCAAGTGGTCCAAATACAGAAATTTTCTATGATCGTGGACCGGAATATGGTGATGATCCGAATGATCCTGAATTATATCCAGGTGGCGAAAACGAACGTCATTTAGAAGTATGGAATTTAGTGTTCTCTCAATTCAATCACAACCCAGATGGTACATATACTCCACTGCCTAAGAAAAATATTGATACAGGCATGGGTCTTGAACGTATGGCATCTGTTGTTCAAAATGTGGCAACGAATTTTGATACTGATTTGTTTATGCCAATCATTCATGCAGTAGAACAATTTACAGATGTGAAATATGGGGCTAATAAAGAAACAGATGTGGCCTTTAAAGTAATTGCGGACCATATTCGTACGGTAACCTTTGCAGTCGGTGACGGCGCTCTTCCATCAAATGAAGGACGTGGCTATGTATTACGTCGTTTATTACGTCGTGCAGTACGTTATGCGAAGCAAATTAATATTAACAAACCATTCATGTTTGAATTAGTACCTGTTGTCGGTGAAATTATGAAAGACTTCTATCCTGAAGTTTTATCAAATAAAGAGTTTATTGCTAAAGTTGTAAAAAATGAAGAAGAACGTTTCCATGAAACTCTTCATGATGGATTAACGATTTTACATGATGTAATTAATAAGGAAAAAGAACAAGGGTTAAGCGTTATTCCTGGTGCTGATGCATTCCGTTTGTATGATACGTATGGCTTTCCAATTGAATTGACAGAAGAATATGCTGAAGAAGAAAATATGACAGTGGATCACGAAGGCTTTGAAAAAGAAATGGAAGCGCAACGTGAACGTGCACGGGCCGCTCGACAAGACGTAGATTCTATGCAAATTCAAGGTGGCGTTTTAGGTGATGTAAAAGTAGCCAGTGAATTTGTTGGGTACGATCGATTACAAGTACAAGCTCAAGTTGTAGCTATTGTTAAAGATGGCGAGTTAATAACCGAAGCGCATGAAGGACAAGAAGTACAAATTATTTTGAATCAGACGCCATTTTACGCAGAAAGCGGCGGTCAAATTGCGGATAAAGGAACGATTTCAAGTGAAGATGTGAAATTAGACGTTTTAGACGTCCAAAAAGCACCAAATGGGCAAAATCTTCATCGCGTAACTGTTGCTGCCGGAACTTTATCAGCTGATGCCAAAGTGTTGGCAGTAGTAGATGAAGTCAACCGTCATCAAATTATTAAAAACCATTCTGCGACTCATCTTTTACAACGAGCACTGAAGGATGTTCTTGGGCCACATGTAAATCAAGCAGGTTCACTGGTTGAGCCAGAACGTTTGCGTTTTGACTTTTCACATTTTGGTCAAATTACAGCTGAAGAATTAGAACAAATTGAAACGATTGTGAACGAGAAAATTTGGCAAAGCTTAGATGTGTCTATTGATTTGAAAAATATTGATGAAGCGAAAGCAATGGGTGCAATGGCCTTATTTGGTGAAAAATACGGTAAAATCGTACGTGTTGTTCAAATGGGCGATTACAGTTTAGAGCTTTGTGGTGGCTGTCATGTCCCAAATACAGCGGTCATTGGTTTATTCAAAATTGTTTCTGAAAGTGGAATTGGTGCAGGTACTCGTCGTATCGAGGCTGTTACTGGAGCTGGTGCTTACAAGCTTATGGCTGATCAAATCAATACCTTAAAAGAAGCTGCTACAAAATTAAAAACAACTAGTAAAGATGTTCCTGCTCGTATCGAAGCTGTGTTAGCGGAAATAAAAGAATTGCAACGCGAAAATGACAGCTTATCTGCAAAATTAAGCAATATTGAGGCTGGAAATCTGGTTTCAAAAGTAAAAGAAGTGAGCGGTATTCATGTTTTAGTTGCTAAAGTTCCGGCAACTGATATGAATAATTTACGTGCGATGGCTGATGATTTAAAACAAAAATTAGATCCAGTAATTCTTGTTCTTGGATCAGCACAGGGCGATAAAGTAAACTTAATTGCTGGTGTAACGAAGGATTATATAGATAAAGGCTTCCACGCTGGTAAATTAATTAAAGAAGTAGCAACCCGCTGTGGTGGCGGTGGTGGTGGCCGTCCGGATATGGCTCAAGCTGGTGGGAAAGATCCCGAGAAACTAGATGCAGCACTTGATTACGTAGAAGAATGGGTACGTTCTCTTTCATAATAGGTAAGATATGTTGTACAATATAATTACTATGGAAGTCTCGACGCAGAGGAGAGGTGCATGGCCATGAGTTCCTTCGATAAAACAATGAAATTCAATTTTCCTGAAGAACCGTTTGAAAGAGATGTACAAGAAGTACTATTTCAAGTATATTCTGCTCTTCAAGAAAAGGGATACAATCCAATCAATCAAATAGTTGGTTATTTACTATCAGGAGATCCAGCATACATTCCACGGCATCATGATGCAAGGAATCTTATTCGTAAGCTTGAACGTGATGAAATTATTGAAGAATTGGTCAAATCGTATTTAAAGACCCATCGAGAGGACTACTAATGCGCACAATGGGATTAGATTTAGGTTCGAAAACTCTTGGTGTTGCCGTCAGTGATGCCATGGGTTGGACTGCACAAGGAATAGAAACAATTAAAATTAATGAAGCCACGAAAGACTTTGGAATAAAACGTCTTGGAGAGATTATTCAAGAATATGAAGTTTCAAAAATTGTTCTAGGATTCCCTAAAAATATGAATGGAACAATAGGTCCACGTGGACAGGCAAGTCAAGATTTTTCCGTATATTTAGAAAAAAAGTTCCAACTTCCTGTCTTTCTTTGGGATGAGCGACTAACAACAATGGCTGCAGAGCGTGTGCTTATTGAAGCAGATGTGAGCCGAAGTAAACGTAAAAAAGTGATTGATAAGATGGCTGCTGTCATGATTCTTCAAGGTTTCCTAGACAGACAAACAAATTCTCTTTGAGGTGAAAACAATGGAAAATGGCGAAAAAAATATTACAGTAGTGGATGAAAATGGAAACGAGCAACTTTGTGAAATTTTGTTTACTTTCGACTCAGAAAAATTCAATAAGTCATATGTTTTATATTACCCAATCTCTGATAATGATGATGAGGAAATTGAAATTCATGCTTCTTCATTCGTACCAAGTGAAAACAATGAAGATGGTGAATTATCCCCTATCGAAACAGATGAGGAATGGGATATGATTGAAGAAATGTTGAATACATTCCTGGATGAAGAAGGCGAAGAATAAGATATAAACTGATCCTCTTACAGGGGGTCAGTTTTTTTTAGAAGATAAGTATAAGGTTTTCGATATATGTTGCTGTCCAGCACAGACGCACTGGACGTGCTAGAGCCGGTGACGCCATAGAATAGCGTAAACTTAGCCGGTCCATCACCCCGGCTCCCATTTGACTTTTCACTTGGTCAAACTTGCGCTTCTCTAATCAACTATTGACAAAAGTTGTTAGTATTTGTCATTAATATAGAGTGGGTTATGTAGAATAGCGTAAACTTTTATTTTTTGTTGTCGCTAAAGGGGGAATGAAGTTGGACTCAAAGCAATCTATAAAAGAAGAGATAAGAGAAAAATTAATAGAGCAGCAAGGAGATGCGATGCTCGTTCGTAAAATTGTCTTAAGAATCATATTAGCAATTATTGCTATTGTAGTAGTGGTTGGGTTATCTGGATATTTGTATGTAAATTCGGCGTTAAAGCCCGCTGATAAAAATGATAATACTGAAAAAGCGGTAGAAATTCCAATAGGTTCATCTGTTGATACCATTTCTACTTTACTAGAGGATGAAGGTATTATTAAAAATGCCCATGTCTTTAAATATTATATTAAATTTCGTAATGAATCTGGTTTTCAGGCAGGAAAGTACACCCTTTCTCCTTCAATGACACTTAGTGAGATTGTGGACACCATTAAGACAGGAAAGATGATGAGAAAAGTTGCTCTGAAAATTACGATTCCTGAAGGTAAACAGTTAATTCAAATTGCTGATATAGTAGCAGAAAAGACAGATCAAAACCCTAAAAAGGTGTTTTCTACCTTAAATAATGAGAAGTTTATTAAAAGTATGCAAGATAAGTTTCCATCTCTTTTGACGGATGATATCCTTCAAAAAGATATTAAGTACCCACTAGAGGGTTATTTGTTCCCAGCGACATATGACTTTGAAGAAGAACAACCTTCATTACAAACGATCGTTACTGCAATGCTGAAGCAAACGGAAAAAGTGCTACAAGAATATGAAGCACAAATGACGGAGCAAGAGTTTACTCCTCATAAGCTTTTGACCATGGCCTCTCTTTTAGAGGAAGAAGCAACAGAAAAAGTGGATCGTAATAAAATCGCTTCTGTTTTTTACAATCGGTTAGAGGAAGGAATGCCATTGCAAACAGATCCAACTGTACTTTATGCAAAAGGCGAACACAGTGAACGTGTGTATTATAAGGATTTAGACATTAATTCTCCATATAATACGTATAAATATCAAGGTTTACCTCCTGGACCAATTGCTAATGCTGGTAATGCGTCGATTAAAGCAGCTCTTGAACCAGAAAAGACAAAATATCTGTATTTTTTAGCAACTCCAGAGGGAGATGTGTTATATTCACAAACTTTAGCAGAGCATAATACAAAGAAGGCTGAACATATTACTAATAATTAGTAGGCATGACATGAATCTACCAAGGGGCGAATTATTCACTTTCCCCTTGTTTTTATGTTAGAATAGAAAAAGTGAAAAAAATCACAGTTACTTTTCAGGCTCGGCAGCTGCCGAGTTTTTCTGATGAAGATAAGAAAATATGAAGTTTTTATCATAAGAGCTGAAGAGTATTATTCTTCGCTGAATGTGAGTTTCGCTTTTAAATGGAGGAAGTAACCTTGAACGGAAAAATAGAAAATTATCTTCAATCGTTAATCCCAGAGCGGACCGGTTTGTTACGAGAGATAGAGGAATATGCTGAAAAAGAACATGTTCCAATTATGGAACCTGAAGGGATAGAAATATTACTACAGTTCTTAAGGATACATCGTCCTCGTACTATATTAGAATTAGGGACTGCGATAGGATATTCAGCTATTCGCATGGCAGAAACTCTACCAAATGCACGGATTGTAACAATCGAACGAATTGAGAAACGGATTGAAACTGCAAAAGAAAATTTTAATAAATCGGGCTTTAAAGATCGTATTACTTTAATAGAATCAGATGCTTTAGAAGCTTTTGATTATGTAAAAGATTATGGTCCATTTGATTTGATTTTTGTTGATGCAGCAAAAGGACAATATCGTCGTTTTTTTGAGGTATATGAACCATTATTAAGTAATGATGGTATAATCATTACCGATAATGTATTGTTTAAAGGTTTAGTTGCTGAAGATTTGGCTACAATTACGCCTAGACGAAAACGAGGACTCATTAAAAGAATTCAAAATTTTAATCAATGGTTATTAAGTCATCAGAAATTTGACACAGTCATTTTACCAATTGGTGATGGGATAGCGATTAGTAAACATAGAGGTGAACAAAGTGAAAAAGCCTGAATTGCTCGTAACTCCAACAAGCATAGCGGATATGCAACCACTGATTGACGCAGGTGCAGATGCCTTCGTTATTGGTGAACAACGTTATGCCCTTCGCTTACCAGGAGAGTTTACGCGGGAAGCTGTGAAGGAAGCAATAGAAATAGCACACAAAGCTAACAAAAAAGTATATGTATCGATGAACGCCCTTTTTCATAATGATAAAGTGGATGAATTAGAAGAGTATATTACTTTTCTAAAAGAAGCAGGTGCTGACCGAATCATTTGGGGAGATCCTTCTGTATTAATGGCCGTACGCGTTGCAGCTCCTGATATGCCGCTACATTGGAATCAAGAAATGCTAGCTACAAACTGGTATACAGCAAATTATTGGGGACGTCGCGGCTCAGTAAGAACTGTAGCTGCAAGGGAAATTAGTATGGATGAAGTGATTGAAATGAAAGAACATGCTGAAGTGGAGATTGAAGTTCAAGTCCATGGAATGACATGTATGTTTCAATCTAAACGTTCTTTGTTAGGAAATTATTTTGAATATCAAGGAAAAACATTAAAAATAGAAAATGTGAAGCAACAAAGAAATATGTTCTTACATGATAAAGAACGAGATAATAAATACCCAATTTTTGAGGATGAGAACGGTACACATATTATGAGTCCAAATGATATGTGCATAATTGACGAACTTCAGGAATTAGTTGAAGCAGGTATTGATTCCTTTAAAATTGACGGGATTTTGAATACGCCTGAATATATTATTGAAACAACGAAATTATACCGCCAAGCGATTGATTTATGTGTTGAAGATTCAGATCGCTATGAGGATGTAAAAGATGAGCTTTATGCAAAAATAGAAGCCATTCAACCAGAACATCGCAAATTAGATACAGGGTTTTTCTTTAAAGAATCGGTTTATTAAAAGAATAAAAAAGTGTAAATATAACGGGGTGCCTTGAGCATCGCTACTATAATCAGTAATTACATTTTCGATGAGTACAGATGTTTAGCTATTCGCCTACTGATCAAGGCGCTTACGCTTTTCTAATAATAAGGAGGAATAGCCTTGAACGCTATTGCTGATAAAATTTCCAAGATTGTCGATGGAAAAAGAGTGATTGTTAAAAAACCAGAGTTGCTTGCACCTGCAGGAAACTTAGAAAAATTAAAAATTGCCGTTCATTACGGTGCTGATGCTGTTTTTATCGGTGGACAAGAGTATGGCTTGCGTTCTAACGCAGATAACTTTTCACTTGAAGAAATAAAAGAAGGCGTGGAGTTTGCTAAAAAGTATGGTGCAAAAGTCTATGTAACAACAAATATTATTGCCCATAATGAAAATATTGCTGGTTTAGAAGAATATATAACTGGCTTAAAAGGAACGGGAATTCAAGGTATTATCGTGGCTGACCCTTTAATTATTGAAACTTGTCGTCGTATTGCTCCAGAAATTGAAATCCATTTGAGTACTCAGCAATCGATATCAAACTGGAAAACGGTTCAGTATTGGAAAGAAGAAGGAGCAGAACGTGTCGTATTAGCACGTGAAACGAGCGCAGATGAAATTCAATTGATGAAGGAAAATGTAGATATTGAAATTGAATCATTTGTACATGGAGCAATGTGTATTGCTTATTCAGGTCGTTGTACGCTTTCCAATCATATGACCGCTCGTGATTCGAATCGTGGTGGCTGTTGTCAATCATGTCGTTGGGATTATGATTTATATGAATTAAATCAAGACGGTGAACATGCTCTCACAGGTGAACAGGATGCTCCGTTTGCGATGAGTCCGAAAGATTTAAAGCTGCTTGAATCATTACCAAGAATGATTGAGATTGGTGTGGATAGCTTAAAAGTAGAAGGTCGGATGAAATCAATCCATTATATTGCTACTGTTATTAGTGTGTATCGTAAAGTGATTGATGCCTATTGTGCGGATCCTGCTAACTTCACGATTAAGCAAGAATGGGTAGAGGAATTAGCTAAATGTGCTAACCGTCCGACCGCTCCTGCTTTTATGGAGGGAAATATCCCGGGGTATAAACAACAATTATTTGGGAATCATAGCACAAAGCCTAAATATGACTTTGCAGGACTAGTGTTAGATTATGATGCTGAAACACAAATAGCAACCTTACAACAACGAAACTATTTTAAACCAGGTTATGAAGTGGAATTTTTCGGTCCTGAAATTGAAAACTTCAGGCAAAAGGTTGGCGTGATATTAGATGAGGAAGGTAATGAGTTAGATGCAGCTCGTCATCCATTACAAATTGTCCGAATTAAAGTCGACCATCCTGTATTTGTGAACAATATGATGCGTAAAGAGAATTTATAATCGAATAGTTCTTGTAGAAACGTCTATTTTGTAATAACATAACATAAATAAAGATAAGTGATTTTTTTCAATTAGGTACTTTTTTCGCAAAAGGACTAGACAAATCAGGAAAGAAGTCATACTCTATCTTAAGACAGTGAAATGGGCGACTGCCTTTGAGCAGTCATTAATTATACTAGGAGCACCTAGTTTAAAGCGCGACCTTGTTAGAAGGTCGCGCACTTGTACATATTTGGGGCAAGTTTTCCAAGGTAAGACTACATACTATCGCGGTTTTTTTTACCGTGTGAATTTTAAGGAGTGAAGGATTTTGGCTATCGAAAAAGTATTCCCAATGACAAAAGCTGGTAAAGAAAAACTTGAACAAGAACTTGAACAATTAAAGACGGTGAAACGTAAAGAAGTTGTAGAAAGAATTAAAATTGCACGTAGCTTTGGAGATCTTTCTGAAAATTCCGAGTACGATTCTGCAAAGGATGAGCAAGCATTTGTGGAAGGTAGAATTACAACGTTAGAAAATATGATTCGCAATGCGAAAATTATCGAAGAAAGTGATTTAGTTTCAGATACAGTTTCCCTTGGTAAGTCAGTAACATTCGTTGAACTTCCTAATGGAGAAGAAGAAACGTATACAATAGTAGGTAGTGCTGAAGCAGATCCGTTTGAAGGGAAAATTTCTAATGATTCTCCAATTGCTCAAAGTTTAATCGGTAAAAAAGTGGGAGACCAAGTATCGGTTCAAACGCCAGGTGGTGAAATGCAAGTAAAAATCGTATCAATTAATTAATGATCGATAAAAAAGACGTCTCAATCCGTTTTCGAACGGGTTAGGACGTCTTATTCTATCTTTATAGAATCAACTTATACATATTATAAAATGGATGGTTTTGTCCATTCAACATACGTTTTAAGATCTAGCTCCATAATTTGTTCTAGAAAAGAGTCTAGAAAATTTAATTGGAGAAGATTTTCAAATAATTCGAGAGGTTGATTTTGTTCGCGTGAAAACGAGTACACATGGTCGACTAATTTAAAACCATCTTTCGTTATAATAATATGACGTAGTGGTGCATCAATTTGTTTAAAACCAGATTTTTTCATGGTTGTTAAAATATAAAATAATCGTCTTGCTATATCCTCTGAAAGTTCAGATTGTTTTTTTAGATAGGTATTTAAATCGGGTCCTAATAGATATTCCATCACAATATAATTTGATCCTGTTTCAAAGACTTTCGGTATAAACGATAAGTCTTGGCTGGATAAAAGGACCTCTTTTTCTTGTTCTGCATGATTCATTTTCCCATAGATTTTAACGCATTGATCGTCGGACAGTCGATAAACAGCACCTTGATGCCCACTTCCAATTAATGTTTGTGTAATGGAGCTATCCACTTTTACTCCTTTCCCTTGCCCTCCAGAGGCTACGGGAATGTTTCTAAAATCAAATTTGTTATGATTGAAAAAATTTTCCCACTCTTTGTAAGTGTCTGGCTCTAGTTTTTTAACCTGTATTAAAAATGATTCTTTTAAAAGGATTATTTTTAAATCTCTTAATAACTTTAACGGTACAGGATGAATTCTTTTAAAACCATTTACATGGTCAACTACTTTAAGTTCTTCATTATCAACTACAAAAATATGTCGTAGAGGGGCATCAATCATGGTGAAATTTGCTGTTTTTAATTCCTTTAATATATATAGAAGTTTCTTTGCAATCGATTCTGGTATATACGTACAATTTCTAAGATATTCTTTTAAAGTTGGAGCATTAAAATATTCCATGACTACATAATTAGGTCCTGACTCATATACTTTAGGCATAAAGGGCAAATGTTGCCCAGCTTGAAGGGCTTCGTTTTCCATTTTTGCTTGTACAGGATCTGAATAGATTTTTACACATTGATCTTCCGAAAGTCTAAATACTGCACCTTGAGTCCCTTGACCAATCAGCGGATAGTTCGTGGGGTTATGAATCTCTAAAGCTTTTTGACCTTTTGTTACAGTAATTGATTTAAAATCCTCCATAATCAACCTCCTAACAGTTTATCGTAATATTTAGCTTGCTGTTGAAGCTGCTGAGTAAGATTGAAGTATTGTTCAACTTTTTGACGTGCAGATACTGTGAATGTTTCCCATAAATTCCTGTTATTTAGCATGAATTCAAGAGCATCTGCAAGTTCATCTATGTTGTTTTCCTTCACTAATATTCCATCTTTGTTGTTTGTTACTAATTCAGGAATTCCGGCATGAAAGGTCGAGATAACAGGTATACCTGTCGCCATAGCTTCTTTTAATGTATTCGGAATTCCTTCTACATCTCCATCAGACGCTTCTAAGCTAGCTGCGCAAAATAAATCTGCATTGTCCATTTGTTCGTGTATTTTGTCTTTAGGAAGGTGATTTACAAATCGAAAAGAATCTCCTAAATTAAGTTGATTGGCCAAAGATTTGATATACTCTTCCATTTCGCCTCTTCCGATAATGGTCAGGGTGGCATTTGGAAATTTATTTTTTATTTTATGAAACGCTTGCATCAATATATGGTGCCCTTTTTTTTCTACCAATCTTCCTATAGAAATAATATTTTGAGAGTTCCGTTTATTCGGAGGTCGGTACATGAATTGGTTAAGGTCAACACCGCCATATAATACCCTGATTTTTTCTGAAGGACAGCCCCAAGCAATAATCTTTTCCGCTAAATAATGACAAACGGGGAAAAAAAGCTCGCCTTGATCAAAAAGCATTTTCATGTTTTCTAAATAGCCAATGGGCTGCTTGGCAAGAGTGGCATCTCTCCCTCGAATACTAGTCACCAAAGGAAGATTTGTTTTTTCTTTAAAGGGTAGTAATAAGATCCCTAATTGACCATGATGAGCATGTAAGAGGGAAATCTTATTTTTTTCTACATATTCTTTTGGTGAGAAAATCTCATTAAGATAGTAAACCTTCTCATTTAAAAGTGAGAGATTTACCATGTACTTAGGTTGTCGGATCAAATGAATATAATCATAACCTGGAACTTCTCGAATCTGTGGAATATATTGAGTGGGGTCAAGTCTTAAATTTAAATGCATAACGTTAGGCAAATTTATCTTCTCCTTTGTTAAAGGTCAGCCAATATTTTTCTTCTTTTCAACTACATTATGCAGATATGTAACAGTTAGTTTGGACAAACTTCAGAACAATCATAAATGATTTAAAAATAATCTCTCCTTTTTTGCCTAGCTTTAAGAAAATAATAGAATAGAAGGATTTTCTTGAAAATATTTTGCACGGTTAGCCTATTTTTAATGGAATGGGCCTACATCCTAGCGATTTTTAAAATATATGATTAAAAAGCCTCATCGCGTCAACAATGGTAACGAGGTGTTTTAGGTTATGCATAAACGACGAATGATGATAATAGCTATTATTTTGATGACATTTATTTTATTTTTAGTTGGTCGACTCGTGCAAATACAGCTAGTTTCTACAGAATCCTTTTCTAAACATGGAATTAATTTAATCGAAGCAAGTGTAAAGCAACGATCCCAAGTACTTAAGATAGATGATGGTCGTGGTAAGTTTTATGATCGGAATGGTAAGCCACTTGCTCATAAAGAAATTCCAACACTTGTTCTTTTTCCTTTTTTAAAAAAGATGGATTGGCCGGTTGAACGAGTAGCGAATATTATTGGGACATCTGAACAGGAATTACGGAATGCAGTAGCGAATGCTAAGAAACCATTTGCTTTTGGTGGGAAAACTCCGATTGAGTTGACGGAATATCAATCAGACAAGATTAATGATTTAAAAATACCAGGTGTTTTTGCTGTCAATCAAAAATTCTATAATAATCAGACTTTGGCTGCGCAATTAATCGGTACAACAATTAAGTCAGATTCGATTAAAGACGAGCGTTATCCAGATTTAACTCTATCTTCGGAAACCAGAATTGGTGATACAGGCTTAGAGCGGACCTTTGACGAGTTTTTGTTATCTGAAGGAGAATCAAGTCTTGTTTTTCATGTTGATGCAAATGGAGGTCCGTTATTTGGTGTTGACGTAAAGTATGTAGAGCCAGCAAATCCATTATATCCGGTTAAGGTCGTAACGACAATTGATAAAAACATTCAAGAAAAAGTTGAGCAGCTTGTCGATAAATACGGAATAAAAAAAGGAGGAATTGTCCTACTTGATATTGAAAATAGTGAAATAGTTGCGATGGTCTCCAGGCCGGCCTTCCATTCTGCTGATCCGAATGGAGAAGGAGCAATTAATATGATGACTACGCAAAAGACCCCAGGTTCTGTTTTTAAAACCGTGACGGCTGCTGCTGCTATTGATTATGGTGTTGTTACTTCTGGTCGTATGTTTAATTGTAATTTAACGATTGAGGGGAAGTCGGAAATCAATCGGCCACTGGGCATGTTAAACTTTGAGAATAGCTTTGCTCAGAGTTGTAATCGAACCTTTGCGGAATTGGCCACTGAAATAGCTGATAAAAATCCGGATTTTTTGGAGCAATATGCTAAAATGCTTGGCTTAACAGGTCAATCTGGTTGGCGAGGGAATGTTTATCATACAAATGTGACTCAATTGTATCGTGAACATACGGGGAAGGTGTGGTACGATGAACATTTAAAAAAAGATGATAAAATGATTGCGAAGACAGCGATTGGTCAACAAGATGTCCAAACGACCCCACTTGCAATCGCTAATATGATGGCTACCATTGCGCGTGGTGGGAAAAAAGAGATGGTAAAGGCTGTATCAAAAGTAGAGTTTAATAACGGTACTACCGTGGTTGATTTTCCCAGTCAAAGTATGGAGTCTGAAAATATTTCACCTTATACGGCGATGAAATTACAGAAGTTACTGCGTGGTGTTGTTGTTGAACCAAATGGGACTGGTGCATCATTACAAGCTCTTCCCTATGAGGTTGCTGGTAAATCAGGCACAGCTCAGACGAATATTGAACAAGGAAGATTAAACAAATGGTTTGCAGGCTATTTCCCCTATAAAGAACCTAAATACGCGCTTGTCACAGTTAGCTTGGATACGACCGAAAATTCAAGTAGCATGACTTCATTATTTGCTGACATTGTAAGAACTGTACATGAGGCGAAAATGCAATAACGAAAGAAGTAGGATACAATTTTACTGTGTATCATGGTAAAATGTAGTTGTTAAGAAAAGATAAGGGAGGACTAGTATTTTGAATTCTCGTCTTGATCTTCGTGATAAGAAACGAAAAGTAAACAGAATATATAATATTTCTATTGCAGTCGTCTGTGTGCTCATTGTGATTGTCGGCTTTACTATTTTTACAGGTAATGATGTTAGTCAAACATCAAAAGAACAACCGAAATCGACGCAAACAAAAACGACTACACATGAAAAAAATGTAAGTACGAATGAAACAGAGAGTGTAGAACCAACAAATGAAGAAGTAGTTAAGGAAGAGGAAACGTCCACAGAGCCTGAGCTTGTCAAGGTAGAGGGCGGTAATGATTCCAATGTATTGAACACGTACACGAGTGAAAGCTGGAAACCGATTGGTACGGAACAAACGGGTGTACATACGACTTCCTATCAAAAAGGATCAACGGATTGGAATGAAATGACGAAGGCTATTGCCCTTGGTGCTGGAATTGATGAAGCCAGTATGCATCTTTGGTGGTTAAATAACGGAGGAACGCCTAATACGGCGATTGGTACAGTTTCAGCAGGAAATAATCCTCAATCCTATCGCGTGTATATTGAATGGGTAGATGGTGAAGGATGGAAACCTGTTAAAGTAGAAGAATTAAAGAAGAATGATAAGAGATAATTGAAAGAGGATGCAAACTATAGGGTCTGCTCCAACTTCAATTCTTTGGACAAAAGAGATGTATTGTCCTTAAGAAATTTGAAGTATGGAGTAAGATCCTTTTTTTGTGTTTGGATATGTTAAACATTATTGTTGATTTTTTAACGGAAATGGAAGGCTTTATTTTTTTAATTTGAAATGCACCACAGCACTATAAAATCTTCGTCCTTCTTCACTCACATACATTTGATGTGAAACGTTATGTACTTGAAGCATAATGGCCTTGTTAACTTCAATGCGAGTTTGTATTTTTTCTTCTAAGCTTTTCACATCTTCGGCTTCGAAAAATTCTATTTTATCTTCAATTAAATCTAAATGTAAATTCATTGGTTGTTTTCCTCCATTGCGGTTTTTAACGCAATTTTACCACTGTTTTTGTGTTGATGCTATGTAGTTTTTCCTGTTAGATAAGAAATGGTATCTAGGAACAATTTTATCTATAAATCATATAATACGTATATGATTTACCTAAATACTTTAAGGCGAATTTAGTTTTTCGAGATGAATAACAAATAAATATTGTAATGGTGTTGTAAGACTTCGTTCTTTCTCTTTTTCTTACAGAAGGGTGATTATATAATGGGTCGAGAGTTTATTGAGTTATTTGAAGACTGGGCTGAATATTATGATGATACCGTGTCTGGTCATGATAATGAGTATCGCGAAGTATTCAAAGGGTATGAGGAAATTTTAGATCAAGTCGTTGACAAATCGTCTGGTCATGTATTGGAATTTGGAGTAGGTACAGGCAATTTAACAGCACGTCTCCTTGAAGCTGGACTAGAGGTTACAGGAGTAGAGCCGTCTACTTCTATGAGAGAGAAAGCAATTGCAAAGCTAAAAAACCATACTGATATTGTAGATGGCGATTTTTTTGATTTTCATGTAGAAAAGCAAGTGGATACAATTGTTAGTACGTATGCCTTTCATCATTTAACGGATGAAGAGAAGCAAAAAGCAATGGCTATCTATAGCAAATTGCTACATTCAGGTGGTAAAATAGTATTTGCTGATACGATGTATCCGTCGAAAGAAGAGCATATTCGCGCCATTGAAGGAGCAAAGAATGCTGGTTTTCTAAACCTAGCAACGGATTTAGCAACGGAATACTATCCAACGATTCCTTTTTTGAAAAATATTATGGAGGAAAATGGATTTACGGTATCATTCGATCGTTGCAATCAATTTGTTTGGATTGTTGAAGCTGAAAAAATATAGGAAGAGGTCTAATGAATGAAAGTAGCAATTATCGGAGCAATGGAAGAAGAAGTAACTATTTTACGAGATAAATTAGCGGATTTGAAGCAGGAAACAATTGCTGGATCTGAGTTTAATATGGGGACACTCAATGGTGTAGATGTGATTGTTTTAAAATCAGGTATTGGGAAAGTAAATGCAGCGATGTCTACAACGATTTTATTAGAAAAATTTAAGCCAGATGCTGTCATTAATACTGGCTCTGCAGGTGGCTATCATAAAGAACTAAATGTTGGTGATGTCGTCATCTCAACGGAGGTTCGCCACCATGATGTTGACGTAACGATTTTCGGTTATGAATACGGTCAAGTACCGCAATTACCAGCAGCTTTCGTTCCGGATGAAAAGCTGTTTGCAATTGCAGAAGAGGCTGCAAAGGAAATAACTGATATTCAAGTCGGGAGAGGATTAATCGTGACAGGTGATTCCTTTATGAATGATCCAGCTCGTGTTGACTTTGTTCGAGGTAAATTTAATGATTTATATGCAGTTGAAATGGAAGCGGCAGCGATTGCTCAAGTAGCCTATCAATTTGGAATACCATTTGTCATTATCCGTTCTCTTTCAGATATTGCTGGTAAAGAATCGAATATTTCTTTTGACCAGTTTTTAGAAACAGCAGCGCTTCATTCAGCTGAACTTGTGTTAAAAATAGTAGATAAATTAAAGTAAGCAAATGAAAACAATGGAATATTTTTCATTGTTTTCATTTTACTTTTTAACCAACTAAAATGGTATGATAACTTATATATAAGGGGAGAAATAAATGAAAGTGGCCAAAAGTGTACATGAATTAATAGGATCAACACCAATATTAGAGATTACTCACTTTTCTCTACCAATAAATATCAGAATTTTCGCTAAATTGGAGTTTTTCAATCCGGGTGGAAGTGTAAAAGACCGGTTAGGCGTTGAGTTGCTTGAAGCAGCTCTAGCGAATGGAGAATTAAAGCCAGGTGGCACAATCATTGAACCAACAGCTGGTAATACGGGAATTGGATTAGCACTTGCAGCAATCAATCGCGGGATGAATGTCATGTTTTGCGTACCGGAGAAGTTTAGCGTGGAAAAGCAACAAATTATGCAGGCGTTAGGTGCTAAAATTGTGCATACACCTTCAGAAGCTGGAATGATTGGTGCAATTGCAAAGGCAAAGGAACTTTTACATGAAATTCCTAATTCTTATTGCCCACAGCAATTTGCTAATCCATCCAACCCTGAAGCTTATTATAAAACGTTAGGACCTGAAATTTGGGAGCAACTTAATGGGAAGGTAGACGTATTTGTTGCAGGGGCAGGAACTGGAGGGACGTTCATGGGAACGGCTCGCTATTTAAAAGAAAAGAATTCAAATGTAAAAACCGTCATTGTTGAACCAGAAGGCTCCATCTTAAATGGTGGAAAACCAGGTCCACATAAAACGGAAGGAACAGGAATGGAGTTTATTCCTGGCTATATGGATGAAACCTATTTTAATAGCATTCATACCATTTCTGACGAAGAAGCTTTTCGATATGTAAAAGAGTTAGCAGCAAAAGAAGGGTTACTCGTAGGAAGCTCATCTGGATCAGCATTTGCCGCTGCTATAAAGGAAGCACAAACGGCATCTGGAGGTACGAATATTGTCGTAATCTTCCCAGACTCAAGTGATCGGTACTTAAGTAAAAAAATATACGAAGGAGGAATTTGAAAATGAGAAGAAAAACACAATTAATTCACGGTGGAGTTTTTGGAGATGAAAAAACAGGTGCGGTTTCTGTGCCAATTTATCAAGTGAGTACATATAAACAGGATGGTCCTGGTAATCATCGTGGTTATGAATACTCACGTACAGGCAATCCGACTCGCCATGCTTTAGAAACGTTAATTGCTGAATTAGAGGGAGGAAAGCGTGGCTTTGCTTTTGCTTCAGGAATGGCGGCGACAACAGCGGTCATGTTGTTACTGAATCAAGGCGATCATGTATTAGTCACTGATGACGTGTACGGTGGTTCTTTTCGTGTGATTACAAAAGTATTGAACCGCTTCGGAATTGACGCAACATTTATTAATACTAGCAATTTAAACGAAATTGAAAAGAATATCAAGGAGAATACGAAAGCAATTTTTGTAGAATCACCAACCAATCCGCTTCTAAAAATTACCGATATTGCAGAAGTTTCTAAAATTGCTAAAGCAAGTGGCTTATTAACAATTGTGGATAATACATTTGCCACACCTTATTGGCAAAATCCTATTACTCTAGGAGCCGATATTGTTCTGCATAGTGCTACGAAATATATTGGTGGACACAGTGATGTAGTGGCGGGACTAGCGGTAGTGAATGATGAAGAACTGGGTGAAAAGCTACATTTTGTTCAAAATTCAACCGGGGGAGTATTAGGACCTCAAG
Organism: uncultured Bacillaceae bacterium; assembly: GCA_963751845.1. Classification (GTDB taxonomy): domain Bacteria; phylum Bacillota; class Bacilli; order Bacillales; family DSM-1321; genus Peribacillus. Next base: position 34,415 of record CAVVWH010000016.1, read on the forward strand.
ATTCATGGTTATTATTACGTGGGATTAAAACACTTGGCCTTCGAATGGAAGAGCATGAACAAAATACAAGTAAAATTGTAAATTATCTAGTTGAACATCAAGCTGTTTCGAAAGTCTATTATCCTGGTATCCCAAATCATCCAAATCATGAGCTTGCAAAAAAACAAGCTCGCGGCTTTGGAGGAATGGTTTCCTTCGATGTGGGTAGTGGTGAGAAAGCGGCAAAAGTATTAAGCAAAGTGAAATACTTTACATTAGCTGAAAGCCTTGGAGCAGTCGAAAGTTTGATTTCTATTCCTGCGCTTATGACACATGCGTCAATACCAGCAGAGCGTCGGGAGGAACTAGGTATCACAGATGGCTTAATTCGTATTTCAGTAGGTCTAGAAGACGCCGAAGATTTACTAGAAGATTTACAACAAGCATTAGAGAATTGAGAGCTAGTTCCACTTTCTGATAATTACCAACTATTCACAACAGAGGAATAGGTATATCTATGGTAAAATGAACTAGAGATAATATGTACTAGTTTAAAAGAAGGTGGAAGCGTTTATGAACAATAATGGTGAAAAATTGACAACAAAGATGACGGATTATAGACGTTTTGCCATTATTTTATTATGTGTTGGCTCTTTTTTTTATGTAGGAACCATTCTTCCTTCAGAAGGAAAGACGCTGTATAGCACAAATGGCTATTTACTTGCTTCCGTATGTATTTTTAGTCGCATCAATTACATGTTTCTTGCAGGCTGCAAAATGTAAAAAAAATCTTTCCGAAATAGAGGAGAAAGATTCATTCTAAAAAACCTCAGTCCAAAATTCTATTTGGATGAGGTTTTTTTTATGACTTTTAATAGTTAACTAACCAGTTTTAGAAAATACATAATAGAGAAAATCTTTTTGAGTATCCACGAATGTATTGAACATATTAATTATTTTAGAATATCTTGTAAATTGTAAGTATTATGGAAAATAATTTAATAGAACTGGGGTTGGCAAAGTGGGACACTTATCAAAAAAAGTAATTCATAAAAATATGATTCAAGATGACGTTACTAGGTACGTATATATTATGAATCAATTAACAAACCTAGGAAAAGAAGAAATTGGGGTAGTCGAAGAAAGTGAGGAAACTAATCTAGATGCATCATTATCAGTGAGTGATTCGGACACGAATGATGACGTAATAGTTGAAGAAGTTCAAGTAGAGGAAAATCTAGTATATGTAGCAGAAGAAGAAGAAAGTTCTGAAGATGAAAGTTATGAATGAAGAAAGCTATGACGAAGGAAATGAAGCAGAAGAAAAATAAACATTAACATACACAAATAGTTCTAGCAGACAAATGTTGTGCAGGTTTTACTTTGAGGTGAACCTGCATTTTACACGTGTAATTACAGATATAGTGACATCCCATATTCAGTGAAGGTATGATATCGGAGAACTTAAAGTTTTCCATTAATAAATTATTTAAGCAGTTGTCCTATACAAATATTTTAGATGAGCATAGTTTAGTAAAAAGTATTTAAATTCTATAGGTAAGTCATCTGAATAATAAATGAGGTGGACCTGTTAGGAATCAAATTAATGGCCTTGTTAAAATTTTTTGGGCTTAATATTTTTTGATTTAATAGGGGGATAAGATGGAGAATATATTAATAGAACCATGGGAACTTGATGAACTTATGTCCGAATTTTTTGTACCTGAATATATTGAAAAATTAGCAAGTGAAGTTCTTATCCATTATGATTTTTCTGTTCAGAGTATGCAAGTTGTTACTACTAAGTCTGATAAAGGTGGAGCAATTTGGAAAATTGAGACATCTAGTGGACCAAAAAGTTTAAAGCTGCTACATCGTAGGCCTACTAGAAGTTTATTTAGTTTGGGTGCTCAAGAATACTTAGTGGAAGTTCAGGGTGCTAGAGTACCAGCAATTATTAAAACAAAAGATGGAAACAATTATGTTGAAGCAGGGGGAAAGTTATGGTTTGTCGCTGAGTGGATTGAATCCTTAACACCTGTATCGAAAGACTTGGAAGGTGCGAAGCTATTGTGTAATGCTCTCGGTGAATTCCATCGCTTAAGTAAAGGTTATGAACCTCCGAAACAGGCTGAAATGGCTACAAGATTGCATAAATGGCCGAGAAATTATGAAAAGACTATTGTTAAAATGGACTGGTTTCGAACGATTGCTCATGCTTATCAAGAAATGCCAGCTAGTTCCCATCTATTAGATACGATTGATTTATTTGAACAGCAAGCCATTAGAAGTTTAGAAAGACTAAATCAATCAAGCTATTTGAAATTAGTAAAGGAAGGGAACGCTAATTGGGGATTAGTTCATCAGGATTATGGCTGGTCTAATGGTCAAATGGGAGTAAATGGGATGTGGATTATTGACCTAGATGGTGTCGCATTTGACCTTCCAATTCGGGATTTAAGAAAATTAATATCAGGTACAATGGCAGATGAATATCGATGGGACACAACATCGGTACGAGAAATGATTAAGGCATACCATGAGGCAAATCCGATAAATGCCCAGTTATATGAAATCTTAATGATTGATTTATCGTTGCCAAATGAATTTTATAAAAATATTAAAGAAGTAGTATATGAGCCTGAATTATTCTTAAATGAGCAAACTATCCAATTAATTCAAACGATCGTTGATACCGATCAGACTAAATGGCCAGTGCTGGAAGAAATTAAAGACGATTGGATAGGAGTAGAATAAATATGAAAATCTTAATGATATGTACCGAAAAACTTCCTATACCTCCTATACGAGGGGGAGCCATCCAAACTTATATTTCTGGAGTTCTTCCCCATTTGAGGAATGTTCATGATATTACGGTTCTAGGGATTAATGATTCATCACTACCGGATCAAGAAACGATTGATGGTATTTCATATGTTCGTGTACCGGGAAAAATATTTGAATTATATCGAGAAGGCGTTATTCAGTTTGTTGAATCACATCCCTTCGATCTAATCCACATTTTTAATCGTCCTCGACTCGTTCTACCTGTTCGAAATGCAGCTCCTCAAGCGATTATTACCCTAAGTATGCACAATGATATGTTTAATGAAGACAAAATTGATTCAAAAGAAGCAAATGCAGTACTTGCTGAAGTATCAAGTATTGTAACGGTAAGTAATTATGTTGGAAATGTTATTAGTAATCTATATCCACAGGCTGCATCAAAGATTCGTACGATTTATTCTGGAGTCGATACTGAGCGATTTTTACCTGGAAGCCATTCAAATATGATAAAGATACGTAATGATATTCGGCAAGCGCATGGATTAGAAAATAAAACAGTCATTTTATATGCTGGAAGGCTTTCAAGAAATAAAGGAGTGGACAGGTTAGTAAGAGCGTTGCCGGAACTATCGAAACAATATAATGATTTGGCTTTAGTGATAGTTGGAAGTAAGTGGTTTAGCCAAGATGAGTTAACGGATTATGTTGCCTATGTTAGAGCATTGGCAAAAAAATTGCCGATTCCAGTTGTGGCAACGGGATTTGTGAATCCAAGTGAGATACAAAACTGGTTTGCAGCTGCTGATTTATTTGTTTGCACATCAATATGGCCAGAACCCTTGGCTAGGGTTCATTATGAAGCGATGGCAGCGGGTCTTCCTATTATAACCACTAAAAGAGGTGGGAATGCTGAAGTTATTCAATTGGGGGAAAATGGTCTTATTGTGGAAAACCCAGAGGATCCAGCCAATTTTGTAGAAAAAATATCAGAAGTATTATCAAACAAAGTATGGATGAAAAAAATGGGAGCACAGGGGAGAAAACTTGCCCTTTCACTTTACAAATGGGATCGAGTTGCTTCTGAGATTATTGAAGTATGGGAAAACTCCAAACAAATAGTGGCTACTACTGTTTTAGATTCCAAAACTGAGATTGTTGAGGAAGATTACTCTATTAGTAGTTTGATTGAACAGCCTGTAATTGTAATAGAAGATAATCCAATAATTACAGAAACGATTGAAAAATCAAGTGAACATGAAATGGCCCATACAAAAGCCGTTGAAAAATCAAGTGAACATGAAATGGCCCATACAAAAGCCGTTGAAAAATCAAGTGAACATGAAATGGCCCAGACAAAAGCCGTTGAAAAATCAAGTGAACATGAAATGGCCCAGCCAAAAGCCGTTGAAAAATCAAGTGAACATGAAATGGCCCAGCCAAAAGCCGTTGAAAAATCAAGTGAACATGAAATGGCCCATACAAAAGCCGTTGAAAAATCAAGTGAACATGAAATGGCCCAGCCAAAAGCCGTTGAAAAATCAAGTGAACATGAAATGGCCCAGCCAAAAGCCGTTGAAAAATCAAGTGAACATGAAATGGCCCAGCCAAAAGCCGTTGAAAAATCAAGTGAACATGAAATGGCCCAGACAAAAGCCGTTGAAAAATCAAGTGAACATGAAAAGACCCAGACAAAGCAGATTGAAAAATCAAGTGAACGTGAAAAGACCCAGACAAAACAGATTGAAAAATCAAGTGAACGTGAAAAGACCCAGACAAAACAGATTGAAAAATCAAGTGAACATGAAAAGACCCAGACAAAACAGATTGAAAAATCAAGTGAACATGAAAAGACCCAGACAAAACAGATTGAAAAATCAAGTGAACATGAAAAGACCCAGACAAAACAGATTGAAAAATCAAGTGACCGTGAAATATCAGATACAAATCGACTAGTGAATATATTAAAGAATTGAATACAAAGTATATATGACTAATGATGAAAGGTAAGATAAACCATTAGGAAATGTTAAATAGGGAGTTGGATGATCATATAATCATTTGAAAATCCAGAAATTTAATTAGATTTTTATTTTTTATCTATATGGCTCCGATAGAAGTCATCAAGGTTTTTGTGTTTCCTTGGCTAATTGAGATCTTCCTATATACTAAATTTAGCCAAGGAATGTTTGCAATTATGAAATTCAATTCTTCTTATTTTGTTTATACACTTCATTTAACAAAGCAAGATAATCTGCTTCTTTGCCTATATCGTACCTTTGACCGGAAATTATTTTTCCGTAGCAGTCCACTTTTTTTAGCAGGGTTGTAATGGCGTCAGTTAACTGAATCTCTCCTCCGACACCTGGTTCTACATTTTCTAGTTCTGTCATGATTTCGGATGTGAATATATACCTCCCTGATAGAGCAAGGTTTGATGGGGGGTTTTTTTGGGGTTTTTCAATAATATCTAAAATTTTATAAAAATTGTTATGAACCATTTGACCTTTAACCACTCCGTAATCCTTTAAGTGTTCGGATGCTACTTTGGTTAAACCTAGACACAGTCGCTTTATTTTTTTCATACGCTTCTACTAATTCACTTAAGCCCCCACCTCTGAAGATATCATCGGGGAGAAGTACGGCAAAAGGGTCGTTCCCAACAAAGTTTTTACCAAGACGGATTGCATCGCCAAGACCTCTAGGAAATGGCTGGCGTGTATAGACAATTTGAATATTTGGAAGCTGTACATTGCTTAATAAAGAGAGATTATTTGCTTTTTGAAGAAACATTTCTAATTCAAATGAGTAATCAAAATAATCAACAATTAAGTTTTTTGAGCGAGAGACGATTATTAATATTTGTTCAATACCTGCCAATACCGCTTCTTCCACAACATACTCGATTGCAGGCTTTAGCCCCACTGGAAACATTTCTTTTGGAATGACTTTGGTAATAGGCAGACCCCTTGTACCAAAACCGGCAGCAGGTATTATTGCTTTTTTAATCATTTATTCCCCCACTTTCTTCACGCTAAGTATTCAATATCATATTCTAAAGTTTATATAGAAGGAATATGTCCCATTCAAATCGGGCGCAGTTTGAAACTTTTTGAAGATATAGGCTGTTGCTTTATCAAATCTGACGTACCTCTAATATGCTATAAAAACTTAGAGTTTTAGAGTGGAGGACGAGGTAGATGGAAATCTGTGTAATAGGCGCAGGATATGTTGGATTAACCACAGCAACGGTTCTAGCCGATTTGGGACATGTTGTGTGTTGTGTGGATACGAACATTGAAAAAATACATGCACTAAAACTCGGGGAAGTGCCCATTTATGAACCGGGCTTAACTGAATTGATTAAGAAAAATGAACATACACTAACTTTTAGCACCTCTACAATTGAAAATATAAAAAAGCCTCAGTCATCTTTATTGCGGTTGGGACGCCATCTTTACCGGATGGTAGGACAGATTTATCTTATCTTCATTCTGTCGTCGATGAAATTGCTGAAATGATAGAATCTTATAAAACGATTATTATCAAAAGTACGGTGCCGCTTGGAACAAATGATGATGTGTATAAAACTTTAATCCAGAAAGGCATGGACCCTCTGCTTTTTAATGTAGTGTCCAATCCAGAATTCCTTAAAGAGGGGTCTGCCATCCATGACATGGTTCACCCTGACAAGATTGTTGTAGGAAAACAAGCTGATGATCAAAAGTCGCTTTTCGTTTTAAAAGAAATTTATCAAAAAATTGAGGCCCCTTTTATTGTTACTAGCCTTGCTGGAGCAGAAATGATTAAATACGCATCCAATGCATTTTTAGCTACAAAAATTTCATTTATTAATGAAATTGCTAGGATATGTGATCAGTATAGTATAAATGTAGCAGATGTTGCGAAAGGAATTGGGGCTGATCCAAGAATAAGTCCCTATTTTCTTTCAGCAGGAATCGGATACGGAGGCTCTTGTTTTCCAAAAGACCTTCGTTCGTTAGAGCATAGTGCATTGGACAAAAATGTAACCCCGCTTATATTACAAGCTGTTCAAGCTGTTAATCGTTCACAGGTTGATTATTATCTGGATAAACTATCTACTTTCATGGATGATTTTTCAGAGAAAAATATCTCGGTGTTAGGTATTTCTTTCAAACCAAATACGGATGATACGAGGTATTCACCAGCAGTAGCATTAATAGAAAGACTAAGTTCTCTAAGAGGTCGAATTAACGTTTATGATCCGCAGGCTCAATTACCGTTTCCAGAGAATAATCATGTCATTCAATATACTCAATTAGACCTTTCAATCATTCAAGCGGATTGTGTAATTATTGCAACCGATTGGGAAGAGTTTAAACATTTGGATTGGAGAAAAATAAAAGAAAGAATGAGAGGCAAGCATATTTTTGATGCCCGTAATTGTCTTGACCCCAACCTCGTACGGGAAGCTGGTTTAATTTATATGGGAGTGGCTCGCTTATGAAGATTCTTGTAACAGGAGCAGCTGGATTTATCGGTTCGCATCTTTGTGAAAAACTATTAAATGACAGTAGTCATGAAGTAATAGGAATCGACGCATTTATTGGTCCTACACCGAAAAAAATAAAGCAGATGAATTTGGTGAATTTAAGCAATCACCCAAGATTTACACTAATTCGTGGTGATTTAATGACAGTAAATTTAGATGAGTTGCTAAAAGGGATAGATATTATTTATCATTTAGCAGCTATACCGGGAGTTCGTACAAGTTGGGGCAAGGAGTTTGGACCTTATGTGACAAATAATATATCCGTAACACAGCGACTTTTGGAAGCGGTTAAAGATAAAGATATAAAGAAATTTATTTATGCCTCCACATCCTCTGTCTATGGAAATACCGATGGCAAAGTGACTGAAAATGAAAATATGTCTCCGCTTTCTCCATATGGCATTACGAAATTAACAGCTGAACAATTATGTAAGGTTTATCATAAAAATTTTAAAATACCAATTGTAACGGTTCGATTTTTCACCGTTTATGGTCCAAGACAGCGACCGGATATGGCTTTTCATCGCTTTATTAAGCAAATTCTTAAAGAAGAACCACTAACTGTTTATGGAAATGGGACCCAATCGAGAGATTTCACCTATATAAAAGATTGTATTGAAGGAACGGCAGCTGTTTTACACAAAGACCATTGCATAGGACAGACGATCAATATTGGGGGAAAAGAACGGGCGACGGTCAATGAAGTCATCTCCATACTTGAAGAGCTTACAGGGAAAAAAGCTAGAAAAAATTATTTACCAAAATTAATCGGAGAATCCGAGCATACATGGGCCGATATTTTTAATGCTAACAAGCTATTAGACTACAATCCAAAGATATATTTAAGAGAAGGATTAGTCAAAGAGATTGCGTATATTAGCTCTTTGTATTCACTTTGAACTACCTTCCACTTAATTTTCTAACGAAAATTTGAAGTGGGGGATTCCTGTGAACACCAGTGTATCCACCAGTTTTTTAGCAGGCTCTACCCGTAGTCCCTACGGTGAAAGTATAAATGATCTTGTAAGTGAAATCGCCTGCCGATTGGCGAGCCTGCAAAGGACGGAGATTAGGCGCAGTTGCACTTATACTATCATCCGCTTGATATAAATTTTGATAGTACAAAAAAACTCGGCAGAAATGCCGAGCTTTTCTATTAGCATTTAAAACCAAAACCAGGGCTAAACCCGAAACCATCTAAGCAGCCACCACTTGTAAACCACCAAAATCCGAAGATTAGTAGCAAAACTAATAGGACGATGATTAAGGCGAAGCCCCAACCAGAACCTCCGCCATAATACGGTATGGGTCCTGGATACGGTCCTGGATAGGGACTACAAGCATTACCGTAACCATATGGACCATAGGTATATCCCATATAAGTCCCCCCTTCTTTTTATTTCTTAAAGAAATTTTATTTTGACTAAGAAAAGACATTGATTTTTCCTGTACAATAGGGAAATTCATGTCTTTTTAATATCTTGTTGTAGTATATGTATGAATTTATGAAGAAGATTGGGATTAGGCCCATTAAATTAGGTATTTAGCAGATGATAATTAAGATATTCATCTCTAACGATGGGATTGGTTTGATATAAAGTACATTCAAAATTAAGGGAAATTCTAATGGTACAGACAAGAATAAGCATGCTTTTGCATAACATTAAATATATAGTGGAACGTCCAAAGAAACGGGAGGTAATCCGTATGCCCGGTATTCTTACTGCAATTGGCTTTCTAGTCAAAGAGTTTTACCTATTAGTGTCCTATGTGAAAAATAACGCCTTTCCTCAGCCTTTGTCTTCCGATGATGAAAAAAAGTACCTTAAACTTATGAGCGAGGGTGACGGAGATGCTCGGAACATTTTAATTGAGCATAATCTTCGACTTGTTGCCCACATCGTCAAAAAATTTGAGAATACTGGCGAAGACTCAGAGGACTTAATTTCCATCGGGACAATTGGTTTGATTAAAGCAATTGAAAGCTATTCAGATGGCAAAGGAACAAAGCTCGCAACCTATGCCGCACGTTGTATTGAAAATGAAATCCTTATGCATTTACGAGCGACGAAGAAAACGAAAAAAGATATTTCCTTGCATGATCCAATAGGGCAAGATAAAGAAGGAAATGAGATTAGTTTAATTGATGTATTAAAGTCTGAATCAGAGGATGTCGTAGATACGATTCAGCTTAATATGGAACTTGAAAAGGTGAAAAAGTATATTGATATCTTAGATGAACGGGAAAAGGAAGTAATAGTAGGTAGATTTGGTCTAGATTTACAAAAGGAAAAAACGCAGCGTGAAATCGCTAAGGAATTAGGTATTTCTCGAAGTTATGTCTCGCGAATAGAAAAGCGTGCTTTAATGAAGATGTTTCATGAATTTTATCGTGAGGAAAAAGAAAAAAATCGTCAAAATTAGAATATAATATAATAGTTATGAAGAAAGGTGACTCAAGAATGTCGTTAGTAAACGACTGCTTTGAGTCACCTTTCTTTAATTTACAATCAATTAAGTATTATTTTGCTCATTTTTAGAGTATTTCCAGCCAGCCATACTTCACTGACGGGAGCCTGCATGATGCGAGGCAGGTTGGCGATACTACAGGATCCTTTTTTATACTTTCTTCAACTTGAATGGACTTACCATTAAAATAGATAATATAATCATGAAAAACACAAAATATATAGCATCGATGTACGGATAGGCTAGATAACTGAGAGTAGCTATACAGCCAGCAACGGTAATAGGAACTCCTGTAAAATAACCGTTACTTTCACTAATATTAAAACGAGCTAATCGGTAAGCGCCGCAAGCTATATAGAGTATAGTAAAGGTAGCTCCGGGGGCACCAAAGTCAATCAATATGCCTTCATATAATAAAAGAGCTGGAGCAACACCAAATGAAATAATATCACACATGGAATCTAATTGTTTACCTAACTCAGATTCGATATTAAGTTTTCTTGCTACCATACCGTCAAAACGGTCAGCAAGAGCTGCTAGAAAGATAAGCAACAAGCTTAAGTTTAATTGTTCATGCATAATAGCAAGGATTGCGTATCCGCCTAAAGATAAATTTAATAAGGTCAAAATATTAGCTGTTTGCATTTTCAACTTTCTAACAGTCTGATCTATGGCATGTATTAAAAACATCTTTTCACTCCTTTCATAAAACAAATTAATCGAAACGAAAACATTTATTATATAATAATATTTTAGATGATACTGTTTATGCAAGGAAAGTTAAGATAAAATTTACAATTGGTGGTGAGTTTTTTTTGTTTAAATATATTTATCGTTGTTTTATTGAATTAACGAATAACAGAATGACCTCAGCACTTTTGAAAAGATTGAGTCAATCCCGACTGAGTAAACCAATGATTCCCTTATATATAAAGGCTTTTCGTGTGAACCAAAATGACTCAAAATACGAGCCTTCTTCTTTCAACACATTACACGATTTATTTACGAGACAATTAAAAGTAGAGGCCAGACCAATAGTAGAAGGTGAACATATCGTTTCAAGCCCTGTTGATGGTGTATTAGAAGACTATGGAATGATCCAAGTAGATAAAAACATTATCATAAAAGGGAAGACGTATTCCATGAAAGAAATGCTCAGTAATGACCAAGTACTCAAAAAGTATTTAGGTGGCAAATACATCGTGCTATACTTAAGTCCAAGTCATTATCATCGGATCCATTCACCCATTACAGGTCAAGTATTACACCGTTGGACATTGGGGCATAAATCTTATCCAGTTAATAAATGGGGAATGAAGTATGGAATCACTCCTCTGTCTAAAAATTACCGTACAATAACAGAACTTAAGCATGGACAGTTTTGTGTGGCTATTGTAAAGGTTGGAGCGATGTTTGTGAACTCTATTGTCATTACCAATGATGCAAAGCATTTGGAAAAGGGACAAGAATTCGCATATTTTAGCTTTGGTTCTACAGTTGTGCTACTTTTTGAAAAAAATAGCTTTGAAATCGAGAAGGAATTGTCTCTTCCAATGGGGATTAGGGTTGGAGAGAAGCTTGGGAATATTAGAACATAAAGCATAGGCTAGATACTAACTATTATTATTTATTAAAAAGGCTATGTTAAAGGTCGATGTTAATTTTACAACTTTGTTGATTGGAACGGATACGCGAAGACTCCTCGAAAATGCTACCGCATTTCCTTCGTGCGTGGGCGGATTCAAGGATGTAATTCAGTGTCCTGCGGGAATACGGAGCAGGGAAGACCCCGCAGGAGCGAAGTGACGAGTTATCCCCGCACCGCCCGCGGAAAGCGAAGCTTCTTTCGCTCCAATCAACAGCTAGGTTTAACACAGCCATTAAAAAAAGCTGACGGATTGGTCAGCCAGTAAATGTATTAACAAGTGCGATTATTTTATCCGTTAAAGATCTTCGGTGTATTTCGGTCTCAATTAAACGAATAAATTCGCTATTTAGTTTTAATTGTCTGGCTTTAAAATAGGACTCGAGCAACAAATCGTCTGAGAGTTTGTGCATTATATCGCCAATTTTGGCTTTCACCTCCTGATTGTCGTTTCATTTCCTTTTAATGTAAATTATTTGTTGTATTCATAATGTAACAAAAAATAAGTGAGAAGGACAATCGACAGGTTATCCACAAATGAAAGTGGATAACCTGTGACTAAATTGTTTATAAAAATAAAAAATGTAAACAAATCAAGAGGTAAAATGTGGGTAACTTTATCCACATTAAGGAGGAAATGAGTTTTTTGTCGAAATTTTTAGAAAAAAACTTGTAATAAACAATTGGAAATCTTCTTTTCTTATCTCCTTAGAATTTTTTTGTCAGATTGGCGAAAATTAGATATGATGGATAGGGTAAATTTTTAGGAAACATTGAGGTGTAGTAATGCTTAAATCATTTTTACCAAGTGAACATGTTAAAAGTATTTTTGATATAAAACCTGAGAATTTAAAAAGACGTGGTGTAAAAGGGATTATTACAGACCTTGATAATACGCTTGTAGAATGGGACCGTCCCATGCCTACGCCGGAGTTAATTCAATGGTTTGATGATATGCGTACACATGGGATTTTAGTAACGGTTGTTTCTAATAATAATGAAAATAGAGTAGGTACCTTTTGCAAACCGTTGAATACCCCGTTTATTCATAGAGCGAAGAAACCATTAAGTGGTGCTTTTAAAAAAGCTGCAGTTCAAATGGGAATTAGGCTGGATGAAGTGGTTGTCATTGGTGATCAGCTGTTAACAGATGTGTTTGGAGGTAACAGAGGAGGTTTTCATACCATTTTGGTGACACCAGTTTCTCATTCAGATGGCATCAACACTAAAATCAATCGGTTTCTTGAACGAAAAATTATGGCGATTTTTAGAAGAAAAGGATTGTTAGAATGGGAGGATCATAATTGAGTAATCATCATGATTTAGTTTGCATCGGCTGTGGAGTGAAGGTTCAAGCCGAAGATCCAGAAGCTTTAGGTTATGCACCAAAGTCGGCGCTAGAGAAAGAAAATATTATTTGTCAGCGTTGTTTTAAATTAAAACATTATAATGAAGTTCAAGATGTGTCTTTAACGGATGACGATTTTTTAAAGATCTTGAATAAAGTAGGAGAAACGGATTCTTTGATTGTGAAGATCGTTGATATTTTTGATTTTAATGGGAGTTGGCTTCCGGGATTGCACCGTTTTGTTGGTGGCAACGACGTCCTTTTAATTGGTAATAAGGTTGATCTTTTACCGAAGTCTGTGAAGCATAATAAATTGATTAATTGGATGAAACAATCAGCAAAGGAATTAGGTTTACAACCCGTTGATGTGCTCTTAGTCAGTGCAGAAAAAGGTAAGTATATTTCAGAAGCAGCTGAAGCGATTGAACATTATCGTCAAGGGCGTGATGTTTATGTTGTAGGCTGTACGAATGTAGGAAAATCAACATTCATAAATCGGCTAATCAAGCAAGTAACTGGTGAAGCAGATATTATTACAACTTCTCATTTTCCAGGTACAACTCTTGACATGATTGAAATCCCGCTAGATGATGGACATGCCATGTATGATACACCGGGGATTATTAATCATCATCAAATGGCGCATTATGTCGATTCACGGGACTTTAAAATTATCATGCCAAAAAAAGAAATTAAACCCAAAGTGTATCAATTAAACGAAGGGCAGACATTGTTTTTTGGAGGATTAGCAAGATTGGATTATGTATCGGGTGGTCGAAGGTCATTGACATGCCATCTTTCTAATGAATTACTTATTCATCGTACAAAATTAGAAAAAGCGGATGAATTATATAAAAATCATGCTGGTGAGCTATTAACTCCGCCAAGACAAGAACAAATGGATGAATTTCCGAAGCTTATTCCCTATGAGTTTTCGCTAAAAGAAGCAAAAATGGATATTGTATTTTCTGGTCTCGGATGGGTCACAGTCAATGAACCAGGTGCTAAAATTGTTGCCCACGTTCCAAAAGGGGTTCAAGTAATAATTCGTAAATCGTTAATTTAAAACAAAGGCAAGGGTGAGTGAGATGAAAAAAGTTTATGCAGTTATTGGCGATCCAATTGCTCATTCGATGTCACCAGCTATGCAAAATGATGCATTTAGAAGCGAAAAGCTAGATGCGGAGTATTTAGCCTTTCACGTGAAACCTGAGGGATTAGGGGATGCAGTAAAAGGATTAAAGGCACTTGGTGTATGTGGATTTAACATTACGCTTCCACATAAAGAATCAGTTATTCCATTTTTAGATGAAGTGGATGAATTAGCTAGAGCGATTGGTGCAGTAAATACGGTGATTAATAAAGATGGTCGACTGATTGGCTATAATACAGATGGAATTGGTTATATCAAAGCTCTTGAAGAGGAGCTTACTGGGGAATTAAAGACAAAAAGGACATTAATTATTGGAGCTGGTGGAGCTGCACGTGCTATTTACTTTACGCTTGTTAAAGAGGGTGTAAAGCAAGTGGATATTACGAACAGAACAAAAGAGCGAGCTGTCAATTTGATTTCAGAATGTCCATATGATAATCATTCAAAAGCATTTACACTTGATGAGGCAGAACAAAGAATAGCTGAATATGATTTAATTATCCAAACGACTTCAATTGGGATGAGTCCGAATATTGATGTTTCTCCAATGGATGTTACCAATATAAAATCTTCTGCATTTGTTAGTGATATTATTTATAATCCGCTGAAGACAAAGATTCTAATCGATGCAGAGCAAAAGGGAGTAAAAATTCAGAATGGTGTAGGAATGTTCGCATATCAAGGAGCTATTGCTTTTCAGATATGGACTGGAATTATGCCTGATACATCAAGAATGAAGCAGATTGTTTTAACTAAATTAGGAGGTTAATTATGCTAACGGGTAAACAAAAGAGATTTTTACGATCAAAAGCTCATCATTTGAACCCTATTTTCCAAGTCGGAAAAGGTGGGGTAAATGATAATCTTATTAAACAAATTGGTGAGGCATTAGAAGCGCGAGAACTATTAAAAGTTAGTGTTTTGCAAAACTGTGAGGAAGATCGTGATGATGTTGCTACAACGCTTTCCAAAGGAGCAAGGGCAGAACTGGTTCAAATCATTGGTAACACGATTGTTTTATATAAAGAATCTCGAGAAAATAAACAACTTCAATTACCTTAAGGCGATTATTATGAAAAAAATAGGAATATTAGGGGGGACATTTAATCCTCCGCATATTGGGCATTTGATCATTGCCAATGAAGTTTTAGATGCATTAAATTTAGATGAAATTAGATTTATGCCAAATTATGTTCCACCACATAAGGAAGAATCTCAAGAGGTATCAGCGACTGATCGTTTGGCGATGCTAGAGCAAGCTCTTAGTGATCATCCGTCT
This sequence comes from uncultured Bacillaceae bacterium, assembly GCA_963751845.1. GTDB lineage: Bacteria > Bacillota > Bacilli > Bacillales > DSM-1321 > Peribacillus. The sequence goes on from CAVVWH010000016.1 coordinate 49,606, forward strand.
TTTTTTCTAGAAAAAATAGAACTAGAGAGAAAAGGCACTTCGTATACGTATGATACGATGAAGCTGCTTATCGAAAAAGAACCTGATGCTACGTTTTATTTTATTATTGGTGCGGATATGATTGAATATTTACCTAAATGGTATCGAATTGATGAGCTCCACGAACTTGTTCATTTTGTGGGGGTCAATCGACCAGGCTATAATATAGAGTCTGATTATCCGATTATTATGGTGGATGTTCCCCAGATGTTCATTTCGTCGTCAACAATTCGTCGAAAGCTACGTACTGGAAGAACGGTAAGATATTTAATTCCTGATTCAGTCGTGAACTATATAAAAGGGAATGATTTATATGAATCGAAATGAAGCCTTACAGCTTGTAAAGGCACAAATAACAGAAAAGCGTTATGTGCACACACTTGGTGTGGCTGAATCAGCCACTCTACTTGCTAAGCGTTTCGGAGCGGATGTGAAGAAGGCGGAACTTGCAGCTATTTTTCATGATTATGCCAAGTTTCGTCCAAAAGACGAAATGAAGCAAATTATTGTCAGTCAGAACATGGCAAAGGAATTATTAGACTTCCACTCCGAATTATGGCATGCTCCGGTTGGGGCCTACCTCGTTGAACACGAAGCAGGTATAACAGATCGAGACATTTTGGATGCTATCGCTTATCACACAACAGGTAGAATTGGTATGACAGTACTCGAGAAAGTGGTTTATCTTGCTGATTATATTGAGCCTGGTCGTTCATTTCCTGGCGTTGATGAGGTGCGCGAATTAGCTACTAAAAGCTTAGATAAAGCGATGATTCAAGCAGTAAGAAATTCGATTGTTTTTCTAATGAATAAAAAACAAGCTATTTATCCAGATACATTCTATACGTATAATGACCTTATTTTAAATTTGAAGGAGAAGATGTAATGACTGTAAGAGAACTTTTAGTATTAGCAGCAAAGGCAGCGGATGACAAAAGAGCAGAAGATATTGTTGCTTTAAATATGCAAGGCATCTCTTTAATTGCTGATTATTTTTTAATATGTCATGGTAACTCAGAAAAGCAGGTCCAAGCTATTGCTCGTGAAATGAAGGGAAAAGCCGAAGAAGCAGGCATTAATGTAAAACGTCTGGAAGGATTTGATGAAGCAAAATGGATCTTAGTAGATATGGGAGATGTAGTAGCCCATGTTTTTCATCGTGATGAAAGATTGTACTATAATCTAGAACGTCTATGGGGAGATGCACCTCTAGAAGACGTACTAAGTGAATTAGCATGAGTTACGAACGCTTTGCCTATGTGTACGATGAGTTGATGAAGGATGCTCCGTACGATAAGTGGTTGTTATTATTGACAGCAAAGTTAGAGAAATATGGAGTTCAAGGAAAAAAACTGTTAGACCTTGCTTGTGGAACAGGCGAGATTACCGTTGAGCTTGCAAAGCATGGATTTGATGTATCAGGTATTGACTTATCAGATGAAATGTTATTCATTGCTCAAGAAAAGGCCGCTAAGCTCGGACTATCCATTCCTTTTTATCAGCAAAATATGGCTGAACTAGAAGGGGTAGGATTATTTGACTGTATTACGATCTTTTGTGATTCGTTGAACTATTTACAAAACGAAGATGATGTGGCTAGTACTTTTCAACGAGTGTATGAGCATTTGAACGAAGGCGGTTTGTTTCTGTTCGACGTTCATTCCATCTATAAAATGAAGCATATTTTTGTCAATCATACCTTTGCTGTAAATGATGACGAAGTTTCTTATATTTGGAACTGTTTTCCCGGAGAGGAACCATCTAGCGTTGTACATGATTTGAGTTTTTTTGTAAAGGATGACAAGAGTGGTCTCTATGAACGCTTTGATGAGTTTCATTATCAGCGAACATACTCTGTTGCTCAGTATACAGAGTGGCTTATTGAAGCTGGTTTTGAAGTGTTAGAATTATTAGCAGATTTAGAGGATGCATCCTTACAGGAAGAAACAGAACGAATTTTATTTGTCGCTAGAAAAAGTAGTAATTAATTTCTGTTGACTATAGACATAGATTAAAGCGTGCAAACTTTGTGTCAGTTTGCACGCTTTAAAAAAATATTTATAAAAAAGAAGGATTTCATGAATCAACTACGAATAGTAAAAGGAGATCTAAATTGCTTTTCAATCTCCTCAATATCCTCTGCAAATTTTTCGTGTGTTGCTCGAAAAACATCCGAAAATGTTTCATCTATATTCGACGCTTCTAATACTTTAATTCCTTCGCCGGTGATTCCTCCTTTAACACACACTTTTTCCTGTAAAGTGGGTAATGTGTAAATTCCTTTACTTAACAGATCTCCAAGTCCTATTAACATTTTTTCCGTTAAGATTGTTGCTGTCTTTCTGTCAATTTTTGTTGATTCGCAAGCCATATCAATAAAGGATTGTGCTAAAAAACTGAAAAAGGCAGGCCCACAACTGACAATGTCTGAACTTATTCTGGTTATCTCATTCTTAATGACAATGGGTGTTGAAATTCTACTAGCTAATGTCTGTAAAAAATCTTTCCATGGTTCCGTGCAACTTTTACCAAAGCTTAATAGGGAAACACCAGAACAGGCACGATTTGTAATGCTCGGAATAAAGCGAGCACAAGAGCAACAAAGTTCATTTTCAAGCTGGGAAACAGAGAGTGGACTTGTAATTGAAACGAGTAGATGTTCTTGGTTTATATAAGGTTTCAGAACCTGTAGTAAGCCATGGATTTGTAAAGGTTTCACACAAACGAATATCACATCTGCTAATTTTGCTACTTCTGCAGCTGTGTGCGTTACTTCAATACCATCGTATTTTTCCTTAAGAGCCAAAGCTTTGGAGAGTGTCCGATTTGTAATAATCAAATCGGAAGACTTTAATGTTTTTGTCTCTAGCCATGCTTCGATTAAGACAGTTCCCATATTCCCAGTTCCAATGACACCGATTTTCATACTTTCAACTCCCCTCATGTAAAGCAAAACTACTCCTAAACACTATGTGAAATATGCTTGTCTTATTCCGATTTACCAATGATTAAGGAGGTTTAAACAATGGACATGATAACAAAAAAGAAAGCAATCGTAGTTGTAGTAGCTATTGCAGCAGCCATTTTAGGTGGTTATTTTTTCTTTGTTCAGTCTGAACCAAAGCAAGTTGAAAATGATCCTGTTTTTTCGGATATGGCACAAGAGGAAAAAGAGGTGACTAAACCAGTAGAAGCGGAAGAGCCAGCAGTTATCAAAGTAGACGTAAAGGGTGCCGTTCAAACTCCAGGCGTCTATATGGCTGAACCTGGTGATCGAGTAATTGATTTAATAGCTGCAGCTGGAGATTTCACGAAAAATGCTGATTTAGATAAAGTAAATCTTGCTCAGCTTGTCGAAGATCAGATGGTAATCTACGTGCCGAGAGTGGGGGAAGAAGAGGTAGAAGTTGCAGGCACTCTTTCAGCGCCCGGTACAGGAGCGAATGGAGCTGAAAATGCTACTAGTAGTAATAATAGTCAAGTGAATCTAAATACGGCTACTCAGACTGAGCTAGAGACATTGACAGGGATTGGTCCATCTAAGGCTTTAGCAATCATAGAATACCGCGAAACAACTGGTAAGTTTCAACAAATTGAAGATCTGAAAAATATACCCGGTATTGGCGATAAGACATTCGAGAAGCTACAAGACTCGATAACGGTGAAATGAATAGACTATTCAAATGGTCAAGAAGAATGTAAAATGATTAAGAAAAATATTGTTCAAATTTATTGAAATTGATTATATTTAATCATGTAAAAAGGGGACAAACATCATGGAGCGAATTAGTTGGGATCAATATTTCATGGCACAAAGCCATTTACTAGCGTTAAGAAGTACATGTACACGTTTGACAGTCGGAGCAACAATCGTTCGCGATAATCGAATCATTGCAGGAGGATATAACGGTTCCATTGCCGGAGGGACTCATTGTATTGACGAGGGCTGCTATGTTATTGATAATCATTGTGTTCGTACGATTCATGCAGAAATGAATGCGATTCTTCAATGCGCGAAGTTTGGGGTACCCACAGCAAACTCTGAAATATACGTTACACATTTTCCTTGCCTGCAATGCTGTAAATCAATTATTCAAGCAGGAATTAAAGCAGTTTATTATGCAGAGGATTATAAGAATCATCCGTATGCAGTTGAATTATTCGAACAAGCTGGTGTAAAAACAGAAAAGGTAGAAATCAAAAAGCCAATCGATGTGTATGGCAAGCAAAAGCATGAATTTGTCGATTCACTTTTGCAGCAATTAGAAGAAACCAGTTTAGATAAAGAAGCTATAGACAAGCTTCATCAAAAAGCAAATCAATTATTCACTGAAGAATAGAACTTTAATTATTCTGACGTCATACGTTATTTCTAATAGGGGGTTCTTATGACGAAACATCTCCTCTTTTTAGCCGTTTCAGCTACGCTTGGCGTAACGGCTAACTCCTTTTTTCAAATCCAGCTATTCCTCCTTATTATTCTCTTTTTTATTTTTCTATATATCCGCTTTAATGGTAAGAGCAAAATTTTATTGGTACATCTCATAAATCTATTATTGTTTTACGCTACAGCTTATGCTTCAGATTTTCTGCATGAAACGGTGTATATCGGAACAGAAAAAAGTTTTCAAGTCAGCTTTATGGAACAGCCAATTTTCGATGGAAATCTTTTGAAAGCAAAGGTATTAACTGAACAAAAAGAAGAGGTTCTGCTGCACTACAAAATTTTAACCGAAGAGGAAAAAAATAAGCTGGAAAGTAATCTCCCAATTGGCTTAACCTGTTTAGCGAAAGGAAGTCTAGTCCAACCCGAAGCCAATCGAAATGAAAATAGCTTTAATTATCAGCAATATTTAAAACATCAGAATATCCACTGGATCTTGAAAGCGGAAAATATCAAATGGAGTCATTGTCGTTTTAGCAATTCTTCAGTCATAACAAAGTTGAAAAACTTCCGACAACAAGGGATAGCTTATGTTAATGAGCACTTCCCATCTACTTCAAGTGGCTTTGTAGCAGCTCTGCTATTTGGTGATCAAACCTACATAGATGAAGACGTACTGATTAATTATCAACGTCTGGGCATTGTACATTTGCTAGCTATTTCAGGTTTACATGTCAGTTTCTTAACTGGGATGTTGTTTTTTCTAGGTATACGAATAGGTGTGACCCGTGAAAGAATGATGATAATTATTCTTATATTTTTACCCGTGTATGCTATTTTATCTGGCGCTACACCTTCTGTAATGCGGGCTTGTTTGATGGCGATGCTTTTCACTTTTCTACTTTTATGGAAAAAAAGAATGTCAGCCATTACGGCAATTGGGATTGTTTATCTAGTGATGCTTTTTATTCAACCCAATATACTATTTAATATCGGGTTTCAACTTTCATTCGCTGTTACATTTTCCATAATGATGTCATTACCTATTTTTCAAAAATATCCACAAAAAACGATGCAACTTTTGGTTGTAAGTATAGTATGCCAATTAGTAGCGCTCCCCATTTTACTGTATCACTTTTTTGAAGTGTCAGTTCTCGGTATTTTCTTGAATGTCCTCTATGTTCCTATTTACTCCGTTATATTATTGCCTTTTTCCATCATTGCATTACTTATTCATATAGTTATACCTTCACTTGGTGATTTATTGATTATATGGCTGGACCAGCTGTTCCAGCTATGTAATGGTTTAGCAAATGCAGTTGCATCTATGCCACTTGCATCGATAAGCTTTGGAAAACCTAGGATGATCATAATGCTCATTCTGACTAGTGCTATTTTGTGTGTATTTATAAAATGGGAATCCACTTCATTGAAGGATAGTAAGATGTGGTTGTATACACTTGTGTTTACTTTGCTATTTCAATATCATGCACAGAAGTTCAATCCATATGGAGAAGTTATTTTTATAGATGTTGGTCAGGGAGATGCAATATTGATTAAGTTACCATTTAATCGCGGAAATTATTTAATTGATACAGGGGGAAATGTTCTTTTTCCAACAGAAGAGTGGAAAAAGAAACGTAAAACGTTTAACACAGGTGAAGATGTGATTATTCCACTTTTGAAAAGTAAAGGAATCCATCACCTAGACAAGCTAATCTTTACACATGCGGATGCTGACCATATTGGTAGTGCATCAGAGGTGATTCGAAATTTTAAAGTGAAAGAAATTGTAATTGGTACCGATAGTGAGGAATTTTATCGGGATAAGGATAGTATTCAAATAGCACTTTCAAAAAATATTCCGATCTCTCGTGTGACAAAAGGGGATAGCTGGTATGTGGCTGATGCTGCATTTTATATTTTACATCCATATCAAAAAGAAGAAGATGCAAATGAAGCTTCTATTGTTTTATTTGCGAAAATAGGTGGCTTAACGTGGTTATTTACAGGTGATGCAAGTGAATCTGTTGAACAAGAGCTAATGAGATCTTACCCTAAGCTACAAGTGGATATTCTAAAAGCTGGCCATCATGGAAGTAAAACGTCATCATCTAAAAATTTTCTTGAGCAAATCCAACCACAGGTAGCTGTCATTTCTGTAGGAAAAGATAACCGTTATGGACATCCACATCAGCAAGTGCTTGAGGTAATGAAACAATTAGATATAGCTATCGTACGAACTGACGAGGATGGCGCTGTATCGTATCAATATCGAAAGAATAATGGAACCTTTCAAACTGAATTACCATAGGATACATAGAATTATTCATTTAAAAATCGCAATCATCTGTCGATTGGCAGTAGCTCGCTCAGTTCACTACTAAATTTACCTCCGCACGATTACCTTGTTTGTAAAATGACACTGGACACATTGGTTTGTCTAGAAGCTTGTATTAAAAAAAGACTGCTCAGGCAGCCTCTTGAACATGAAATAAGTGTTTAAAATATTTAAGAACCGACAGCTTGAATGACAACAGCAATAATGAACATTATTGCAAAAAAACCAAATGAAGCAATAAATCCGATTGCTGAATCAGCAACATCATCCGTTTTTGATTGGACATCCAATTCAAATTTGTTCATTTGTCAGCCTCCTCCTATTTCTGTAAATAGTATAAAACATTAACAATTAAAAATCTATACTCTTTAACTTGATTTCCTTTACTGACAAGAGTTGTCACAAATAGTTTGGCCTTGTCCGGTCAAAATAAATGTACAAACAAGCTTCACTTTTGCTTTAATCGCTGGATAGAAAGTAACCCGGGCCTTTCTTGATGGTGTTTATATAGATTGGGAAGCGGTCCTTGTACGAGGACCGGTCCCTTATATCTTGTCAAAACGTCATTCGACCTATACCATTAGGATAGTAAGAATACATAGAAAAGCGGAACTGGCTTGAACAGCTTGTGAAGAAAATAGGAAAAGACCCGGAAGGCGTTTTTTGCCTTACGAGGGCTTTTATCTTTTTCCGTGCTGAGCTAGCCAGTGGAGCTAGACAAATAAAAAGCGAGGCAGATTCTATTGGTATTAGACGTTTGGAAAAGCATTAAAAGAGGACAATTTTCACAAGTATATCTTTTATTTGGAACCGAGGCCTATTTAATAAATGAAACAAAGCAATTATTGCTTCAAAATGCACTTCATGAAGATGAGTTGGATTTTAATTTTTCACAGATTGATTTGGAAGAGACACCAATTGAAACAGCATTAGAAGACGTAGAGACGCTTCCTTTTATTGGGGAACGGCGTCTTGTTTTCTTGCAAAATCCATTTTTCTTAACTTCAGAAAAAACAAAGTCAAAGGTAGAGCATTCTGTAAAAAGGTTGGAGGCCTATTTGGAGGATCCAGTTCCTTATTCAATTGTTGTGTTTGTAGCACCCTATGAAAAATTAGATGAGCGGAAGAAAATTACAAAAGAAATAAAACGAAAAGCTACAGTGGTTGAAGCGAAAAAGTTGCATGAACATGAACTTAAGATATGGGTGCGGGATAAAATTAATGCGTCTAAAATTGAAATGAATGATCAAGCCATTGATCGATTGTTAGAATTAGCAGGAACGAACTTAATGATGCTAACTAATGAATTGGATAAAATGATGTTATATGTTGAAGGAACAAACCATATTACCGTTGATATTGTTGAAAAATTAGTGGCAAAGTCTCTGGAACAAAACATTTTTTCGCTTGTAGATTCTGTGTTGCAACGAAATCTAACAAATACGATAACGATTTATCATGATTTAATGCGACAAAATGAGGAACCAATTAAAATTTTGAGTGTTATGGCAGGACAGGTTCGCTTATTATATCAGGTGAAAGAGCTTTCTAGACAAGGATATAGTCAACAAAAAATCGCTTCCATTCTAAAGGTTCATCCGTTTCGCGTTAAATTAGCACAGGGAAAAACGAATCAATTTCAGGAATCTGAACTATTATCATTAATTAATCAGCTTGCAGAAGTTGATTATAAAATGAAGACAGGACAAGGGGATAAAGCAGTTACACTTGAATTATTGCTGTTAAAAATGAAATAAATAAGAAAAAAGCGCCTTGTGCATCAAGGCGCTTTTGTTTCTTTATTTCATTACGCGTTTAAAGAATTAAGTTTCTTCGCTAAACGAGATTTTTTACGGGCTGCCGCATTTTTATGGATTAATCCTTTAGATGCAGCTTTGTCTAATTTTTTAGACGCAAGTAATAAAGCTTCTTTAGCAGCTTCAGCGTTATCTCCAGCTAATGCAACTTCAGCGTTTTTTACTGTAGTACGCATAGCAGATTTAACTGTAGCATTATGAGCGCGGTTCTTATCGTTTACAAGTACGCGTTTAATAGCAGATTTAATGTTTGGCATTCCGTTCACCTCCTACACAGAAATCGAGATTATATGAACTCGACTTTTCAAATCCATACCAAATAGCACAAGTGATATTTTATCAGACTACACCTGATTTTGCAATACTTAGATTGAGAATCGAAAAGGATTTATACCGAAAACTTTTTTATCTCGTTAAAATTCATTGTATCAAAAAAATGAATAATGAAAAAGACATATTGAGAGAATGTTTATAGTAATGGTGGAAAATACTAGAGTAAATGAATCATTAATTTGTTTCAATAACTGTGGAACTTATGGAGGTAAACAATGGAAGAATTAGATTTAAGTAAATATAGTATCCGAACTGATTTAGCCATAGAAGCACGTGAAATAGCAATTGAACATAAAGGTGTAGATAATGAGAGTAATGTTTCCCAAATAGAAGGTGTCATCATAAAAGAAAGAGAGATCGATGACATAAAAGTATCATTAGTTGAAGTGACAGCGGCAGGTGAAGAGGCGATAGGAAAGAAAAAAGGCAGCTACTTAACTATAGAGGTTCAAGGAATCAGAGAACAAAATACAGAAACTCAAGCGAAAGTTGAAAAAGTATTAGCGACAGAGCTTTCCAACTTTTTGAAAAGAAAGAATATTTCAAAGGATAGTAGTTGTTTAGTAGTTGGTCTTGGAAATTGGAATGTAACACCGGATGCACTTGGTCCGTCGGTTGTAGAAAATTTAGTGGTCACCAGACATTTATTTGAGTTACAACCCCATGCCGTAGAGAAAGGATTTAGGTCAGTAAGTGGCATTTCTCCTGGCGTAATGGGTATTACGGGAATTGAAACCAGTGATATTATTCTCGGAGTGGTTGAAAAAAGTAAGCCTGATTTTCTGATTGTTGTTGATGCATTGGCAGCTCGTTCCATTGAAAGGGTGAATTCAACCATTCAAATTTCCGATACAGGTATTCACCCTGGATCAGGTGTTGGTAATAAACGAAAAGAATTAAGTCAGGATACATTAGGTATTCCGGTAATTGCCATTGGTGTTCCGACCGTTGTTGATGCCGTTTCAATTACAAGTGATGCATTTGATTTTATTTTAAAGCATTTTGGTAAGGAATTAAAAGAAGGTGATAAGCCGTCTAGGTCTCTTTTGCCAGCTGGATTTAGTTTTGGTAGTCGAAAAAAACTTACGGAAGATGATCTACCAGGAGAAAAGGAACGGCAAACATTTTTAGGAATTGTTGGTGGTCTATCTGAAGATGAAAAGAGAAAACTGATTTATGAGGTTTTATCACCTATTGGGCATAACTTAATGGTCACTCCAAAGGAAGTTGATGTGTTTATTGAAGATATGGCCAATTTAATTGCGAACGGGATAAATTCTGCTTTGCATGATTCAATTAATCAAGATAATACGGGATACTATACACGTTGATCCTATTTATTAGATTCGGCACCTAATCAAGGTGCTTTTCCTATGTCCAGCTACACCGGCTAGCTCACTGTGAAAAAGATAAAAGCCTTTGAGCAGCAAAAAGCGCGCCTTCTGGGTCTTTTCTTATTTTTTTCGCGAGCTGACCAAGCCGGCTCCGCTTTTTTTAGTGCCGAAAATTGGTGTTCTACCCTCTCTAGTAAAGTCATATTTATGTAGTAGCAGGAGATAGAGAGGGTGTAAAAATGAAAAGAAGACATTCACTAGGAATCATAACAGTTGTTCATGGATCAACCATAATAAGAAGCTTTGTAGCCGTATTTTCTTTACTTCTTTTTGTTTTTTCTCTGAGTGCGATTATGACTTCACTAAAGCCAGAATATCGGTTATCATCCAAGTCCTTTCATACTGTAACGGATCAATTTTCAGGCAAATTGTTATTTACCTTGTTAGCAAACGAAAATCACTATTTTTTTTCTGTCTTACCTAAAGGCGAAAAAACACCTAATTTTTCAAGAGAAATCTTTAGGCTTTCAACTAATATTTCTCTAGATGATCCGCGAAGTTTATTAGGACGAGAATTACCTGGATTCTCGATATTTGATAGTGAAATTATCGTGGCAGGAGCAGGGACGGATTATACGAATATGCCTTATGAATCTTCGCCGCCTGTTGATGTTCTAAACGATAAAAAAGATCCCGATTTACAAAATGTGGATGGCATTTACGATTCAGATCCTAACATTAAGGAACCACCTGCACAGACTACAAAGGGTAGGAAGGTGGTTCATATTTATTTCAGTCATAATCGGGAATCGTATTTACCCTATTTAAAAGGAGTAACTAATCCCGATTTAGCTTATCATTCAAAAATAAACATTTCTAAGATAGGAGAAAGATTGTCGAGGGACCTTGCTGAAAATGGAATCGGTTCAGAGGTTGATCATACTGATATTATGGGATTGTTGAATAAAAAAGGTTTGAAATATCCAAAATCTTATCAAGAATCCCGAACAGCGGTTCAAACGGCAATGGCTTCAAATAGAAATCTCGAGTACTTTATTGATATACATCGTGACTCAAAGCGCAAAAAGGATACGACGATCACGCTTAATGGTAAAAAATACGCTAAAATCGCTTTTGTAATCGGAGGTAAAAATCCAAACTTTGAAAAAAATGCAGCCCTTGCCAGTAAGCTTCATAAAGCTTTGGAGGTAAAATATCCGGGGTTATCAAGAGGGATTATAAAACATAATAGTTCTGGAAATAATAGTGTATATAATCAGGATTTATCAAATAAGGCTATGTTGATTGAAATTGGTGGAGTGGATAATACATTTGAAGAAATGTACTTAACCGCTGATGCTTTCGCTGATGTGTTTAGTGAATTTTATTGGGATGCTAAAGCGGTGGATACTATTAAGGGTGATACAGAAGCAAAGTAAATGGAAAAAGGAGTCTTCACTCATGATTCGTTTCGTACTAAAATGTACATTCATTTTACTTGTTTTATTTTTAGGCGTTCTAATTGGAATGCAAACAGCTAATGATGGAATTAAGAAAATGAAAGGGTACGAAGATCCATCACTTTCAAGTGCATTTGAAGTGAATCAATCTAATCAAGGAGAGTTGGAGGCGGCCATTTTAGGGGAGAAAGTGACTAGTCATGATATTGAAAAGAAAAAAGAAAAACTCGAAGAAATGAAAGCATTCAATTTCTTTTCCTCCGTTGGAAAGCAATTAGGTGATGCTATATCTAATTTATTTAGCAGACTAATTAGTATGTTATAAACATGATTTCTCGGGATAAAGGACAAGCATTTTGCATAAATTATAGAACTGTTAGCTGAATTCAACAATCCCCCATGTTGAGTTCGGCTTTTTTTTTGGTAAAGGGTCGGAGCTTCCCATATTACTTCAAGTAGCATGTTGTTTGTAAAATATGTTAACGATAAATAATCATGTATTTGGGTGAAGGCTACGGTTCAACACCTTTCTTCAAATACAAAAGTTTTGATAATAAAGTGCAGCATTATAACTAAGTTGATTCTTTAGGGTCGCTTTCCGTTTTTCTATTGAAACTATTATTTTCTATTGCTATAATAAATCCTAGTGTATTTGTGTTGACTAGTAGGAGTGAAACGTTATGAATAGAGAAGAAAAATTAAAAAGACAAGAGCATATTCGTAACTTTTCCATTATTGCTCATATAGACCATGGAAAATCCACACTTGCGGATCGTATTTTAGAAAAAACGCATGCATTGGCTCAACGAGAAATGAAAAGCCAATTGTTGGATTCTATGGATTTAGAGCGGGAACGTGGAATTACGATTAAATTAAATGCTGTTCAATTAAAATATAAAGCGAAAGATGGAGAAGAATATATTTTTCATCTAATTGATACACCGGGGCATGTCGATTTTACGTATGAGGTTTCGAGAAGTCTAGCGGCATGTGAAGGGGCTATATTAGTTGTTGATGCGGCTCAAGGGATTGAAGCGCAAACTTTGGCCAATGTTTATTTAGCACTAGATAATAATCTTGAAATCATACCAGTCATCAATAAAATTGATCTTCCAAGTGCTGACCCGGAACGAGTACGCAATGAAATCGAAGAAGTGATTGGATTAGATGCATCTGAGGCAGTACTTGCTTCAGCAAAGGCTGGAATTGGGATTGAAGATATTTTAGAGCAAGTGGTTGAATTAGTGCCGCCACCACAAGGTGATCCAGATGCACCGCTACAAGCTCTTATTTTTGACTCTGTATATGATGCGTATCGTGGTGTAGTTGCCTACATTCGTGTAGTAGAAGGCTCTGTAAAAGTGGGCGATAAAATTAAGATGATGGCCACTGGAAAAGAGTTCGATGTAGTAGAAGTTGGTGTATTTAATCCGAAAACTGAGCTTTTAGACGAACTAACAGTTGGAGATGTTGGATTTTTATCCGCATCGATTAAACATGTGGGTGATACACGTGTTGGGGATACGATTACCAGTGCACATAATAGTGCAACGGAGCCACTGGCCGGCTACCGCAAAATGAATCCAATGGTTTATTGTGGTTTGTATCCTATTGATGCATCAAAATTCAATGATTTACGTGATGCGTTAGAAAAATTAGAATTGAATGATTCTGCTCTTCAATTTGAACCGGAAACATCTCAAGCACTAGGATTTGGTTTCCGCTGTGGTTTCCTTGGTCTTCTTCACATGGAAATCATCCAAGAACGAATTGAACGTGAATTTAAAATTGACTTAATTACAACAGCTCCGAGTGTTATCTATCATGTTGTTCAAACGGACGGTACGGAATTAAATGTGGACAATCCATCGAATATGCCGGATCCACAAAAAATCGAACGCATAGAAGAACCTTATGTAAAAGCCACCATGATGGCACCAACTGAGTTTGTTGGAGCAATTATGGAAATATGTCAAAATAAACGTGGTAATTTTATAGATATGAATTACATTGAGGAAACACGAGTAAGTATTAATTATGAGATTCCGCTTTCTGAGATTGTCTATGACTTTTTCGATCAATTGAAATCAAATACAAGAGGATACGCTTCATTTGATTATGAATTAATTGGTTATCAACCGTCTAAGCTAGTAAAAATGGACATTCTGTTAAATGGTGAAACAGTCGATGCTTTGAGTTTTATTGTCCATAAAGATTTTTCATATGATCGTGGTAAAATCATTGTTGAAAAATTAAAAAAATTGATTCCAAGACAACAATTTGAAGTTCCAATTCAAGCCGCTATTGGCCAAAAAATTGTTGCTCGTTCATCAATTAGTGCAATGCGTAAAAACGTATTGGCAAAATGTTACGGTGGAGATATTTCACGTAAACGTAAGTTGTTAGAAAAGCAAAAAGAAGGTAAAAAGCGGATGAAACAGGTGGGTTCTGTTGAAGTGCCGCAAGAAGCCTTTATGGCCGTATTAAAAATGGATGATACAACTCCTAAGAAATAAAGCGAAACTTCCATCAGTGGGAGGTCTATTCCCCACTGATTGTTATCGAATCATGATAAAAAGAATAGGTAGCAAAAAGGGGATAGATATGATTCTAGCCTCTTTTTCTATATCATTCAAATAGGACTTGCAATCCCTATAGGGTTAGACAACAATTTACAACTAAAGGCGGAGGGGAAAAATGATTAAGAGTGCCTACATTCATATTCCATTTTGTGAGCATATCTGTCACTATTGCGATTTTAATAAGGTGTTTTTGCACGGACAACCAGTTGACGAATATATTCAAATGCTACAAAAAGAAATGCAATTACAGCTTAAGGCGTATCCGACAGATGAATTAGATACGATTTTTGTAGGTGGAGGGACTCCAACTTCACTAGATGAACAGCAACTTGCCCTTCTTTGCGAATTTATAGATCAAGAGCTGCCGTTAAATAAAAATTCAGGAGAATATACATTTGAAGCGAATCCAGGTGATCTTTCAAGGGAAAAACTTGAAATTTTATACCATGCTGGCGTAAATCGACTTAGCTTTGGGGTGCAGAGCTTTAATGATGAATTATTACAGAAAATTGGTCGTACTCATCGCGCTAAGGATGTATATGAAACAATTAAGTTGGCTAAGGATGTTGGATTTACGAATATTAGCATTGATTTGATTTATGGATTACCTGGACAGACAATGAACGATTTTAAAGACACATTGGTTCAAGCGTTAGCATTGGATTTACCACACTATTCTAGCTATTCTTTAATCGTTGAACCGAAAACAGTTTTTTACAACTTAATGCAAAAAGGAAAACTTAATTTGCCGCCACAAGAACTAGAAGCTTCTATGTATGAAGAAGTAATGGAAACAATGGAGCGGCATGGCTTAAAACAATATGAGATTAGTAACTTTGCTAAGCCTGGGTATGAAAGTCGGCATAATTTAACCTATTGGAATAATCAAGAATATTACGGAATAGGTGCAGGGGCGCATGGGTATACAGCAGGTAAACGCATCGCGAATCATGGACCACTAAAAAAATATATGAACTGTCTAATGAACGGGGAACTGCCTGTTTTAGAAGATCATCTCGTCCCAATTAATGAACAAATGGAAGAGGAAATGTTTTTAGGGTTGCGTAAAACAGAAGGTGTTTCTCTTTATCACTTCAATGAACGGTTTTTTGTAGAAATGACGACTATTTTCTCGAAATCAATCGAACAACAGGTCGAAAATGGTCTATTGGTGATTCAAGATGATTATGTAAGATTGACAAAGCAAGGAAAACTACTCGGTAATGAAGTATTCCAAGCTTTTTTAGGAATAGATGGATAATCTTCATGAAATTATCACGTTTAAATAGGCTTTTTTCGTTGACATTATGGGATTCATTTGATAATTTATTAATATATTAGCACTCAATGAAGAAGAGTGCTAACAGAGGTGATCATATATGCTAACTGATCGTCAATTATTAATTTTACAAGTGATTATCGAGGATTTCATCCAGTCTGCACAACCTATAGGTTCGCGAAGTTTGTCGAAAAAGAATGAAATAACATATAGCTCGGCGACTATTCGTAATGAGATGTCAGACCTTGAAGATTTAGGGTTTATTGAAAAAACACACACTTCTTCAGGTCGAGTTCCTTCTGAAAAAGGATATCGCTATTATGTTGACCATCTTCTTTCGCCTCAGGTCTTAAAAAAGAATGAGCAAAGATTGTTGAAATCTATTTATGCAGAACGAATATACGAGCTAGAAAAAGTCGTTCAAAAGTCTGCGAAAATTTTATCTGAATTGACGAACTATACAGCTATCGTTTTAGGTCCGAAGGTAAAGGACCATAAGCTTAAAAAAATCGAAATTGTCCCCTTGAATTCAGAGACAGCAATTGCGATTATTATTACAGATACAGGTCATGTTGAGAATAAGCTAATCTCTTTACCCCCATCTGTTGATATCAATGAAATTGAAAAGATGGTTAACATTTTAAATGAGCGGTTAACTGGGGTACCTATCGTTGATCTGAAAAATAAGATTTACAAAGAAGTAGCTCTTCTTTTAAAGCAGCATATTCATAATTATGAAGCTCTTGTTGCTACTCTTGCGGAATCATTTACGACCAAGGAGTCTGCTAAATTATTTTTTGGTGGTAAAACAAATATGCTCCGTCAGCCGGAGTTTCATGATGTTGATAAAATTCACTCTCTGTTATCAATGATTGAGCAAGAACAAGGATTTTATGATTTGATCAAACAAAACTCAACAGGCATCACAGTAAAAATTGGTCGAGAAAATCAGAATTCAGCACTTGAAGATTGTAGTTTAATTACGGCAACTTATTCAGTAGCAGAAGATCAAATTGGTACATTGGCGATATTAGGACCAACTAGAATGGAATATTCTAGAGTAATTACGTTGTTAACAACTTTTTCGAATGATTTAACAACTCTGCTGACAAGATTGTATCAAAAGCACTAACATAGGCAATATTTATAGAAGCATACGTGACTGTAAAAATTTAAATGTATTCTAAAAATGCTGGTGTTTAACGTCAGGTACCCAATGTTAACTGGGGGCCTTACGTTTCTTTTTAGGGAGGTGAAATTTGTGAACGAAAATAAAAATACTAATGAACAAGTTCTTGAAAATGAAACAGCTGAAGAAACAGTCGTTGAAGAGATTTTTGCTGAAGAAGCAGAGAAAGCTCCAGAAATAGAAATGGATGAGCTTCAATTGGCTAATGAGAAAATTGCTGAATTAGAAGCAAAAATTGATGAAATGGATAACCGTTATCTTCGTCTTCAAGCTGATTTTGATAATTCACGCCGTCGTGCCAAGTTAGACATGGAAGCGGCTCAAAAATATAGAGTTCAAAGTCTTGCTTCAAATTTATTACAAGCTCTTGACAATTTTGAAAGAGCGATGAAAGTTGAAGTAGATCAGGAACAAGCTAAGTCTTTACTTCAAGGTATGGATATGATTTACAACGGAATTGTTGGAGCACTAAAAAGTGAAGGTGTAGAAGCAATCGAATCAGTGGGTAAGGAATTTGATCCTCATTTGCACCAAGCTGTTATGCAGGTTCAAGATGAGAATTTCGATTCAAATATTGTTGTGGAAGAGTTTCAAAAAGGCTATGTGCTGAAGGATCGTGTTATTCGTCCAGCTATGGTAAAGGTTAATGAATAATAGTTTACATATAAGTAGGAGGTAATAATTGATGAGCAAGATTATAGGTATTGACTTAGGTACAACAAACTCTTGTGTATCTGTACTTGAAGGTGGAGAACCAAAAGTAATTCCAAATCCAGAAGGAAACCGCACAACACCATCTGTTGTAGCCTTTAAAAATGGAGAAAGACAGGTTGGGGAAGTAGCTAAACGTCAAGCGATTACTAACCCAAATACAATTATTTCAATCAAACGTCATATGGGTACGAACCATAAGGAAACGGTTGAAGGTAAAGATTATTCACCACAAGAAATATCAGCTATTATCCTTCAATACTTAAAATCTTATGCAGAAGAATACTTAGGTGAAAAAGTAACAAAGGCAGTTATCACGGTACCTGCTTACTTTAATGATGCTGAACGTCAAGCAACTAAGGATGCTGGCCAAATTGCAGGTCTTGAAGTAGAACGTATTATTAACGAACCTACAGCAGCAGCTCTAGCATATGGTTTAGATAAAACTGAAGAAGATCAAACGATTCTTGTATTCGACCTTGGTGGCGGTACATTCGACGTATCTATCATGGAACTAGGTGATGGTGTATTTGAAGTTAAAGCTACTGCTGGTGACAATCGTCTTGGTGGAGATGACTTTGACCAAGTAATCATCAACTACTTAGTAGAACAATTCAAAAAAGAAAATGGTATTGATCTTAGCCAAGATAAAATGGCACTTCAACGTTTAAAAGATGCTGCTGAAAAAGCGAAAAAAGATCTTTCTGGTGTAACATCAACTCAAATTTCTTTACCGTTCATTACTGCTGGTGAAGCAGGACCGCTTCACTTAGACGTAACATTGACAAGAGCAAAATTTGATGAGTTATCTATTGGACTTGTAGAACGCACGATGGGACCAACTCGTCAAGCATTAAAAGATGCTGGTCTATCTGCATCTGAAATTGATAAAGTTATTCTTGTAGGTGGATCAACACGTATCCCTGCAGTAGTAGAAGCTATCAAAAAAGAATTAGGCCAAGAACCATCTAAAGGCGTTAACCCTGATGAAGTAGTTGCAATGGGTGCAGCTATCCAAGGTGGAGTATTAACTGGAGATGTTAAAGACGTTGTTCTTCTTGACGTAACACCACTTTCACTTGGTATTGAAACAATGGGTGGCGTATTTACAAAGCTTATTGACCGTAATACAACGATTCCAACAAGTAAATCTCAGGTATTCTCAACAGCTGCTGATAGTCAAACAGCAGTTGATATCCATGTGCTTCAAGGGGAACGTCCAATGGCGAACGACAATAAAACACTTGGTCGCTTCCAATTAACAGATATTCCACCAGCACCACGTGGAATTCCTCAAATTGAAGTATCATTTGATATTGATAAAAATGGTATCGTTAGTGTTCGTGCGAAAGATCTTGGCACAAATAAAGAACAAACAATCACAATTAAATCATCTTCAGGCTTATCAGAGGAAGAAATCAATCGTATGGTTCGTGAAGCGGAAGAAAATGCTGATGCTGATGCGAAACGTAAGGAAGAAGTTGAACTTCGTAACGAAGCAGACCAATTAGTTTTCCAAACTGAAAAAACCTTGAAAGATTTAGAAGGCAAAGTTGACGAAGCAGAAGTTACAAAAGCGAACGCAGCGAAGGACGAATTAAAAGCAGCAATCGAGAAAAATGATTTAGACGAAATTCGTACGAAAAAAGATGCACTTTCAGAAATCGTTCAAAATCTAACTATGAAGCTTTATGAAGAAGCAGCTAAGGCTCAGCAAGCTGGCGGAGCAGAAGGTCCAGCTGATGACAATGTAGTGGATGCTGAATTTACTGAAGTGAAGGACGACGATAAAAAATAATTGAAGTTCAATAAATGAAGTACTAAAGATCAACATCCTAAGGCATACAAGTCAAAGTCAGGTTTTCTTGACTTTGACTTTTTTTGAATAAGATAATCAAACACCAAGCTGGTTGCGCTTTTCTTATTGTCTAGCTCCACCGGCTAGCTCGCATGAAAAAGATGATTGCCCTCAAAAGGCAAAGAGCGCCTTTCGGGTCAATCCCTATTTTCTTCACGAGCTGACCAAGCCGGTTGCGCTTTTCTTATTGCCTTATAGGTTGATTCAGTGATAATATAAATTTTATGTGAAACGATACGGGAGTGGATAAACTATGAGTAAACGCGATTATTATGAAGTACTTGGAGTCTCAAAAACCGCGTCTAAAGATGAAATAAAAAAAGCGTATCGGAAACTTTCCAAACAATATCACCCTGATATTAACAAGGAACCTGATGCTGCGGATAAATTTAAAGAAATTGCGGAAGCATACGATGTGTTAAGCGATGATCAGAAAAAAGCAAGATACGACCAATTTGGTCATACAGATCCTAATCAGGGTTTCGGGGGTCAAGATTTTGGTGGCTTCGGTGGCTTTGAAGACATCTTTAGTACGTTTTTTGGCGGTGGCGGCGGACGTAGACGAGATCCTAATGCACCACGTCAAGGAGCCGATTTACAATATACGATGACCCTATCATTTGAAGAAGCGGCTTTTGGTAAAGAGACGGAAATTGAAATTCCACGTGAAGAAAATTGTGACACCTGTCATGGATCTGGAGCTAAGCCAGGAACAAAGGTTGAAACCTGTTCAACTTGTAGTGGATCGGGTCAAATTAATGTTGAGCAAAATACCGCATTTGGACGTATGGTAAACCGTCGTACATGTAATGTTTGTGGTGGAACTGGTAAAAAAATTCCTCATAAATGTTCAACTTGTGGTGGAGCTGGCAAGGTGAAAAAACGTAAAAAAATTCAAGTGAAGGTGCCTGCAGGTATTGATGATGGGCAACAATTGCGTGTGTCCGCTCAAGGTGAACCGGGAGTAAATGGTGGGCCTGCTGGTGATTTATATGTGGTCTTCCATGTTAGAAATCATGAATTTTTTGAACGTGATGGTGATGATATTTATTGTGAAATGCCAATCACATTTGTTCAGGCAGCACTTGGTGATGAAATTGAAGTACCTACACTTCATGGTAAAGTTAAATTGAAAATCCCTGCAGGTACACAAACGGGAACTCGCTTCCGTTTAAAAGGAAAAGGAGTTTCAAATGTAAGAGGATATGGCCAAGGGGATCAACATGTCGTTGTCTTAGTTGTGACGCCGAAAAAATTAACGGAAAAACAAAAGCAACTTTTACGTGAGTTCTCTGAAATTAGCGGTCAAGTGCCTGATCAGCAAGATGATGGGTTTTTTTCAAAAGTAAAAAGAGCCTTTAAAGGTGAGTAATCAAATTGGGAGTTGGTAGAGATGAAGTGGTTCGAAATTGCAATTCATACAACAAATGAAGCAGTAGAGCCTGTTTCAAATATTCTTCATGAGGCAGGTGCAAGCGGCGTTGTCATTGAGGATCCTTTAGAACTTGTTAAAGAGCGTGAAAATGTCTTTGGTGAAATCTACCAGCTTAATCCAGCTGATTATCCTGACGAAGGTGTTATCGTAAAAGCGTATATGCCTGTTACTAGCTTTCTTGCAGAAACAATTGAAGCAATCAGAGATTCCATTAATAATTTATCTTCATATGATATTGATCTGGGACAAAATGCCGTTTCTATTAGTGAAGTACATGAAGAGGATTGGGCAACGGCTTGGAAAAAATATTATCATCCTGTTAAGATTTCAGAACGTTTTACGATAGTGCCTACTTGGGAAGAGTATAAACCGGTTAGCAGTGATGAATTAATTATTGAGTTAGATCCTGGGATGGCATTTGGAACAGGTACGCATCCCACAACTGTTATGTGTATTCAAGCTCTTGAACAGACGGTCCAAAAAGATGATCTTGTAGTGGATGTAGGGACAGGCTCTGGAGTTCTTAGTATATCTTCTGCCTTATTAGGTGCAAAACATATTCAAGCGCTTGATTTGGATGAGGTTGCTGTTGAATCTGCAAAAATGAATATTAAATTAAATAAGGTGCAGGATCGTATCGATGTGTCACAAGGAAATTTACTAGATGGAGTAGATCAACAAGCTGATGTTGTCGTAGCTAATATTTTAGCTGAGGTTATCATGCGTTTTACAGATGATGTTGCTAAAGTAGTGAAACCAGGTGGTTATTTCATCGCTTCTGGGATCATTCAGCCCAAGAAAGAAGACGTTAAACATGCAATTATTTCTTCAGGGTTTACGATTGATGAAACAATTCAAATGGAAGATTGGGTAGCGTTCATCGCAAAAAGAAATGGATAATCGATAAGTGGCGCTCTAATAAGCGCCATTTTCTAATACTTTAACAAAGCCTTCTAATAAAGAGGTGTCGATAAGTGCAGAGATATTTCCTTGAAAATAAAAATATTAATGGTAACATTGTCAAGATTGCAGGTGATGATTTTCATCATATAACTCGAGTGATGAGAATGGAGCCAGGTGAAGAAATTATCGCAGTTAATGAAGATGGTCATGCGGCCATCACGAGAATTTCAGAAATTACCAATGATGCAGTGATTGGTACTGTTATAGAATGGAATAATGAAGAAAGTGAGTTACCTATTAAGGTAACAATTGTGAGTGGTCTGCCCAAAGGAGATAAGCTAGAATATATCGTTCAAAAAGGAACCGAATTAGGTGCTACAGAGTTTATCCCTTTTGTTGCGGCTCGTTCAGTGGTAAAATGGGACCACAAAAAGGTTGGTAAAAAGATTGAACGTCTTCAAAAAATTGCGAAAGAAGCGGCAGAACAATCGCATCGTTCGGTCTTGCCTACTGTTCAAGAGCCGATGACAGTTGCCGGGCTGATTCAATATGCGAAGAGCTTTGATTATAAATTAATCGCTTTTGAAGAGGAGGCAAAGCGCGGCGAAAAAGCACAACTTGCCAAAGTATTAACTGCTGTGCAGACAGAGCAATCTATTTTGTTTGTATTTGGTCCAGAAGGTGGGCTTACGATTGAAGAAGTAAGCAAATTAAGTGAGGCAGGTTTTATTGCTTGCGGACTTGGTCCAAGAATTTTAAGAACAGAAACAGCACCTTTATATGTATTAGCAGCTGTTTCTTATCAAGTAGAATTATTGAGGTGATTAAATGTCTTCGGTCGCTTTCCATACGTTAGGATGTAAAGTAAACCATTATGAAACAGAAGCCATTTGGCAATTGTTTAAAGCACAAGGATATGAACGTGTTGAATATGAAAATATAGCAGATGTTTATGTGATTAATACATGCACAGTAACGAATACAGGTGATAAGAAAAGTCGTCAAGTCATACGTCGTGCTGTTCGAAAGAATCCAGATGCGGTTATTGCTGTAACAGGTTGTTATGCGCAAACGTCTCCTGCAGAAATTATGGCAATTCCTGGTGTGGATATTGTTGTAGGTACTCAAGATCGTGTAAAGATGCTTGATTATATTGAACAATTTAAGAGTGAACGCCAGCCTATTAATGCAGTAGGTAATATAATGAAAAATCGTGTGTATGAAGAATTAGATGTTCCAGCTTTCACGGATCGTCATCGTGCATCATTGAAAATTCAAGAAGGCTGTAATAACTTCTGTACATTTTGTATCATTCCTTGGGCGCGTGGTCTAATGCGATCTCGTGATCCACAAGAAGTCATACATCAAGCCCAACAGCTTGTTGATGCCGGTTATAAAGAAATTGTATTAACAGGTATTCATACAGGTGGGTATGGCGAGGATATGAAAGATTATAATTTGGCGATGCTTCTTCGTAATTTAGAAGAAAAAGTTCATGGCTTAAAACGTATTCGAATTTCTTCAATTGAAGCGAGTCAGATTACAGACGAAGTGATTGATGTACTGGCTCAGTCAAAAATAGTTGTTCCACATTTGCATATTCCTATTCAATCTGGTTCAGATACCGTATTAAAAAGAATGCGCCGTAAATATACGATGGCGTTTTTCGGCGACCGTTTAGTGAAGCTAAAAAAAGCATTACCTGGTCTTGCCGTTACCTCCGATGTGATTGTGGGCTTCCCTGGTGAAACGGAAGAGGAATTCATGGAGACTTATCAATTTATTAAAGAACATAAATTCTCAGAACTTCATGTATTCCCTTATTCTAAACGAACAGGTACACCGGCAGCTAGAATGGATGATCAAATTGATGAAGAAGTGAAAAATGAACGGGTTCATCGTCTAATCGAGCTTTCTGATCAATTAGCCAAAGAGTATGCTTCTCAATATGAAGGGGAAGTACTCGAAGTAATTCCTGAAGAACAACTAGAAAACGGTTTATATGAAGGGTATACAGCTAATTATTTAAGAGTCCAATTTCCAGCTACTGATGATATGATTGGGGAAATTGTTAAAGTTAAAATAACCAAAGCAGGCTATCCTATTAATGAAGGACAGTTTGTTACAGTAGTTAAAGATATTTCAAATCAGCAAGTAGTGAATGGATAAGTATATCAAGTAAAATAAAAAGGATAGACAAAGCTGAACACGATCAGCTTTATCTATCCTTTTTTTACTTTTGAATTTAGTTGAAATTTAAACATTATCTGATATGTTAAAAGTAGGGTACTATTGTTAATATTGAGGCTGTGTTAAAGGTCGATGTTGATTTTATAACTCTGTTGATTGGAGCGGAAGGTGCGAAGACTCCCCACACCGCCCGCGAACCGCACGCACGTGGAGCGGAAATCAACAGTCAGATTTAACACAACCAATATTGAAAGGAGAAATGATGATGACAGATATAGCAGGAATTATTGACCATACATTATTAAAAGCAGATGCTACAAAAGAGCAAATACAGAGATTATGTGAGGAAGCCAAACAGTATCATTTTGCTTCAGTTTGTGTGAATCCAACTTGGGTAAAATATGCTAGTGAACTTTTACAAGAGACGAAAGTAAAAGTATGTACAGTCATTGGATTCCCTTTAGGGGCAAATACTCCAGAAGTGAAAGCATTTGAAACGAAAAATGCAATTGAAAATGGTGCACAAGAAGTGGATATGGTGATAAATATAGGTGCATTAAAAGACAGGGATTATGAATTAGTGGAACGTGATATTCGGGCTGTAACTGAGGTTGCCACTGGAAAGGCCCTAATAAAAGTGATTATTGAAACATGTTTGTTGACAGATGAAGAAAAAATACTTGTCTGTGAAATTGCGGTGAAAGCAGGAACAGATTTTGTCAAAACTTCTACGGGTTTTTCTACTGGAGGAGCAACTGTGGAAGACGTAACTTTGATGAGAAAAACAGTGGGCCCAGATATTGGTGTGAAAGCATCTGGTGGTGTTCGCAATCTAAAGGATGCTAACGCGGTTATTGAAGCTGGTGCAACACGTATTGGGGCCAGCGCTGGAATTGCCATTGTGACTGCTTCTAATGATGAATGAATCGGGCATAAGTGCAATCATACATATAATTAGACACGCCGATTATGGACCATCAAAATGAATGCAGCGAATTGTTTGGAAAATGGAAGTACGATAAGAGAGGATACGACGTTAAAGATGACAGCTGCATGAGCAATTTGTGTTTCTTTATTTGTGGTGAAGAATGCAGTGAAATGCTCTAGTTGATTGACAAAGGGAAGGAAAAGCAGAACTCCGATTATATTTAACCAAATATGGGCATAGGAAGTAATCGTGGCTTCTTTTCCTGAGCCAATGCTAGCCATGTATCCGGTCACACATGATCCAATGTTTGCACCAAGCATAATTATGATTGCGGAGTAGACAGATAATTCTCCGTTTGCCACAAAGCTCATGGTGATTCCGATGGTTGCTGAACTGGAATGAATAAGAGCCGTTAGGATGATTCCTACAAAAAGTGCGAGAACAAAATGCTCATTCATTTTTAAGATCGTTGTTTGGACAATAGGATAACTTGCGATGGGGGCAGCTAAAGCTTTAAAGCCGCTCATAGCCGCAAATATAGCGCTAAGACCAATGAAGACTATACCACTGCTTTTGATTAGAGCATGGGGTATGAGTAACAGTATGACACCACAAATGACCCCAGGAATAATCCATGGAACGAAAGAAAAGGTCATAAATTCAGTGATAAAGGTAGAACCTATATTTGCACCTAATATAATGCCTATTGTTTGTGTGAATGTTAAGCTTCCAGCTGAGACTAGTCCCACCGTCATAACCATCACTGCTGAACTACTTTGTAGGAGACCAGTTAATACGATTCCGGCGATAAATCCTTTCCAGGGTTGATTTGTTAATTTTGCTAATATAGTTTTTAATTTTTCACCTGCTAAATGAAAAAGCCCTAATCGCAAAACAGCCATACCAGCTAAAAAAATACCAATAAATAATATAAACAAATACAGCTCGTACATGTTGTTCACCTCACATTTAAGGTTATGGTGATGGCGTTATGCATAGAACTTTTTTCCAGCAATAATAGGTGCATTTAAATATTTCTTTAAATAAGTTTGATTTAAGCAGTTGACCTAGTAAAACTGATATATTATAATTGTTTAGTACATGTATAACATGTTGCCAATATAAGTTAGTGTGTTGTTTTCGGAGGGAGGGAAAGAGATGTCTAAAACCGTTGTTCGTAAAAACGAATCGCTTGAAGATGCTCTTCGTCGTTTCAAACGTACTGTATCTAAATCAGGAACGCTTCAGGAATCAAGAAAGCGTGAATTTTATGAAAAACCAAGCGTAAAACGTAAGAAAAAGTCTGAAGCTGCAAGAAAACGTAAATTCTAAGAGAGGGTGGAAGTATGAGTCTTCTCGAGCGTTTAAATAATGATATGAAACAAGCGATGAAGAACAAGGAAAAGGACAAACTCTCTGTTATTCGCATGTTAAAAGCTGCTCTTCAAAATGAAGGGTTAAAACTTAGACATGATTTAACAGATGATGATGAATTGACAGTGCTCTCTCGCGAATTAAAACAACGCAAAGACTCCCTCGAAGAGTTTGCGAATGCAGATCGTACAGATCTCGTGGATAAAGTCCGCATCGAAATTGGTTTCGTTGAGGAATATATGCCGGAGCAACTTTCAGCAGAAGAAATTTCTGAAATTGTTAAACAAACAATAGAAGAAGTAAATGCAACATCTAAAGCAGATATGGGGAGAGTTATGGGAGCTTTAATGCCGAAAGTCAAAGGCAAAGCAGATGGTTCCCTGGTTAACAAATTAGTACAACAACAGCTATCTTAACTCGAAACCTAAACCGTAGGCAAACGCCTGCGGTTTTTTACTTATTATGAATCAATTTAGGAATAAATTTGCTAATGTACATATAAATTATTTGAAACTTTTAATAAAATGAAACGTAAAGGTAGAGGTAAGGTTTATATCTTGTTAAATGATTGATTAAACGGGAAAGGAGGAGGGCCCGCTTGAAAATTTGGCGTTTTATACTATTGTTGTTGTTTTCTATCTCTGTGATTGTTCCTTTTGCTTCTGCTAAAGAAAAGAATGTGTATCTTGTGCCAATTGAATCGACAGTTGAGAAAGGTTTAGTCTCGTTTTTGAATCGTGCATTGAACACGGCAGAGGCAAATGATGCGGATCTAGTCATTTTTGAAGTCAACACTCCTGGTGGAGCTGTGGATGCTGCTGGTGAAATTGCAAAACTATTGACGGATACCCCTGTTAAAACAGTTGCTTTTGTGAATAATCGTGCATTGTCTGCAGGTGCCTATATTTCGCTTAGTGCAGATGAAATTTATATGGTTCCCAGTAGCACGATGGGTTCAGCTGCTGTAATTGATTCAGCGGGGAATGCAGCGGATAAAAAAGCACAATCCTATTGGCTTGCAGCTATGGCTACCGCAGCTGAGCAAAATGGTCGTGATCCGATATATGCCAAAGCGATGGCAGACGAAGACATTGATCTTCCGCAGTATGGTGCTGGGAAGGGAAAATTATTAACGTTCACGGCTGAACAGGCTAAGAAGGCTGGTTATAGTGAGGGGATCGTTTCTGATCAAGCAGAGCTTTTTAAGACATTGGGGATTGATGCTACGGATGTGAGTTCGATAGAGGAAAGCTTCCCAGAGAAACTGGCACGTTTTTTAACGAATCCTTATATTATACCGCTTTTATTATCCATCGCCGGGATTGGAATTGTGATTGAGCTATTTTCTCCAGGTTTAATTTTTCCTGGTCTTACTGGAGTTCTAGCACTTGTTTTATTCTTTTATGGTCATCTTGTTGCTGGTATCACAGGGTACGAAGCAATTGCCCTCTTTTTAATAGGTGTCGTCCTCATCATTTTTGAGTTCTTCATTCCTGGAGGGATAGTTGGTATACTGGGATTTGCAGCTATAATTGGAAGCTTATTTTTGGCATCGGGTAATGCTGTGCATATGGCCTTATCCTTGTTAATTGCGGCTGCCATATCTATAAGTGTATCTATCCTATTAGTAAAGGTGTTTGGGAAAAAAATGAAATTCTTTAAGAAAATAATTTTAACAGATTCGACGAACACAGAACAGGGGTATGTGAGTAATCCAAATCGAATCGATTTGTTAGGCACTGAAGGAGAGGCTTTAACTGATTTGAGACCATCTGGTACAGTAATAATCAATGATGAACACGTTGATGTGGTAACAGAGGGAAGTTTTATCGTAAAAGGTACAACCGTAAAGGTAATCAAGGTGGAAGGTCCTCGAATTGTCGTTCGAGAAATTATATAAAAATTTAAAGGAGATGAATTGAATTGGGTAGTGAAATAATCTTTTTAGTAATCGCAATAATCGCTATTATTATCGTATTGGCTGTATTTTTTACATTTGTACCAGTTGCACTATGGATTTCAGCGTTAGCAGCAGGAGTCAGAGTTAGTATTTTTACTTTAATAGGGATGAGGCTGCGTCGGGTTATTCCGAGTCGTGTCGTTAATCCGCTGATTAAAGCTCATAAGGCAGGAATAAATGTGGCTACGAATCAGTTAGAAAGTCATTACTTAGCAGGTGGTAATGTTGACCGTGTGGTAAATGCATTGATTGCCGCAGAACGTGCGAATATTCCACTACCATTTGAAAGAGGTGCAGCAATTGACCTGGCTGGACGTGATGTGTTAGAGGCAGTTCAAATGAGTGTTAATCCGAAGGTTATCGAAACACCATTTATTTCTGGTGTAGCCATGAATGGGATTGAAGTAAAAGTAAAAGCAAGAATTACAGTACGTGCCAACATCGAACGATTAGTTGGGGGTGCGGGTGAAGAGACCGTTATTGCTCGTGTAGGGGAAGGGATTGTATCCACTATTGGTGCATCTCATATGCATACAGATGTGTTAGAAAATCCAAATTTAATTTCGCGAACCGTTTTGACTAAAGGTTTAGATTCTGGTACTGCCTTTGAAATTCTTTCGATTGATATCGCAGAGGTGGATATTGGTAAGAACATCGGTGCGATGCTGCAAACAGACCAAGCAGAAGCGGATAAGAAAATCGCTCAAGCGAAGGCAGAAGAGCGCCGTGCAATGGCTGTTGCCTTAGAACAAGAGATGGTAGCGCGCGTTCAAGAAATGAGAGCAAAAGTAGTGGAATCGGAAGCGGAAGTACCACTTGCAATGGCCGATGCATTAAAGAATGGTAATTTAGGAGTAATGGATTACATGAATATTCAAAACATTACATCTGATACAAGTATGAGAAATTCCATTAGTAAAATGTCGAAAGATCCAAAAGATAAATAAACAGATGAATGGAGGTTACTAGATGTTTGATTTTTTATTCTCCAATCCAATCATCATTATTATATTAATTGGTGTTATTTCTTCTCTTCTTAAAAAGAAAAATAAACCGAATCAGCAAAAATTAGGTCAGCCTCAGGCACCAAAACCGATATGGAAAGAGGTTATCCAGGAAATACAGAAAGAGCTGTTGGAGGAGAAAAAAAAGACTCCAAAGACGATTCAGGAGGCAAGGAGTGTCCAGTATGACTCCTCTACAAAATCAGAAGAGGAGGAAGATACGAAGAGAATTGCGGAGCTAAAGCGTTTGCAACAAGAATATGAGGAAAAGTACACCTATGATGTAGAGCCCGAATCTAATACTGCTCCTGTATTCCCGACTCCAATTAAAGTCAAGGCAGCTCCTGCAGCATCTATGATATCTGACGAGAAGAGTCCCATCTATAACACGAAACCTTCTTTTACTAAACAAGAGCTAATTAATGGAATTATTATGTCGGAAATTCTTGCTCCACCAAGATCAAAGCGAAGTCTTAAACAATCACGTTAGTCTTTAAAAAAGAGTGCTAGAATCCCTTTTCATTTCATACATTTGAGATGAAAGGGGGTTCTTTTTTATGGCGCATAATTGGAGTCAGCAATTGAAACAGCTTATCGTAAAAAGAATGGACCTTCCAGAAGATGTAATGATGGACCTTCCACGAATTACAATGATTGGACAAATACATATATACATTGAAAATCACCGCGGACTATTGGGCTTTACTGATAAAGAAGTGAGACTGATGCTCAAACATGGTCAGTTATTAATTAAAGGTTCATCTTTTGTCATTAAAACGATTTTACCAGAAGAAATATTGCTTGAAGGGAAAATTGAACAAGTACTGTTTATAAGTCTGTGAATTTTAAAAATATATAAATCTTCAATGAGTTTTGGTGTCCTGCGATGAATGGATTACTCGCGCCTTCTTAGGTTACATCAACATTGAATCTTTGCGTTCTTCGTGTTTTCTTATCCATATGTCGCAAAACGGGCGCCTTGCGCTTTTCTAATAGGAGGTACCTACTAATGAAGAACCAGTGGACAAACTATATTTCTGGCTATGTTAAGGTAAAAGCATATGGCAAAGGAACGGAACGGTTGATTAATAACTTAACTCGTCGTGGGATTACGGTATGGGATGTGTCGCGTCATGGGAATGATGCTCTCCTCTTTCACATGGAGGTGGGAGATTTATTTAAGTTGCGGCAAATCGTTCGGAAAAGTGACTGTAAGGTTACTTTTTTACAGGGGAAAGGTTTACCGTTTATTTGGAAACGAGTCCTGAAAAATAGTGGTTTCTTAGTAGGTATTGTGGCCTTTCTTCTTTGTATTTTTGTACTTTCAAATATGATATGGGGAATCGAGGTTCATAATGCTAAACCGGAAACAGAGCATATGATTCGAAAAGAACTTGATCGAATGGGCGTTAAAATCGGTAATTCACAATTTAATGTGGATGATGTAGATACAATTCAGCGTAAGTTATCTGATCGAATAGAAGTGTTGACATGGGTTGGAGTGGAATTAAAAGGGACGACCTATCATTTTCAAGTGGTTGAAAAGCAACAGCCAGAAAAAGTGGAAGCTAGCTCACCACAAAATTTGGTTGCTAAGAAAAAAGCTATTATTTCTCAGATGTTTGTTGAAAAAGGAAAGCCAATTGTAAAAGTAAATGATTACGTCGGAAAAGGTCAATTACTTGTTTCAGGAATTATTGGTACTGAAAAAGAGCCAGAAATTGTACCAGCAAAGGGAATTATAAAAGGACAGACTTGGTATAAAGCGACAGTGTCTATTCCGCTTAAAACTAAATTTCGGGTATATGACGGTGCGGAACAAACACAGTATTACCTGAATGTCTGGAATGTGTCCATCCCCGTTTGGGGCTTTACTAAGCCAGAGTATAAACAATATGAAGAAGATATAACAGTAAGGCCGTTGCATTTTTTACAATGGGAATTGCCTGTGCGTTTAAAAGAGCGGGTCTTTAGGAGTAATGAAGAAGTAACACGAGAGTACACTGAGAAAGACGCGATGGTAGAAGCAAAAAAAATGGCAAGAAGAAACCTTGAAAAGAAATTAGATGAAGATGCAGAAATCATTGGAGAAAAACTTTTGCACCGAACGATAGACAATGGTAAAGTTACATTATCTATACATTACCAAGTAATAGAAGATATAGCAGTAGGACAATCAATCTTTCAAGGAGATTAACGAATGTCAGATGATGTAAAAGTATTAAAATTAGAACTTGAATCGACTAATGAAGCCTATTCATTACTAGGAAATGCTGATTCTAATGTAAAAGTACTCGAAGATGAGCTTCACGTTTCTATTATTACCCGTGGTGAAGCGATTAACGTTACAGGGGAGCCAGAAGCGGCCACAATGGCTAAGGATATATTGAAGTCATTATTATCCGTTGTTCGCAAGGGGATCACGATTAGTTCTCGCGACGTCATTTATGCCATTGAACTGGCTAAAAAAGGAACATTAGAATATTTTCTTGAATTATATAATGAAGAAATTGCTAAAACTGCAAAAGGAAAATCCATTAGAATTAAAACGATTGGACAAAGACATTATATTCAAGCAATGAAAAGGAATGATCTTGTTTTTGGTATAGGTCCAGCTGGAACTGGGAAAACATATCTCGCTGTTGTCATGGCAATTAATGCTTTGAAGGATGGAAAAGTAAAACGAATTATTTTAACAAGACCAGCAGTTGAAGCAGGAGAAAGCCTGGGATTCTTGCCAGGGGACCTGAAGGAAAAAGTTGATCCATATTTACGTCCCCTATATGATGCATTGCATGATTTATTAGGAATGGAACAAACACAAAGAATGATTGAACGTGGGACCATTGAGATTGCTCCGCTTGCTTATATGCGTGGTCGGACTCTGGATGATGCATTCGCCATTTTAGATGAAGCACAAAATACAACAGAAGCGCAGATGAAAATGTTTTTAACTCGTCTCGGTTTTGGATCGAAAATGGTTATTACGGGTGATCGAACACAAATTGACCTCCCGAAAGGCGTCAAATCTGGTTTGGTTCGTTCGGAAGAAATTTTGAAAAAAGTAAAAGGCTTATCCTTTGTCTATTTAGAGCAAAGTGATATAGTGCGGCATCCATTAGTTGCACGAATCATAAGTGCTTATGAACAAGCTAAGGAATAAGAAATACGCTAGGAAGGGAAGATCCGCCATGACGAATGAGCGGATTTTTCTCATACCGTTAAATGATTCATGAATTAGTCATTTTACATCTAATTGGGTTCGGGCTTTTTTTAAAGATGATGAAACTTTTTCAAAAAACTGTTATCATTTTACATATTAGGTAGCTTTCGCTTTCGTGAAAGGAGGACTGCTATTTGATTCAGTTACATAAATTTTTTGAGAAATTAAAAGAGCTGATGGTCCGTCGGCTGTTTCAAGTGTTATTATTTATAGTACTTGGTGCAGTCGCTTATTTATTGATGTATTCTAATGTAAAGACGGAGAAATTGAATATTGAACTGTTTAAGCCGGCGGAACAAACGATTCGTGCTACCAAAACGGTGGAAGATACATATAAAACCGAGCAAAAGAAGGAAGAAGTTCTAAAACAAGTAGCCGATGTGTATACACTAAAAAAAGAATATGCTGATAATAAGGTCGATTTACTAGCATCAATTTTTGATTCAGCTATTGAAGTGCAACAAGAATTAAACACAAATCAACAAGAGAATCAGACGATTAAGTCGGATACACAGAAGGTTTCAATACTAAAGGGAAAATTAACTGAAGAGGTTAATAAAGAGATTGAGGATTCTGTTTTTTTGGCTTTAGTTAAAGCGAATGAAGAAGAAATAAAAATTACAAAGGACTTAACGATAACGGCTGTAAATACTGTGATGAGTTCAAGAATTCTAGCCAGTAATGTGGAGAATGCTAAAAAGACGGTTGAAGAAGAACTTCGTTATGCAAGTATTAACAACGATATGAAGAAAGTTGCTATTTCGCTAGCACGTTCGGCGATTATTCAAAATGTCTTTTATGATAGTAAAAAAACAGAAGAACAGCGAACAAAAGCGGTTGAAAGTGTAAAACCTGTTCTCATTCTTCAGGGGCAAGTTATAGTTGAGGAGAATGAGCTTGTCGATCGGGAAGTCTATCGTCAACTTGAGTTAGCAGGATTTTTAAATACAAAACAAACCATTTATCCTTATCTAGGATTGTTATTATTTACTGTATTAACCATTACAGCTTTTTATTATTTCTTTTTCTTAGCTAAAACCAAGGGTGAAAATCAGCATAATCAGCTTTTAATATTTAGTCTTGTATTAACTCTTTCTATGACGATGATGAAGATATTTAGCGTAATTGTTGATTTTCCATACATTAGCTTTGCTTATTTCTTTCCTGGGGCAATGGCAGCTATGCTTATTAAACTGTTGTTAGATGATCGACTGGCGGTTGTGATGACGATTTTGTTAGGTGCTTATGGGACAATTATTTTTAATGAGGGATCTCCTAATAATTTAGACATTTCAATGGGTCTTTATATTATGTTTAACGGGTTTGCCGCGATCATTATTTTATCGAGAGAGAACTTTAAAACAAGAGTTTTATCAGCCGGTATTTTAATATCATTAGTCAATGTTGCTTTTCTATATTCACTTTTGTTTATTATGAACGGAAGTTACTCTAATATGGAATATCTATATTATGCAATAGCTGCCATAGTGTCTGGACTTGGTTCCGCTGTATTAACGATGGGATTATTGCCTTTTTTTGAGGCTGGATTTGGCATTCTTTCATCGATTAAATTACTAGAGCTGACGAATCCAAATCACCCATTACTTCGAAAAATTTTAACGGAAGCACCAGGTACTTATCATCATAGTGTCATGGTAGCCAATTTAGCAGAGTCTGCATGTGAAGCGATTGGAGCGAATGGCCTACTTGCAAGAGTAGGCAGTTATTATCATGATATTGGTAAAACAAAACGGCCTCAGTTTTTCATTGAAAATCAGCTTAGTCAAAACAATCCGCATGATCAGTTGTCACCGAAGACAAGTAAAGATATTATTATCTCACATGCAAGTGATGGTGCCCAATTGCTTTGTAAGGCTAAGTTTCCAAAAGAAATAGTGGACATTGCCGAGCAACATCATGGTACAACATTGTTAAAGTTTTTTTATTATAAAGCAGTAAAACAGGATGAAACGGTAGAGGAAGCAGCATATCGCTATCCAGGTCCGAAGGCACAAACAAAGGAAGCAGCTGTTGTAGGTATTGCAGATAGTGTGGAAGCAGCAGTTAGATCGATGCAGCACCCTACACCAGAAAAAATTGAAGAATTAGTTCAACGAATTATTAATGATCGTATACAAGATGATCAATTTGATGAATGTGATATTACGATGAAGGAGTTACATACAGTAAAATATTCGTTATGCGAATCATTAAACGGTATATTTCATTCACGTATTGAATACCCTGAATTTAATCAAATAGGACGGAAGGTGGAAAAATGAGGCTAGAGATAGATTTTATCGATGAGACTAGTGAAATAGAAACAGACGCTCAAATGCTTGTAGAAAAAGTCCTACAATTTGCGGCTCAAAAGGAAAATATTGAGGAGGGGACAGAACTTTCTATTACTTTTGTTGATAATGCGCGAATTCAAGAAATAAATAAAGAATATAGAAATAAAGATGCTGCAACAGACGTTATTTCTTTTGCTATGGAAGAAATGGGCGAAGATGAGATGAAAATAATAGGTGGGGATATACCAAGGATGCTGGGGGATATCATAATTTCCATTGAGCGTACAAAGGAACAGGCTTCTGAATATGGACATTCCTTTGAGCGCGAGTTAGGATTTTTAGCATTGCATGGTTTTTTGCACCTATTAGGGTATGACCATATGACAGAGCATGATGAAAAAGTCATGTTTACTAAACAAAAGGAAATTTTAGATGAGTATGGGCTATCAAGGGAAGCGTAAAAATCCATTCGTAAAAAGTTTTTACTTTGCATCAAGAGGTATATTTGAAGCACTTAAAACAGAGAGAAATATTAAAATTCATAGTATTGTCGCTGTTCTAGTTGTTCTTGTTAGTCTGTATTTTTCATTGAATTGGATGGAATGGCTTTTCATTCTTGTTGCTATTTTTGGCACGATTACCCTTGAACTAGTGAACTCAAGTATTGAGCGAGTGGTTGATTTAGTGACGAAGGAGTTTCATCCTTTAGCTCAACAGGCAAAAGATATTGCTGCAGGAGCTGTATTCTTATATGCTATATTTTCGGTTATTGTAGGCTTGATTATCTTTTTACCCAAGGTAATTAGCCTATTTTAAACGGGCGCCTTGCGCTTTTCTATGAAGGGAAGTTTAAAATGAATGAGAAGCAATTAATTGAGGAAGCAAAAAAAGCAAGAGAAAAAGCTTATGCACCTTATTCTACGTTTAAAGTAGGTGCTGCTTTACTTACTACAGATGGGAAAGTGTACCATGGTTGTAATATAGAAAATGCAGCCTATAGTATGTGTAACTGTGCAGAAAGAACAGCTCTATTCAGTGCGTATGGAAATGGAGACCGGTCATTCGCTATGATGGCTGTCGTAGCTGATACAGAAGGCCCTGTTGCACCTTGTGGAGCATGCAGACAAGTCATAAATGAGCTTTGCAATCAAGATATGAAAGTAGTACTTACAAATTTAAATGGTATTATTAAAGAAGTGACTGTGGAAGAATTGCTTCCAGGAGCTTTTACATCGGAGGATTTACATGAATAAATTAGTTGATGATACAAAAGGACAAGGTTATAAATCAGGTTTTATCTCGATTATTGGTAGACCGAATGTTGGAAAGAGTACATTTTTAAACCGCGTTATTGGACAAAAAATTGCCATTATGAGTGATAAGCCACAAACAACTCGTAATAAAGTACAAGGTGTGTTAACCCTGCAAGACGCACAGATGATTTTTATTGATACACCTGGTATTCATAAGCCCAAGCATAAGCTGGGCGATTTTATGATGAAGGTCGCTACAAATACGTTAAAGGAAGTTGATTTAATTTTATTTATGATAAATGCCACAGAGGGATACGGTCGTGGAGATGAGTTCATCATTGAAAAATTAAAAAATGTGAGCACACCTGTGTTTCTTGTTGTGAACAAAATTGATGCGGTTCACCCAGATGAATTACTGCCCATTATTGAGAAATATCAGAGTTTACTTCCTTTTGCTGCTGTTGTTCCCATTTCAGCGCTTGAAGGAAATAATGTAGAGACATTACTAGCTCAAATTAAGGAACACTTACCGGAGGGACCTCAATTTTACCCGGCAGATCAAGTGACGGATCATCCAGAGCGATTTATTATTTCGGAATTAATTCGTGAAAAAGCCCTTCACTTAACCCGGGAGGAAATCCCTCATTCCATTGCTGTAGTCATAGATTCGATTAAAAAAATGAAAAATAGTGAGACAATCAATGTAATGGCTACTATTATCGTTGAGCGGGATTCGCAAAAAGGAATTGTCATTGGTAAGCAAGGAAAAATGCTGAAGGAAATAGGAAGTCGCGCGCGAGTTGACATTGAGAATTTATTAGGATCTAAGGTATTCCTTGAGCTTTGGGTCAAGGTTCAAAAAGATTGGCGTAATAAAGCAAGCCAACTTCGGGATTATGGGTTTAATGAAGATGAATATTAATTAACAAATTTTACGCTTCATGAAAGTGGAGAATTAGGTCAAGCTAAAAATAGGTTGGAAATGAAAATGTGCTAGTCAACACGAAGGGTGGGCTTTAAGATGTTGGAATTTACCTGGAAGTTATTTTCTGAAACAGGTAATGTGGACACCTATCTACTGTTTAAAGAGATGGAAGTCGAAAAGCAGGAAAGAGCCGAGCAGACAAATGAAGAGCTAGCAAATATCGATTTTCCTGTTTCCTAATTAATTAGCTTGGCAAGAATTGGTGGTGTCTAAGCATGTTTCAAAAATGTGAGGGCATAGTCATTAGGCGAACAGATTATGGTGAAACTCATAAGATAATTACAATTTATACCCGCGAATTTGGGAAAATAGGTGCCATAGCAAGAGGAGCAAGCAAGCCTAATAGTAGGCTTGCTTCTGTTACGCAATTATTTTGTTACGGCTATTTTCTTGTTTCGTCTTCCACGGGTCTTGGTAGTTTACAGCAAGGTGAAATGATTGACTCGATGCGTTTTATACGAGAAGATTTATATGCGACTGCATATGCCTCTTACATAATCGAATTATTGGATCGAAGTATAGAGGATAAAAAGCCAAATCCTTATTTATTTGAGTTGCTTTATCAGACCCTCCATTACATAAATGAAGAATATGATCCAGAAGTTTTAAAATTTATTTTTGAAATGAAAATGCTTCCCGTAAACGGGATTCATCCGATTCTCAATCAATGTGCTGTATGCGGTGAAACCGAGGGAGAATTTGCTTTCTCTCTTCGTCAAGCAGGCTTTATTTGTCATCGTTGCTTAGAAAAGGATCATTATCATTTAAAAATATCGCCTGCTACAGTGAAGTTACTGCGTATATTTTATTATATTGATCTTTCCCGTCTCGGTAAAATATCTGTAAAACTAGAAACAAAAAAGGAATTACAAAAAGTCATTGATGCCTATTATGACGAGTATTCCGGTCTTCATTTGAAGTCCAAAAAATTTTTAAAACAATTAGATTCGATGAAAGATTTGTTTTAGGTTGACATTTTTTTCAGTGTTGGATAGAATACAATCAAATATATTCTTGTGTTGATGGAAGGGAGTACCTGTCTTTCTCCATAAAAGCGAACCTGGGAATAGTGAAAGCCAGGGTATGGATATTCAGGGAAGGGCATTCCGGAGCAATTGGTTTTTAAAAGAGGTTATTTCTTTGGAAATAACAATTAGGGTGGAACCGCGGGTATACTCTCGTCCCTATGCTTTGTATTAAGCATAGGGTCGGGAGTTTTTGTTGTATATAATAAAAGTAAGTCCCGAATCCAACCTTTTCTTATTCAATTAGTTTTAGTTATCTAGCTACAGCGGCTAGCTCCCTACGAAAAAGATGAAAGCCCTCAAAAGGCAAAAAGCGCCTTTTGGGTCTTTCCCTATTTTCTTAGGCCCACAGGACGTGGGTCATGCCGACAGAAGACATCAGGACGTGGCGAACTTAGTCGGCCTTCCCATGTGGGCGAGCCGCTTTCGCTTTTAAAATTCGGAGGTGCAGGAATGAATATTCAAAATATGATTTTAACGTTACAAAAGCATTGGGCTGACCAAGGCTGCATTCTAATGAACGCTTATGATACGGAGAAAGGTGCAGGAACGATGAGTCCATATACGTTTTTACGCGCAATTGGACCAGAGCCCTGGAACGTAGCTTACGTGGAGCCTTCGCGCCGTCCAGCAGATGGTCGTTATGGAGAAAATCCAAACCGCTTGTATCAACACCATCAATTCCAAGTCATTATGAAACCATCACCAGATAATATTCAAGAGCTTTATTTAGACTCATTAAAGGCACTTGGAATCAATCCTCTTGAGCACGATATTCGTTTTGTTGAGGATAACTGGGAAAACCCTTCATTAGGTTGTGCCGGACTTGGTTGGGAAGTCTGGTTAGATGGTATGGAAATCACACAGTTTACTTATTTCCAACAAGTTGGTGGACTGGAGTGTCAGACCGGTTTCCGTAGAAATTACTTATGGAATTGAACGTCTAGCATCTTATATTCAGGAAAAGGAAAATGTATTTGATTTAGAGTGGACAAATGGCTTTACAGTTCGTGATATTTTTGGCCAACCAGAATATGAACATTCAAAATATACATTTGAAACATCAGATTTAGACATGTTATTTACTCTCTTCAACATGTATGAAAAAGAAGCTCATCGTCAAATGGAAGAAGGGCTTGTTCATCCTGCGTATGATTATGTGTTGAAATGCTCACACACATTCAACCTTTTGGATGCAAAAGGAGCTATATCTGTAACAGAAAGAACCGGGTATCTTGCTCGTTGTCGTTCCTTGGCTAGAAAAGTAGCTAAAACCTTCTATGAAGAACGAGAAAAACTAGGCTTCCCGATTTTGAACGTGAAAGGAGAGAATACAAATGAGCAAGCGTAATTTATTATTAGAAATTGGTTTAGAGGAACTACCAGCACGTTTCGTGACCACCTCAATGAATCAATTGGGTGAAAAAGTGCAAAAATGGTTTTCAGAAAAAGCGATCGAGTTTGGAAAAGTTGAAGTATTTTCATCACCAAGACGATTAGCCGTACTTGTTCAAGATGTCGCAGAAGCGCAAAAGGACATTGATGAAGAAGTAAAGGGACCAGCTAAGAAGATTGCTTTGGATGCTGAAGGAAACTGGACAAAAGCAGCTATAGGCTTTACAAAAGGTCAAGGCATGTCAACCGATGATATTTACTTTAAAGAAATTAAAGGTGTAGAATACGTTCACTTAAATAAATTCATTAAAGGTCAACCGACAAAAGAGTTATTAACCGAACTACAATCGATTATTACAGGAATGACATTTGGTAAAAATATGCGATGGGCTGACCAAGAGCTTCGTTTCATCCGCCCAATCAAATGGTTAATTGCCCTATTTGGTCAAGAGGTTGTTCCATTTTCTATCGCTGATGTACCTACAGGTCGAGAGACGAAAGGTCATCGTTTTTTAGGTGAAACGATTGCGATTGAAGATCCTACTGAATATGAAGCAAAACTTGCAGAACAGTATGTCATTGCAAATCCTGATAAGCGACGTAATATGATTTTAACGCAAATAAAAGAATTAGAGGCAGAGAAGAATTGGATTATTCCTGTGGATGAGGATTTACTAGAAGAGGTAAATAATCTTGTTGAGTATCCTACTGTTTTATTTGGTGGATTTGAAGAGGAATTTTTAGAGTTGCCAAGTGAAGTATTAATTACGTCGATGAAAGAGCATCAACGTTATTTCCCGGTTAAAGACAAAAATGGTAAGTTACTTCCTTACTTTGTAACTGTACGAAATGGGAATGATCAGCATCTTGATACAGTAGCAAAAGGAAATGAAAAGGTATTACGAGCACGACTTTCCGATGCTGCGTTCTTCTACAAGGAAGATCAAAAGAAAGAAATTTCTGGTGCTTTGAAAAAGCTTGAATCCATTGTATATCATGAGGAAATTGGTACTCTAGCTGAAAAAACTGGGCGGGTAACAGCGATCACTGGAGCTTTAGTAGATGAGTTACACTTACCTGTAGATAAAGATCTGGCTCTTCGTGCAGCTAGCATTGCAAAATTTGATTTAGTAAGCCATATGGTGTATGAATTCCCAGAATTGCAGGGGTATATGGGCGAAAAATATGCCTTATTAAAAGGCGAAGCAAAGGAAGTTGCAGCAGCGATTCACGAACACTATATGCCAAAATCCGCAGATGATAGCGTACCACCTTCTACTATTGGAGCAATCTTAAGTGTGGCAGAAAAAATTGACACAATTGCTTCATTCTATGCGATTAATGTCATCCCAACAGGATCTCAAGACCCTTACGCTTTAAGAAGACAGGCGAGTGGTATTGTGCAAATTCTAACCGAGAAAAACTGGGCGATTTCAATAGAAAAAGTTATCGATTTAGCCTTGCAAGAAATTGAAGCTAAAGGTATAGGCAAACGTGATGTAGCTGAAATAAGGGAAGATTTATTAACATTCTTTAAAGCACGTGTTAAACATCTGCTGCAAGATAAACATATTCACTATGATATAATTGATAGCTTATTAACAGGAGAAATAGGCCATGTTTCTGCTCTTGTAAATCGTGCACAAGTGCTAGAAACGAAAAAGGATGAAGCAGGTTTTAAAGAAAGTTTAGAAGCCTTAAGTCGTGTAATGAATATTGCAGTAAAATGTGAACAGCAAGTTGCTGTTAATCCTGTTATTTTTGAAAACGAACAAGAAAAAGCATTGTTTGACAAATATCAAAATATTGCAGTGAACTATAATGAAACTACAAATGAAGTCGAACGCTTTGAATTGCTTATTTCTCTTCAAACGGAAATTGAACAATATTTTGAACATACGATGGTAATGGCCGATGAAGAAGCTATTCGAAATAATCGTTTGTCTCTAATGAAAGAAATAAGCGACCTAATATCAACCTACGCAGCCATGAATAAAATTATCGTATCGTAAAAAGAAAAGTGGAACCGGCTTGTTCAGCCCCGACAAGCGCTGGAGTAAAGCCTTTATCAGCAGGACCGAAGCGTCTCGAGGGGCTAGCCTGTATAGACAGAAAAGCGGAAGCGCCTTGCGCTTCCGTAAAGCAATTGATTACATTTTTGTAGTTAATAATGGTATAGTGAATTATAATTGATTTCCTTTTTGTTTTACCTATTAAGGTGGTGATTACAATCGAACTGAATAAACGTCAGGAAAAAATATTGGAAATTGTGAAGGGGAACGGACCTATAACGGGTGAGCATATTGCAGAGCAATTAGGTTTAACAAGGGCAACGCTTCGCCCAGACTTAGCAATATTAACAATGGCTGGATTTCTTGATGCGAGACCGCGTGTAGGTTATTTTTATACCGGAAAGTCGGGTACTCAACTCTTAACAGATAGTTTAAATCATATCTTTGTAAAAGATTATCAATCCATTCCTGTCGTTGTTAATGAGAATATCTCTGTTTATGACGCGATTGTTATGATGTTTTTAGAGGATGTTGGTACGTTATTTGTCGTTGATAAGAGTTCTATATTAGTTGGTGTTCTTTCACGAAAAGATTTACTCCGAGCTAGTATAGGAAAACAGGAATTGGCTTCCATACCTGTTAACATTATTATGACTAGAATGCCAAATATTACATTGTGTTCTAGAGAAGATTTGATGATTGATGTAGCTAAGAAATTAATTGAAAAGCAAATTGATTCTTTGCCGGTCGTCAAGGAAACGGAAAAAGGTTACGAGGTAATCGGTAGAATTACAAAAACAAATATAACAAAAGCTTTTGTTGCATTAGCTGATGAAAGCTATTAGGGGGCTTGCAAATAGGATGACTGTTAAGAATGGTTCAATCATATATGTCGTATCTGATTCGGTAGGAGAAACAGCGGAATTAGTTACAAAAGCAGCTGCGAGTCAGTTTATGGGTGCTTCTTTTGTCATTAAAAGAATTCCATACATAGAAGATGAACAGAATGTAGATGAAGTAATTTCACTTGCTAAATTAAATGATGCGATTATTGCATTTACACTTGTGAAGCCAGAAATAAGAGCATATATGAAGCAGCAGGTGGAAAAAGAAAATCTAGCTGCCTATGATATTTTGGGACCACTCATGGACATTCTTCAACAACGGGCATCTTTAAAACCACTAAATGAGCCAGGGCTCGTTAGAAAACTAGATGAAGATTATTTTAAACGTGTTGAAGCCATTGAATTTGCTGTAAAATATGATGATGGTCGTGATCCTCGAGGCATTTTACGTGCAGATATTGTTTTAGTCGGTGTATCACGTACTTCTAAGACGCCGCTTTCACAATATTTAGCCCACAAGCGTTACAAAGTAGCAAACGTTCCACTTGTTCCAGAAGTAGAGCCTCCGGAAGAGTTATTTTTAGTGCCAGCTGAAAAAATTATCGGTCTTAAAATTAGTCCGGAAAAGTTGAATGATATCCGAAAAGAACGTTTAAAGTCTCTTGGATTAAATGACCAAGCTATTTATGCGAATGTTGAGCGAATTAAAGAAGAATTAAAGTATTTTGAAACAATTACATCAAAGCTCAAATGTCCAATTATTGATGTAACTAATAAGGCTGTTGAAGAAACAGCAAATTTAATCATTAATATTTTTCAAAACCGAAAGATATATTAAATAATTAAGTGTATTGTATGATGTTAATGTATCATACTATGTTTGGAATAGTTGATGGACGATTACACCATAATATGGGT
Source organism: uncultured Bacillaceae bacterium (assembly GCA_963751845.1). Lineage (GTDB taxonomy): Bacteria > Bacillota > Bacilli > Bacillales > DSM-1321 > Peribacillus. Next base: position 92,677 of record CAVVWH010000016.1, read on the forward strand.
AATTGCTCCATCCAATTTTTTTGTAATTTAATAAAATTTAACTTTTTTTAGGGTTAAAGTATAAGAAAAACAGCGACTTTCGCTATTTGGGTGATAAGTCGTGTTTTTCTTATGTAAAAAGGATGGAAACTTTATTAAAAATAGATTATAATAAAAAATTGTGAGAAATTACATTCTTAAGGTTTAGAGTTAATTAATAAGGAATAAACTATAACTAACGAGAAGTCAAGGTTTTCGTCATACATACATTTACATATTTACAATTGCAAAATAAAGATTTAACGGAGAAAGAGGATTATGGGGAAAAATGTAGAATTAAATGTTATGAACGAAAAACTATCGATTTACGTCGATGCAGATGCTTGCCCTGTAAAAAAAGAAATCTTAGATTGTGCCAACCGCTTTCAAGTGGATGTTATTTTTGTCGCCTCTTACAAAAATATGATGAATGATCCAGAAGGAAAATGGGTATATGTTGATGCAGTAAAAGAAGCAGCTGACTTATACATCGTTAATGCAGTGAAAAAGGGTGATATTGTTATTACAAACGATATTGGATTGGCTGGAACATTACTACCGAAAGCAGTATATGTTCTTTCTTCAAAGGGAGGGGAATATACCGATGAGAATATTTCGATGTTCTTAGATATGCGATATTATTCCGCAAAATTACGTCGAGCTGGTAAGCATACAAAAGGGCCGAAAGCTTTCACAAAGGAAGACCGAAAAAATTTTATTAATAAACTTGTAAAAATTTTGTCGAACTTTGAAGGAAAATAGCTACTTGTATCGAATTAAAAAATATCACCTAAAATGTAAGGTGAAAATATGACAAATGCCCGAATAGAAGATGAAAAGATAAACCAAATTCGAGAAGCTGTTGATATTGTCGAATTGATTGGTGAATATGTACAGTTGAAAAAACAAGGCCGAAATTATTTTGGTCTATGTCCTTTCCATGGTGAAAATAGCCCCTCGTTTTCTGTTTCGTCTGAAAAGCAAATTTTCCATTGCTTTGGTTGTGGAGCAGGTGGAAATATTTTTACATTTTTAATGGACATTGAAGGATATAGCTTTGTTGAAGCTGCTAAGGTATTAGCGGAAAAAGGAAATATTCCTCTTGATGTTGAAATAAATAAAGAGCAAAAACGTTCTTCCTTGCCCGCTGGTTCAGAGCAAATGATTGAAGCACATGAACTATTACGAAAATTTTATCATCATCTTCTCACACATACAAATGAAGGTCAAGAAGCATTAGAATACCTTCTTAATCGTGGATTTACCGAGGAGACGATTGATCAATTTCATATTGGATACGCACTTGATTCATGGGATTTTGTTTCAAAATTCTTGAAGAAAAGAGGGTTTTCAACTGAATTTATGGAAAAAGCAGGTCTTATTATTTTTAGAGAAAAAGATGAGTCCTATTTTGACCGTTTTCGCAATAGAGTAATATTTCCGATTATGGACTATCAAGGGAATACGATTGCGTTCTCAGGAAGAGCATTAGGTGATGAACAGCCTAAATACTTAAACAGTCCTGAAACACCAATCTTTAATAAAAGTAAAATATTATATAACTTTCATCAGGCACGCTCACATATAAGGAAAAAAGAACAAGCTGTTATTTTTGAAGGGTTTGCAGATTGTATCTCTGCCGTTCGAGCAGGCGTTGAAAATAGTGTAGCAACAATGGGAACGGCCTTAACAGATCAGCATATAAAGCTTTTAAAACGGAATACAAATCAAATTATTATTTGTTATGATTCTGACTCTGCTGGCTTACATGCAGCAAATCGAGCAGCAAATATGCTGCAGGAACAAGGTTTTAGTGTTAAAGTAGCACTTATGCCAGACAACCTGGACCCCGATGATTACATTAAGAAATATGGTGAAAAAAGCTTTGTTTCTCAGGTAATAGGGGATAGTCTAACATATATGGCATTTAAGTTACATTTCCTACGAATAGGTAAAAAATTAAATAATGAAGGAGATCGGATTCAATATATTGAGGAAGTGCTAAAAGAAATTTCTCGATTATCAAATGCGGTGGAGAGAGATTACTACTTGCGTCAACTCTCTAGTGAATTCTCTCTTTCTTTAGATGCTTTGGAGAATCAGCAGCGTCAAGTTTTTTTCAGTGAACGAAAGAAAGGTACGTTGCCTAAAGCGCCAATTCAAAAAACTTTGACCCTACAGTACGAACATAAATTAAGGCCCGCTTATCTTAATGCGGAAAGAATCTTAATAGCACATATGTTAAAAAGTAAAGAAGCTACTTATAAGATCCAGCAATTGTTAGGAAACCATATTTTACATCTAGATGAACATCAAGCGATTATCACGTATTTATATGCTTATTATGAAGATGGGCATGAACCAGATACCAGTTTTTTTCTTACTTTTTTACCTGATCAGAACTTAAGAAGGATTGTTTCTGAAATTGAAATGATGTCAGTTGATGCAGAAGTCTTTGACAAAGAACTAAATGATTGTATAAATCAAGTGTTGAAATACGAAAAAATGTTAAAGATAAAAGAAAAACAAGAAGAACAAAAAGAAGCGGAAAGACGTAGCGATACGATAGCTGCTGCTAAGATTGCTATGGAAATTATCCAATTAAGAAAAATGTTATAACGACTGTTTGTGTAAGTTTTGGAAGGAGGGGAACTAATGGCTGAAAAACCAGCACGTTCCAAAGAAGTTGAAAATGAATTAACTCTTGATCAAGTAAAAGAACAGTTAGTGGAGTTAGGTAAAAAGAAAGGCTCACTAACTTTAGAAAAAATTGCAGCAAAAATTGGAAAGTTTGAATTAGATTCTGATCAAATGGATGAGTTCTATGAATATTTAGGGGAACATGGCATTGAAGTTCTCACTGATGGTGACAGTGAAGATGATGATGATGATGAACCAAACAGTAAAGAAAACGAAAAAGAAGAAGAGTTTGACTTGAACGATTTGAGTGTTCCTCCAGGTGTTAAAATCAACGATCCCGTTCGAATGTACTTGAAGGAAATTGGACGAGTAGACCTATTATCTGCTGAAGACGAGGTTTCGTTAGCAGAAAGAATTGAACAAGGGGACGAGGAAGCGAAGCGTCGTTTAGCGGAAGCAAACTTACGTCTTGTTGTCAGTATTGCGAAGCGTTATGTTGGTCGTGGGATGTTATTCTTAGACTTAATTCAAGAAGGTAATATGGGTCTAATTAAAGCGGTTGAAAAGTTTGACTATCGCAAAGGCTTTAAATTTAGTACGTATGCCACTTGGTGGATTCGTCAGGCCATTACGCGTGCCATTGCAGACCAAGCGAGAACGATCCGAATTCCCGTACACATGGTTGAAACGATTAACAAATTAATTCGTGTTCAAAGACAGCTACTTCAAGATTTAGGACGTGAACCATTACCGGAGGAAATTGCAGAAGATATGGATTTAACTCCGGAAAAAGTTCGTGAAATTTTGAAAATAGCTCAAGAACCTGTTTCCCTTGAAACACCTATTGGTGAAGAAGATGATTCTCACTTAGGCGATTTTATTGAAGATCATGAGGCAACATCTCCTTCAGAACATGCAGCATATGAACTGTTAAAAGAACAGCTTGAAGATGTTCTTGATACACTAACTGATCGTGAAGAAAATGTTCTTCGTCTTCGTTTTGGATTAGATGACGGTCGCACACGTACACTTGAAGAAGTAGGTAAAGTTTTTGGTGTTACACGTGAACGTATTCGTCAAATTGAAGCAAAAGCACTACGTAAGCTTAGACATCCAAGTCGAAGCAAACGACTAAAAGACTTTTTAGAGTAGAATGAATCCTGAGTCCCATCTTGTAACCTACAAGAGGGGCTTTTTTTTATGAAATCAGAATATAGATCCTTTAGCTCTATATATGGTAGGCGCTTCCTCACTTTACCTCTCAATTGTTTGTATCTCTTGCCGATATAATAGGCAGAAAAGAATTTATAAATGAGGTTGTGCATATGAATGAAACACGTAAGAAAATCATAATCCATGAAATTAAGTATTGGAAGCAAACAAAGTTACTTCCTGAGAAATATTGTGATTATTTACTCACTTTGTATAGTGGTGGCGAAGAAGACATTTCACAAACAAATAAGAAGAGCAATATTTCATTACATATCCCAATATGGATATTCACGGTCATATTTTTTACCATTCTATTTGTTAATTATTTTACTGAATTTCCCAAAGGATTGCAAATAACCTTAACAGCAATTGCTATTATTATTTTTGGACTTTTTATCGTTCGATATTTAGAAAATGGTCTACTATTCCATCTAGCACTGGTTTGTTTAGCGTTATTAGTTCTGATTGAATCTGTAAATGTAGTTGATCTACTATTTCCTTCAAGTAATGGATTCTTATATTTCCTACTACTTCTACAATGTGTGATTTGGTTTTTAGTAGGTCGAAAATTAAGATTATTGTATTTTTCAATTGCAGGCATTGTGGGTGGAATGATTATCATCTATTTTTTAACTAAATCTCTTTATTAAAATAGAGGAAAAAATGGTGTTCACCATGAATCATTATAAAATGTGAATACATATGTATAAAAAATGTAAAAAGAGAGAAAATATTTCATATCTGGATGCTTTACTCTTTTCCTTAACCGTTTTTTCAAGTAAAATTATAATTGCTTGTACAGAATATTCTGAAATAAAGTGTAAGGTCTACAAAGGGGGAGGTTGTGGTATGAATCGTAATCCAGTTATACCATTTGTGTTAATCATGGTTTTTGGAATTGGACTTATGTTTTTCCTTTCTTTTAAGGGCTTAGGTGATGCGGAACAAATAGCGAAAGAACAAGCAGGTGAGGGCAAAACAGAAGAACCTGCTAATGCCTCCGCCAAACCGGAAGATATTTATAAACAAACTTGTATTAGCTGTCACGGGGATGCCTATCAGGGTGGTGTGGGTCCTGCTCTAAAAGGGGTTGGTGATCGACGCTCAGCAGATGAAATAAAAGATATTATTACCAATGGAAAGAATACTATGCCTGCTGGTTTAGTTAAAGAAGATCAGGCTGAGGGAATGGTAAAGTTTTTACAAGGCTTAAAATAATGCTTCAAAGATTGGCTGGATTGTCTGTAAAGGCAATGCAGTCTTTTTTTACTGTCAGAATTTATAAAATAGCCGAGAACACTCGTGACTTTAGTCATGAGATGAATCGGCTTCGGATAGGGCGTGGCTTATGCCACGTTAACTATCCGACATATGTTCAGTCAAATATACACAAAAAAGCACTAATATAACGCCCTCATTTCTCCTAAATCTTTCAATATGATGTTATCATTAGCATAAGGTGAAAGATTTGACAGACGTTAAACATGGTAGGGGATATGTATACTTCATTCAGTACCATATTGTAAAGTGAAAATACAGAACAACAGATCCGCCAATACATTCGACATCAACAAACGAAATAGCGAAAGGAGCTGAGCCTAGATGGCAACACCAAGCTATGTGCTTACTTTGTCATTGAAAGTTGAAACATGGCAAGAATATATCTTAGAAAGACGCTTAAACATTGGGCGAAATATCTACAATGCCTGTCTAGGCGAAGCATGGCGTAGATATAAATATATGATACGCAATCCTAGGTATTGGGAAGCGGTTCGTATGCGGAAAGGGAAAGAACGCAAACAACTTCTGAATCAATTGAAAGAACAATATGGCGTTCGTAAATTCGACTTAAATATGTACGTTCAAGGAATGGGGCGTAAGTTTAAGCAAAACATCGGTTCCCAAATGGCTCAGAATATCGCTGAACGTGCGTTTCAAGCAATGGAGAAAGTCATGTATGGGAACGGTAAGAAAGTACATTTTTGTTCAGTGGGTCAGTTCTTTTCGTTAGAAGAAAAGACAAACAAGACTGGTTTTCGTTATTTTCCCGAAAACAAACGCATGGAATGGTTAGGGATTATCCTGCCTGTCATGATGAAAGATCGAGATGAATACGCACATCTTGCGCTTCAGGATAAAATCAAATATTGCCGACTTTTAAAAAAGCAAATTCGTGGTAAAAATCGTTACTTCGTTCAATTTGTATTAAAAGGTTTTCCACCAAAGAAACGACAATCAGAATTATTCCAAAGATGAAAAGGCTCGTGTGGGATTAGATATTGGCACATCCACAATCGCCATTGCTTCTGAAAAGGAAGTGAAGCTACTTGAGCTGGCAGAAGGATTATCTATAGAAGAACGCAAAAAACGGATCTTACAGCGGAAATTAGATCGCAGGCCGTAGAGCAAATAACCCAAACAAGTACAATGAAGATGGCACAATCAATACAATCAAATCGAGAGAAATGGATTCAAAGTGAAAATTACAAGAAAACTCGAAAAGAGTTAGCTGAAATGAGCCGAAAGGTAGCTGATAAGAGGAGAATTGCGCATAACATTCTAGCAAACCATATTCTCTCGTTAGGTTTAGATGTCCGAGTTGAAACAATGAATTTCAAAGGACTTCAAGCAAAAGCAAAGAAAACAGAGGTTAGTGAAAAGACTGGGCGATTCAAACGTAAAAAACGTTTTGGAAAGTCATTAGCAAATCGTGCGCCATCGATGCTTCTTACGATGATCGACAACAAACTAAAATATTTCGGCTTAAAACTAAAGCGGATTGATACCGCTAAAGTAAAAGCCAGTCAATTTGAACACTTCACGCAAACTTGCGTGAAGAAAAAACTCTCCAAACGTTGGAACCACTTCGAACAGGGGGATGTTCAACGTGATTTGTACAGTGCCTTTCTCATCATGAATACAAAAGATAATCTACGTGAAATAGATGTTGGACGAGCAAATAAAACTTGGAATCAGTTCTTTGAAAACCACGAACAGGAAATGAAACGAATGAAACATTTGAATAAGAAACAATTAAGTAGCATCGGCTTGTAAAACTTCAATATAAAAGGGTTTTGAACCGAGCCCACAGGGCGATAATGGCAGCAATAGTTGCCTTGTCCATGAAAGTCTAAGGGAAATAGCTTAGTGGCTGATGTCAGCCGAAAACTTGTTTTCGGTCATTCAGACGAAGGCTGAATGAAAGTACCTTAGAACCTCGTGACTTTAGTCATGAGAGGTTCAGATATAATTGATGATAGGACCTCCATGTCATGCGGGAGGTGCATCGACTTTCGCCATTGGGGCGATAAGTCGTGTTTTTCTAATGCTCGCGGAACATGGGGAGTATTGTTATAATTTTAAAGAGAGAAATATTCGAAATTTATGTAAGTGAGTTGATATGATGAATCATGAAAAATTATCGTTGCGTTTGCAGCGTGTGGCCCTACATATACCAAAAGGAAGTATTCTCGCAGATATTGGCTCAGACCATGCGTACCTCCCTTGTTATGCTGTTAAAAATAACTTATGTTCTAAAGCTATAGCTGGAGAAGTAGTAGAAGGACCCTATCAATCAGCTGTAAATCAAGTGAAGGAAACGGGGCTACAAACAAGAATTGACGTTCGAAAAGGCGATGGTTTAGATGTGCTGAAAATAGATGAAGCAACAGCAGTGACGATTGCTGGTATGGGCGGAACTTTAATTTCTAGTATATTAGAAAGAGGAAAGGAAAAATTAGCTAAAGTAGAACGTCTTATTCTTCAACCGAATGTTGGCTCCCAAAATGTGCGAATTTGGTTAATGGAAAATGGTTGGGAGTTAAAAGATGAAGAAATTTTGGAAGAAGACGGAAAAATATATGAAATTTTAGTTGCTGAACGTGGTAAACCACTGAAGCTATATGAAGATAATCGAGATAGAAAAATACAATTTGGACCATTTTTATTAAAGCAGCGTTCTGCTGTTTTTGTGAAAAAATGGACGCAGGAGAAAATCCATTTCCAAAAAATTATTGAGCAAATGGATGCAAGTGGCAATAATCATTTAGAGGAAAAGCGTAATGAAATTCTTGCACAAATCACGGTTATTGAGGAGGTGCTTGGTCAATGAAGACAGCAAATGGTTACCAAATTATTGAGTTGTTTGAACAATTTTCGCCTAAACGATATGCAATGGAAGGAGACCCGATTGGTCTACATATTGGTTCTTTAAATAAACCAGTATCAAAAGTGATGATTGCACTTGATGTATTAGAGGAAGTTGTAGATGAAGCAATTGAAAACAATGTGGAGTTAATTATTGCTCATCACCCTCTGATTTATCGTCCTTTAAAGAAAATTGATACAACAAGTACTGCAGGTAGGATCGTTGAAAAATTGATTAAACATGATATTGCTGTTTATGCTGCTCACACAAATTTGGATATAACTAAGGGAGGCGTGAATGATTTACTCGCTGCAGCACTTCAGTTAGAAAATACAGAAGTTCTCGTACCAACTAATGAGGTTGCTCTGAAAAAGTTAGTAGTGTTTGTGCCTAAGGAATTTGAAGCTGCAGTGAGAGAAGCACTAGGAAAAGCGGGAGCAGGGGCAATCGGAAATTATAGTCATTGCTCGTTTTCAGCTGAAGGAACAGGACGTTTTTTACCTGAAGAAGGAAGTGAACCAACTATTGGCGAGCTAGGACGGCTTGAAGCAGTATCGGAAGTTCGGATTGAAACGATTATTCCTGAAACGATTGAGAAAAAAGTGCTATCAGCTATGATTAAGGCGCACCCATATGAGGAAGTGGCTTATGATATTTATAGCCTAGACAATCAGGGAGAGGTTCTTGGACTTGGGAAAATTGGTACTCTAGCTAGAGAAATGACTCTTGAGGAATTTGCAGAGCATGTGAAAGTGACATTAGATGTCAATCGAGTTCGAGTTGTTGGAGACTTGAAGGCAAAGATAAAAAAGGTAGCTGTTCTAGGTGGAGATGGAAATAAATATTTCCAGGCTGCAAAGTTCAAAGGGGCAGACGTATATGTAACTGGGGATCTGTATTATCATACGGCACATGATGCAATGATGATTGGCTTAAATATTGTCGATCCTGGTCATAATGTTGAAAAGGTGATGAAGCAGGGAGTTGCGGCAGTATTGACTGAGATGTGCCGTGAGCGGAAGTTAGCTGTAGAGTTTATTCCATCTAAATTAAATACAGACCCGTTTACTTTTGTGTAATGACTCAAAAAAAAGTCGTCATCTGACGACTTTTTTTAAAATAAAATGGTTAAAGCTTTTGATGCGATTAGGTGCCAAGCTGTTGACTATACGGTGTGTTACCTTTTTACTTAACTACTTTAATTTTCGGTAATATTTTGTTTAGCGGTGTTTTCTTTTCAGTATTCCAAGTGGATTCATCGTTCTGATCATATTTTTCCAAGAAAGAAATCACTTCTTTCGTAATCGGAGTTGGTGTTGATGCTCCAGATGTAACGGCTACCGTTTCAACATCCTTTAGCCAGTCAAGATTTAGCTCAGAAATATCAGCAATCCGATAAGCTTTTGTTGCTGCGATTTCTTCAGATACTTGAGCGAGACGGTTTGAGTTATTACTTTTGGGATCACCAACAACGATTAATACATCCGCTTCATTTGCCTGATTCGCTACTGCTTCTTGACGGAGCTGGGTGGCTAAACAAATCTCCTTATGAATCTCAGCATGTGGGTATTTATCTTTTACTCTTTCAATTAGAGCTGCCACGTCCCATTGGCTCATGGTTGTTTGGTTAGTGACGATAATTTTATCACAGTTCAAATTTAATGCATCAACATCTTCAATCGTTTGAACAAGATGAACGACATCTGGAGCTACACCTACAGCTCCTTCAGGTTCTGGGTGCCCCTTTTTTCCAATGTAAATGACTTGATAACCTTCTTGTTCCTTATCATGAATTAATTGGTGAGTACTTGTTACATCAGGGCATGTTGCATCTATTGAAACAAGTCCTTTTTTATCTGCAATTTTTCTTATATCAGGAGAGACGCCATGAGCAGTGAAAATGACTGTACCATGATCAACTTTTTCAATAATCTCTTCCCGATTCTTTCCGTCTAGGGTAATAATTCCTTCTTCCTCGAATGCGTCTGTAACATGCTTGTTATGGACAATCATTCCTAATATATAAATAGGACGAGGTAATGTTTTATCTAGAGCCGCATTTCTTGCGATTACCATGGCATCGACCACACCATAACAATAGCCGCGCGGGGATATTTTTAGTACTTTCATTTATTAAATGTCCTCCTTTATAGGCAAGAAACGATGAATGTTTCTTTTCTATTATATAAGAGGATGAAAAATAATACAAAATAACAAGTATGAAGACAGATTATCCGTTGTTGGAGATATTGCTTAATCGAAAACGGCTTAAATATATAGTTTAGGGACTGATTCGCTTTTCTTTTTCTTTGCGCGTTGTTTTGGCCTCTCTTCGACTGCGGATTCCTTGAATTCTTGTTGTTTATTGGGTGTTTTTTCTGGTTTAGTTTGTTCCTTTTTTGAATCACTTGATGTGTCGTCACTGGAACTGACGGCACGCATTAGTTTCCATATGGACGGTATATTTTTTACGATGGGCCCGTATTGTTGAATCATTGGTGTAAATTGTTCGGCAGCTTGAAGAACTCTTTGAGTATTATTCAACATCGTATTAAGACCTTCAGGGTTTTTTAATGTTTCTAAAATACCACCGCTACTTCGACCACTACTACGGGTTTCTTGTTTCACTCCCGATGGTGGCGCAAATAGATTTTGGGGAGTTTGTTTATGTTTAGACTTACCGAAAATTTTACCTAGAAAGCCCTTGTTATTCGACTGCTGTTGAATGGGTCCATTTGCTCCGAATGGACGGCTCATTTGAGGCTGCTGAGGTCTTTGTTGTAAAAAAGGACGATTTTCTTGGGGCATTCTTTGAAAAATGGGTCGTTGTTGTTGTCTGAATGGACCATTAGGCGGCTGAACATTTGGTCCTTGACGTGGGGATCTTTCTTGGAACATTTCTTTTTCTCCTCCTTTTAGGGACTAATAGTATTTCTTCTATATCATTATGCAAAAGTGAAAAAAATGTTTGAACATTGTAGAAACTTGAACTAGCTGTTGTGAAGTTGGTGGAAAGAGGGTAAGATGGTAACGGTAGTTTAAAATGGGCGAAAGAATGGTTATTTTTCGTTTCACACTAAAAGAGCTTGTTTGGCTTTTCTATAAGTAGTCCATGATACTTATTAATGACCAACGAATTCAAGTGGTAAACCTTATGTTTTTTTACTAAATATTTTATAATATAAAGATAACCTATAATGATCGATTAGATAGATAAAGGAGTATTTTGATGAATCAAAACCAATTTGAACGATTTAATTTGAAAAGTTATATGATAGATGCTGTTACCACATTAGGTTTTACAAAGCCTACGGAAATTCAGGAGCGCGTGATTCCTGCTATTTTAAATGATCACAGTTTAATTGGGCAATCTCAAACGGGTACAGGAAAAACACACTCGTATTTGCTTCCAATCATGAATAAGATTGACCCTTCAAAGCAAGAGGTTCAAGCAATCATCGCTGCCCCAACCCGAGAATTAGCGAATCAAATTTATAAAGAAGCTTTGAAAATTGCTGAACATTTTCCAGAGGATGCACCCATTCAAATTAAATGCTATATCGGTGGAACGGATAAGCAACGTACGATTGACAAGTTAAAAACGCAACCTCAGCTTGTTATTGGAACACCGGGTAGAATAAAGGATTTGGTAGATGAGCAAGCCTTACAGTTATATAGTGCGACAATGCTTGTTGTCGATGAGGCTGACTTGATGCTTGATATGGGCTTTATCGAAGATGTGGATCAGTTTGCTTCACGCATGGCTGAAAAAATTCAAATGCTAGTATTCTCAGCGACTATTCCAGAGAAGTTAAAGCCATTTTTGAAAAAATATATGGAAAATCCTAAATATGTCCAAGTAAACCCAAATCAAGCAACAGCTGCAAAAATTGAGCATGTTTTGATTCCGCTTCGACATCGAAATAAAACTCAATTATTACATGATGTTCTTGTTCGTTATAACCCGTATTTGGCGATTATTTTTACAAATACGAAGAAAATGGCGGATACTGTTGCTGATGAATTAATTGAAAAAGGTCTGTCAGTTGGTCGTATTCATGGTGATTTATCTCCAAGGGATCGAAAACGAATGATGAAACAAATTAATAATTTGGATTATCAATATATTGTTGCAACGGATTTAGCAGCACGCGGAATTGATATTGAAGGCATTACTCATATCATTAACTATGAACTACCTTCTGACTTGGATTTTTATATCCACCGAACAGGAAGAACTGCACGTGCAGGGAAATCAGGTATTGCTGCGACTCTTTATGATCAATCAGATGAAAATGCTTTGATTCATCTTGAAAAAATGGGTGTCGTTTTTCATGATGCGGATATTCAAGATGGTGATTGGATTGAAATAGATGAACGAAACAAGCGTAAGCATCGTAAAAAACAAGCATCTCAAATGGATGTAAAGGCAAAAACAATGGTTCAAAAATCGAAAAAGGTAAAACCAGGGTATAAAAAGAAACATCAACGCGAAGTGGAAGAGTTTAAAAGGAAAGAACGTCGTATAGCAAAAAGACAAAAATAGGTTTTTATGTCTTCTTCGTCTGTGTGACCCATATCGTGTGGGTCTCAGTCCATACGTCGCTAAACGGGTGCTTTAAGCTTTTCTTATGGGAAAGGGGATACAAATGTTAAAGATTGGCTCACATGTTTCTATGAGTGGGAAAAAAATGCTACTTGGAGCAAGTGAAGAAGCTGCTTCATATGGGGCAAATACATTTATGATTTACACGGGTGCTCCGCAAAATACTCGTCGCAAAAAGGTGGAAGAGTTAAATATTGAAAACGGTCAACAACATATGACTGAAAACGGGATGGAAGACATTATTGTCCATGCCCCTTATATTATAAATATTGGTAATACAACGAATCCAGCTACTTTTGAGTTAGGGGTTAATTTTTTACGTAGTGAAATTGATCGTACAGAAGCTATTGGAGCTAGACAAATTGTTTTGCATCCGGGCGCACATGTTGGTGCAGGTAGTGAAGTGGGGATTCAGAAAATTATTGAAGGATTAAATGAAGTATTAATAGCAGATGATCAAGTGCAAATTGCTTTAGAAACGATGGCTGGTAAAGGTTCTGAATGCGGACGTACCTTCGAAGAGTTAGCCATGATTATAGATGGTGTTACTCATAATGATAAGTTGTCTGTATGTATGGATACTTGCCATATTCATGATGCTGGTTATAATATCGTAGAAGACTTTGATGGTGTGTTAAATGAATTTGATAAAATCATTGGAATAGACCGTATAAAAGTGTTGCATATCAATGATAGCAAAAATGAACGAGGTGCACATAAAGACCGTCATGAAAATATCGGATTTGGTCATATTGGCTTTGATGTACTTAGCTATATCGTTCATCATTCACAATTAATGTCCATTCCTAAAATTTTAGAAACCCCTTTTATTGGTGAAGATAAAAGTAATAAAAAAGCACCCTATAAGTTCGAAATAGAGATGTTAAGAAATAAAAGCTTTGATGAGGGTGTACTAGAAAAAATTAAAAATAGCTAAAAAGGAAAAGGACAATCATCTATTACGATGAGAGTCCTTTTTTTAAAGGCTATGTGAAACCTGACTGTTGTTATTCGCTTTTCATATTATATGAGAAGGTTTAAAGTTTTCGATGCGTACTGGTGTCTAGCTCCACTGTCTAGCTCAGCACGGAAAAAGATAAAAGACCTCGAAAGGCAAAAGAGCGCCTTCCGGGTCTTTTCCTATTTTCTTCGCGAGCTGAATGAGCAGGTTCCGCTTTTCTTATTATATTGTTCCAGTTAATTGATAGAATATGTTTTCAACTTGCTTTGCTCTACTCATACCTATGATACCTGCAACTCTGCCAATTAAAGTTTGTCTTTGACGAGGGTCAAAGATATTAATGTTTTGTCCTGCAAGTAGTTGGGAAACTTGAACAGCTTCACTTTGAGTTAAAGATAATTGATATTGTCCCGCAAGAGCAAGTAGCTCATCAGGCTTAATATGATTCATTTTATGGTTGACCACCATTTCAATTAATTTCATTTGCATCCCCCCCTTTTTAAAACATATGAAGGAAAAGCCGAGATGTGAACATAAGTGGTGTACTTTACTTTTGCTTATTTTTACTATATACTAATCTTTGCAAATCGGAATGATTCTTAAAAGAACAGGTGATCTAATTTGGATAAAAAGGATATGAATCCAATTATTAAAGTGAAAAACCTTTCGTATAAATACACAAAAGACATAGTACTGGAAGATGTGTCATTAGAAGTTTCAAAGGGTGATTTTTTAGCAATTGTTGGACCTAATGGTTCCGGTAAGTCCACTCTTTTGAAATTAATACTGGGCTTGTTAAAGATGCAAACGGGGACTATTGAATTATTTGGAGAAAATATTCGTCACTTTAAGGATTGGCAAAAGGTTGGCTTTGTTTCACAAAAAGCAAATTCATTTAACTCGGGCTTCCCGGCTACCGTTTATGAGGTTGTTCAAAGTGGTTTAACGAAGAAAATTGGTTTATTTAAATTTGCAAGTAAAGCCGATAAGCAAAAAGTAAAGAAGGCACTTGAATCTGTTGATATGCTTGCTTATCAGAATCGGAATATTGGGGAATTATCTGGCGGACAACAGCAACGAGTCTTTATTGCACGGTCGCTAGTAGTTGAACCTGAATTAATGATTTTGGATGAGCCAACAGTTGGCATAGATACAAAAAATGTTCATCAATTTTATGAGCTGTTACGCCATCTCAATAAAAAGTTAGGTATCACGCTAATCTTAGTTACTCATGATGTAGGAACAGTAACCGATAAAGTAACACATGTAGCTTGTTTAAATAAAAATTTGCATTTTCACGGTAATGCAGAGGAATATAATCAATTTAATGAAGAAGAGCTGTCAACGTTATATGGACATGACGTCAAGCTACTAACTCATAATCATTAAGATGTTTTGGAGGATTGTGAATGATATCGGGGTTACTGCAATATGAATTTTTACAAAATGCATTTATTACTGGAATCATAATTGGAATACTAGCACCATTAATAGGGGTATTTGTTGTGGTAAGACGAATGTCGATGATTGCAGACGCGTTAAGTCACGTTGCACTTGCAGGAATTGCGTTTAGTTTGCTCTTACAAAAGAGTTTTGTTTCACTGGCAGGATTAAATCCGCTTTATTTTGGGATGGCTTTTTCTGTAGGTGGATCACTATTTATTGAAAAGCTTAGAACTATTTATAAGCATTATCAAGAATTAGCCATTCCTATAATCCTTTCAGGGGGAATTGGGCTAAGTGTTATCTTTATTTCAATAGCAGATGGTTTTAATGCCGATTTATTTGGATATTTATTTGGAAGCGTTAGTGCGGTTAGTCGTTCTGATTTATTTTTAATTATTGGAGTAGGGATCGCAGTCATTATTACAATTGTCATGTTTTATAAAGAATTATTTTTGCTCTCATTTGATGAAGAGCACGCAAAAGCTTCTGGTATACCATCTAAAGCGATTCATTTTATTTTTATTATTATGGTAGCACTTGTCATTGCAGTTTCAATGAGAGTTGTAGGTATTTTGCTTGTTTCTTCGCTCATGACCTTACCTGTAGCAGCAAGTTTACGTTTTGCAAATGGATTTAAGCAAATGATTGCTTATTCCATTGCCTTTGGAGAAATTTCAGTTATTGGTGGATTATTCCTTTCTTATCAACTTGATCTTGCTCCAGGTGGGACCATCGTCATGCTTGCCGTATTGATTCTTATTATGTCGATTGTAATTGATAAATGGAAAAAACGATAGGATATAAAGTGAAACTTCCATCAGTGGGGGGTCTTACTGCCCGTTAAGGCGGGATAAAATGAGGTGATACTTTGAATGTGACAACAGCGATTCAATTATTGAAGGAAAATGGTTTTAAGCACACAGGTAAAAGAGAAGACATGTTAGCTTTGTTTTCTTCAAGTAATAAATACTTAACAGCAAAAAACGTTTTAGAAAGTATGCGACATAATTATCCAGGTTTAAGCTTTGATACCATTTATCGAAATCTTTCTTTATTCGTTAAACTTGGTATTTTTGAGATGACGGAACTAGAGGGTGAAAAGCATTTCCGCTTTACTTGTGGTCACTCTGCACATCATCATCATTTTATTTGTTTAGATTGTGGAAAAACAAAAGAAATTGCTACATGTCCTATGAAGGACATTGAAGAGAATTTAAAGGATTATGATATCTCTGGTCATAAATTTGAAATTTATGGTCGCTGTCCAGAATGCTCACTGCAGCCATCTCATTAAAAAAAGTGTGAAACCATGCGAATGGCTTTCACACTTTTTTATTTTCTAGTAACCAGTTTCTAACCCAATCTTGTGCTTGTTGCCATGATTGAACACGAATAACTTGATTAGGAACAGGGTCTTGATTGTAGGGCGTATTAAATAATAGTACTGGTATTTTACACTCTTCAGCTATCGCTACAGCATTATCATGTTTATCTTCTAAAAAAAGATCTACCGCTAATTTTTTGGCAGTTGCTACCTTATCATGAGATCCTACTAATTCTAAATGATTATATTGAAGCTTATGTGTAGTAAACCAATTTTTTGTTACGTCAAATAATCGTTCATGGCGTGCACTTATATAATATAAATCAGCATAAGAAGTCCACTTATTTAAGACTTCCTGTGCACCTTCAGCAGGTAAGGATTCTTGATAAAATTTTGGTTCATTTGTAATAAACCAATGGTCTAAATCTTCTCTTGATATGTTAACGTATGGATAAAAATCATATTGGGTAACGTCTTCATACGCTAAATTTAATTGAAATGCTTCGTTTAAAAATGGTATAAAGGTGTCAGGTCGAGTAACAGTTCCATCAATGTCTATTCCAAATCGTTTCTTCATATTACATCTCCTAGTAGATAAGTGAACGGGTGCACTCCGCTTTTCTTTTCATTCAGTGTACCATAATCAGTGAGTTTAAGGGGAAGGTGAAGATTATTCCATTAGATGAAAGATTTATATCGTAGTTTTTTCAACTACTTACATACACTATAAATGCTCCTATAAACGAAAGTGAGGGATGCAAGATGGAAGAAGATCGTTACAAACGAACAGATGATAATCAAACAATATCGACTCCAATAGCAGAGGATCCGATTCCAGGTACCTTTCAGGTAGTTGATGATAGCATTCAGGTACCTGATGATGTAAAGCGTGATTCAGTGAATGAAGTAAATAATGGTGATTATCGTGAAGAAACAGCTGCAGAATTTGCTGTACCTCAATCGAATCGTATGAATGATTCTTTTAATGATACCCGAGAACGTACCGATGGAGCTAGTTTTGGTGGTACGTTTGTGGGAGCCATTGCTGTAATCCTTTCTATCCTTTCTTTGTTTACGATGCCATTTTTGTTTGGAATACTTGGTATCATCGGTGGTTTTATAAGCCGGAGTAAAGGAGCGAAAAGTCTTGGTTCATGGGCAATCGGTATTGGTGCTGTTTCCATTGTAGTAGGCATTTTTATCTTGCCGTTCTTTTAAGAAAAGAAAACGTGGATTCCATTGGAATCCACGTTTTCTTGTTGCGTTTTTAAGATTTAATACTTTCAGATTGTTGTTTTTCAAAATATTCTTGAGCAATTAGGTCAATTTCTTTTTTCAATTCCTCAACCATTGTTTCTTCAGGAACTTTACGAATAATTTCACCATGACGGAATAGTAATCCTTCTCCTCTAGCTCCAGCAATACCAATATCTGCTTCACGTGCTTCACCAGGCCCGTTAACTGCACAGCCAAGAACAGAAACTTTAATTGGCGCTTTTATCGTTCGAATATATTCTTCTACTTCGTTTGCAATCGAGATTAAATCAATTTCAATACGGCCACAAGTAGGACATGAAATAAGTGTAGGCATATTAGATGCCAGGCCAAAAACTTTAAGCAGCTCACGAGCTACCTTAACTTCCTCTACTGGATCGGCACTTAATGAAATTCGCATCGTATTACCGATTCCTTTACTTAATATCGCACCAAGTCCTGCAGCACTTTTGACTGTACCAGAGAACAATGTACCAGACTCAGTAATTCCTAAGTGTAAAGGATAATCAAAGGCTTTAGCTGCTTTTTCGTAAGCTTCAATTGCTAAATTTACATCTGATGCTTTCATGGAAACGATAATATCATGAAAGTCCAAATCTTCCAGTATTTTTATATGATGTAGAGCACTCTCAACCATTCCATCTGCGGTTGGAAAGCCATACTTTTCAATAATTCGTTTTTCTAGTGAACCCGCATTCACACCAATTCGGATTGGTATACCTTTTTCTTTCGCGGCATTAACAACGGCTTCAACTTTTTCACGACGACCAATATTGCCAGGGTTAATTCGAATCTTATCAGCGCCGCCTTCAATCGCTTTTAAAGCAAGACGATAGTCGAAGTGAATATCCACAACTAAAGGAATATGAATACGTTTTTTTATTTCTGGAATGGCATCTGCTGCACGTTCATCGGGGCAAGCGACACGCACAATTTGGCATCCTGCTTCTTCTAAACGCAAAATTTCAGCAACAGTTGCTTCCACATCATGTGTTTTTGTTGTTGTCATACTTTGGATAATAACCTCATTATTACCACCAATTGTTAAATTCCCAACTTTAACCGGTCGTGTTTTTGTACGATGTATTATTTCACTCAAGTGGAATTCGCTCCTTTAAAATAAGAAAAAAATCAAATTTCTTATCATTATTATAACAAAAATATTGTATCAGTGTTTTACACTTCTTGACAAGGAATTGGATGTATTATCTGTTTTAAGGCTTAATTAATGATAGCTTGGAATTTTGTATACTTTTCCAATTTGCATTTGTTCAGGCTTTAGACCTTCATTTAATTCTTGAAAATCAGTAACAATCGTTTCTATAGGTTTGGTCAATGCGCCCTCTTCACGTTCAATGATAGACAGTAATGTATCGCCAGGCTTCATGGTCATATCGTAATATTTTAACTCGCTTTTATGATTCGATTGATTGACGGGGAGAGAGGGTTCTTTAAATTCAGTTGAAGGCTTTTGTGGTAAAGTTCCTGTTGTTACGTCGTAGTAAACAATAAATGTAAAAAAACAAATCAATAAAAAAGCGAGTAATTTTTTCATTTCAATATAATCCCCCGTTGCTTGTCTTTACTCTATTTATACGAGGAGATTTTATTTTTATGCCTAAAATTGAGCACAGTGTAAATATATTGATTAGTTAGCACGGGAAGTATGAAAAAATTGAAATTCATCATTGTAGTTTATTGACTAATCTTTTTTAGACCATCTGTAGTTTTACCATGTAAAAAGTTTCTTATCTCTTCAAGTGATAAACCAGTTTTTTTCGCATCTAAAATAAGAGTATACCACTGTTGATCGAGTCGCTCATTTTTCATTCCTACATCCCCTTAAAATACTGTGTACAGATCATTATAAAAGAAAGTGTTATCATAATGTGTCGAATGAAGTAAAATATGTTAAATTTTTACTGCGAAAAGTGACTAAAGTCACAACTCATTTGTGATTGCCTGAAAAATTTATCATTATATTTACGTGTATTTTACAATATGTTAATAATTCGAAGTGATAATATAAAGTGATTCAAAAGGAGGACAAAATGAGAAAAAAGTTGAAATTTACGATAGATAGACCAAAAAAGGAAAAGAAGCCTAAAGCTGTAACAAAGAAAGAAAAGCAGTCTAAAGTTGTAATAAAAAAGGAAAAAAAGAAATCTAATGTTGGAATGGATAGGCCTAAAGGAACAGTTCAATGGTCTTTGAAAACAAGACTACTTTTTTTGGTCATTACATCTCTGATTGTGACATCATCAGTAATCAGTTATATAGCATATGAAAAGTCTAAGGCCTCTACTATGAATGCAGTTGAAAATAGATTAGAGCGAGAAGCGATGCTATTTTATCATATGGCCCAAAATTTAATGTATACATATGTTGGCGATGATGAGAAATTTCAAAAAAATATTGAAGGTGTTGTGAGGAATCAAAGCTCTCAAATGGCGCAAGATGGTTTGCAAAGTGATTTTTTTCTTTTAAAAGATGACAAAGCAACACCATTTTTAGCAAGTAAACAATCAAAATTAAGCTTTTCACAGTCATTACGTAAAAGTATTGCGCAACAAAAAGAAGGTATTATACATACATCTATTAATAACGAAGATTACACGGTCGTCTTTAAATATGTTCAGGAGGTCAGAGGTCATTATTTGATTGTTGTGCCACAAGGAAGATATCTAGGGGATATTCAAGAAATGGCATGGTCTATTATAGGTGTAGCAATACTTTGCTTAATTATATCTGTTTTGGTAGCTGGGCTAATAATAAATAATTTAACAAAACCATTAGTACAAATTCAGGGACTTATGAAAAAGGCCAGGGAAGGCAATCTTGATATTTCTTTTGAAGGAATTCGTCAAACAACACCAGAAGTGAGATCTTTAATCAAAAGTTTTCAAGCCTTGCTTGTTTCATTGCAAGGACTACTTCAAAATATAGGAATGACAGCAGGGCGCCTGCATACAACTGGTCAACAACTGCAACAATCGTCCTCACATGTTTTAGAAACGAATCGAGAGTTATTGGCTGGCATTGAAGTCGTTCAAAAAGCAACCGAAGAAACCGCGAGTAGTTCAGAAAGTCATTTAGATACGTTTCAAAACATGAAAAAAGATGTTTTTCTAATTTTTGAAGAAATGGATCATTTGTATGACATCGCCATTAAAATGGATGGATCAGCTCACGAAAGTACCTCACATATGGATGTTCTTTTAGATCGAATGGACAAGTTTCAACAAGAGTCAAAACATATAAGTGAAACAGTTAATTCAATGAGCTCACATTCTGTATCAGTTCATTCTATTGTGGGGTTAATACAATCCATTGCTGAGCAAACGAAATTACTTGCGTTGAATGCAACAATTGAAGCAGCGCGTGCTGGGGAGTATGGAAAGGGATTCTCTGTTGTTGCAACAGAAGTTAGAAAGTTGGCTGATCAAACTTCAGAAGCCGCTAAAGAGATTGAAAAAAATATGAGTAACATGATGAATTTGACTGGAAAAACGCAAAATGAATTTGTCAATATGTCGATGCATCTTAATGAGAATATGGAAGCTGTAACTGAAAGTAAACAATCGATTGATATTTGGAATGTAAATGTTCAACAAGTAAAGCAGAAGCTTACACATATCCGTAAATATGCCGGACATCTTGAAGAATCTTTGCCGAAAGTGGAAGAATCAACTGAGCGGTATGTAGCATTATCACAACAAACGAGCGCAAGTTCTGAGCAAATGGTAAAGAGTTCTTATGAACAACAAAATCAATTAAAGGAAAGTTATGAAATAGGATCTACCTTGACTGAATTGTCAGGCGCTTTGAATCAACAAACCAGAAAGTTTAGGTCAAAAGGAAAAGCATAAGCGTTTAGTAGGAGTAATAATCAACAGAATGGTAAATCAAAGCCAATAAAAAAGGAAGGAGCGTATGCTCCTTCCTTTTTTATTGATCTTGTTTGTTCGGAACTTCTTTTATAGTTAAGAATAATAAGATAAAGATAATAAACCAACTAAGAGATAGCCTGAATGGAACTGTAGCTTGAAAGAAATCCATAATGGTGAAGAAAAGCGTTGGTAAGGTTATACAATATGCAGTCACTTTCCATATTTGAGCATAGTTTAATGGTCTTGCAAGGGCATTTTTAAATACCACACCGAATACTGCAAAAATCGTTACTTTTAAAAATGTTAAAGCTGTTGTAAATATGTAGAAAATAATGAGTATAATGGATAAGAAAATCCATGATAATTGGTCAACTTCACTAATCCAAGAAGAAATCGTTTTATTATTTCCTTCGATAAATGAATAGGGAGATGATTGAATGTTACCGGATGATACCAAGACAAATTCGGATGGTAATAGTGCTAGACCGTTTTTGGTTTGGGCGGCAACTTCGTTTGCAGTTAATGTACCAGAATCATCAATGAAGATGGAAAATCCATTATTATTAAGAATGACTGGTTCATTACCTTCAACCGTTAACTGCCCATTTTTTATTTCGAAATCAGGCATTTCCGTAGTAATGGTTTCTTGAATGGTACGTATTCCGTCTTTTATTATCATGTTAAAATGATAGGAGGTAGGAATAATGGACAAAAGAGAAAGTAGAAATACATATAGGATGGTTTTACCCATTCCTTGTTTTCGAAAGGATGCAATATCCTTAGGAGAGTATAAACTCACATAAAATTGTTTAAATACATTCAAATAAACCACACCTTTTTTGTACTTTAAGAAAGTTTAACTTCTTTAAAGGGTTAAAGTATAAGAAACGACATCGACTTTCGTCGTTAGGACGATAAGTCGTGTTTTTCTAATGAAAAATCTATCATTTTCATTTTATCCATCAGTCTCTTATAATTCAAATTAAAAGGATTCTCTAAACGGTTTAGAAAAGAAAAACTAGTGGTAAACTTAAACTAATTATAGGCCCGGGTTATATTTTTTGAAAAAATGATGTTTGTAAGTTCTCTATTACTACAAAATGGAATCATTATTAACAGAGTGTTAGCTCTAAAAAATTAAAAATACAAGAGGATGAGAATACGGATGGATATTTTTTATTGGGTGATTATTATTGCTATGTTTATTATAGGCTTTATAGGCCTCGTTTATCCTATTATTCCAAGCGTATTATTTATCATGGTAGGTTTTATTTTATATGGATTGTTTTATTCCTTTGTCCCCTTTAATTGGCTATTTTGGACGGTACAATGTCTATTTGTTGTTTTATTGTTTATGGCTGACTATGTAGCGAATATTATTGGTGTTAAAAAATACGGGGGATCAAAGGCTGGAGTATGGGGGAGTACGATAGGACTTATAGTTGGGCCATTTGTTATTCCCGTGTTAGGAATTATAATTGGCCCTTTCCTTGGAGCTATTATTGCAGAACTAATCGTAAATAAAAAAGACCTAGTGACGGCTATTAAAATTGGATTTGGTTCTGTTATCGGATTTGTGAGCAGCGTATTGACAAAAGGCATCATTCAAATCATCATGATCGGATATTTTTTTATTGTCGTAATAAAATAACAAATTTACATTATAAGGAATTGAATAAAAGAAAAATGTAAAGCATAACGTTTGTAACGCTATCAAAACTTTGATAATCTAGATTTATGAGCTTTAGTAATCTTTGGAAAACTAGAGCTAACAAAAAATTAAGCTTACATAGGGAGGAATTTTATTATGGCTTTTGAATTACCACAATTACCTTACGCGTACGATGCTTTGGAACCACACATTGACAAAGAAACAATGAACATTCATCACACTAAACATCACAACACATATGTGACAAATTTGAATGCTGCAATTGAAGGTAATCAAGATCTTCAAAGTAAAAGTGTTGAAGAGTTAGTTGCTAATCTTGATGCTGTTCCAGAGGCTATTCGTACAGCTGTACGTAATAACGGTGGCGGACATGCTAACCATTCATTATTCTGGACAATCCTTTCTCCTAATGGTGGGGGCACTCCAACTGGCGAATTAGCTGATGCAATTGCTGCTAAATTTGGTAGCTTTGATGCTTTCAAAGAAGAATTCGCTAAAGCTGCTACAACTCGCTTTGGTTCAGGATGGGCTTGGTTAGTAGTAAATAATGGTGAATTAGAAGTAACAAGTACACCAAACCAAGATTCACCTCTATCAGAAGGTAAAACACCAGTTCTTGGATTAGATGTTTGGGAACATGCTTATTATTTACACTATCAAAATCGTCGCCCGGAATACATTGGATCTTTCTGGAACCTTGTAAATTGGGATGAAGTAGCAAAACGTTATTCTGCTGCAAAATAAATCATAAATTGAAAAAGCGAGAACCTGATTTTCAGGTTCTCGCTTTTTTGTACTTTAAGTTTAACTTTTATAAAGGTAAAGTATAAAAATATCGACTTTCACCATTAGGTGATAAGTCGTGTTTCTACTATCTAATTTTTAGCTATTATAACTTCCTCCCTTTTCGTTGAATAAATTCCTTGCGTTTTTCAAACACTAAAATGAACAAAAAGGAGCGTTTGATATGGGGATTTTACATAGTTTAACTGAGAAAAAAGAAGATAAAAAAGATTTGTATGTATTGCTAATTATTAGTGGTTTATATAGCTTAAGCATTGCATTATCTAATACATTTGTGAATATATACCTTTGGAAACAATCAGGTAATTATATGGATATTGGTATTTATAATTTAATTGTTGTTGCATTCCAACCAATTACCTTTATTTTAGCTGGAAGATTGGCAAAGAAAGTGGATCGAGTTATTGTCTTACGCCTCGGCGTTATTTTTTTAACTCTTTTTTATTTAACGGTTTTATTGTCAGATGGAAGAGCAACGGATTTTCTTTGGTTGTTTGGAGCTTTCCTTGGAATTGGCTGGGGGTTTTATTGGCTGGCGTTTAATGTTTTAACTTTTGAAATTACAGAACCCGAAACACGAGATTTTTTTAATGGCTCAATGGGGATTTTAACATCTAGTGCAGGTATGATTGGACCTATTACAGCTGGTTTTATCATATCACGTATAAGTCAATCTTTTGGATATACTATTGTATTCGGCCTGTCACTTTTTTTATTCGCTATTGCTGTTATTCTTAGTTTTTCATTAAAAAGGCGTCCGGCACATGGAAAATATGGTTTTATTCAAGTTTTGCAGGAAAGAAAGAAAAATCGAGATTGGCGTTCTATTACCTATGCTCATTTCTTTCAAGGAATAAGAGAAGGTACCTTTATGTTCGTGATCTCCATACTGGTATATATCCAAACGGGAAGCGAACTAGCACTTGGTAGCTATGGGCTACTTCATTCAGCCATTTCGTTTATCACCTATTATTTTGCCTCACGCTATATTAAACCACCGATTCGCAATAAGGCCATATTAGTAGGAGGAGTTCTTCTATATTTAGCTGTCATCTTTATTACAGTAAAAGTTACATATGTTAGGTTGCTTATTTATGCATCAATGATTGCAATTGCATATCCTATATTACTGGTCCCTTATATATCAACTACTTACGATGTGATTGGACGGGCTTGGAATGCAGCAGAAATGCGGATTGAATATATTGTTGTTCGTGAGATTTTTATTCATTTCGGTAGAATCGTATCGATTATAGGATTTCTCATTGCCGTTTATTATTTTGAGCCAAAACAAAGCTTACCGATTTTCTTATTAATAGCAGGTTTAGGTCATTCTGTTATTTACTTCTTTATCCGTAATATCAAACTATCTTCAGACATTGGTTAAATTTTATAGTAATCGATGGTAGAAAAAAAACACAATGTTCTATAGAATAAGATAGAATAAGCTTGATTATGGACAAAGGAAGTGTGACCTAGAAGTGAATAAAAAGAAAAAGAAAAAGACGCATGTTCCTTTTCGCTTAAATGTTCTTTTCTTTTTAGTATTTATGTTATTCTCCATCTTAATATTACGATTAGGGGTTGTTCAAATCGTTTATGGGGATGAATATCGACGTGAAGTAGAAAGAACGGAAGAAGTAACCGTTAATAATTCCGTACCTCGAGGTAAAATGTATGATCGTAATTATAATTTAATGGTTGATAATCAACCCTTGGACGCGATTACCTATACGAGAAAACAAGGAACTAAATCATCGGAAATGCTTGAAACAGCTCAAAAACTTGCGGTTTTAATCGAAAAAGAAACGGATAAAGTAACAGAACGAGATAAAAAGGATTTCTGGATATTATTACATCCAAAGTTAGCTGAGAAGAAAATAACAGAAAAAGAAAAAAAACAAGTTGAAGAAGGTTTACTTGAAGATAAGGATTTGTATCAGCTACAGATCGATCGCATTACAAAACAAGAATATGAGTCACTATCAACAGATGAACTTGAAGTGCTAGCTATTTACCGAGAATTTTCTAGTGGCTATGCTTTAACGCCACAAATTGTAAAGAATAAAGATGTTACAAAAGAAGAATTTGCAAGAGTTAGTGAAAACTTAGATTCATTGCCCGGTGTAGACATTTCCACAGACTGGGATCGTTCTTATATATATGATAAGACGTTGAAATCAGTATTAGGGAAAGTTTCTTCTTCTGAGGAAGGTCTCCCAAGTGAAAGTCTCGATTATTATTTAGCTCGTGATTATAGTAGGAATGACCGTGTAGGGAAAAGCTATATCGAAATGCAATATGAAGATGTTTTACAAGGACAAAAAGCAAAAATACGTAATACTACTGATAAATCAGGAAATATTGTAGACTCACAAGTCGTTACTGCAGGCAAACGGGGCAAAGACCTTGTGTTAACAATTGATATGGATTTGCAATTGGAAACTGAAAAAATTATTGAGAATCAATTATTAGCCAAGAAAAAAATGGGGAATACAAAATTTCTAGATCGAGCTTTTGCCGTTGTACTTGATCCTAAAACAGGTGAAATATTAACGATGGCTGGAAAGCAATATGTGAGAGATGCAAAAACAGGTAAACATTCCATTGAAGATTTTGCACTTGGAAATATTACAACCTCTTATACTATGGGTTCTTCTGTTAAAGGGGCGACAGTACTAACAGGTTATCAAGAGGGGGCTATTCATCCAGGTACAGTTTTTTATGATACAAAGCTACGCATTAAAGGAACTCCACCAAAGGGGTCCTATAAAGACTTTGGTAATATCGATGATTTGACTGCTTTAAAAGTTTCCTCGAATGTGTATATGTTCCGTACTGCCATCGCCATCGGTGGGGGAAACTATGTACCAAATCAGTCTTTGCGTATTAAAGATGGAGCTTTTTCAACCATTAGAAATTCCTTTGCACAATTTGGGTTAGGCGTCCGTACAGGAATTGACTTGCCGAATGAAATGTCAGGTTTTAAAGGAATAGAAACGAACTCAGGTAAACTTCTTGACCTTGCAATTGGTCAGTATGACACTTATACACCAATGCAGCTTGCTCAATATGTTTCAACTATTGCCAATGGTGGAAATCGAATGCAACCACATATTGTAAGAGAAATTCGAGACCCTGTTGATGATAATGAAGTATTAGGTCCAATCGTGGAAGAAAATGCACCAACTGTACTGAATCGTTTAAAGATGAAAGACGAATGGATTCAACGAGTACAAACAGGTTTTAAAAAAGTAGCAATGGAACCTGGCGGTACAGCCTATTCTTACTTTGGAGGGAAATCCTATACGGTTGCAGCGAAAACGGGTACAGCTGAAGCATTTTATGATGGACCAGATCGAACGAATTTTAGTGAGCCACAACCTACTATGAATATTACACTTGTTGGTTATGCGCCAGCGGATAATCCTGAAGTTGCATTTGCAATCGTTGTGCCATGGGCCTATCAAGGACATTCTGGTCATACCATGAACAAAGAAATCGGATCAGCAGTGCTTGATGAGTATTTTAAACTTAAAGAAGAACGCGCTAAAGAAGCAATAGATGAGAATTCAACAAAAATAAAAGTTAATAAAAGTACAGATCAACAAGGGACAGAAAAGGGAAATGAACAAAAGTCCATTGAATAATTGCTACGAGATTCAATAAATTTTTTTCTCTCTTGAATGTCGACTGAAAATAATATAAATTTATAAAGGCGAATGAGATATCTATTCCTAAATCTTCATGCATACAACTCTATACTTTAATACAAAATAAATATTAAGA
Source organism: uncultured Bacillaceae bacterium (assembly GCA_963751845.1). Classification (GTDB taxonomy): domain Bacteria; phylum Bacillota; class Bacilli; order Bacillales; family DSM-1321; genus Peribacillus. The sequence goes on from CAVVWH010000016.1 coordinate 120,461, forward strand.
TTAATAAAATACTTCACCGAATCCTTAACATAAAGTTAACATTACTTTAAAACGGAGTTAATAGTACAACAGTATGCTTGTCTATGTAGGAAAGATAATTTATCTCGTAGGAGGAAAAAGAATGAAACGCCTTAAATTTGTAGCATTAGCAACTATGATTACTGGAGCAATGGCATTAGCAGCATGTAGCTCAGACAATGCAAAAGATACTAAAGATGGATCAACATCTACAGGAAATGAAAAAACAGCCTTACAAGGAGAAGTTATTCTTGATGGTTCTTCAACAGTATATCCAATCATGGAAGCTGTTTCTGAGGAATATATGGCAAATCAACCAGACGTTAAAGTATCAGTTGGTTTTTCTGGTACAGGTGGCGGTTTTGAAAAATTCATAGCTGGCGAAACTGATTTAAGTAATGCATCAAGACCAATTAAAGATGAAGAAAAAGCAGCACTTGATAAAAAAGGTATCGCTTATACAGAATTTGAACTTGCATATGATGGTTTATCAATCGTTGTAAACAAAGATAATGACTTTGTTGATTCTCTAACTGTTGATGAGTTGAAAAAACTTTGGACAGACAATGGTAAAGCAAAAAAATGGTCTGATATTAATCCTAAATGGCCAAATGAAGAAGTTAAATTCTATTCACCAGGAACAGATTCAGGAACGTATGATTACTTTGTAAAAGACATTTTAGAAGAAGCACCACTTGTTAAAGATGCAACCCTTTCAGAAGATGATAACGTTCTTGTTCAAGGTGTTGAAGGAGATAAAAACGCTATCGGCTACTTTGGATTTGCATATTATGAAGAAAATAAAGATAATTTAAAAATTGTACCTATTGATAACGGAAAAGGTCCAATTACACCATCTATAGAAACAATTAAGAGCGGTGAATATTCACCTCTATCTCGTCCACTTTTCACTTATGTTTCTAATAAAGCACTTGCAGATAAAGAACAAGTTGCAGACTTTACAAAATTCGCAATTGAAAATGCTGGCGAGCTTTCTGAAGAAGTTGGATACGTTGCTCTAGATGAAGAAAAATATACAGAAGACTTAAATAAATTAGCAGAATTAACTAAATAAGTTCTTTATTTAGTAGAAGATGAGAAGTGTTTCACTTCTCATCTTAAATCTGCTAATCAGAGTTAGGAAGGAGTCACCATTTTGGGAGTAAAACAGGCAGATTATTCTGTACAGCAAATGATTCAAAATCATAAGAAGAAAAAACGCATAAATAGCGAGAAAATCATTCCAATCCTTTTGTTGATTACAGCGATTATTTCTGTATTAACAACAGTTGGAATTGTTTTGACATTAATATTTGAAACAGTTACATTTTTTAAGGAAATATCTATTGTTGAATTTTTCACTAAGAATGAATGGTATCCTTTTGCTGCAGTGCCTTCTTATGGTATAATGCCACTTGTTATAGGAACATTAAAAATCACAATAATAGCTGCTATTGTTGCTGTCCCAATTGGACTTGCAACAGCCATTTTTTTGAGTGAATATGCATCAGAGAAAACTCGTAGAATTATAAAACCGATATTGGAAATATTAGCTGGTATTCCTACCATTGTTTATGGATTTTTTGCTCTAACATTTGTAACACCATTGTTACGAGCTATGTTTCCATCGTTGGAAATGTTCAATGCTTTGAGTCCAGGACTTGTTGTTGGGATTATGATTACACCCATGATTGCTTCTTTATCAGAAGATGCCTTAGTATCTGTACCTCGTGCAGTTCGCGAAGGGGCTCTTGCCATGGGATCAACGAAGTTAGAAACAACAATTAAAGTGGTTCTTCCTGCTGCGATTTCAGGGATTGTGGCTTCCATTGTTTTAGCTTTGTCTAGGGCAATTGGTGAAACCATGATTGTTACTGTTGCAGGTGGTTCAACACCTAGTATGGACTTCGGTGTAACATCATCCATGCAGACGATGACAGCTTATATTGTCCAAGTAAGTTCAGGAGATGCCGGGTTTGGAACGACCATTTATTATAGTATTTATGCGGTTGGTATGACACTATTTGTGTTTACACTTTGTATGAATTTACTAGCTCAGTTTATCTCTCGGAAAATTAGGGAGGAATACTAATTATGAAGCTTATTGACAAAAGTCTTGTTGCAAAAAAAATGCCTGCAAGACTTGCAAAAAATACTTTTTTTAAAGGGTTGTTCCTACTAGCAACAGCAGTTGCACTTTTAGTTCTCGGTATTTTAATTTATCGGATATTTACTCAAGGAATTGGATATTTAGATTGGCAATTTTTACAAAGTTTCGCCTCAAGAAAACCAGAAGAAGCTGGTATTAAGGCTGCTTTTATTGGTTCCCTATGGTTAATGCTTGTTATTATACCAATTTCTCTGCTCCTTGGTTTGGGTAGTGCCATTTATTTGGAAGAATACGCGAAAAACAATTGGCTCACAAGGCTAATTGTAGTAAACATTTCAAATCTAGCTGGAGTACCATCCATTATTTTTGGATTATTAGGATTAACAATATTTGTTAGAGCACTTGCTTTAGAACGATCTGTATTAGCTGCAGGTTTTACGATGAGTCTATTGGTTTTGCCGGTTATTATTGTTGCCTCTCAAGAAGCAATTCGGGCAGTTCCACGTGAATTGCGGGATGCTTCATATGGAATGGGGGCAACAAAGTGGCAAACAATCGTTCGAGTTGTTTTACCAGCTGCTATTCCTGGTATATTAACAGGGAGTATCTTAGCTTTATCTCGTGCTATTGGAGAAACAGCTCCATTAGTTGTTCTTGGTATTCCTGTGTTTGTTGCCTTTTTGCCAGCATCAGTGTTTGATACTTTTACGGTTTTACCAATGCAAATTTATAACTGGACATCACGTCCTCAAGAAGAATTTCAACATTTAGCAGCGTCAGGGATTCTTGTATTACTTGGAGTGTTAATATTTATGAATTTAATTGCTGTACTCATACGTAATAAATTTCAAAAAAGATATTAAAGTGAGGAAGATACGGAATGGATATGACGTTACTTAAAAAAGAAACGCCGAAAACAGGAGATACTGGATCATCTCTAGAATCAAAAGAGAAGGTATATGAAACTGTCGGTTTAGACTTGTGGTATAGTGAGAAGCAGGGTTTAAAGAATATTAATCTTGACATTTATGAAAATGAGGTTACTGCAATCATTGGACCATCAGGTTGTGGTAAATCTACTTATTTAAAAACGTTAAATCGTATGGTTGAACTAGTTCCAGGTGTTAGAACTTCAGGTGAAATTAAATATCGCAATCGTAATATTTTGGATAAATCGTACAAAGTTGAAGAGTTAAGAACACAAGTTGGAATGGTTTTTCAAAAGCCAAACCCATTTCCTAAATCAATTTATGAAAATGTAGTGTATGGACCAAAAATTCATGGTATTAAAAATAAAAAGATTTTAGATGAGATTGTAGAAAAAAGTTTACGTGGTGCTGCTATTTGGGATGAAGTAAAGGATCGTTTACATGAAAATGCATACGGACTTTCAGGTGGACAACAACAACGTCTTTGTATTGCCCGTTGTCTTGCTATAGAACCGGATGTTCTTTTAATGGATGAACCTACATCTGCTTTAGACCCAATTTCAACATTAAAAGTTGAAGAGCTTGTGCAAGAACTTAAAAAGGATTTTAGTATAATAATCGTAACGCATAATATGCAACAAGCTGCTCGTATTTCTGATCGTACAGCGTTCTTCTTAAATGGGGAAGTTGTTGAATATGATGAAACAAATGTGATTTTTACTAATCCTCATGATCAAAGAACAGAAGATTATATTAGTGGACGTTTTGGTTGATTTTAGAAAAATATGACTTACCGCCATGAATGGAGAAAGTCCATGTACCTGAAGGTCTGACCTGAAGGTATTTTTCTTTATACTTTGGCAGTATAAAAAAGCAGATGTTATAAGTGAGAATTATACTTTCTTACTTATAACATCTGCTTTTATTTTTATCCCGCCTTACTGCCCGTTAATGTCCGAATCAAATGAACACAGACTAAGAACGCAACATCCTTATTTCTTCGGTCTGTGTGACCCACATCGTGTGGGCCCCCAACTAACCATCAGTGGGGGATGAAGAAAACCCCCACTGATGGTTAGTTTCACTTTATTTCGTGATTAGTTTACTCAACTCTTCATAACTCATATCGCTTGAGACTATGTATTCTCCTATTTGAACCTGCTGAGAAAGCTTTTCTTTATTCATGTATTCTTGAAATTTCATTGAATCATCAATAATTTTTGCTTTTTCAAGTAATTCCGCAATCTCACTTGTTGTCATCTTACTCTTCACCTTTAAAATATAAGATATTGTTTCTTCTTTCTTTTCTACTTCCTGCAAGTCTCTCGTTTCTGATGAATTTTCAGTATTTTGTTTTAGTTCGGTATTTTTTGCTTTTTGTTCAGATTTAGTAAGTGGGTCTATTTTAGAAATACTGTACCCATCTGCTTCAAGCATTTTCTTGGCGTCAGTAGTTGTAAATGTTACTTTTTCATTTGAATTAGTTCCATAATAAAAACCAGCCATTATGGAGGTTGCAAAAATAATTCCTACTGCAAAAGCTTGAAGGGATACTTTATTCATGCTCTTTCCCTCGCAATCTTTGCTCTTTAATGACTTCAATAATTTGCTCTTTTGTTAAAGTTGACTGTTTTTCAATTTGTTCTAATGAACATCCTTGACGATGTAAGGCAAGTACTTGATTTTTAATAATTTCATTTATGGATTGAATGTTTGAAGAACTTGATTGCGAAGCATGTGATGAATAAAAACTTGGCTGATCTTGAATCAAAAGTTCTTCTTCTAAAATACTTACCTTTTTCTTAAGTTGGTATATATCTTGCATATTAGTCAGGGTAACTTGTTCAAGTTCCTCTTCTAATTTGGCCACTTTTCCTTTTTTTAATAATGAAATGACTAGTAAGATAATGGCAAATAAGAATAGAGCAAGCATAACGATTTCCATGTTTCCACCTCAAAGTTATATATACATATCTCTTTCTATTCTACACATTTTTTTAAAAAAAGGGTATATTCCCTGACTTTTAACTCATAAATTACTTCTTTCTTCTATTTAATAGGCTGTGTTTAAGGTCGATGTTGATTTTACAACTTTGTTGATTGGAGCGAAAGGCGCGAAGACTCCTCGAAAATGCTACCGCATTTCCTTCGTGCGTGGGCGGATTCGAGGAAGTTGATTCAATGTCCTGCGGGAGTACGGAGCAGGGGAGACCCCACAGGAGACTTCGCTGTGAGGAGGCTCCCCGCACCCGCCCGCGGAAAGCGAAGCTCCTGGAGAGGAAATCAACAGCCAAGTTTAACACAGCCATTTAATAAGGAAGTTTTAGATGAGTTCAAGGCTGAATAAATCTGTTACCTTGGTTTATGCATCTTTTGTATTAAAATTTACAAAGAAAATATATAAAAAGTGGAAATTCGACAAAATGTGTTTATTGTCCATATGGCAATTCAATGCTAACATAGAATTATAATTAAAAAATAGAAAATTTTTCAAATTATACAATAAGAAAGGGATGATTAGATGAGTACCTTATCACCGTACCTGGATCACGAGAGTTATCATTTACCTAGCAGAAACTTAAAGGTAGGTTTATGGATGAATGAAAGCTTCGACTGGTATTTAGAAGAAGATTCGATGAGTCATCCTGAAGATGGCATACGAACACTTTTGCAAACATATTCAGAAAAGCAAATTTCCTATTCAAAATTTACCATTAAAAATACTTCTCTTGAAACAAAATTCCCTAAGATATTTTTTCACTATGAAAACGCTTTCGAGAGGCGAGCTGTAGCATTTTATAGTCCTAGTGAACAAGCGATTATCCATGTTGCACCTAATTCAGTCGCTTTACTTGGAGGAATGGTGAAAGGAAATGGAATCTCACAATATTGTATCCAGGGGAAGGGTGGCTTATATCAGAACGGATGTTTTAAATCCTTAAGAGAAGGGACGTTATTTTACTCACCACTTGCAAAAGGTGAAGTAACAAGTATATTTACCCTCGAATCGGAAATTTTACCATTAGAATGCGTAGAAGTTGTGGCCTGGACCATTAATGCTGATACGAAAGAGGAAGCTGCCCAATTAAATCGAAAATTAGTTCAGTCCGCTTTGAGAGAAATTTAAGTTTATGTATTTTTCCCTTAAATACAGACTAGTATTTTTTCATGGATAATGCTATTATAGAAAGGTCCTATGTGAAAAAGTCAATATGTTTGGAGGGAAATACAAATGCGCGTGAATATTACATTAGCATGCACTGAATGTGGTGACCGTAACTATATTTCTAAAAAGAATAAACGTAATAATCCAGATCGTTTAGAACTTAAAAAATATTGTTCAAGAGAAAAACGTACTACAGTTCATCGCGAAACAAAGTAAGCAACAGGAATTTTCCTGTTGTTTTTTTATACTTAAAGAAATAGGAGTGAAGAAGTTGAATGAAGATAAAAAGAAAGTGAGGAAAATAATAAAAACAAGTCTTGAACAAATAACAGATGAAAAACGGGTAGAATATACAAAGCAAATTTCTACACAATTATATAATCTTAATGAGTGGAAGCAGTCAAAAGTAATAGGTATTACTATTTCCATTCCGCCAGAAATTCCTACATTACATATTATTGAACAAGCTTGGAGAGAAGGTAAAGAAGTCGTTATTCCTAAATGTAATCCTGAAGACAAAACGATGCAATTTAAAAAGATTACTTCATTTGAACAGTTAGAGTCTGTTTATTCAGGATTGCTTGAACCAGTTGAAAACACTTTAGAGATCCGCTCAGAAAAAATTAACCTGCTTATTGTACCAGGTCTTGCATTTACAAGAGATGGCTATCGATTAGGGTTTGGTGGAGGATATTATGATCGATTTCTTTCTGGTTATAATGGACCTACTATTGCTTTAGCTTTTGAATGTCAGCTAGTGGACCAGTTACCTACAGAATTACACGATATTCCAGTTCACCTAGTAGTGTCAACGAATAAAGTGTATCGTACTTATGCTCATTAAATTGTACATAATTGTTACTCATAAAAAATCCCGTCTGAATCAAACTATGTATAGGAGGGATAATTATGATACGTTGGATTCTACAAGTTTTTGCTATTGGATTTGCGGTTTATTTGGGTTATTCTAATCGTTATCGTCTACTAAATGTAGTTTTGGCAAATGGAATGATCAGAAAGTTTCTTGTCAGACGTACTTTAAATGTTCCCTTCGTTCGAGATCAGATGATGGGTACAGTCTTTAATCGGAACTAGATTGAATGAACAGAGTTTGGGAGCCAAATATGGCTCCTTTCTTTTTTACATTTGCTTAATAATCGACTATATTTAAATAAGACTATACATACCATGTATGGAGTTTTTTTTAGGTGAAAGTAGGGAGTGCGTTGGGATTTAAAGAAGATTATTTATATTGGTCAATGATTTGGAAGTTGACTTCTAAATATAATTATCAATTCATAACTAGTACGGAAAATCAAAAGGAAATTTGGCTGGAAAATTTCAAGAATAAGGATTTTCCATTGATTCGAATTATCCGACATGACATAGATTGGGCAAATTGGTTAAAACGTGATCTCGAACGTACGATTCAAAACGGAGAACAAATTCGTAAAAAGTTATACAAGAAGCCGTTACATTTGATTAATATTTATGTTACCCAGTTTACTCCAGTGGATGATTTCGATTTTATAGGACTTCCTGTTACGTATCAAAAAACAAAACTTCAATCCTTTATCGTAGCAAGTGAGACTTTTTCAACTGATTTACAACCTATCGAACAGATATTAAATGTAGAGTTTTCCATTCAACTTAATGATTCTGAGGAAATTTCAGAGGGGCAGATTCAGTATCTAAAGGAGAATACTATAGCTGAATCAGTAAAAAGGATTAAGGAAGAGCAGAAAGTCTTTGTTTCCGGAAAACCTTTTTTTACGTACTTGTTTATGATTATTCAGGTTATCATTTTTTTACTAATGGAGATCAAGGGAGGAAGTACAAATTCAGCAACTTTAATTGCGTTTGGAGCAAAATATTCACCTTACATTCTTCAAGGTGAATGGTGGCGTTTCTTTACACCTATGGTTATTCACATCGGTTTTATTCATTTGCTTATGAATACGATTTCCCTTTACTTAATTGGAGCAGAAGTGGAAAGAATTTATGGGAATACAAGATTTCTACTGATTTATTTATTCGCTGGATTTAGTGGTACTCTAGCAAGTTTCATGATGTCACCAAGTTTAGCTGCGGGGGCTAGCGGTGCTATTTTTGGCTGTTTTGGGGCTTTATTGTATTTTGGTATCGTTTATCCAAAGCTATTTTTTCGTACGATGGGCTCGTCAGTCATTATCCTCATTATCATTAATTTAATTTATGGTTTCTCTGTTCCAGGGATTGATAACGCTGGGCATATCGGTGGCTTAATTGGTGGATTTTTAGCTGCAGGAGTTGTTTCATTACCGAAAAGGAAATTACCTTTACGTCAATTAGTGGTGCTGCTAGTAACGGTACTTGTTACCTATTTTTCGCTTCAATTTGGATTTAATCACCATAATAGTGCAGCATTAAATGATGAAACCATGGCGACTTTAGCTCAAGAGTATTTGAATCAAGATGAGACAGATAAAGCAAGTGAGATGTTAATCAAATATACAAAAAATCATACGGATGCTCCACTTTCTCATTTTATTTTAGGAAATATATCTTATACAAAAGGCGATAGCGTAGAAGCTAAAATGCAATATGAACAAGCAATTGAACAAAATCCAAAACTTCATGAAGCTTACTATAACCTTGCCTTAGTAAATATAAATTTAAAGGAAGAAATTGAAGCTAAAAAGCATGTAAACAAAGCAATCGAATTAGATCCTTCTAATGAGTCGTATAAAAAGTTATTAAAACAGTTAGAGTAAATTAAATACTTTGTCTAAGCATGATCGGAGTTCCATCTTTTAATGTGAATAGAAGGAGTATCTCACGTTGATTGTTGGCAACGAGTAGTAAAGGGATGGTACTGCCTTCAGGATCTACAAGGCTGCCATCATCTTTTCTAATACCCAAAAGGTAATTTTTGTAGATACCTTCCCATAGTTTTCCGATTAGTTCTTCCTGTTTCTTTTTTGGGAAAGATTTTAAAATTTTATTAACATGTGTGGGTAAGTCGGTTAATGAAACGATCTGATATTGTTTTTTGTTTAGTTGGAAATGAATGAGAGCTTTATTTAGAGAAGAATTTATTTTAGCTGTTGTATAGCTGTCTAAACTATTTTTCCACTGCTTTTGTAGTTCGGAAACGGGCTTTTGGAATGCTTCAAAAGCAGGTGTAGTAAATGCATATAGACGGGCTTTACTCATTTGTTGAACGCTTGTAAATGTCTGTTCATTTCGATGGATTTCTGCATAGTGAAACGATAACGCATCATATCGAGCACTTTCATTTTCTTTTATTTTCTTGGATTGTCTGATGGTTTGGGTATGTTGTTTCCATTTGTTTAAGACCGCTTCTAACTGACCATTTTTATATAAAAGCGAAATATCTTGCCGTAAATAAGCCGGTTCGCTTAATTGGGAAGATATGCTCCACTGAATAAAGTATGGCTCTTTTGTTGATTGTGTTGGGAGTAGATATGTAGAAGCCTGTTCGAAATAAAGCTCGGAGTCAATTGGAAAAAAAATAATCGTTTCTTCAGTTTGTTGTGAAAGAAATAAATAAATAGAGATGATGATGGCGGAAATAAATAGAATCAGACTTTTTTGTAGGTGCTTTTGCATCTTATCCTCCTAAATGGTTAAACATAGCCTAATTTAAGGATATGATGAAAGAAAGGTAGACATGCCAATTCATTGAACGCCATGTTATATAAAAGGGGGAGACAGATGCCCGGAGAGATGACAGATTATCAGATTCGATTACAAAAAATTGGATTTTTAGCATCCAGAATTAATCAGGGATTGGAATTCATTTTAGTCCTTAGTGGGGAATTGATTGTAGAGACGAATAGTCGATTTTACCAATTGAACGAAAAGGATCTGCTTGTCCTCAATAGAAATCAACTTTATCAGATGCAAGGGAAAGATAATAGTGTTTTAATGTTAAATATATCAGATACATTTATTGAACGATACTATCCAGAATATCGAAATAGTCGATTTGAATGTTATTCCAAAGAAATAGATATGGGTAGAGAATTAATGATTAGCACGATACAACGATTGCTTGCTGAAATCATGATTACGTTTTACAGAAAAGATGAAAGTTATCGTCTTGAAATTCAAAGGAATATTTGTGAAATTTTACTTATTCTGATTCAACGATTTAAGCAAGAAGGAAGTGCATCTGAAAAGTTTGATTCTGAGGATTTGCGATTAACTCAGCTCATTGATTATATGGAAAGAAATTATCAGCAGCTCATTACGTTAGAGGATATGGCTCAAAAAATGTATCTATCTAAAGGTTACTTATCGCGATATTTTAAGCAGAAGATGGGGATGGGGTTTAGTCGCTTTTTAATGAATATTAGGCTCAAGCATAGTGTAAAGGACTTACTGTACACGACAGACTCGATTTCGCAAATCTCTATGAAGAATGGGTTTGCAAATACAAAATCTTTTACAAGTCTATTCAAAGAAGTGTATGGGGTAATACCAAGCGCTTATCGTGAACAAAATGCAGAACAACAACTCAATTCAGTTGAAAGCTATCTTGTACAAGATGATACAACGATTCTTAATACACCAGATGTTTTAACGAATTTAGGGACGGTATTAATTGATCATAACCAATCGTATAGTAATACCGAGACAAGATTTGAAGAATTAACGATTGACGTAACCAATTCCGCAGCTGCAAAAATAAATCGAGCTAATCATGTATTAAATATTCGAGAGTTGACAGAGTTGTTAAAGGAAAATATACAAGCACAGGTATTAATGGTGAAAGATGAGATTCGACTCAATTATATAGGAATACGCCATTTGCTAAGCGGTACAACGATTTCTCCTGAAGTAGAAACGGATGAAGAGATTGCGACCACTTCACCTTATTTTAATTCTGATGTGGCGTTAAATTTTATGAAAAAGAATAACTTAGCTCTTTTTGTTCGAATTGACTACAAAGAAATTTCTATGGATGAAGATAATTATTTTAAAAAGCTTCAGAATTTTTTAAAGCATTGTTTACAAGTGTATGGAGAGTCATATTTAAATACATGGAATTTTATGTTTTATGAGTCCTATTACACAGCTGTTAAGACAAAAGAATTAAATCGAGTATATCTTAAAATGTACGATTTATTAAAAACACTCGTTCCAGGAATGCAAGTTGGAGTATTTCTGCCATTTTCATATAATGAGGAAAAGACGAGCGATCACCATACCTGGATCCTTGAAGGGGATAAACGTATTGATTTTATCGGCTATCATTCTAATCAAAATGAAGTAATCGATTATACTGATTTAGGTGATAATCACTTTTATTTATCAAAGGATTATTTAATAGATATTACAAATAAAATGAAAGCCTACTTAAAACAACACCAAATCGAAAAACCGCTTCATCTTATTAGCTGGAATACACTTTCAGGGAATACACGCTTTACAAATGGCACATTTTTTCGTGGAGCATTAGTACTGAAGGGTGTTTTAGATGTAGCTGGTGAAGTGGAATCTATTGGATTTTGGATTAATACAGAACTTCATGAAAAGGTTGGGAAAGACCAGAAAATTCGATTGGAGGGAATGGAATTATTTCATTATTTTAGTGGAAAACGTCCGCCATTCTTTGCGATGTTGTTTGCTGCGAAACTACAAGGTGAAGTGCTTGCTAAGGGCTCTGATTACATTATGACTAAAAATGACCGAGGATATCAGTTAATCTTGATGAACTGTAATAATGTGAATCCTTATTTTTCAAAGGAAGAAGGATTTCTTCGAAAGCTTAATAAGGATATTCACGTACACATTTCTGGTTTACAATCTGGTGAATATCAAATTCGAAAACATACTTTTGACAAAACACATGGAGCGTTATATACCATGTGGTGGAATTTAAACAGCAGACATGGGATGGATGAGGAAATCATAGATTATATTATTCGTTCTAGTCATCCATCTTTAGAAATATTTGATGAAACAATTGAAAAAGACTGGTCTTTTTACTCATATCTAACGGTTAATGCTATTCATTTTTTTGATCTTCGTAGATCTGCCATTTAATAGTAAATGCCATAAAAGCCACTGATGGAACGTATCCATCAATGGCTTTTTATTTTACATAGGCTATGTTGAACAATATTGTTGTTTTTGACTCGTTGTAGTAATTATTTTTATCCCGCCTTAACGGGCAGTAAGATCCCCACCTCAAGATTCTAAGTATCCAAAGAAGATAGGTGGGGGATCAACTGCCCGTAAAGGTCCGATTTAATGAACACAGACTAAGAACGCAACATCCTGTTGCAACGTCTGTGTGACCCACATCGTGTGGGCCTCAACTAACCATCAGTGGGGGATGAAGAAAACCCCCACTGATGGAAGTTTCACTTTATCATTAAAGATCAAAAGGTATAAAATAAACCCCTCTTTTTTTACATCATGAAAAGGTAATTACTTGAAGTTAAATATTTTACTATCTGTAATACAAAAGAGGATAATAAATAACTGATTAAAATGAGTCCTTTTTTTTATAATGAATGTGTAGTAAAGATCAACAATTGCTAGCAACTAATACGATCTACCTATAACAAAAATAAGGTCATCACATAAGGAAGCTATTATTCGACATGTTATTTTTATATGGATGTTATTACTCGGAATTGCTTTTTGACAATGTTTAACAAATTTATGGAGGTGTATTCCTGTGGAAACAAGTTATAAAGGGACAAATAAAATGTTAACTGGAATTGTCTTTGGCGTTATTACATTTTGGCTTTTTGCTCAAGCGATGGTCAATGTAGTACCAGCTGTACAGGAGGATTTAGGCATTTCACTTGGAACATTAAATATTGCGATTAGTTTAACTTCACTGTTCTCAGGTATGTTTATTGTAGGTGCTGGTGGACTAGCTGATAAAGTAGGTCGGAAAAAAATGACTAATATTGGGCTAGTGCTAAGTATAATCGGTTCATTACTACTTGTAATAACTCAAGGACCAACATTATTAATTATTGGACGTATTATTCAAGGTATTTCAGCAGCCTGTATTATGCCATCAACCATTGCTTTAGTGAAAGAGTATTATGAGGGTGCAGATCGTCAACGTGCTTTAAGTTTCTGGTCAATCGGTTCATGGGGTGGATCAGGTGTTTGTTCATTCGCTGGTGGTGCAATTGCAACCTATATGGGTTGGAGATGGATTTTCATTTTTTCAATTATATTTGCTCTTCTTGGCTTATTACTTATTAAAGATACTCCAGAAAGTAAAGCAGAATCAAAAGGTGCATTTAAATTTGATACTGCAGGATTAATCATATTGATTATCACAATGCTCGCTTTAAACCTTTTCATTACTCGTGGAGCAGATTGGGGTTGGACAAGCGCAATTACTTTAGGTTGTGCAGTTGTAGCAATTATTGGGATAATTGTTTTTGTCAAAGTTGAACGAAATAATGACATTGCCTTAATTGACTTCTCTTTGTTTAAAAACAAACCATATGCAGGAGCAACTTATTCTAACTTCTTATTAAATGCAGTTGCCGGTACACTTGTCGTTGCTAACACGTATGTTCAAGTGGGCCGTGGGTTTACTGCTTTTCAATCAGGGATGTTATCAATTGGTTATTTAATCGCTGTTTTAGCAATGATTCGTGTTGGTGAGAAACTTTTACAAAAAGCAGGTGCAAAATCTCCTATGATCTGGGGAGCTGTCATCACTACTGTAGGTGTTGCACTTATGGGATTAACATTCTTACCAGGCTTTACTTATACAGTTGTTGTGTTCATTGGTTTTGCATTATTCGGTCTAGGACTTGGCATCTATGCAACTCCTTCAACAGATACTTCTGTATCAAATGCGCCCTCAGATAAAGTTGGGGCTGCTGCTGGTGTGTATAAAATGGCAAGCTCACTTGGAGGAGCATTCGGTGTTGCGATTTCTGCAGCCGTTTATGGTGCCATTTCAAATGCTACAAGTATTGAAACTGCGGCAACAGGAGGAATTATCGTAAACGTTATATTCGGTATTCTTTCCATTATTTCTATCGTGGCAATGGTTCCAAGTACTGCAGGTAAAAGTGTACCAACATCTACTATTTCAACTAAAGCTGCAGCAGAGTAATGAAATAGTAAGTAAGGAAGGTCGGCTAAAAGGATCAAGATTTAGTCGATTTTTCCTATATCATGATTAAATTTAATTTCTACAGATAAAGATGCTGTAAGTAGTGTTTTAAAAGCAGTGGTAAAAGTGTTTGTAAAACAAAATTTTCATTATGGGGGGCTGTCTTATGTTATTGAATGATATTATGGACAAATTAGATGAAAAAAAAGATCGTATTATTGAAATTCGTCGTTACCTTCACGAACATCCAGAACTTTCTTTCCATGAAGAGGAAACATCTAAATATATTGCCGATTTTTATAAAGAAGTGCCAGTAGATTCAGTAGAAACGAACTTTGGCGGCCAACGTGGTATTGTTGTAACGATTAAAGGTTCAAAGCCAGGTAAAACGATTGCCATTCGAGCAGATTTTGATGCGTTGCCAATAAAAGAAGAAACTGGATTGCCATTTGCATCCAAAAACGAGGGTGTTATGCATGCTTGTGGACATGACGGTCACACCGCTTACATGTTAGTATTAGCAGAGACATTAGCGGAGATGAAAGATCAATTAAAAGGTACGATTCGAGTGATTCATCAACCAGCAGAGGAAGCGCCTCCAGGTGGAGCGATTGGTATGATCAAAGCTGGTGTGTTAGATAATGTAGATGCGATTATTGGTATTCATGTCATGTCTACTATGAAAACTGGTCATATTTATTACAGAAGCGGTAACACGCAAACAGGAAGATCTTATTTTAAACTAATTGTTCAAGGTAAAGGCGGACATGGGTCATCACCTCATATGGCAAACGATGCTATTGTGGCAGCTAGTTCATTTGTTATGAATTTACAAACGATTGTAAGTCGTCGTATCAATCCGTTTGATACAGCTTCTATTACAATTGGTAACTTTGATGGTAAAGGTACCTTCAATGTAATCAAGGATGCAGTTACGCTTGAAGGAGATGTTCGAACGATGTCTCCTGAAACGAGAAAGATTGTTGAAACACAAGTTCGTGCTTTTGCTGAAGGGTTAGAAAAATCATATGGAGTAACATCTATTCTGGAATATGCAAATGACTATCCAGTTTTATACAATGATCCTGAAGTAACAGAACACGTAGGTGAAGCGTTAAAACAAGCATCAATTCCAGAAGTGGAAGCTGTGTTAGTAACAGAACCACAACCACCTTCAGAGGACTTTGCATACTACTTGCAAGAAGTACCAGGATGTTTCTTCTATGTAGGTGCTGCGCCAGAAGATGGAGAAGCTTATCCGCATCATCACCCTAAATTCGTGATTGATGAAAAAAGTTTGATTATTAGTGCGAAGGCTATGGCTACTGTTGTTGCTTCTTATTGTGATGGCAGTGAATCATAATCATACGAAAATTAAAAGGTATTTTTCTTATCATGCAGTGTCTCACGAAGGGACATATATACTAAATAAAATAACTCGAATTGTTCTTAGAAAGAACAAGCTCGAGTTATTTTCATTTTTTGAGGATTTCGATTATACTTTTAATAGCAAATAGTAAAGAGGTTTAATATGAAAACAATTTATGATATTCAACAATTTTTAAAAAATTTTGGCACGATTATTTATGTTAGAGACCGTGTAGCTACTCTAGAGCTAATGAGGGATGAGATTCAAGAGCTATATCGCTCGAATCTAATGGAAACAAAAGACTATCAGACAGCGATATTATTGTTACGGCAAGAAATACGCCTTGAAATGGAGCGGAAAAATAAATTATAAAGGTGATTAAAATGGAAAAATGGCTACTAGGAGTTGATCTAGGTGGCACAACAACTAAGCTTGCTTTCATAAATTTATACGGAGAAATCATACATAAGTGGGAAATAGCCACGGATAGGTCTGACAACGGTAAGAAAATAACGACGAACATCGCAAAAACAATTGATGCTAAGCTTGCAGAACTAGACGAAATGAAAAGTAGAATTCTTGGAATTGGAGTTGGGGCACCGGGGCCAGTTCGTTTCGAAGATGGTTCACTATATGAAGCGATTAATATAGGGAACTGGCATCATTATCCACTCAAGGATTTATTGGAAGTGGAGACATCATTGCCAGTGGTTATTGATAATGATGCCAATATTGCAGCACTAGGTGAAATGTGGAAAGGTGCTGGTCAAGGCGCAAAGGATTTAGTCTGTATTACATTAGGTACAGGAGTCGGCGGTGGAGTGATTGCTAATGGTCAAATGGTGCATGGAAAAAGTGGTGCTGCAGGTGAAATTGGTCATATCACCGTAGTGACAGAGAACGGGGCTCCATGTAATTGTGGAAAGACAGGCTGCTTAGAAACCGTTGTTTCAGCGACAGGAATTGTTCGGTTAGCACAAGAAGCTCTCACAAAAGATAAAGGTACATCATTATTACAGCAAAGAGTGAATGAGGGACAACATTTATCATCCAAACTTGTATTTGAATGTGCTATTGAGGGAGATGGCTTATCAAAATCAATTATTGAAAAGGTTAGTTTTTATTTAGGACTTGCTTTATCACATATTGGTAATCTCCTTAACCCAGAAAAAATTGTGATTGGTGGCGGTGTTTCAAAAGCAGGTGACCTGTTAATAAATCCTGTTCGTGAAATCTTTGAAAAATACGCTTTTAAACGTGTTTTGAAATCAACTAAAATTCTACCTGCTACATTAGGAAATGATGCGGGTGTTATTGGTGCAGCATGGTTGATTAAAAGTCAAGTCAATCAGGAGACTCAAAATTAAACTCCTGAATGACTTGATTTTTTTAGGGATTTATGGAGGAAAAATGTTCATTAAATAATGAAAGTTTACGTCCCATATATCTTATTTTTGCTTTATAATGAGGTCGTGTGGTATTTACCTCGCTCACGAAAATGGGAGGTGCGTGGAGATTAAAGTTAGTAAAGTTGCTATAAGAGGGCAGCTGTTTAAAGGTAAAATCATATCACATATAAAATGTACGTATTACATTGTTCTTTTGTTAATCTCCACTTTCCTTCTTTTAACAGCCTGTGAGCCTGCAAAAGACCTTCAAGATCATGCAAACAAAAACCCTGATGTAAAAGGACAAATTTCCATTGAAAAATTGATGCTAAATGAAAAAGATGCGAGTGAAATGGAAGCCATTTATGGGTGGCTTAGTTCTGATACGATTTTATATTCAAAACAGTTGAAAAGTAAGGACTTGCCTCAATTACTGACATGGAATTTAAGATCAAATGAGCATCGTATTTTTTATAATCCGTCTGCCCCTATATCAGCTGTATCCATTAGTCCTTCAAAATCGTATGTTCTTGTGTCGACAGCATTAGATGAGGAAAAAGTACAAAATAATATTCTGAATGAAAATGGGGATCCTGTATATTCTGTGTCATTGCCAGCCTTTGATATAACATATGAGTGGAATATATACAAAGAGGGCGTTTTGTTTATGTCTAATTTTTATGAAGATTGGACATATAACAGTTATATCGTAAATGCAAAGCAACAAACCACGAAAATGATTGACCATCCAGAACCATTTGCACAGTGGGATAGCTCTCAAGGGATGATGTTTCTTGATTGGAAAAAAGGTGAATCAACTTTGTCAGCGCCATTAGTTAGAAAAGAGTTAAATGAGGAAAAGATGGATAGTATCATGTTAGATGTTGTTCATTTTAAAAAAATGAAGAAAACACTAATGACCATTCAAATGAACACTGAGAAACTAAATCGGGCCACCTATGCATTTTTAAATGAAAAATATAAACTAATCAACACTTTTTCGGTTCCATTTTTGAATAGTAATTCAGATTGGAAGATCCCAGCATATGATTTTAATGAAAAAAAAGGTGATTTTTTTACTTTCATTGCGGAAAAATCAATAAATACATCGCAGTATGATGGAAACTATTCACTAATTACATTTAATTGGAAAACCAATAAAAAGGTGAAGATTTTGGACAAAGTTAAAAATGAACCATTAAGTTGTTCACCCGATGGAAATCTTTGTTTATATGGCTATCGATTAGATAAAATGATTGATATAAAGAGTCATAAAATGGTACGTATTTTTATACCGACTTAATCATTCATATTCTATTTGAATATCATAGCGTCTACATATAGAAAACCCGCCATTGGCGGGTTTTCTATATTATGGTAATATTAAAGGCGAATCGGCTTAATGAGAAACTGGAAATCCGTTATTTAGTATTGTCATAATAGTGAACCATCCGAAAACAGCGGCACTACCAGCAGCAAAGAGAAGCCCTAAATAATTCTTGTTTTTAAAAGTAGTAAAGACAGCGAATAATCCTAGGATTGAAACAAGTCCAAAGATAACCATTAATACCATGATTCTTGCCTCCTTTATGATCACTAAACTTTAATAGTATGTACAAAACAAGATGTCTATAAATGGCATTTGTTAATATTTTACGTTTTTTTATTTCATTTGTCGAGGTATTAAAGTTGGCATTACATAAATTAGTCAGTATATAATTTCACTGTACTAATAAAATCATATGAAATAGGGAGAACATTATGAAAATGAAGTGGAATCAAATTCCGTTAGGACCGTTACAAACAAATTGTTATGTACTTTCTGATGAACAAAACTGTATTATTTTTGATCCAGGGGAAGAACCTCAGAAAATTATACAATATATTCAAACTAAGAAATTAAAGCCACTGGCTGTATTACTGACTCACGCACATTTTGATCATATAGGAGCTGTTGATGCCATTCGTGAACAATATAATATTTCTGCTTACATTCACGAAAAAGAAGCTAAATGGTTGATGGATCCAAATCTAAATGGATCTCAAAAGTGGTTTCCTGATACTCCTCTTCGTCAAAAGCCAGCAGAGACTGTGTTATCAGGTGAAAAAGACTTGATTATCGGACCTTTTCATTTTCAATTATTTGAAACACCTGGACATTCTCCAGGTAGTATTTCGTATTACTTAAAGGAATATGGAATGTTATTTTCAGGTGATGTTTTGTTTCAAAATAGTGTAGGTCGAACGGATTTACCAGGTGGAAATCAAACAGTATTATTCCAAAGTATCGTAGATAAATTATTAACCTTATCCGACGATACAATTGTCTGCCCGGGCCACGGACCTGTGACGACAATAGAAGATGAGAAGAACAATAATCCTTTTTTACGAGGGTTATAAAAGAGACATATAAACGGCGTGTTATTATATAAAGCAAAAAGTCCTAAATTCCCTTTAGGGCTTTTTGCTTTGTTATAAAAATAAATTGCATAAAATACTATTTCTTAATATTATAGAAATAAATGGTAAAGTATTCTGATAACTTAATTTTTTATCTTCGACGTTTGTGGTGTATATAGAAAAGAGGAATGTTATATGACAAAAATTAGCAAACGTGAAAAACTAATTGAAAGAATTGAAGCTCATTTAAGACATACAGCCCGTCATCTCGTAAATTTTGACTCTTTGGATGAAACATTACACTATATCATTGATTCCTTTTGGCTAGAACTTCCTTGTGACTTTGTAGGAATCATTATAAGAGATCGAAATCAATTGTTACCTAAAATTTGGAAAGGGGGGAGTGGACAATTTGAACACTACTTTCCTATTTCTTTAGATCGTTGTTCACCTAATATTCTTGAAAATGGATGGGATGTAGACAAAAATGATGATTATCTAGATTGTGATTTTCATCAATTAATGAAAAAAGAAAATATTTCAACCTGGTTTACGATTCCTTTAAAGGTTGATGAAAACAGTATGGGCTTTTGCATTATTGGTTTTCATAATTTTGTTCCGCTTATTTCAGAAACGGAACAAATTTTTGTGGAATTTGGCAAAGATATAGCAATGGCCATGAGTTATGCTCAAAATAAAGAAGTCGATCGAAAAAAAATGAAAAGTATTAAGTGGTTTAACGAAAATTTTTTCCCAGGTTCGTCCGTTGAGCAACTAGTAGAAAAGGTGGTTGAGCTTGCCTTAAAAGGTACAATGGCAAATGGCGCATATGTATATCTGTATGATGAAAGAACTCAAAGCTTTATTTTTCAACCACCTAGTCATGGTTTGAAAACCATGCCAGACATCATTAAGGTTCAGGAGCATGATCGACTGGA
Source organism: uncultured Bacillaceae bacterium (assembly GCA_963751845.1). Taxonomy (GTDB): domain Bacteria; phylum Bacillota; class Bacilli; order Bacillales; family DSM-1321; genus Peribacillus. The sequence continues at coordinate 140,889 of CAVVWH010000016.1, forward strand.
TGCAAAATTCCCTTATTACGAAAAAACGGGTGAGAAAGAACTAACGATTCCCTTGGTAGTCCACTTAAAGACAATTGGTATACTTCATGTCTCTCAAAAGAAAATAGGTACGTTTACAATAGAAGATTATGAAGTATTGAATTTTTTAGCACACCATGTTTCAGCGCTATTAGAAAACGCCCGTCTTTATAAAATGGAAAAAGATATAAAAAGCCATCTTCAAACCGCAATTGTTTATCAACAAGAATTAGTCAAGCAAACATTAAAGGGAGAAAATTTTGCTGATATCACTACTACACTTAGTTCACTACTTTCGCAAACCATCCTCTTATTGGATTGTTTTTTACGTCCTATTTCCTATCATCTATTAGACCAAGATTCATTCATTTTGGAGGAATTTGTAGAAAAGATTCAAGAACAAAAAGAGGATATACATACCATTTCTAAAAGTGGAATCTGGCTAGAAAAACCAATGATAGGAGAAAAACAGATTGGAATTTGGCCAGTCATAGGTAGTGGAGAATTATTAGGCTACCTGGTTTTGCCTATAAAAAAAGAGGAGTTAGACGATCTTCATCGTTTAACCATTGAAAATGCACTTAATGTGTATGCTATTCAATTTATTAAGCAAAAATTAGTCATGGATACGAAAGAGCAAGTCAAAGAGAGTTTTCTTAATAAATTATTCGAAGAAAAAATAGAGGATATGGATAAAATTATCGAGTCAGCCAACCTCCTTCATTGGAACTTGTTTGATTCGCATCGAATAGCCACTTTAAGCTTCAACTTAGTGACTCATAAAGATTCTACTATAAGTTTGATAGACTTAGAGGCGAATAAAACGCAAATTTGGCAAAAAATAAAAGAAGGTTTATCCGCATATGATTCACAATTAATTTTGACACGTAAGGAGTCTGAACTCATTATCATTGCACCAGTTTCCATGAAGGTCGAGACCATCAAAAATATTGGAAAAGAATATATACATTTGTAAGCGGTTTAATTTTTGATCGTGAAGAAAGAATTCAGGTGTATCTAGGTATTGGAGGTAGGACGAATACAATAAATGATTATTTCTTTTGTTATAATCAAGCGATCTTAGCAGAAAATGTAATAAAAAGCCAAATGAACGCAGTTGGCTTTGCCTTTTATGATGATTTGGGTGTATATACTTTATTCAATAATATAAAGGAATCTTCCATTGCCACCCTATTTATCAAGAAGCATTTAGAGCCATTATTTCAATATGCGGACGGTAAAGGGGCTGATTTATTTCATACTTTACGTATCTTTCTCTTTCAAAACGGCAATTGGAAAAATACAATGGATGTTCTCTTTATCCATAGAAGTACACTGAGATATCGTCTCGATCGGATAAAAGATATTTTAGATGTCGATTTAGATGATGCAGAAATTCGCTTGAATTTAATGATTGCCTATAAGTTGCATGATTTATTTGTTGGTAAATAAGAAAATGGATAAAAAAAGGCATGTTCTAAAAAGTCAAAGAATGGCTTATAGGACATGCTTTTTTTATACAATTAAACTTTATAAATCGGCATTGGTCGATTAGATTGTCTGACAAAAAGTTGTCAAATTTTTTTTATGCACGGTTTAACATAGCCAATATCTTTTGGAAGATTGTAAAAAAAGAGTCAAGACTTCACACTTTTTGTTAAAAATAAGAAATATATGTGAATTTTGGTGAACTATGAACGAAAAGTTCATAAATTTTTCATACATTTTGCACCTATTGAAATTATTGGAAAATTTATATAATTGTTTTTGTAAAGCGCTTACAAAAATTCGGGCTAAATAGATCGTATCGTGGAGGTCATACATTATGGTTTTTACATTAACAGATGAACAATTAGCGATTAAAGAGATGGCAAGAGACTTTGTAAATGAAGAAATTGTACCTGTTGCTCGATTGTATGATGAGGAAGAAAGATTTCCCGAGGAGCTTATGCAAAAGTTGAGAGAAACAGGATTGTTTAATCTGGCTATACCAGAACAATATGGTGGGCCAGGCATTGATAAAATCTCTCACGCGTTAGTTGTAGAAGAACTTGCGCGAGGCTGTGCAGGAGTGACGACCTCTGTTGAAGCTAATTCATTATCTTCTTATCCCATTCAAGTAGGGGGCAGTGAAGAGTTAAAGAAGAAATATTTGACAAAATTAACCTATGAAAATATGTATGCCTCTTTTGCTTTAACGGAACCACAAGCAGGCAGTGATGTAGGTGGTTTATCAACAACCGTTAGAAAAGTGGGAGACGAATATATTTTAAACGGAGAGAAATGTTTTATTACAAATGCTAACTACGCTCACTTTTTTGTTGTTTTAGCTAAACATTCAGATACAGAGGGTTCCAAATATTTCACGGCATTAGTAGTGGATGCAGATTCTGAGGGTATATCGGTTGGAAAAAAAGAGAAAAAGATGGGGATTCGCGCCTCCAATACCGCTTCGGTTACGTTCAATAATGTTCGAGTACCTGTTGCAAATCGAATTGGAGCGGAAGGCGAAGGATTTAAAATATTTATGAAAGGCTTGTCTTATGCGCGTCCAATGGTGGGGGCGCAATCTCTAGGGATTGCTCAAGGTGCGTATGAGGAAGCACTTCAATATGCAAAAGAGAGAAAGCAGTTTGGTAAGCCAATCGCCAATTTCCAAGCTATTCAGTTCATGTTAGCCGATATGGCTATGAATATTGAAGCATCTCGTTTACTTGTTCATAAAGCAGTGCACTTATTACAAGCAGGTACTCCATCCGCTACACATGCTTCTTATGCCAAATGCTTTGCGGCCGATACAGCTGTAAAGGTAGCAACAGATGCTGTACAAATTTTTGGCGGATACGGATATATCAGAGAATATGCCGTTGAAAAATATTATCGTGATGCAAAAATTATGCAAATCTATGAAGGTACAAATCAAATACAACGAGTGGTCATTGCCAAAGAAATTTTAAAATAAATAGGTTGATTAGAGGAGGAATAAACATGAGTAAGATGACAGTTGGAGTAGTAGGATCAGGAACAATGGGTGGAGGGATTGCTCATTTAGCAGCTCTTGCAGGGTTTTCAGTAATAGTACGTGATGTTCAAGATACATTTTTACAAAAGGCAAAAGAGCGAATGGAAAAATTTATGGAGAAAAGTATTAGCAAGGGAAAAATGACAACTGAACAAGCAGCTGAAGTTTTAGAGAGAATTACATTTACAACGAATCTAGAAGATTTGAAAGTAGCTGGAGTAGTCATCGAAGCAATTATCGAAGATCTAGAGGCTAAAAAAGAGGTGTTTTCGGAGTTAGATAAGATTATGCCAGAAGATGCGATTTTAGCGACAAATACTTCATCTATGTCGATTACCGTGATAGCTGAAGCTACTGAACGTCAAGAAAGAGTTGCAGGTATGCATTTCTTTAATCCACCGCAAATTATGAAACTAGTAGAAGTCGTACGTGGTTTCAAAACGAGTGATGAAACTGTGGCTACGCTTATGGAGCTTGCAAGACAGTTAGGAAAAGAGCCAATAGAAGTAAAGAAAGATACACCTGGATTTATTGTCAATCGTATTATGATTCCTCAATTTATTGAAGCGATTCGTTTAGCAGAAGAGGGCGTAGCTTCTTTAGAGGATATAGATAAAGCAGTTAAGTTAGGTTTGAATTATCCAATGGGTCCTTTCGAATTACAAGATTTTGGTGGAGTAGAAGTGGGACTGTTCGTTATGGATTATTTCTACGATGAGTTTAAAGATGATCGCTTCGCTGCACCTTTATATATTCGTCAATTAGTGAGAGCAGGAAGACTAGGAAGAAAGACAGGAGCTGGTTTTTATGACTACAACAAATAAAATCGTAGAAGAGTTGCAAGTTGAGCTATTAGAAGTAACGATTGAAAATCAAGTGGCAACTGTATCCTTGAATAGACCGCCGTATAACCCATTAAACTGGCAGCTATTTGAAGAGTTAGGAATAGTCATAGATTATTTAGAAAAAAACAGACAAGTACGTGCTGTTATTGTAACTGGGAAGGGAGATCGTGCCTTTGCAGCGGGAGCGGATATTAAGGATATGATTCATTTAACTGCGCTAGAAAGCATGGAGAAAAATGAAATGTGTCGTAATACCCTTGCTAAAATGGAAAGATTGTCTAAACCAATTATTGCTGCAGTGAATGGATTAGCACTGGGTGGTGGATCAGAATTAACATTAGCATGTGATTTACGCATTTGTTCGGAAACAGCTAAATTTGGCTTTCCTGAAATTAATCTAGGGATTATCCCTGGTGCAGGAGGTACGCAACGCTTTCAACGCTTAGTTGGTCAAACAGCTGCAAAAGAAACTCTATTATTTGGTGAAATGATATCTGCCGAAAGAGCTTATGAAATTGGCTTAGTGAATAAAGTCGTACCACTGGATGAGTTATTAAGTACGGCAAAAGAATGGGCAGATAAGTTAGCTGAGAAACCTGTAATGGCGATGCGAATGTTAAAACTGTCGATAAATACAGGAGCAAAAGTGGATTTAGATTCTGCACTAGATATCGAGGCTGCTTGTTTTGGTAATACCTTTGCAACAGGTGACCGGCAAGAAGGAATGCAAGCATTTATTGAAAAAAGAAAGCCAAATTTTGAAACATATTAAGGGAGTGAGAACATGGCGACAAATGAAATCGTGTTATTAGATGGAGCTCGAACAGCTTTTACAGAATTTGGTGGTTCTTTTCGAGATGTATCGGCTATTGACCTCGGTGTTGCTTGTGCGAAAGAAGCAATGGCCCGTTCCCAGGTGAATCCAGAGGACATTGACAATGTGGTGATGGGGAATGTGATTCAGTCAAGTGCTGATGCGATCTTTGTTGGGCGGCATGTTGGTTTAAAATCTGGAGTTCCACAACATGTACCTGGATTAACAGTGAATCGCTTATGCGGATCAGGTCTACAAGCCATTATTTCGGCTGCTCAATCCATTATGGTTGGCGATTCAAAACTTGCTATTGCTGGCGGAACGGAAAATATGAGTCAAGTTCCACATGTGATTCGTGGAGCGCGCTGGGGGATCCCATTGGGGCAGGCTCCGATGTCTGATTATTTATGGGAGGCCCTATACGATCCATATGGTGATTGTACGATGGCAATTACAGCTGAAAACATTGCTGAAAAATATGGGATTACCCGTGAGATGGCAGACGAGTTTGCCTTAAGAAGTAATGAAAGAGCCATAGCTGCCATTGAAAATGGTTATTTTGCAGAAGAAATTGTACCAGTTTCCGTGAAAACAAGAAAAGGTGAAATAAAAATTGATCGTGATGAGCATCCACGTCCTCAAAATGCAGAGTCTTTATCAAGATTGTCTCCTCGTTTTAAAAAGAATGGAGTGGTTACAGCAGCCAATGCCAGTGGCATCAATGATGGTGCTGCAGCAATAGTACTTGCTTCATCAGCGTATGCAGAGAGTAGAAATTTACAGCCGATTGCTAGACTTGTTTCTTGGGGAATTACAGGGGTAGAGCCAACTTTAATGGGACTTGGACCTGTTTCTTCGATTCAGCAGGCATTGACAAAAGCAGATATGAAGATTCAAGACTTAGATTTAATTGAAATTAATGAAGCTTTTGCAGCTCAATATTTAGGCTGCCAAAAACTATTAGACTTTGATCCGAAAATTGGAAATGTAAATGGAGGAGCTGTAGCTCTTGGACATCCTCTAGGAGCGAGTGGTGCAAGAATCTCGCTTTCATTAATCTATGAGCTACGACGTCAAGGGAAAAAATATGGTGCTTCATCTCTTTGTATAGGTGGAGGTCAGGGTATTGCAGCAATATGGGAAGTATTTTAAACATACTAAATATTAGCGTTTCATGACACTTCACTTGATTGAGGGAAAGTAAAGTGAACCTCGATCAGTGGGGGCTCCCCCCCCTCCCCGCTGAGGGTTAGTTTAGGCCCACACGATGTGAGGCACACAGACCGAAGAAATAAGGATGTTGCGTTCTTAGTCTGTGATCATTGATTCGGACCTATACGTGCAGTTGATCTCCCGCTTACCATCTTTGTATCCTCAGAGTCTTGAAGTGGGAGTCTTACTGCCCGTTAAGAGTGGGATAAATTATAAGATGTTTTATGTTGTCTAGCGAAAGGGAGTGTAGACTGATATGCTTATACTGGATAAAGAAACAGCGAATGAATATACAGTGGAATCTTTATTAGAAGCAGCCTTTAATGTTCATCCAAATAAAGAGGTCATTTTTGATGGAAAGAGACGTCTAACTTATCGGAATTTACAAGAAGAGTCTACATGGTTAGCTTCAAGTTTAAAGCAACTAGGGATTAATAAAGGTGATCGAGTAGCTGTGTGCTTGCCAAATTCTTCTGAATTTATTGTGATTTTATTCGCACTTTCTAAAATTGGAGCGATTCTTATTCCGTTAAACACTCAATTTAGATCGGACGAATTGGACTATATACTAAAAGATTCAGGTGCAAGATTAGCTTTTATTACTGAAGAAGTAGATTCAATAAGTCATTTGCAAATGTTTGCTCATCTACAAAAGCATGTATCCTCATTAGAGCAACTGATCACTGTAAGTTATCAAGTAAAGGGGCATCAAAGCTATGCAGAGTTATTAAAAGTTGGGGCTGAACAGAAGTTCGTTGATTCAATCATTGAAAAAGAAGATGTATTTGCTATTCTTTATACTTCAGGAACAACGGGTAAGCCAAAAGGTGTGATGCTAACCAATCAAAACGTTGTACACGTTGCTAGAGCAGCTTCCAAGAAAATGCAATGTACACCAGAGGATGTATTTCTCATACCTGTTCCACAGTTCCATGTCATGGGTATGATGTTTATCCTTCGCACAGTTTTTTCTCAAGCACGACTAGTCATCATGGAAAAATTTAAAGCAGAAAAAGCATTAGCTTTAATTGAACAAGAAAAAGTAACGATTCATCCTGGTGTACCGACGATGTTTATTTTAGAACTTAAACATCCTTCGTTTTCTAGCTTTGATTTATCTTCCTTACGAACAGGTGAAATGGCTGCTGCACCATGTCCGGTAGAAATTGTTCGCCAAATTAGATCCAAAATGGGATGTAATATCCTTGTAGCCTTTGGTTTAACCGAAACATCAGCCAATCTTACCTTAACGGATTTTACGGACAATGATATCTTAAGATCCGAAACGGTAGGAAGAGCGATAGATGGTGTAGAATTGAAAGTAGTAGATCAAAATCGTCAGCGTGTAAGTCCAGGGGAAATTGGAGAACTAGCATGTAAGAGTATCGGTTTAATGAAGGGCTATTATCATGCAACAGAGAAGACAGCGGAAGTGATGGATGAAGAAGGCTTTTTTTATACAGGTGATCTGGCCACGATGGATGAGGAGGGTTATGTACGAATTGTAGGTCGAAAAAAAGAAATGATTATTCGCGGGGGTTTTAACGTGTATCCACGTGAAATTGAAGAGGTATTTTATCAGCATGATCATGTGCTAGAAGTAGCCATTATTGGATTACCTGATACGGTTCTTGGCGAAATCGTTTGTGCAGTTATCCATTTAAGAGATGGATATTCCATATCTGAGGCTGAATTAAAAGCATATGCAAAACAGAAATTAGTCAAATATAAAGTACCAGATCAAATCGTCTTTCTAGATCAAATGCCAATGACTTCTTCTGGTAAAATATTAAAAATGGAATTACAACGTCAATTAAAAGAAGAGTTAAAAGATGAATTAAGATAAATATGAAAGAAGGAAATGTTTATGAGAAGTAATGAAATACAAATGACTGTAGAATTTGGAAATACAGATGCAGCTGGAATCGTGTTTTACCCTAATTATTTTATGTGGTTTGATAAAGGGACACATTGGTTATTTAAAAGTATGAATATAGCACCTAAAGAGCTTCAAGCCAAGCATAACATTATTTTGCCAATTCTTGATGCGCAATGTACTTTTGAAAGAGCACTCGTTTACGATGATAACATTACCATTAAATCTACAATAGTGGAAGTTAATCGAAAAACATTTAAAGTCCAACATGAAATTTTTAAAGATGGAATAAGATCATGCAATGGCTACGAGATACGAGGGTGGGTTAAGAAAGAAGGAGCGCATATTGCAGCAACGCTAATTCCTGATGAAATAAGAGAAATATTGACGATCGCTCCTGTTGGAAAATTATAAAAACCTAAGGAAATGACAACTAAAGTGTAGTGTTCACACAAAATGGTGGGGACTTTAACACAGAGGCATACACGCACTGAATGTAAGCGCTTTAAATCACTGGAATCTATAATTATATGAAAAAGGGGCTGGATTCTAATGAATAATAGAAAGTCGATAACGGGTAAAGCGTGGCTCATGATTGTGTTTTTGTTTACTTTAACTGTCATAAGTAATGCAGATAAAGCGATTACTGGGTTTGCATCTGTTCCAATTATGAACGAATTAGGGTTAGATGCGCAGCAATGGGGGATTGTCGGCAGTGCATTCTTTCTCTTGTATTCGCTTTCAGCAATCTTAGTAGGCGGATTGGCAGATAAAGTTGGTACGAAAATTGTTATAGCAGGTATGGCAATCGTTTGGGCACTTGTTCAATTTTCTACTCTATTTGTTTCTAGTTTTACTTTTCTTTTAATTACAAGAATTATCCTGGGAGCGGGTGAAGGTCCAGCTTATTCCTTAGCTATGACAGCTGCCTCTAAATGGCTTCCAAAAGAAAAACTAGGACTTGGTCTTACACTCGTATCTGTTGGCGGCCCACTAGGAGTAGCTATTTCTGCACCCATTTTAATTCATCTAATTTTGACATATGGATGGCGATCTGCTTTTGTAGCTACTGGTATTGTTGGAGCTATTTGGGTTGTCTGCTGGTTATGGTTGACAAAAGAAAATCCAATGTTGGAAGAAGGAAAAGCTTCCGTAAAGCAAACGATTGCAGAGCCCGCTGTTCCTACTCAAAAATTCAGTTCGGTTATATTTTCTAGGAATTTTATTTTAATTGCCTTATGTGGATTCGCAACATATTGGTCGTTTACCTTTGGGCTAAATTGGCTTCCAAACTATCTTGAAAATGTTAGGAAGTTAGATGAAGGAACGTTAAAAATGGTTGCCGCCTTACCATGGATTCTGATTACATTATCGCAAATTACCTTTTCAATGATTTCGGATCGTCTTTATAGTAAAACTCAAAATGTGGTGAAGTCACGAATTTTTGTACTTGGTCCTGTCATGATTAGTGGAGCAATTTGTTATTTTTTAGGAACGTTAATTAGCTCAAATATGCTTTCCATTATTCTTTTGTCTTTAGGGTTAACATTTGGTTGTATAACACTAGTAATGGGCCCAACGATTTTAGTGGATTTAGTCGCAAAACAACATCAAGGAAAAATTCAAGGATGGTTTATGGCGATTTCTTCATTAGGAGGAATTGTAGGGCCTTATGTGACAGGCTATCTAGTCAAAAATTCAAGCACACTCGAGACTGGCTTCCATAATTCCTTTTTATTATGTGCAGGGTTACTTTTGATATGCGGGGTATTGGGATGGGCAGTGATTCGTCCAAAAAAATATACTGAACAATTGACTACTTCAATCGCACAATCTAAATAAGAAGCAATTTCTTTACAGCGGGGCTGTCCGATAAGTCCCTAAAAGGGTAAAGTATCATAAGGAAAACGAACCGTTTTTCTTATGATGCTTTTTTGTTTGTGAAGGGGTCAATGAAGTAGCTGGCAAAGAGCCCTTCATTTTGATTTGAAGGACTTTATTCTGTGTTTCATCATGCTGGCCAGCTCCCTTTTTTATAAAATATAAAAAAACTTGTAAAATCAGCATGGATTTTACAAGCAAAGTATCGATTAGTGTGCGCCACCAGGAGTCATTAAAAATACACTGTAATAAGTAAATCCAGCAAAGAAAACGGTTAAATATGCTCCGAATACGTATAAATACATACGTTCAGACAGCTTTAAATAGCTTAACAAAACAAAGAAAACAGTTTGAGCTAAGAAAAGTAAAGAAGCTGGGTACATATCTCCTAAATAAAAGAAGACGGTGAAAATACCTGTCCAAAATCCACATACTCTAAACATACGTTCCATTTTTAACCTCCTTTTCCATATGTTGTCATTACAAGATAATTATAGTGTAATTGATGAACCGATGTAAAGCTATGTTTAGATTTACTTTTTAACGACTGCTTTATAGGCACAATATTCACATTGAGAAAACATATTTTCGAATTCCTTTATTTCGACCTGATCGAATACGGATTCAAACATCCCTAAGAGAAATGCATTATGCATTGTACAAATAATATCAGGGTCAGCGATAGCGAGTTCTTTGAATGGACAGTTAAATACTTGCAAGATAATTTTACCGTCTTCTTCAGTTGCATGGAATTCTGGTGAAAATCCTGAAGTCTTTGCGGCTTCATTAAGAAGGTCAATTTTTTTCTGAAATGATATTCGATCAATAGATGTACTAGAAGCTTTTAAACTCTGTAAAATAAGCTCTTGACCAAATACTTTACCTGCTAGTGTTAGTGCTTCTTGTCCCTGTTTACCTAAACTACTAAGAGCTTGGAGTGAGATCTTTGCAAGAAGCTGGTAATCACGAAAAGGAAAATGAAGTTGAATGACTTCATCTGATAAACGATAAAGTCTACTTGGACGTCCACCTTTCCCTGTTTTTTTTGACTGAGAAACAATCATTTTTACATCTTCAAGCTTAGATAGATGAAGTCGAGCCACATTTGGGTGAATTTCAAATTGATCAGCTATGTCTTGGACAGTCACTTCACGATGATTATTAAGGATATATTGATAAATATAATAGCGAGTAGGATCGGCTAGTACACTTGTAATTCGTAGCGTTTGTTCCATATTCTTACCTCCTTTTAGTACTTGTTCAATTATAATACAGTGAGGAAAAATTGGAATAACAGATTAGCCGATATTCATTTTGTTTAGAAAATGTTCACATTTCAAACGGGTTAATAGTGTTAAATAACGAATAAAATATGTTCAATTTATGAACATTTGTATATAACATACCCTAGTTCTCGATGAAATATAGCAAAAACTTGTGATTGATTTAATTAATCATAAGTTTTATCACGTCATAACGGGCAGTATGACCCCTACCCAAGACTTCTTCGAGTAAATCGAGGAAGGATAGGTAGGGGATCAACTGCCCGTAAAGACCTGATAAGTGCGACTAACCATCAGTGGAGGATGAAGAAAACCCCCACTGATGGAAGTCTTCTTTATTAATTTTCAATAAATTTTAAAAAAATTAAAAGGAGTTTGTAGAAGAACGTCGAATGTTGACTTATAGAAAATTAGGAGGTGAAACATGTTCGAATCGATTGAAATAATGGCAGATGATATTCTGAAGCGTGGTATTCAGCTAGGTGCCTCAGATATTCATATTTTGCCGCGCAAGGAAGGTCCACTTGTTCAATTCCGCATTGACAATCATCTTGTCCCTCAAGAAAGATTAACCTTTGATGAAACCGAGCGACTGATTTCTCATTTAAAATTTCTTGCTTCAATGGACATCGGTGAAAAAAGGAGACCCCAAAATGGAGCGATTACGATCACATTAGATGGGAAAGTAGTTGGTCTTCGATTATCCACGCTACCTACTGCTTATTTAGAAAGCTTAGTCATTCGTTTAATTCCACAGTATAACATCTTACCTTTGGAGCAGCTCTCCTTATTTCCAAACACGGCTCATCGATTAATTTCACTACTCAAGCATTCACACGGAATGATCATTTTCACCGGACCTACCGGTTCAGGCAAGACAACTACGCTTTATTCACTTCTTCATCACACCCAGGAACTGTTAAACCGCAATGTTATTACACTGGAAGATCCCATTGAAAATCAATCAGAAAAAATGTTACAGGTACAAATTAATGAAAAAGCCGGAATTACTTATGCAGTTGGTCTTAAGGCAGCCCTCAGGCATGATCCCGATGTGATTATGGTTGGCGAAATTCGAGATGCAGAAACAGCGAGAATTGCCATAAGAGCATCACTGACAGGTCACTTGATTTTAACAACGATGCATAGCCGTGATGCTGCAGGTGCTATTTATCGATTGTTGGAATTTGGCATAAGCTGGCTTGAAATTCAACAAAGTCTTATTGCGGTAACAGCCCAAAGGTTAGTTGAACTTAAAGGTTCCGTTGAGAGAAATAAACGTGCAAGTGTGTATGAACTTCTTTATGGAAGGGAATTGAATAAGGTTTTACAAGCTGCAAATGGTGTGCAAATGAAAACTTGCTATCGAACATTGAACAATGAACTCGGAAAGGCTGTTGCAATGGGCTTTGTAGAAGAAAAGGAATATGAAAGATTGGTTTATAGGGATGAGTAAGAGTAGATGGAAACTAAAAGATCAAGCTATTTTTCTAAAGAAATTAGGTGAACTACTTGAGAATGGTTATTCCCTTTCAGATGCTATTCGATTTTTGGAGTTTCAAGAGTCAAAAAAGAAGCAAGTGGACTTTCAGGATGTATTGAAGGATTTTAAAAATGGATATCCACTGCATTATGTCTTAACAAAGATGAGATTTCATCCTCAGCTTGTTAGCTATATTTATTATGGTGAACAGTATGGCGATCTATCGCAAGCATTAAAAGAAGGGGGGCAGTATTGGACGAAGCGTACAGAAGATATGGAGAAAATAAAGAAGCTACTTGTTTATCCGATTTTCCTCACTTTTTTTGTAGGGACTATGTTTATCATTTTACAAAGTATTCTTCTGCCTAAATTTGAAACATTATTTACCACGATGTCAGTTGAACAAAATGTTTTTCTTACCTTTGTTTTAGCAATATCTGCTTTTCTCCCAAGGGTCCCCTGGATGCTCCTCATCATTTTTCTACTTATTTTTATCCTCAAACGAATTTGGTTTAACAAATTATGTCCTTTAAAACAACGAATGATCATTCTGAAAATTCCAGTGGCAGGTATGTTTATTCGGTTATATGATACTCACTTTTTTGCGAGTCAGTTTAGTGGGTTATTATCAGGAGGTTTTTCGATTAATGAAACCATTAAGCTTTTTGCACAAAATCAGCGGCAACCTTTTTATCAAAAGTTGTGTGAACGGGTGAAAAAGGATTTATTGGCAGGAAAGCAACTCGAAGTCATTTTTCAACATCTCCCTTATTTTGATAAAAATCTCTATATTGTGATGGCAAATGGCCAAAAATACGGAAGGCTTGATGCAGAGTTGTTTCATTATAGTCGCTATTTATTAGAAAAAATTGAAGAGAAAATGAGTTTATTCATGAGAATTATTCAACCCTTGCTGTTTTCACTAATAGGATTGCTCGTCGTTTCCGTTTATTTAGCTATTTTATTACCAATGTTCTCATTAATGGAAGGAATATAAGGAGGCATGTTTTTATGAAAATTTTAAAAAATGACAAAGGATTTACTTTGATCGAGATGTTAATCGTATTGTTCGTGATTTCGATATTGATGATTATTACCATACCTAATATCACAAAAAATCAATCAGCAATAAAGTCAAAAGGATGTGAGGCTTTTGTAAAAATGGTTCAAGGACAGGTACAAGCCTTTGAAATCGATAATAATAAATGGCCCGCTAGCGTTACTGAATTGGCAGATGGTGAATATTTAACTCAGACAAGCTGTCCAAATGGTGATGCCATCAATATTGATGCAAATGGAAAGGTGACATCCGTTGCGAGTGAAGAATAACAAAGGATACACCTTAATTGAAATGTTGATTGTTCTTTCTATTTTTATGATATTAGCTACATTGAGTCTAAATTTGTATCCTAAATATATTCAGAAGATGGAAATGACACGTTTTGTTAAACAATTCGAGGAAGATCTTTATTATGCTCAAGCCTATGCCATTAGCCATGAAGTGAATATTTCTATATATTTAAATAATAATTATTACATGATCTCATCTAATGTGAGAGGAGTATTACTACAAAGGGAGATTCCTAAAAATATTTCTTTTCAAAGAGGGACAATCCAATCGAAAGTCATGTTTAATAGTGCAGGGGCACCCATCACTTCAGGTATTTTTGATATTCAATCGGAGAAAGAAAAGTATAAGGTAACAATTTATATTGGAAAAGGGAGAATAAAAATTGAAAAGGTCTGATGGCTATATTTTCTTAGATATGATGGCTGCATTTTCTGTTTGTGCCTTTATTGCTCTTACACTTTTTCCAATCATTACTCAAATAAAACTTGATCGTCAAAATAATTGGTTAAGAACGGAAGCACACTATATTTTATATGAAAAATTGAATGCATATCTTGAAGGAGAGCTGGATGCAGAACAAATGGAGATTATAGAAAGGAATCACCAATATTCATTAACTTGGAGAGTACATGATGATTTTCCAATGATGATAGAAGGATGTATCCAATATGAAAATGCTTATAAAAAGACAGAGAGGGTCTGCGATGCTACGAAAAGATAGTGGATTTACGATGATTGAAATGTTGCTTTCCTTAGTCATCTTTATGATGCTTTCGATACTAGTTACACAGATGTTTATAACAGTGCGTGAGAACTTTGGTAAGAAAAATCAACTGCATCCTAAGGAATGGGAAATCTTTACGATCCAGTTGAAAAATGAAATAAGAAATTCAAATGAACAATCGGTCATAGATAATAAACTATATCTTATGTCGAGTGGAAATATTGTGACCATTGAACAATATAAAAATATTGTGAGAAGACAAGTGGAAGGGATGGGACATGAATTTATGCTTCAAAATATTGCGGATTTTCAGGTGGAACAGGATGGAACTGATATTATTATTCAAGTGATGGATAATGAGGGACAGTTATATAATCGAAAATTCCATCCATATATTAAGAAAGAATTAAGGGAAAATGAATAATGAAAAAGGGTTTGCTTTGCCAATGGTACTCATCATTGCTGCTTCTGTTATTGTACTGATTGGTTATATGATTGATCAATTTGTGATTGAAAAACGCTTTAATAAAGAAGTGGAAGAAAGTTTCATTTCTTCTCATTTGCTTCTTCTGGCTGTCCATGATTTAGAACAAGAATGGAGCCAAAAGGAGGATATTATAATTAATCATGGGATTATTTTTTACCCAAAGGGTGATGTGTATTATGAAGTTATTAATCAAGATACACAATCTGCATCAATTGTCTGCTATGGGTCGACAAGTAATGAGCGAAAGGCAATTGCAGTGATTCACTATGACAAAACATTGAAAAAAGTCGTTAAATGGACTGAAAATTAAGCGAATATGATGGGGATAAGTGGACATACTAAATATAGGTGATGCTAATGTCTACAAATGCTTATATTAAATATTTAACACAACAATTCGTTCAATATTTTAGTCTAACCAAGACGGAACGAAAAGAAAACCGGCAGCATAAAAAGGATGAAAGACCATCGCTAGTATCGACTTGGTTTGGAATGCTCCCTTTTGCTTTTTCGATGTTCCTTAAAAAAGTGTCCAAAAGAAAACAGATGTCCTAACAGGGCATCTGTTTTTACGTAGGTCAACTTATATTAAGGGAATGATTGATCAGACTCTTTTGTGATAAATAAAATAATCCACCATTAATAATTGAAATATGGATGTGTGGTTCATATTGCGCTTTTAATGCTTCTTTTTCGGTCATATAATTTTCACTTTTGTCATCCATATCCTTATAAAAGTGTTCTAATAATTGTAGGTCGTTATTCCACCGCTCTATTGCTTGTTCAGCCCAATCATGGTCATCATTTTCAAAGCTTTGTCGTATAAATGATTCAATTCTTGATAATCCACTTTTGGGCATAATGAGTGGGGATAATGTAAAGCAATAGTCTGGAATTTTAGGTGTCATTTTAATATGGAGAACCTGTTTATGAAAGCCCTCCATGATTTCACCTGTAATCAGATTCAATCCAACCGATGTGAAAATGTCTTTCTTTCGATCACACTGATAAGAAATCTTCACGTTTAAATTTAACCAAGGAAAGAGTGGAAATTGTTGATGATCATTCGTATTCGTATCTTTTTCTTCATACAATCGAATATAACTTGCCAGTTTCCTGGTAGATTCAATCATTTGATGTAGTCGTGGTGAACCAAAATATATGGCTTCTCCTTTGATATGATCCGGGACATTTCCGCTGTCCGTAATGAACGTTAGTTTTGCTGGATTAGGGATACCACCAGTTTTTTCGAGATATTGCCAATAAAATGGACGATTCATTAATTCCTTATCCATATCAATAGTTAGTTGAATCGTTATATAGGTGTCATGTTCTTCAATAATTTCACAATGATTGGATGTAAAGTAGGTCATTAAAAAATTATGAATTTCCAATTGCTGCATGCAGTTCACCTTCTTTCATTTGTTCTGCAAACTGAATAAGCGAAGATAAGTTATCCATTTTAATTCTCATTTCACCTTCTGTCTTCGATTCACCAACTACATCTATTAAATACTCTTCAATATTTGTAATATCTAGTTTTGTTAAAATGTCATCTAATTCACCTACTACTTTTTCGAATAAATGAATTTTTTCGTATAAAAGCTTGAGAATATGCTCTTCCACCGTATTACGAGTAGCAAAATTGTAAATCATAACATCTTTCTCCTGGCCAAGTCGATGTATACGCCCAATTCTTTGTTCGAGTCTCATCGGATTCCATGGAAGATCAAAATTAATTAAATGATTGCAAAATTGTAAATTTATTCCTTCCCCTCCTGCTTCAGTAGCAATTAGTACTTGTGTCTGCTTTTGAAAAAGCTCCTTCATCCAATCTTTTTTTCCACGTTTAAAGCCGCCACGAAAGGGGACAGAGGATATTCCATTCTGTTGCAAATACCACTGTAAGTACATTTGAGTAGCCCGATATTCAGTAAAGATAATGACTTTATCGTTAATCTTTTGAATTAATTCTAATGCTTTTTCTGCTTTTGAATTTTGAGTTACATCGTTAATTCTTTGAAATAGATCATCAAGCTTTGCCATATATGAAGGCGAAGGGTTCTCGCATTTTTCCTTCATTTTTTTTAAAGTATAATAAACAGCTTCGCGGCTACTGCAAGCTTCTCGTTGTAAAGTAAGAGTTGAAAATGAATGGCTATTTAGCTGATCTGGATTCGATTTAAAAAGTGAAACCGCATCATACAATGCTTGCTCACTTTTTGAAAAATCGATAATAATCGTTTCAACTTTTCGTTTGGTCCATTCAATTTTTGTATCTGCTCGTCGATTACGAATCATAACGGTGTTCACCAATTGTTTTAAGTGTTCATCATTATGAAGATTTTTTCCTTTTCCTTTGTATCTTTCTGAAAATAATTTGGCATTTCCTAGATGTCCTGGTTTTAATAATGAAACTAGGTGGAAAATTTCGTCGACTTTATTTTGAATCGGAGTAGCTGTTAATAATAAACAGAATTTCTTTTTTAACTTTTGAACAAACTCATAATTTTTGGTTTTATTATTCTTGAGTTTATGCGCTTCGTCAATTATGACAAAATCATAGTTTTGTTTTAAAATGATGTCGCAATGAGGTTGCCTTTTTGCCGTATCTATTGATGAGACTACGACATCACAAGAGTCCCAAACATAGCTTTTTCTTTGAGTGACTGCTGGAATGTGGAATTTCGTATTTAACTCAAAAGTCCACTGTGTGACAAGTGAAGCAGGTACAAGGATTAATACCTTCTTTACAAGACCGCGTATCATATATTCCTTTAAAATTAAACCAGCTTCAATTGTTTTTCCAAGACCTACTTCATCCGCTAGAATGGCTTTACCGTTCATTTCTTCCACAACTTGCTTGGCAGCCTCTAGTTGATGAGGAAGGGGAGTTAAATGTTGTAAATGCTTAGGTGCTTGTAACCCTTCAAAGTCAGAAATAATTAGATGTTGAGTTACATCTATTGCTAATTTATATAAATCCCAATTTGCCCAGGGCCCATCCTCTTGTACTCTATTTAAAAAAGCATCACTCCATTCTGAATCTGAGGTAATTTGGATTTTCACATAGATTAACTCCTTTCAAATTAGCTGAAACACGAACGTTTTTTTTATTAAATAGCAAAATGATAAGTTTTTGCGAATTTTTTTGCAAAAAATGATTGCAGATAGATGTATCATAAGGTAGGATGTAAGTAACTTAGTAAGCACTATTAGAATCTACAGGATCAAAATTGTTTGAATTTTTCTTATTATGTACATGATTTGCATGAATTATCCCAGTTTAGCAGGCTGCACTTCTCATCAGAAAGGCATTGAGAGGAAAACAGTCTTTATGCTGTCGAAGCTTTCATTGTTCTGTGGGTCTTAACTAACCATCGATGGAAAAACCTCCACCGATGGAAGTTTCACTTTATAAGCGAATGAAAACAAGGGGAGAGACTACGAATGTAGCGCCGAAGGAGCAAGCGAAGCCGCGAATCTCTCAGGCAAAAGAACTCTTGTTGGACGCAACTCTGGAGAGTGTCGCATATAGCGACCACCAAAGGGGAAAACCTTTCATTTATACTATTAGAATGCAATAGTAAGCTGTCTATAGTATAAAAAAGACATGGACTTTTTGCTTGAATGGTTCAAAAGTCTTGTTTTTATTAAGGTAAACTTTCAGGTTTCAGGACAGAGAAAGGCTTATATTGGCTTTGTCTGTCTTTTTTTCATACTTTATAGTTTCAATTTTTTAATAGTAAAGTGTAAAAAAAGCACCGACTTATGCCATTTGTGCAAAAAGTGGGTGTTTTTCTAATGCCTATTTTAGGAATACTTTAAAAGCATGAGAAAGATCATCATCAAAAGTTCGTAATAGAGGAGGTAATTGTTTGTCTAATTTGAAACGTACGCCATTATATGAAGTTTATAGTGAAAATGGGGCAAAAACGATTGATTTTGGAGGTTGGGATCTTCCTGTTCAATTTTCTGGAATTATTCAAGAACATGAAGCGGTTCGAACAAAAGTCGGCTTATTTGATGTTTCACATATGGGTGAATTTAAAGTCAAAGGTAGTGAGAGTCTGATTTTTTTACAAAAAATGATGACAAATGATGTATCGAAGTTACAAGATGGTGGAGCACAATATACCGCTATGTGCTATGAAAATGGTGGAACAGTTGATGATTTAATTATTTATAAACAGGCAGAAAATGATTATTTGCTTGTTGTGAATGCAGCGAATATTGATAAAGACTTTGAGTGGTTGAAGTCGCATCTTGTGGAGGATTTAGAGCTAGTCAATGTTTCTAGTGATATTGCTCAACTTGCGCTTCAAGGTCCTCTTGCAGAAAAAGTGCTGCAAGAATTGACAAAAGATTTAGATTTAAGTGAAATGCGCTCTTTTACATTTAAAAATGATGTTGATGTTAATGGAGTAAAAGCACTTGTGTCACGCACAGGCTATACAGGGGAAGATGGCTTTGAAATCTATTGCCGTAGCGAAGATGCTCAAAGCTTATGGAGAAAGCTGTTAGAGGTTGGTCAAGAAGCAGGCATTCAACCAATTGGGCTTGGAGCACGTGATACGCTTCGCTTTGAAGCCAAGCTGCCACTATATGGCCAAGAGCTTTCAGCGGATATTACACCTATTGAAGCTGGAATTGGTTTTGCAGTTAAAACAGATAAGTCCGTTGATTTCATTGGGAAAGCTGTACTTGCCGAACAAAAAGCAAACGGAGCTCCACGTAAACTTGTTGGTCTTGAAATGATTGATCGTGGAATTCCACGTCATGGCTATAAAGTATATAGTGGAGATCAATTAATTGGTGAAGTAACGACGGGAACACAATCTCCAACATTGAAGAAAAACGTGGGGCTTGCACTTCTTGAAAAAGAATTCACAGAAGTAGGCACGGAAGTGGAAGTAGAAATTCGATCAAAACGTATAAAAGCAGTAGTAACCAAAACACCATTTTATAAACGACCAAGAAATTAGAGGGGAAGGTTATTTATATGAAACATCGCTATTTACCGATGACAGAACAAGATCAAGCAGAGATGCTCTCAAGCATAGGGGTAGAAAAGGTTGAAGAACTATTTAATGATATTCCAGAAAGCGTTCGTTTTCAGGGAGAATATAAGATTAAACCCGCAAAATCTGAATCAGCTTTATTGAAGGAATTATCAAACTTGGCAGGTAAAAATGCTGATTTAAAACGACATTCTTCTTTCTTAGGGGCAGGTGTGTACGATCATTATGCACCGATAATTGTTGATCATGTCATTTCACGGTCAGAATTTTACACAGCCTATACGCCCTATCAACCAGAAATATCTCAAGGGGAATTACAAGCTATTTTTGAATTTCAAACGATGATTAGCGAATTAACAGGCATGGATGTTGCTAATTCTTCTATGTATGATGGAGGCACAGCTTTGGCTGAAGCTGCAATGCTAGCGGCAGGTCAAACACGTCGTAACAAAATTCTACTGTCAAGTACTGTACATCCAGAGGCAAGAGATGTGGTTAAAACATACGCCAAAGGTCAACGAGTAGAAGTAATTGAGATTCCTTATAAAGATGGCATAACAGATGTCGCTGCTCTAAAAGAGTTAATTTCAGACGAAGTAGCGGGTGTTATTGTTCAATATCCTAACTTTTTTGGTCGAATCGAACCATTAAAAGAAATCGAAGAAATCATTCATCAGGATACAAAATCTATGTTTATCGTTTCTAGCAATCCCTTAGCTCTAGGTGCATTAACACCTCCTGGAAAACTAGGGGCAGATATTGTCACTGGCGATGCACAACCATTTGGTATTCCAGCTGCATTTGGTGGACCACATTGCGGTTACTTTGCTGTAACGAATAAGCTTGTTCGTAAAGTTCCTGGTCGACTTGTTGGTCAAACGGTTGATGAAGATGGCAAGCGAGGTTTTGTATTAACACTTCAAGCACGTGAACAACATATTCGCCGTGAAAAAGCGACTTCTAATATTTGTTCGAATCAAGCGTTGAATGCATTAGCAGCATCTGTAGCCATGACAGCACTTGGTAAAGTTGGTACGAAGCAAATGGCTGTGCAAAATATTCAAAAAGCTCACTATGCTAAACAGAAATTGAAACAAAAAGGATTGGAAATTGTATTTGATGGTCCTTCTTTTAATGAATTTGTTGTAAAATTACCAACTTCTTATAAAAAAGTGAATGATCAATTGTTTGAAAAACAAATTATTGGTGGCTATGACTTAGGTCAAACCTATCCAGAACTGAAAGACCACATGCTTGTAGCAGTAACTGAGTTAAGAACGAAAGAAGAAATTGATGCATTTGCTAATGAATTGGGGGATCATCATGAATAATCAAGACCAAACGCTAATTTTTGAAATCAGTACACCAGGCCGTATTGGCTATAGCTTACCTGAGATGGATGTTACTGAACTAACTCTAGAAGAGATTCTTCCTACTGAATATATTCGTGCCGAAGAAGCGGAATTGCCTGAGGTGTCTGAGCTTGATATTATGCGTCATTATACAGCTCTTTCTAAACGTAATCATGGGTTAGATTCAGGATTTTATCCACTTGGTTCTTGTACAATGAAATACAATCCTAAAATCAATGAAAGTGTTGCCCGCTTTAACGGATTTGCTCATATTCATCCATATCAAGATCCAAAAACTGTTCAAGGTGCATTAGAGCTTATGTATGATCTACAAGAGCATCTTACTGAAATTACAGGGATGGATCAAGTTACACTCCAACCAGCCGCTGGCGCTCATGGAGAATGGACTGGATTAATGTTAATTCGTGCTTATCATGAGGCAAATGGAGATTCAAAGCGGAC
Source organism: uncultured Bacillaceae bacterium (assembly GCA_963751845.1). GTDB lineage: Bacteria > Bacillota > Bacilli > Bacillales > DSM-1321 > Peribacillus. The sequence goes on from CAVVWH010000016.1 coordinate 162,720, forward strand.
GAAAGTCATTGTACCTGACTCTGCTCATGGTACAAATCCAGCGTCTGCAGCTGTGGCAGGCTTAGAGATTATTACAGTTAAGTCAGATGAAAACGGCTTAGTCGATATAGATGATTTAAAACGTGTAGTAGGAGATGATACAGCAGCACTTATGCTGACCAACCCAAATACACTTGGCTTGTTTGAGGAAAATATTTTAGAAATTGCTAATACGGTACATGATGCTGGCGGTAAATTATACTATGATGGAGCCAACTTAAATGCTGTCTTATCTAAGGCACGTCCAGGAGATATGGGCTTTGATGTGGTTCATTTAAATCTTCATAAAACATTTACTGGCCCACATGGTGGCGGTGGTCCTGGTTCAGGTCCTGTTGGTGTAAAAGAGGATTTAATTCCTTTCCTACCAAAACCGATTGTGACAAAGAAAGATGGAGAATACGTACTTGATTACGACAGACCACAATCCATTGGTAGGGTTAAGCCTTATTACGGAAACTTTGGAATTAATGTTCGTGCTTATACGTATATCCGTTCTATGGGACCTGATGGCTTAAAAGCAGTTACCGAAAATGCAGTAATTAATGCAAATTATATGATGCGTAGATTAGCTCCATACTTTGATCTACCATATGATCGCCATTGTAAGCACGAATTTGTATTAAGTGGTCGCAGACAAAAGAAACTTGGAGTTCGTACGTTAGATATTGCTAAGAGACTGCTTGATTTTGGTTATCATCCACCAACCATTTACTTCCCATTAAATGTGGAAGAAGGAATGATGATTGAACCTACTGAAACAGAATCAAAAGAAACATTAGATGCATTTATCGATGCGATGATTCAAATAGCTAAAGAGGTGGAAGAATCTCCTGAAATCGTTCAGGAAGCACCGCATACAACGGTTATTAAGCGTCTTGATGAAACACTTGCAGCCAGAAAACCTGTATTACGTTATCAAAAACAGAAATAAAAATTCATCAATAATGGACCAAAAAAGCCCTCCTCTTTAAAAGGAGGGCACTGAAAAAGTCCTCTTAACTAAAAAAAGGTATAATCCTTCAATTTTGTGAAGAGATTATACCTTTTTTTCTTTGCTATGTATTTATGTTCAGGACAGTTGTTAGCGCAAGTCATCTTGTCAATCAAGGTACTTGCGCATTTCTTTGTTAATTATTTCGTTTTAATTTTACCTGTCCACATTTTGAAACCGCCTTTTAGGTGGTACAGTTCTTTATATCCCTTTTTTTTAAGGAAAAGAGCAGCTCTTCCACTAACCACTTCACTTTGTGCATATAAATACACAGGCTTGTCCGGTCTAATTTCAACAAGACGTGATTTCATTTGAGATAATGGAATATTTCTAGCTCCTAAAATATGCCCATTTTCAAAGTCGCCTGATTCACGAACATCAATGAGCTGTACTTTTCTATAACCAGCAATAAATTCTGCTTGGCTGAGTGTAGTAACAGCATTCTTTTGTCTAAACCATGTAATGAGTGAATAAGCAACAACTATCACTATAAAGATGAGTAGTGTATATAAAACATCCAAAAATAAAACTCCTTTCTACCTAAACAACATACAGACATATTTTATTATATAGTTGGAATGGGTAACAAGCAAAATAAATTTTTATGCGATCAGGGTCTATACCCTATGGAAGATTGTAAAAACATCATCGATATTCACTATTTGTAGGTGAAGAGTCGTGCTTTTCTCATGTAATCCGTGATGTTTATCAAGAAATTATGAAAAAATCAAGTGAAAATAGAAATATTAATTTTATGTATGGAAAATGGTGAAAGCTTCATTTATCTTGTGATATCTAGTCTCAAAAAAGGTATTGGAATTGCAAGTGTGATATTCATTGAAATTTCTTCAAAAATAGCAAAAAATCATTACAATACTCCATTTTACTACTATAATTGAGTATTTTATTATTTGACAAAAGTATATTTTTGCAAAGAAAACACAATATGTAGTGTAAAAAATATTTGTAGTTATCTATATGTTGATTTAATGTTTCTCGTGTGTTAGATTAATATTACTGTTAAATGAAACGGACATCTATGTTTGCATATATGTTTACATAAGAATTCAACAGCAAGAAGCTATAAATGATAAACAATAGATAAATGATTTCTAAAAGGAGAGGACAATATGTCGGTTGTATTAAATTCCACTTCAAAGGTGAATATTGAAAGGCTAAATAAGGATATTTCGCTATTTTCCGCTGTTCATCCCATAACATCAGATATGAACATGACCCATAAAGGGGTATCACGCCTAGTTATGATTGACCGCTACTCATTTAAAGACACTGAAAAAATCACACTTTCTAAAGGTGATTTTGTTGTGTTAACCATTAAAGAAGATCCTAAATTTCCTGCACGTGGATTAGGATTCATCGTGAGTATTGATTGGGAAACAAAAAAGGCAAAGGTATTAGTGGAAGAGGAGTTTCGTGGTGCTTTAGATACACCTGAAGAAGTGGAAACAGGCATCGTTAATCGCCCTTTAGATGTCATTGAAAAACCGCTCGAAATTTATTATGAACAAATCGCAAAGCGCAATGCAACAGGACTAGCTTCTGTAGAAGAAACGGAAGAAAAAAGACAAGAGTGGTTTGAAAAATTTTATCAAGAATTAAAAAATTTAAATTTCATACCTGCTGGTCGTGTTTTATATGGAGCAGGTTCAGGAACAGATGTAACGTATTTCAACTGTTATGTTATGCCTTTCGTACCAGACTCTCGTGAAGGAATTTCTGAACACCGTAAGCAGGTCATGGAAATTATGAGCCGTGGTGGTGGGGTTGGAACAAATGGTTCAACATTACGTCCACGTAATACATTAGCACGTGGGGTTAATGGGAAATCATCAGGATCTGTATCTTGGCTAGATGACATTGCCAAACTAACTCATTTGGTTGAACAAGGTGGAAGCCGTCGAGGTGCCCAAATGATTATGCTTGCTGATTGGCATCCGGATATTATGGAATTTATTATTTCTAAAATGCAAAATCCACGTATTCTTCGCTATTTAGTTGAAAATACAAAGGATGAAAGAATTAAAAAGTATGCAACAGATAAATTGAAATTCACTCCACTAACTGAACAAGAAAAAGCGATGTATCAAGGAATTATTAACTACAAGCATATTCCAGGTTTAGGTGGATTTAATGAAAATATCATTAAAAATGCGGAAGAAAAATTACGCACAGGCGGGAACTATAGTGTTCACAATTCGGAATTTTTGACAGGAGCCAATATTTCTGTATGTTTAACTGATGATTTTATGGAAGCAGTCGAAAATGATGCTGAATATGAGCTTCGTTTCCCAGCTGTCGAAACATATGATGCAAAAGAAATGGCTATCTACAATGAGGAATGGCATAAAGTCGGCGATGTACGCGAATGGGAAAAGATGGGCCATAGAGTACGTGTGTATCGCAAAATTCGCGCAAAAGAGCTTTGGAATTTAATCAATATTTGTGCGACTTATTCTGCGGAACCTGGTATTTTCTTTATTGATAATGCTAATGACATGACGAATGCGAAAGCTTACGGTCAGCAGGTTGTTGCCACGAATCCATGTGGAGAACAACCATTAGCTCCATTCTCAGTATGTAATTTAGCTGCTGTCAATTTAGCTGAAATGGCTAATAAAGACACGAAGACGGTTAACTTTGATAAATTAAAGCATACTGTAGAAGTTGGTGTCAGAATGCAGGATAACGTTATTAATGCGACACCATATTTCCTTGAAGAGAATAAAAAGCAAGCTCTAGGTGAAAGACGTGTTGGCCTTGGTGTAATGGGACTTCATGATTTATTAATCTATTGTGAAACAGAATACGGTTCAGAAGAAGGTAATGTATTAGTCGATCGAGTATTTGAAGTAATTGCAACAACGGCTTATCGTACATCTGTTGAACTAGCAAAAGAAAAAGGTAGTTTTCCATTCTTAATTGGTGCAACGGATGAAGAGACACAAGCACTTCGTAATCGATTTGTACAAACAGGATTCATGGAAAAAATGCCAGATGATATTCGTGAAAGCATAGTTGAATATGGTATTCGAAATTCACACTTATTGACTGTTGCCCCTACAGGAAGCACAGGTACGATGGTAGGTGTATCTACAGGTCTTGAGCCTTACTTCTCCTTTACTTATTATAGAAGTGGACGTTTAGGTAAATTTATTGAAGTGAAAGCAGATATCGTTCAAGAATATTTAGATAGACACCCAGAAGCGGATCCAGACAAGTTGCCACAATGGTTTGTTTCAGCAATGGAACTAGCTCCTGAGGCACATGCTGATGTTCAATGTATTATTCAACGCTGGATTGATAGTTCAATTAGTAAAACGGTGAACGCACCTAAAGGCTATAACGTTGAACAGGTTGAAAAAGTGTATGAGCGCTTATATAGAGGTGGAGCAAAAGGTGGTACAGTGTACGTTGACGGTAGTCGTGATAGTCAAGTATTAACCTTAAAAGCCGAAGAAAATCAACTTGATGATGAGGAAATTAAAGTGGAAAAAGCTCCTGAAAAGAAAAAGGTCGTATTAGTAGATACGATTAATGAACTTCGCTCTACAAATGTAACGATTGGTTCTGAAGTGGGAGATACTTGTCCTATTTGCCGTAAAGGTGAAGTAAAAGATATCGGTGGCTGTAATACTTGTACCAACTGTGGTGCACAATTAAAATGTGGTCTATAAGAAACGCGTAGCTAATTAGATGTAGATTTTAAATAAAGTTTAACCGTTTTTAACAAAGTTTGACCGTTTTAAATAAAGTTTAACCGTTTATAATAAAGTTGCACCGTTTCCCTCCTTTGGATATGATTATCTAAAGGAGGGGTTTTTTTATGTCCAAAAGAACTAGAACATCGCAAGTGGAAAAATGGATTAAAGAAGGTCGTGGCTCTGGAGTGGGTGCGGATTATAAGCCGTGGTTAAACATTCAGGATGTTTCATCGTTAGGAAGGTCCACTCGTTTAAAAGGTATTAAAACAAATAGACAGCATGAATTTCTATCAGATTTGGAACGAAACTACTTTTATTTATCAGAATATTCTGATTTTGTTGTTGATATTCGAGAACAATATCCATTATTACCGTTGGAAGAAACAATTGTTATTGCAGATGAATTAGGTATTAAACATCCTACAAACCCTAAAACGCAAGAGCCAGTTGTGATGTCAACGGATTTTTTATTAACAGTAGATAAGGGTGAAGGATTGGTAGAACTTGCTCGGACAATAAAAATGAAAGACGAACTTTTAAAAGAGCGAGTTATTGAAAAGTTTGAAATAGAGCGAGTTTACTGGGAGAGAAGACAAATTGATTGGGGCATTGTAACAGAGTTAGAGATTCCTAAAGAAATGGCACGGAATATTAGTTATATCCATGGCTACTATGACATTCAGCTATATGATACCTTTCAAAATATGAATCCACAGCATATTGAGGATTTAGCAATAGCATTGTTACAAAGAATACTAAACGAAAACAAAAGCATTAGAGAAACTACCAATGTGTTTGATAAAGAAACACATCTACCTTTCGGAAGTGGTATGACGCTATTTTATTATTTACTTGCACAAAAAATTATTCAGGTAGATATGTTAGAGCCAATAAACGTAGAACGGCCTATTGTTATTCAATCAATTGATGAAAATAGGTTGAAGAAGGTGAAATACGGATGATTTATATTAATCAAGTTCTTCAATATACATTAGATTCTAAACGTATCCGCGTGATTGAGATAATAGATTCATATGTGTATATCGTGGATATTGATGCAGTTAGTTCGATGCCTAAAAAAGAATTATACTCAAATTTGTTAACAGAAGTACAACATGGAGAATTATTGAAAATTAGTGATCCATTTGCAAAGGGAATTATAGATAGCGAATTAACTAATCTACAAATACAAAAACGTGAGGAAAGTTGGTCTATCATTGAACAATATTGTCTACCTCATTTAGAAAAAATATATCAAAAAAAAGGAAGAGAGCAGAAAATAAAAGAAATTGCACAAGAAAGTAGGACAAGTCCAACTAAAATAAAAAGGCTTTTTAGTCGTTATTGGCAGCGTGGTATGAATAAAAATGCCCTACTCCCAGACTATACGAACTCAGGGGGGCGAGGGAAAACTAGAAAGCTCACAAATGAAAAGGTTGGTTGCCCACGTAGAGTAACTGTAAATGGTGAATATCGAAGTGGTATTAATATAACAGATGAGGTTAAGTCGCAGTTTGAACATGCCATTAATAAATATTACCGTAAGGCTAATAACTATTCTTTGAAAGATGTATACCATTTTATTTTGCGAGATTTTTATTCGGACCGTTACAAAGAAAATGGAGAGATTCAATATCGTATTTGGGAATCGAATCGGATTCCGTCCTATCAACAATTTTACTATTGGTTCAAAAAGCATGAAGACCCTAAGAAAGATATAGAATTTCGTAAAAGTGCTAAGGAATACGAGTTAAAGCATCGCCCAATTTTAAGTAACTCGAAAGTAGAAACAAATGGACCCGGTTTCCGTTTTCAAATTGATGCAACGATAGCAGATATTTATTTGGTCAGCTCTTATGATGTAAATCGAATTATTGGAAGACCTGTCGTTTATGCAATTATTGACGTATATTCACGTGTTGTTACAGGAATATATGTAGGATTAGAAGGTCCCTCATGGCTAGGTGCTATGATGGCTTTAGATAATATGGTTGCTGATAAGATTGAATTTTGTAAGCAATATGATATTGATATTACCGAGGAGCAATGGCCGACTTATCATTTACCGAAAATAATTCTTGCAGACCGAGGGGAATTTGAGGGCTATACGGTGGCTGGTCTTATTAATAATGTAGAAGTCAAAATTGAAAATACAACAGCGTATCGAGGGGATTTAAAAGGTATTGTTGAGCGAAAATTTCGTACGATTAATGGAAAAGTAAAACAAAAGGCACCGGGTGCTATTCAAAAAGAATACCGAGAGCGTGGAGACAGAGATTATAGACTAAATGCAACGCTAAACTTAAAAGAATTTACTACCTTAATCATTACATTGGTGTTGCAGCATAACCATAAAATTATTGATAAATATCCGATGGAAAAGGAAATGATTACAGACGGTGTAGTACCAACACCTATTAATCTGTGGAATTGGGGGATTCAAAATCGTAAAGGTGGTCTTCGCACAGTAGATAGAGATTTTTTTCGTCTAAATGTATTGCCACGTGGAAGAGCAACAATTTCACGAGCAGGCATCAAGTTCAAAAATTTATTATATGGCTCAAAGCGAGCAATTGAAGAACAATGGTATGTAAAACTAAAAAATAAGAGTATCGATATTGTGTATGATCCACGTTATTTAGAAAAAATTTATATCCCGTATGATAACGGGATGGATTATGAAACGTGCATTTTATTAGAGCCGAGCCAGCAATATAAAATGGATTTTTTAGAGGATGTTGTTTTTCAACAACAACTACAAAATGAACTAGAGGAAGAAGAACGTTATAAGCAAGTACAACTGGCAATTAACACAGATACGATGATGGATCAGATTATTAAGGCAGCAGTGCAAAAGAAGAAAAACGCACTACATCAACCAACGAGCAAAAAAGAAAAATTAGCTTCAATTAGAGAAAATAAAGCGAATGAAAAACAAATGAATCGCGAGAAAGAGAAATTTGATTTATCACCTACTGTAACTGAACAAGACACAGAGATTATAGAATTTACACCTAAGACAAAATTAGAGGAACAACCAGAAAAAAAATCAACCTCACGTTTAATGGATAAATTACGAAAGAAGCGAGATGAGGAATTTGAAAAAGATAAATAATCTAGTTCTAAAAGGTGACTTTGAAGAAGCTGATTATAAGAAACAAGATTTGTCTGAGTATAGTAATAATCCATTTATAGAAGCCCTTCCACCGATTTTTAGCGAAGATGATGTACTAGACAGATTCATGGTCACACCACGCATTACTGAGCAAGATAAACTAAGTGAGACAAATATCCGATACCATGTGCTGAAACGTATTAAGAATTTCATACAACCCTTGCCAATTCATTTTGAAGTAGAACGTCGTTTATCAACTTTAATTCGTAGAGGATACTTAGCCCGTAATCCTTTAGATAAATCCTTTTTTGAACGTATTCGGGTGTTGCATGAGTTACGTGAAGATGAGAAAGAGGCTCATAAATACATTGAAGAACGGATCAACTATATTCGTTCTACAGCCGATAGCTTGGCGATTATTGGCATTTCTGGTATTGGCAAAACAACTGCGATTGAGCGATTGTTATCAATGTATCCCCAAGTCATAAAGCATGAATTATACAAAGATCAGTTTTTTAATCGTACTCAAATTGTTTGGTTAAAAATAGATTGTCCTTATGATGGAAGCTTATCGACATTATGCAAAAGTTTTTTTAAAGCAATTGATGATTTGTTAGGTACTCACTATTTGGAGAAGTTTGGGTATTTCCAAAGAGTGACATCAACAATGCTATTGTATATGACTTCACTTGCAAGTTTATATGGTATTGGTGTGTTGGTCATTGATGAACTCCAGCATCTCTTAAATTCCAAACATGAACAGGAAGAAATGTTGAACTTCTTTGTTACATTGTCCAATACAGTAGGAATACCAACGGTATTAATTGGAACCTCGAAGGCACAATTATTGTTTAAAGGAAACTTCCGCCAAGCACGTCGGGCAGCAAGTGATGGATCGATTATTTGGGACCGAATGGCTGAAGACAGTGAGGAATGGGAGTTTTTTTTAGAAACACTTTGGAATATACAGTGTTTAAAAGAACACACAGAGCTGTCTGACGAGCTTAAAAAAGCTTTTTATGATGAGTGTCAAGGCATTACTGCAGTGGCTGTGAATTTATTTATTCTTGCACAAGAACGAGTGTTATTTGATGAAACGAATATAGATGAAAAAATAACTCCACAGGTGCTAAGACAAACAGCAAAGGTAGATATGAAAATTATCCAGCCGATGCTTAATGCTATTCGTAAAAATAATATAAAAGCGATGTACAAATATGAGGATATTATGATTAATCTTGACGATCTTATGATTAATCATAAGAAAGGTACTGAATATGAAGGTAGAGTAAAAGATGCGATGAAAGAACGCTTAAACACATTAAATTATAAGCGTCGTGATGCAATTGAAAACTTGAGTGTTGAAGTATCTGCATTGGGGATTTTTAATGCTTTGGATGTAAATGATATACGGAAATTAGTAACGAAGGTCGTTGAAAAACAACCTATTGATATAGAATATAATCAATTGAAGTTGCTTGTTATTCAACAGGCTATGGAAATGAATCAAAAACAGCTTCAAAAGGTTATTTCAAAAGAAAAACAAGTGAGCAATTTGCCGTTACTAACTATTAGAGAAAAAGCTTTGGCAAAGAAAAAACATCCGTATGATTATTTAAAACAAAGTAACTTTATTCGAGATCCAATTAGTGAACTATTCTGAACTTAAAATTGCTAATTACTAAAAATATAAAAGTGTGGTGATCTATTTGCTCCCGTTTTTTACCGATCCTTACCCAGATGAATTGATATATTCTGCTATCAGCCGATTTCATTTTTATAGTGGCAATATCAGTTTTGTAGAAACATTAGAGGAATTATTCCAAAGTCGAAGTATTGTACCGAGTATAGAGTTTGGTAGCCACTTTTCTATCTTGGTACAGAACTTGGGAAGTAATTATTCAGTTGAGAGCCTATTAGCTAATAATACAATATATCCTTATTTCGCACCATTCACTACTGTAGAACGTCAAAAGAAAGTGATTGAAGATGTGAATACCAATGGACAAGGCATACATGGTAGATTAGGAATTTCTGGAGGGAAGATTCCTAGAAAACGAGGCTTATATTATTGTTCAATGTGTGCTAATAATGATATTAACATATATGGAGAACCATATATTCACCGCGAACATCAACTACAGGGAATTGATTATTGTCCTCACCATGAATTGATATTGAGGAAGTATCCTGTTGATTATAAAGACTTTAGCAGACATGGGTACATAAGATTTGATAGAAGACTAATGGATTTATCAAATTTACAGGAAGATGAATCCTGTGAGTTCAAAAAAATACAAGTTAAATTAGCCAAAATGGCTTATCGTTTACTGCAAATACCACTCAACCAATTTAGCGTTGAAAAAGTATTTCAAAAGTATAGAACGCTCTTGAGAGAAAATAATTGGATAATGTCAAATACTAGATTGAAAAGAGAAGAACTTTTTAGAGCCTTTTTATCAAAGTTTCCACCGGGTTTTTTAGAAAAGTATGAGTCACCAGTAAAAGTTGAAGGACAAAACCAATGGTTGCAAATAATGCTAACTAATTATTCGAGAAATAGTGTACACCCATTTCGTCATTTGCTTTTACTATATTTCTTTGACCAAGATATAGATTAGTTTTTTCAAACAAAAGAGGATGATGGTACATTAGGGAGTGGACAGTGGCCTTGTTTAAATAAAGCAGCTAAGCATTATAAAGATTTGGTAATATCAGAAGTGAAAATCAAAAAAAGAGATAATACAAACGTTATTGTTGGTAAGTTTTCATGTTCATGTGGTTTTGAATATACAAGGATAGGGACAGATAAGAGTGAAGAAGATAAGTGGCATAAAAGCCGTATAACAGCTTATGGTAATGTATGGGAAGAGAAGTTTGAACAGTTAGTAAATATGAATATAAGTCTAGAAAAAATTGCACTAGAGCTAGATGTAAGTATAAGGACAATTACAAATAGAATTTCTCTTCTAAAAAAATCCACAGATCTTACTGAAAAATATCGTACAGAATTATTAGAGAGGAAAGAGAAATACGAGAATGCTAATAGAAAGCAATTTCAAACGGAGTTAAAGAAAACTTTTACTTATTTATATAAAAATGATAGAGAGTGGCTTGATGTTAATCTTCCTTCACAACGTGATATCTTCCATACACCAAAGCATCTCAATGTTTCTTTAAAAGCTAATATTGAAAATCGTATTGAACAATATCGTTCCTTGTTATTAGATGTTATGATGGAATACTCTTATGTTACAAGAACACAGTTACAGAAAAAATTCTATACAGCATATTATTATTTATATAAAAATGATAAAGAATGGTTTGATGCTAATTTACCTCAGAAACGTACTGCAAAAACGATAACAAATGCAACTGACTGGAATTTGCGCGATCAAGAATATTACCAAAAGATAAAACAGATTTATCTCGAATTAATAGCATCAGAAAAGACAGTTAGAATTACAGGTACATTATTTAGCAAGCGATTAAATATATTCAACCTCGCAATAAAAAGTTATGAGGAAAAATTGCCACATACTAATAAGTTACTTAATGAAATTACAGAAACAGTACAAGAGTTTCAAATTCGACGTTGTTGCATAGTGATAGATCAAATGTTGGAAGAAGATAATTGCGTGAGATTTGAGAAATTGAGGGAAACTTGTGCGATAGAATACAAGAATTTCAAAAAAATAAAACCTCAACTAGAAGAATACATAATTAAAAAACAAGGAGAAATGAGAGTGTGAAAAATTTGAGTATTCGGATTAATTGGTGGGAAAATACACTTTCTAGTGCATGATTTGATAAGGTGGTACAGTAGATAATCTGGAGACTCCATTATTATTGGGTAATTTTAAAACGGTATTATCGAGGGGGAACATCGATAATGAAAAGAGGATTTTGAATGAAAAAATAGATAAAAAAAAAAGATTAAAAGAGTGGTAATATTATAAAAATTGAAAATATTAAAGTTAGTATATATATAAATAGTTTTATAATAGTATTTAAATATATTAATAGAAGGTAGGTATTTTTGATAAGATAAATATTTGATATTGTTAAATATAGTATAGTAATATTTAATGAATTAAAAAATATAAAGAATTTGGAGTTAAAAAAAATGATATTGGTGTAGATGGATATGGGTATTAATTAAAGTTTTGATTGTATATTAAAGATTGTTTATTAAATATTTTAGAAGTGATGGTTGATAGAATTTTTTAGTTATGATGGGATATTTTTTATATGATATTTATTTGTTAATAATTAGTGTTTGATAAATATTTGAAGATAAATTAATAGGGTTATTTGGTATAGGATTTATGTTAATTTTTATTGTTAGAGATTGTTGATATTGAAGGGATTTTTATTAGTGATAATGTTTTTTGGGTTGATATGATTTTATATTGATGTATTAATGGAGAATATTTGATATTAGAAGTAGATAGTAGTTATGTTAAGATAATTAGATATTTAAATTGTAGTATAATGAAGTTATGGAGATAGTAAATAAAATTAAATTTATTTATATTTTAATAGTATTTTTGTATTAGTAGTAGTAGTTAAATAGGGGGTAGAAGATTTAATAGTTATTTACTTTATTTTTAGTTTTTAATTAAAATATATATTTTATAAATTATAATGGTGAAATTTATGAAAGAGAAATTACTAATCCTATACCTTCTCCGTTGGATAAAAATATTTTCTCTATAAAAACTAGCAATGTGGATAATGATACACCGCAGTATATACTCTTTCTAAAACGGAATAACGTAACAATCGCTTGCTCTGTGAAATATGATTTCGAAAATGACTTATTATCGTTTCTAACTATTTCCGAGAATATGCTAAAATTATTTTGTAACTTCTCATTGATAGGAAGTGAAGAATACTCATTTCCTATAATTGTGAATTCTGACCTTTTTGATGTTGAAATATATCGCGACGCTATAAGAGATGGTAATGCAGATAATAAAAAGATAATTGAAGAAGCGGTTTCTTTATATAAAATATTAATAGATTATTGCACTGATAATGTAATTACTAGAAATGAATTCAACATATGTTTATTAAAAAATCGCTAATATTCTGGTCTGCAAAAATATTGCTATGATGAAATTAAGGGTTATATAGAGAAAAAGCCACTTATACCGATTAACAACTCTTCTTACGGTTACGAAAGAATGTCTTATTTAGACGATTCTGGACACACTCAATTTTATCTACCAAAAGCAAAAAAAGAATACAATGACATTTTATTTTGGGAATTATTCACTGATGGTGGATATGTTAGTATACCTACAAGAGAAACCTTCTTAGGTTGGAGAAAGATTTTTGGTGGTAACTTCTATTTAAAACAGTTTAATTCGATGTTCGAAGAAATGAATATTACCGAATTTAAGGATATTTCAATGACGAATTCAAAACATGTGAATGGTTAAATAGATTTTATTCGTTATGGGTTGATGATGAAGGTATGGAACAGGTAATTAAATCTGCATTTGTTCCCACTCAAGATAAAAATTTCCATCTTATTAATAGTGTTTCTTGCGATTCAAATATCAATGAAGAATTAAAAGAGATTTTATTTGCCTTAGATTTCTCCTATAAAAAGAAGTTATTGAATAGTAACATTACCGCATTTGATTCCTATTATCAAAATAATCCTTTGAAACTACAAGATACAAAGTCATGTGCTAGCTTAATAGAACTTAAAGTGACTGCTATTCTTTCAGAAGAGACTGTTAATCAAGCAGAGAGAAAAAATGAGGTGCAAGTGACTTTTAATAAACTGACTGATTTCTTTTTACAGGAACCTAAATTATCCGAAGAATTCCTTCCTAAGAGTTTATCTAAAAGAATGCTGTTATCTTCACCTGAAGAAACTTTAAGAAGAATGAGAATTGCCGAAAAGGTTGAGCGAAATGGAATAGATATGGAAGGTTTAGATGAACTCTTAAACAACCAACAACAAATCAAAGATATTTTAGCAAACCCTCATTTAAATATCGAACAAATAAGAGAATTATTAAAGCATGTTGTAACATCTACACCTGAAATGCGAAAGCATTTCGAGGCCTTATTAGCAAGAAGTGTTTCGAATGTCTATAATTATTTAAAAAAGTCACCACAATATAGCCTTCCAACAACTTTGGAAGAATGGCAAGCTAACCAATATACAGAAACGATATTCCCTATTAAAAAAAATGAAAAGGAACTAACAATTGTCATTCGTCCAACTGATGGCGACCAAATTATTTTTTATGGTGAAGGAGAATTAGAAGTTCTTGATAGTACGGAATATGAGTTGTGGACAGATAACGGTACTGAGCAAAAGATTATAACATTGGGTGATCTTCTCAAAACAACTGGTATTACAAAGATTCCTCTTAGAAAATTATAAAAGTTAGAGGTGCAACAATATTGAGAACAAAAGATGAAATTATACAAGCTATAAAAAATAGCGACAGAAATAACAAAATATATATACACCCGGTTTTAACTCCTGAAAAAGCAGCTAAATATATTTCTGCTTTTTCAAATGAAAGCGGGGGGGATATTATTTTGGGTATACATGATGATGGACGAATGCTGAGAGTTAAAAATTATTCAGTCCCCTTCCAAGTAGAGAAAGCACTAAAACTTTTAAATATCAATGTAAACTGTATATTTGAACATTTTCAATTTGAAGGTAAGAAACTTTGTTATATTTCCATTGACAAATCAGTAGATTTAGTCAAAGTTAATGGTATACCTTATATAATTAACCCGGATGGAGAGTTGGTAGAAATGAAAATAAAAACCGTATTCCTTTCTTATTGTCATGCTGATGCTGACCTTGCAAATATTGTTGAGGAAAGTTTAAATAAACATGATGATATTAGCGTAAGTAGAGACATAAATATAACTCAATACAGAGATGATTTGGATGAATTCATGAAAACAATTAGAAATCATGATTTTGTTGTCTCAATTGTTACTAGTAAATATTTAGAATCTTTAAATTGTATGTATGAAATTACAGAGTTGATGAAGGATCCTAATTTTAATGAAAAGTTATTGTTCATTATCGTTAACAAAGATGACGCTAAATATTATAAGGAAGAGAATATATATGCTAATTTTGAAGCGGGTATTTATGATTTTAATAAGCGTTTATCTTACATAACGTACTGGAATAATAAAGGGAAGGAAATGGAGAAAAGCCTTAAAAGTGCAGACCTTCCATCCGAAATGATTGCCGAATTTGCACTTGAAAAAAGAAAATTGGTATCTATAATTCCCTCAACAAGTAGTTTTATGAGTGTATTACAAAATAAAATAGGTAGGACATTTAAAGAGATTAAAAAAAATGACTTCAAAGAAATTTTAGATGTAATTAAAGATTGATTAAAAGTAACCTCTTCGGTATGTTGGCCGTAAGAGGCTATTTTTTATATTTCTGAAAAATATAACTATGATGTTATTTAAATATAATCCAATATTTACTCGAATTGAAAAAAGCAATGTTTATATATTATTCTGTTTTCTGTAGTTGTATTTGCTACATTAGTGACAATAATACTTTAATCATTAGAATCTATATGGCATCTCAATCTTTATCAGTCAACAAGGTTCTTGTAAGACTAATAGAGGTTCACCTTCCACTGCTGGACGACACCGTTTTATTGAAATGGAAGAAATGAGGTACACAAAGTGCCAATTTGTTAAAAAATTTTTCTGATTATCTTGGTGAAAAAAATGGATATCCTATTTACTATTTTAATTTTAGTTGGTTTTTCGCTATTTACGATGTGATAAAAAGCGTGAATAAGAGTATTCTTAAACAAACTGAAGAGATTAAAGTACTGCGTGATGAATTGAATCAATATAAATAAAGTTCGATAATTTATAAAAAAGTTTGATAAAAAAATCTATTTTATAGAGTATTTCTTTGTTCAACAATCGGGCCAGATTGTTGAATAATTTCTCTAAATGCAATACCTTAATAACTAGATTATCTGATTAAAAATTTTATAAGAAAGGATTGAAGTAGTATGGAATTACGACATTTAGAATATTTTTTAATGCTTAGTAAAGAACTACATTTTACGAAAGCAGCTGATAAATTAGAAATCTCGCAACCCACTTTAAGTCATCAAATTAAGATGCTTGAAAAAGAGGTAGGATACCCACTTTTTAACCGCATTGGCAAGAGAATTGAGCTTACTAAAGTAGGAGAAATTATCCAACAAGAAGCATTGAATATTCAAGGTTGTTTCCAAAGTATGTCTTCTCAAATTGCAGCATTTTCGAAAGTAGAAATAGGGGAATTGAAGATTGCTGTGTTGCCGGGGGAAATAACTGATTTGGTATCTACTTTGTGTATTCAGTTTAACCAGCTATATCCGAACATTAAAGTATTCATTGAAACAACAGATCAAGTAGAAAAGGCCGTTTTACAAAATAAAGCTGATTTTGGTATTGATTTTCAGCTGACTCCAAATGATTTGTTGCAAGGGACGAAGTTATATGATGAAGAATTTTACCTGATTAGTAATCAAAGTAATGAAGAGCAAAAAGTTTCATTTTCTTCTGTTTTAGAGGGTCCTCTTATTTTATTTCCAAGTATGCATCAATGTAGAAAATTACTTAATAAGACCAGCAATGAGATTGGCAAGCAACTAGAGCCTATAGTTGAAACGTCTAGTATTAAATCTATCTTGAATCTAGTTCGAAATGGTGTCGGTCGTAGTGTTGTCTCGCGTACTTTATATGAATTTTATGATACAGAGGATTTGTTTTTCCAACATATTGAAAATCCATCTTTGAATAGGACAGTTTTTCTCACGATGAAAAAGAACTGTTTTATCAATTATGCAGCACGTGAATATATTAAGCTATTAGTACGTGAAATCGAAAAGCTTCATTTTCACACAGAGAAAGATGCGATTAATTCTTTACATAGTTTTGTATTATAGTTTTTATCTATCATTATCATAGAAATGATGTAATAGACTAACGGCGGAGTTCACTTTACAATGTAGACAAGACTCATGTAGATGAAAATATACATTGTGAAGTGAGTTTTGATTGGCAATGGTGTTATGAATTTTTATACCAAAAGTTCATACAGTAAAAACAAAATACATAACTAATACGAGGTGATTGTTAATGGGAAAAGATTTAAGCCAATTTATCAGAAATAAAGCGTTTTTAGACAAAGTTGTTTCGGCTGAGGAAGCAGCTTCTTGGATTGAAGACGGAATGAACCTTGGTATGAGTGGTTTTACATTATTCGGTGAGCCAAAAGAATTTCCACTTGCACTTTCTAAACGTGGTGAGAAAGAAAACTTCAAAGTTAACCTATATACTGGAGCTTCATTAGGACCAACTGCTGACCAATCAATGGCTGAAGCTGGAATCATTAACTTACGTGTTCCTTACCAAGCTAACTCTGTCATGCGTGGGAAAATCAATGCTGGTGAAATATACTATATTGACCAACATGTTTCACATACAGCAGAAGAGGTAAGAAAAGGGTCATTAGGAAATATTGATTATGCAATTATCGAAGCAGCTGCAATCACTGAAGAAGGTTATATTATTCCAACTGGTTCTGTAGGAAATTCACCTATCTTTATGGAAAAAGCTGAAAACGTTATCATTGAACTTAACACTTCTGCTCCTAGAGCTTACGAAGGACTTCATGATATTTACGTACCGAATGCTCAAGGCGAACGTAGAGAAATTCCGATTTACAAAGTGTCTGATCGAATTGGCGATATCGGTATCAAAGTAGATCCAGCTAAAGTAAAAGGAATTGTGTTATCAGAACAGCCTGATATTCCTTCACCATTATTTGAGCCAAATGAAGAAACACAGCAAATTGCCAATCACTTATTAGACTTCTTAGCTGGTGAAGTAGAAGCAGGAAATTTAACAGAATCATTAGCCCCATTACAGTCTGGAGTAGGGTCTGTTGCTAACGCAGTTCTAAAAAGTATGAAAGATTCTCAATTTAAAGATATCGAAGTTTTTTCTGAAGTATTACAAGATGGTATCTTTGACTTAATCGATGCTGGTGTCGTTAAATTTGCAGCTGGTACTTCATTCTCACTTTCGAAGAAGCGCGTTGATTCACTCGCTGAAGACTTAGAAAAATACAAAGATAAAGTGATGTTCAGACCTCAAGAAATTTCGAACCATCCCGAAATTATACGTCGCTTAGGCGTGATTTCATTTAACACTGCCATTGAAGTAGATATTTACGGAAACGTCAATTCAACTCACGTTAGCGGAACAAAAGTAATGAATGGAATTGGTGGATCTGGGGACTTTGCTCGTAACGCTAGAATTACAATCTTTGTAACGTCTTCTCTAGCAAAAGACGGAGCTATCTCAACGATCGTTCCTTTCGTATCGCATATTGACCATACAGAACACGATGTAGATGTAATTGTGACAGAGCAAGGATATGCTGATCTACGCGGACTTCCACCAGTGAAAAGAGCAGAAAAGCTTATCGAAATCGCACATCCTAAGTACAGACAACAATTACGTGCTTACTTTGAAGAAGCTAGAGAGAAAGTGGGCGGTCATACACCACATATTCTTGAAAAGGCTTTCTCTTTCCATACAAACCTAAAAGAAAAAGGTACAATGTTAATCGAGAAAGAAAAAGTAACAATTTAATTTTGAGACTAAAAAAGGGTTACGCTATATAATATGTAGCCCTTTTTTACATTTTCCTAAAATCTGGAAATTAATATATTTTTAAAGTGTTATATTATAGTTTTTATCTATTATTATCATAGAAATGATTAAATAGACGAATAATAAAATTCTCTTTACAATGAAGATAAGTTCATAAAGATGAGAACTATCAAATTGTAAAGGAGATTTTTTATTATGTTTCAAGAAGTAGCAGGTATTAAAATTCCAGATTCTAGATTGGTGAAAGATGCAGCTGATATTTTACGCGAGCATGGGAATGACTTGTTGTGGAATCATTCCAATCGTGTATTTTTATTTGGTTCAGTTAACGGAAAAAATGCAAAGCAGAATTATGATTTAGAGCTGCTATATGTCAGTGCTTTATTCCATGATTTAGGCTTAACCAAAAAGTACAGTAGTCCAGATTTACGGTTTGAAGTAGACGGTGCCAATGCAGCGAGAAGTTTCTTGCAGCAGTATCAAATTCCCGATGAGTCGATTCGTCTTGTATGGGATGCTATTGCATTACATACGACACCTGGCATTGCAGAACATAAAGATGCTGAAGTAGCATTACTCTTTTCAGGTGTTGGTTTAGATGTGATGGGAGATGGATTTGAACAATTCCCTAAAGACTTGCGTGAAGAAATTATAAAAGCTTTCCCACGTAACAATTTTAAACAGGAAATTATTCCAGCATTTTATGAAGGCTTTAAGCATAAGCCAGAAACTACTTTTGGCAATATGAAAGAAGATATTGTTCAACATTTTAGACCGGAATATAAAAATAAGAATTTCTGTCATTGTATTTTACATTCACCGTGGTCAGAATAAATAATATCCTCTTAACGAATTTAATATTTATATAAGATGATGCTTTCTGATTATGAAAGCATCTTTCTTTTATTGAATTGTTTCTCAGTACCACACTCTACGGCTTAATTTCAATAAAGATAAATACTTTAACAGATGCCGAATTTTATTAACATCATGGAGGGATTCTTTAGGCTTCTATCTTTTTGAATAACAAAGGATTACTTTCGTATCCAGATAAGACAATATTCGTTGAGGGTGTCCCATATGGCATTGCTTGGTCGATAAACTCTTCTAAAGTTTCAATAGAGGTTGTCGCTACTTTTACAATATAACTAATTTCACCAGCTACTCTATAGCATTCAAGTACATCAGGATGTGAATGGCAAAAATGAGAGAGATTTTTGCAATCAGATGTTTTAAAAAGAATTAACGCAACAATTGATCGATTAAGGGATTTTAAATTTACTTTTGCATAATAACCTTCAATAACATTCTGTTCCTCTAGCTTTTTAACTCGTTCAGCGACAGCTGGTGCTGATAAATGTACATAAGAAGCAAGCTCTTTTATTGGAATTTTTGCATTTAATTGAAGATGTTTAATAATTTCATAATCAATAGAGTCCATATAATCCTACCTTTTTTTATAAAGAATTATATAATTCTTAAAAGAAAAAAGTAAGCATTATCATAGAAATACTTTTTTTAATGTATGTAATGTTTGCCTTTCGTTTAATAAACTATTATTAAAGGGAGGTATTTCGTTTGGCAAAAATATTATTATTGTTAGCAAATGGATTTGAGGCTGTAGAAGCAAGTGTTTTTACAGATGTACTAGGTTGGAATAAATGGGAAGGGGATGGTTCAACCGAAGTCGTTACGGCTGGCATTCGTCCTCAGCTACAATGTACTTGGAATTTCCTTGTAACACCTGAAAGGCAGTTAGAAGACCTTAATCTAAAAGAATTCGATGCTTTGGCAATTCCAGGGGGATTTGAAGAAGCAGGATTTTATGAAGATGCTTTTAGTGAAAGTTTCCAACAAGTGATTCAATATTTCGATGCACATAATAAACCAATTGCATCCATTTGTGTCGCTTCTTTAATGATTGCGCATAGTGGCGTATTAAAGAATCGAAAGGCGACGACTTACAATCATCCTACGAGCAAGCGTTTAGCACAGTTAGAGCAATATGGTGTTCAAATAACTAATGAACGAATTGTATGTGATGATAATATCGTTACTTCATCTAATCCAGGTACGGCATTTGAAGTGGCGTTTAAATTACTTGAAATGTTAACTTCGCCTGAAAATACTGATAAAGTAAAGGATTTAATGGGCATTAAATAAGCTAATAGTAGATGAAAGAGTGCTTAGTTAACTCACTTAATCATTTGGAGAGGAGACCATAAAAAATGATTAAACAAAATGAAATACTAAGTTTTAGCATAACAAAGGTTTCAAAATGTATTCAAAATGGTGAAATATCACCTGTGGAATTAGTTGAGGACTTATTAAATCATCTTGATCAAGTTGACCCAATATTAAATTCATTCATAACGGTAAATCGTGAAGAGGCTATAAAAGAAGCGATTGAAATGGAGAATGAAATAAAACGAGGGAATTACAAGGGACCTCTTCATGGAATTCCAATCGGAGTAAAAGATAATATTCATACAAAAGGAATGAAAACTACTTCTGGTTCCAAAATATATAAAGATTATATTCCGGAAAAAGATGCTTTTGTCATTGAACGTCTAAAAGAAGCAGGCGCGATCATCATTGGAAAGCATAATACCCATGAAGTCGCCTTAGGTACAACGGGAGATCGATCCTACTTTGGGGCAGTGAGAAATCCGTACAATACGACTAGAATGGCAGGAGGTTCAAGTAGTGGCTCAGCTGCAGCGGTAGCGGCGTGTCTTAGTTATGGAGCAATTGGCACAGATGCTGGAGGTTCTATCCGTTTACCGGCTTCTTTCTGTGGAATCGTTGGAATGAAGCCAACATATGGTACTGTAAGTAAGCATGGAATGCATCCGATATCACCGGTTCAGGATCATGTCGGGCCAATGACAAGAAAAATCCATGATAATGCATTAATGTTAAATGCCATTTCCGGATTTGATTCAGAAGATCCTGATACTATTTACCGTAAACCTGAAGACTTTACTAGATTAATTGGTAAAGATATTAAGGGAACATCAATAGGAATTCCGAATAATTTTTTTTATGAGGATTTAAATGAGGAAATATCTAAAGTAATAAAAGAAACGATAACAATTTTTGAAGCATTAGGAGCAAGGATAACTCGAGTTACACTACCTAATATGGAGAAGTTTTCGGTTGCACAGCGTGTTATCCTTTCTAGTGATGCATATGCAGTCAATAGGGTAGGTTTGGAAAGGTATCCGGACCTTTGGGATGATGAAGTGAAGGAAAGATTACTAGCAGGACGTTATATAAGAGGATTTGAATATGCAGACGCATTACAAACTCGAAAGTTAGCGAAAAAGGAATTCAATGATGTTTTCGAAAAAGTCGATGTGATCCTAACCCCTACAACGTCTATTTTACCTCCTCTTATCAATGAGAGGTTTATTGGAAATGACCAAAATGCTATCAATATTCGGCAAATAATCTCAAAACAAACTTCTCCAACAAATTTGAACGGTTTTCCAAGCTTAGCGTTACCTTGTGGTTTTTCAAGGGAGGGCTTACCAATTGGAATCCAATTTATAGGTAGGGAATGGGAAGAAGCAAAACTGTATCAATTTGGTTATGCCTTGGAACAAGAGTTGTCATTAGAAACAGCGAAGATAGATATAAATCATATGCCTCAAACGGTTGAGGGTTTGAAAAATAATTAAGTAATTATTTCTTATTGAATTATCAGTGTTTTAATGAAAGAATAATTACATATTATAGTTATTCTGAAGGGCGCATTTGTTGAAGATCGGATCATAGAAAATGATCAAACTTTTTTATAAAAATTGTACAATACTTCACAAACAAAGAATCCGTTTTGATCAATCTTTTTTTCAAAACAGGTTATTTTAATTTAACGTAAGATGTAGATTTGTGAGGTGTTTTTGATCAAACTTTATTTTAAAGCTACATTAGAAGAGGTATTCCTCTTCTAATTAGCTTTTTTTGTATTTTAAGTTTAACTTCTTTAAGGAAAAGTCAATCAGAGCTCCGCATTAGCCACTTCATTTAAAGAAATAGTCATAAATCCCCTTTCTTGAGCTTACAAATGTAGAAGGCAGCTAGGGGAGGGCAGCGAATGATTATTGATGGCGTTTTTTCTGGCGGAGGGATAAAAGGATTTGCCTTGGTTGGTGGACTTCAAGTGTTAGAGGAGAATGGATATAAGTTCCAAAGGGTAGCAGGAACAAGTGCAGGGTCTATTTTAGCTGCTTTAGTTACGGCTGGTTATACGAGTAAACAAATTGAGCAGTTCTTGAGAGAAATTGACATAAGTGACTTATTAGATCGGAGGTATGGCTGGCTACAAAGTCCAATGTTAAAATGGTTGTTGCTATATTGGAAATTAGGTTTATATAAAGGCGATGCGTTAGAAGCTTGGGTTGCCCAAAAACTAGCAGCAAAGGGAATCTTCACTTTTCGTGACATAACCCCGGACTCTTTAAGCATTATCACCTCAGACATTACAAATGGCAAATTAGTTGTTTTACCGAATGATTTACAAAATTACGAGATTGATCCAATGAGTTTCTCGGTTGCTAAGGCGGTGCGAATGAGTTGTAGCGTACCTTATTTTTTTGAACCAGTGAAAATAAAAGTAGGAAATCAAATAAATATATTCGTTGATGGTGGTGTGCTGAGTAACTTTCCGATGTGGTTATTTAACAATGATCATGAACGAAGAGAAAGACCGGTCATTGGGCTGAAATTACAAGGGGATGAAAAGTTAAAGCCACATGAGGTAGATAATGCTATAGAAATGTTTACTGCTTTATTCAAAACGATGATAAGTGCTCATGATTCTCGTTATATTTCAAAAAAACATATAGATAATATTGCTTTTATTCCAATGAATGGAATATCCGGTATGGATTTTAATTTGAATGAAGAGAGACGGGATGAATTGATTCAAAGAGGTCGAGTCTATACAATGAGATTTCTAAAAAGTTGGAATCACATATAGTAAATTAGCATAGGTAGGGATTGTTAAAGGGTTATATAGGCAGTTTATCCCCATCAGCCTATTAAGCCGGGGGAAAATCAGGCTGTATTGCAAAAAAATAGGGACTCTAAAATGGAGGCCACTGAAAAAGTGATTGCTTTGAACAATAAACATAGATTTTTACCAATATGCAGAAAATAAAAGAAGGCTGTTATCTACATATAGTAGGTAATCGCCTTCTTGTTTTTCAAAAATAGACTTTTTCAGTGCCTCCTAAAATGAGGCCCTATTTTTCTTTTTACTTTTTTTCCCCTCGATTACAGTTAATTGTACATCGGATTTTCTACGTGGTTTTATTTTATGTGACTTCGCAGAAGCCATACTCGTTACATTGTTTCTTTTTGAGTCGCGGTCTTTACTGCGTTTCTTAGAATGTCGGACTGCTTTTCTGAAGGCAAGTTGCTCTCTTCTGTCGGTTTTTCCTTGTGTTAATCGGGTATACACGAAATAGACGAGCCCGGCAATAGCAGCGATGATGACTATATTCAACAAGAGACCCAGTGGATTTGTGAAAAGTTTACTGAATAATCCTAATACAGCAAGGGCAATTACAGCATAAATGAAATATGATACGGTTCGATTCAACAAAGACACCTCCACAAGAGCATAATAAAATAATAATACCATTTAAAGGATGTTATTTACAATTTTAATTAAATTTGTAAAAGTATATTACTATCTTACACGATATCTTCAGATTCTAAACCATTTTCTGTATTTTTTTCTAATCGCAACAATTCATTAAATGAAGCAAGAGCAACTTCGACTTGATCATCAGCTGGTTCTTTTGTTGTTAATAATTGAAGCCATAAACCAGGGTATCCTAAAAAACGAAGCAACGGAATGTTTCGCACTTTATTTGTCAATTGCAACACTTCAAATGCTAAGCCAAGTACGACTGGAATAAGTAGAATGCGGTTTACAATTCTTATCCAAAGTGGATCAGTTGGAACGAGCAAATAAACAAACATACCTACAATGACGGTAAATAAAATAAAACTGCTACCGCAACGATAATGAAGTCGGGAACTAGCTTGAACATTGGCAACTGTTAATTCTTTTCCTGATTCAAAGCAGTTAATCACCTTATGCTCGGCGCCATGATACTGAAACACTCGTTTGACGATTGGTGTTAATGAGACAAGATAAATGTAAGTGAGCAGTAGAATAAGTTTAAAAACACTTTCTATAAAAATCTGTGCTAAGTCACTGTGAAAGATGGGACGAGTGAACTCAGCAAGGAATACGGGAATTAATGTAAATAATAATTTACCAAATATGAAAGAAAGTACACCAATTACGGCTACCCCCAACCATAAGGCTAATTTCGATGGTTCCTTCGTTCCTTTTTTCTCCTCGGATTCCTCTTGTTCCTCCAATTGTTCAGATGAAAAATTTAAATGTTTAGAACCAGTAGCACTAGATTGGATAAGTGCTACAATCCCACGTAGAAATGGAATCTTCTTTAAGGTTTGAACCATTGGGGTTGATTGACGTGGTAAATGGTAATACGTTATGGTTGAATCTTTGCGGCGCACAGCTGTAACTGTATGATGTTTACCACCAAACATGACACCCTCTACTACGGCTTGCCCTCCATAAACAGGCTTTTGGTTCTCGGACATTTCTACACCAACCTACTATTTATTTTACTCCTTGATATATAACACATGTTCTATATCTCTATCATACCGAAAAAACAGAAAAACCTCTAGTATTACAACCTTTATATAAGAAAAAAAGCAAGATTTTTTTCTGAAATTGTTTGGAAAATTATATGAAGCGTTATGCTATTGTCTTATATTAAATATTTCAACTGAACTAAGAACATAATACAAAATGGAGGTGTATTACATGTCAAATAAGAAAAAAGACAATAGGTATCATAGTAAAAGCATGTTAATTACCAATACGTTAACAATAGGCTTTTTTGGAGGGGCTATTGCAAGTTTTTTGGGCCTTATTGCTCACTATATGAATTTTATGGAGTTTAGTCCTAAATTTATATTAACATCATGGTCGAACCAATCATGGATTAAAGCGTGGCAAGGCTGGTTAGTGACAATCATCCTATTTGGTATTCTTTCAGTTTTAGTTGCATTTTTATATTATTTGTTATTAAAGCAGACAAAGGGTATGGTTGCGTACATTGTCTTTGGAGTTGTTTGTTGGTTAATCTTTCTTTTAGCATTTAATCCGATATTTAATGATTTGCCACCACTATCAAAAATGTCTTCAGATTCGATCATTACCAGCATTTGTATATTCATTTTATATGGTGTTTTTATTGGTTATTCCATATCGTTTGATTATCAAGAATATTTAAGAGAAGAAGAAGGACCTGTTACATCTGAATCAAGTAGTTAAAAAATGGAGGAACACCTGATATAAGTATGATAAAATAATAATGATGTTAGAAAAACACAAATGATCGCCTTAATAGCGAATGTCGATGTACTTACGGTATGACCTGAAGGCCCTATTTTCTTATACTTTATTCCTTTAAAAAAGTTAAACTTTGTTAAGAAGCAGGTGTGAAACATGATAAATATTTTATTAATTAACGGACCTAATTTAAATCGATTAGGAAAGAGAGAACCAGCACATTATGGGACGGCGACCCTACAAGATGTGGAAAAGTCACTTGAGCAGCAAGCTGAAGAGTTAGATGTAAAATTAAAATGTTTCCAATCGAATCACGAGGGAGGTATAATTGATCAATTGCATGAGGCTGAGGATCAGGGAGTGAATGGAATCATTTTGAATCCTGGTGCTTATACTCATTACAGTTATGCCATTCGAGATGCAATTGCTGGGATTTCTGTACCTGTCATTGAAGTACATATTTCCAATATCCATGCTAGAGAAAGCTTTCGTCATCAATCAGTGACAGCAGCTGTTTCAGCTGGACAAATTGTAGGTCTTGGAATCCAAGGCTACAACTTAGCCATGCAAGCAATCGTGAACATTGCAAAGGAGAGAGAATAATGGAGAAACTTACTCGTTTACGTGAGGCAATGGGAAAGGTCAATGTAGATGGTTTTCTAATTACCAGTACATACAATCGTAGATATATGACAAATTTCACTGGTACTGCTGGTGTTGTCTTAATTTCCTTAACAGAAGCAAAATTTATTACGGATTTTCGTTATGTCGAACAAGCAAGCAAACAGGCGAAAGGATATGAAATTGTTCAGCATAAAGGTACGCTAATAGAAGAAATCGGAAAACAAGTGAAAGATATGAAAATCGAAAAGCTCGGCTTTGAACAGGAGTATGTTACTTTTGCTTTGTATAAACAATATGAAAAGGCTGTAAATAGCCAACTTATCCCTGTATCAGGTATAATTGAGAATTTACGCTTGATTAAGACTCCATCAGAGATTAAGATATTAAAGGAAGCTGCGGACGTTGCAGACAGAGCGTTTACACATATTTTGGATTTTATTCGTCCAGGTATTACTGAACTTGATGTTTCAAATGAACTGGAATTCTTTATGAGAAGAGAAGGTGCTACTTCCTCCTCTTTTGATACAATAGTTGCGTCTGGTACACGTTCCGCGTTGCCACACGGTGTAGCAACTGATAAAATAATAGAATCTGGCGATTTTGTCACATTAGATTACGGTGCCTATTATAAAGGATATGTGTCTGACATTACTCGAACAGTCGCAGTCGGCAAACCAAGTGAAGAACTTATAAAAATTTATGACATTGTTTTAGAAGCGCAACTGTGCGGTATGGCTGGTGTTAAAGCAGGTATGACTGGCAAACAAGCAGATGCACTAACTCGAAATCTGATTGCAGAAAAAGGATATGGCGAATATTTTGGTCATTCAACAGGACATGGCATTGGACTTGAGGTTCATGAGGGTCCTGCTTTATCGATTAGATCCGATTTAATTTTACAACCAGGTATGGCAGTTACTGTAGAGCCCGGTATTTATTTGCCAGGAATCGGTGGTGTTCGGATTGAAGATGATACTATCATAACGATAGATGGCAATGAAGCATTGACCCATTCGAAAAAAGAGTTAATTATTCTGTAAACATGTACATGTAGGAGGACAACAAATGATTTCTGTAAATGATTTTAAAACAGGTGTAACAATTGAAGTGGATAACGGAATTTGGCAGGTTATTGATTTCCAACACGTAAAACCAGGTAAAGGAGCAGCGTTCGTTCGCTCTAAATTACGTAACCTACGTACTGGAGCTATTCAAGAAAAAACGTTCCGCGCAGGTGAAAAAGTAGCGAAAGCTCGTATTGAAAACCGCAAAATGCAATATCTATATGCTAGTGGTGATAGCCATGTATTCATGGATACTGAATCATACGAACAAATCGAATTACCAGCAGCAAACATCGAGTATGAATTGAAATTCTTGAAGGAAAATATGGAAGTACATATCATGTCTTTCAATAGTGAAATGCTAGGTGTTCAACTTCCAAAGACAGTTGTTTTAGAAGTGACTGAAACAGAACCAGGAATTAAAGGTGATACTTCCTCAGGTGGTACAAAATCTGCGGTACTTGAAACAGGTCTTCATGTACAAGTTCCTTTCTTCATTAACCAAGGAGATAAACTAATTATTAATACGGATGATGGTAGCTACAGCTCACGCGCTTAATTTGATAAGCGGAACCGGCTTGGTCAGTGATATAATACTTTTTATTAGGTCCACTTCATATTATTTGAAGTGGGCTTTTTGTATTCTTCAAAATACGGCTACACCACGCCGTAAGGATTGTTTAATTCATGGATGTTATTACATAAGGTGAATTTCCGCCTTTCCTTACAAACCTCTATATGACTTAATAATCTTATTCTTAAAAGAGCCTCTATTGCCACACGGGTGTAATCCACTTTTCTAATAAAGCTTGTCATGAACATTCTCCACTGTGCATACATATTAGGGACATGGTAGATACAGGAGGAAGCATATATGGAATCAGTACTCGCTCTTTTGCCGAAAAAAGTTCAAGCGCAGCTACTTAGGGTGCCTCCAGAAATCTTAATAAATAGTGAAGAATTACGTATTCGTGTAGATCGGCCCATTGAAGTGATAATTGGGGGCGAGCCTCTCTTCCTTCCATACGAGGTCAGCAGGGAGGATGCCGAACAATTATTAAGTCACTTGAGTCAGTTTTCGTTATATACACTTGAGGAGGAGTTAAAGCGAGGATATATTACGATAGCTGGTGGGCATCGAGTTGGACTAGCTGGAAAGGTGATTCTTGAAAAGGGTGTAGTAAAGGCTATTCGAGATATTTCTTCCTTTAATATTCGTATTGCTCGTCAAAAAATTGGTGCAGCCGAAGCGCTTATCCCCAATTTATATAACGATACTTGGCAACATACTTTAATTATTGGTGCGCCACAAACAGGAAAAACGACTATCTTACGAGATATGGCTCGAATCATGTCCACAGGAATGGAGTCACTCAATATACCTGCTAGAAAAGTGGGAATTGTTGATGAACGATCTGAAATTGCAGGTTGCGTTCAAGGTGTACCACAACTAGAGTTTGGAGTCAGAGTGGACGTGCTGGATGGATGCCCGAAAGCTGAAGGCATGATGATGATGATCCGGTCGATGTCTCCAGAAATATTAGTTGTGGATGAAATAGGTAGGCTAGAAGATTCAATAGCTGTCCTAGAAGCAGTGAACGCTGGAATCAAATTGTTTAGTACTACGCATGGACATACATTTGCAGAAGTTCAAAAACGTCCATTTATGATGGATCTAATAGCGCAAAACATTTTTGAACGCTTTATTGAAATTAAACGCGATGCAAAGGGAAATCGCATCTATCACATTTTGAATGAACAAGGAAAACAAATTAAGGAAGGTGTAACGGTACATGGTTAAACTACTGGGTGCTGTAATTATTATGATAGCTACAACTTGGGCAGGTTTCGAGGCTGCAAGAAAAATCAGTGCCAGACCTAGACAGCTTAGACAATTAAAAGTGGCTTTACAATCACTTGAAGCTGAAATCATGTACACTCATACACCGTTAAAAGAAGCTGCGCAAAAGTTACAAAAACAATTGCCAAAACCCTTAAATCAATTGTTTGTTTCATTTGCAAAACGACTTGAAGTAGGAGAGACCACTGTAAAAGAAGCCTGGGAGGAAAGCTTAAAGTCAATATGGCCATCGCTTGCTTTGAAGAAAGGGGAGTACGAAATACTTTTACAATTTGGCGAGATGTTAGGCAAGAGCGATAAATATCATCAGCAGAAACAGATTTTGTTAACATTAGCCCATTTAGAGCGTGAAGAGACTGAAGCCATTGACCTGCAAGTTAAATATGAAAAAATGATGAAAAGTCTTGGTTTTTTATCAGGATTACTATTAATCATTTTGCTGATATAGCATGAGCGGGAGGAATGTAGGATGGGCATCGAAGTGGATATTATTTTTAAAATAGCTGGAGTAGGTTTAGTAGTTGCCTTTTTGCATACAATTCTTGAACAAGTTGGAAAAAAAGAATATGCCCAGTGGGTTACATTATTTGGCTTTATTTATATTTTGTTTATGGTTGCTTCTGTAGTAGAAGATTTATTTCAAAAAATAAAATCGGTCTTTTTGTTTCAATAAGGGGGAATGCGTCATTGAGATCATAAAGATAGTAGGAATTGCTCTCGTGGCCACTTTTCTTGCTTTGATTGTAAAGGAACAAAAACCAAATTTCGCATTTTTACTGATTGTGTTTGTAGGGTGCTCCATTTTTTTATTTTTGGCAGATAAAATTTACGAGATTATTACGATGTTAGAGAAAATCGCCGTAAATGCGCATGTAAATACGGTTTACCTAGAAACAATTCTCAAAATTATTGGTATTGCTTATATTGCGGAATTCGCTTCCCAAATTACAAAAGATGCAGGTATGAATTCGCTTGCTTCCAAAATCGAATTAAGTGGAAAAATTTTAATATTAGCCATGGCCATTCCAATCCTAACGGTCATCATAGAAACGATTATCCAGATGCTGCCAAGTTAATATTGACTAGTCAATGAGGTGAATAGATGAAGCAGTGGCTCACCTTTTTTATGATTCTATATACCCTATTTTTTTATTTTCAAACACCCATTGGATACGCGAATGAAAAGAATGAAGTCGAACAAGAGCCTATCATGCAATCTGATTTAGTACAAGCACAATTTGAAAGAATCAATTTAGAAGAAATTATGGTATTTTGGGATGATATTGTCACGAAATATGATGGCTTTTTACCAGAAAGTCAAAAGGGAAGTCTAATGGATTTTATCAGTGGTGAAAAACAATTTTCATTTAATGAGTGGTTTAAAGGGATGTTAAAATTTGTATTTCACGAGTTACTTGTGAATGGAAAATTACTGGGTGCTCTTATTTTATTGACCATATTCAGTATGTTTTTACAGGCACTGCAAAATGCATTTGAACAAAGCTCAATAAGTAAAGTCGCATATGCCATTGTATACATGGTGCTCATCATTTTAGCGTTAAATAGTTTCCATGTGGCGATGGAGTATACGAAAGAAACGATTGAAGTCATGACTTCCTTTCTGATGGCGTTGATTCCGCTATTACTCGCGTTAATTGCTACCTCTGGAGGAATAATCTCTGCCGCTTTTTTTCACCCTGTTTTACTTTTTTTAATGAATACGAGCGGAATCTTAATTCAATATGTGGTATTACCATTATTATTTTTTGCAGCCATATTAAGTATTGTTAGTACGATGACTGATCATTACAAGGTGACGCAACTTGCTCAGCTACTTCGTAACTTTGCTATCGGTATTCTTGGTGCATTTATGACAGTTTTTCTGGGGGTTATTTCTGTGCAGGGGACATCATCAGCAGTGGCAGATGGGGTCACAATACGAACTGCGAAGTTTGTAACTGGAAATTTCATTCCGGTAATTGGAAGGATGTTTACGGATGCAGCCGATACTGTTATTAATGCCTCTGTATTATTAAAGAATACAGTTGGTATGGCTGGTGTCATCATTTTGCTAATGATTACAACTTTTCCAGCCATAAAAATATTAATTATTTCGTTTATCTATAAATTGGCAGCGAGTCTTTTACAGCCGCTTGGTGGAGGCCCTGTCATTTCCTGCCTAGATATTATTAGTAAAAGTATGATCTATATTTTTGCTGCACTTGCGATTGTGTCACTTATGTTTTTTTTAAGTATCACAGTGATTATCGCGGCAGGAAACATTACGCTTATGGTCCGCTAAGGAGGTGGATTGATGAGTTTTTTATCAAGTTGGATTTCGAATATTATTATCTTTATTTTATTAGCAACTGTAATTGACATGCTCTTACCTAGTTCTTCGCTTCAAAAATATACAAAAATGGTTATCGGACTTTTGTTAATCGCAATAATTATCACGCCTATTCTAAGTTTGTTTCAAACAAATTTTAATCAAATATTAGCTTCAGCAACCGTTCAATTTCATTCAAATGATGAAAAACAGCTTGAAAATTTAACAGAATCGAAGAAAAAAGAAATACAAGCTGTTCAAAGTGCATATATTTTAAAACAACTGGCAAATCAATTACAGGAGGAAGTTGAAGAGGAGCTGATGAAGAAATATCAAATGAAAATAGAAGTGACGGATATTGCTGTTAAAAATGAAGTAAATCCAAGATTACCGGATGATTTACAGAATATAGCAATAGCCTTAACAGAAGTAAAAAATGATGCAACAGTTGAAGCAATTGCCAAAGTAGACATTGATACAAAAGCTTCTTTAAAGATGAATCCAAAAGACTATGAAGATGTTAAACAATTTTTAGCACAAAGATGGTTGATCGATGAAAAATTGATTCAAATTAGCGGGGAAGGAGGGACTTAAACCATTGAAAAATGTAAGAGGTCCATTATCCTGGCTCCAACAACTATTGAATAAAGATAATAAGGATCAAAAGGATAAGAAACCATCCATCTACGTATATGTTTTTATTGTCGTAATCCTTGGAATAGGTCTTATGCTGGCTAGTAGTTTTTTTTCTTCTAATCAAACAGGACAAACCAGCAATTCTCAAGCTGTTTTTAATAATAACGAAGAAAATAAAGATACAGAAGCATTTGGACAAAAGAAAAGCGAGGAATTCAAAACAACTCGAGATTATGAAATATATTTACAAAATGAGATGAAAGAAGCTCTTGAGATGATTACCGGTGTCGAGGATGTGAAAGTTGTTATTTATGTTGATGCAACGGAGAAAAAAGAATTTGAAAGAAATAAAGTAATGCAAAAACAAGTGACTGAAGAAACAGATCAACAAGGTGGAAAGCGAGTAGTTGAAGATACTTCAGTGGATGAACAGCTCGTTATTATCAAAGATGGTGATCAAGAAGGGCCCATTGTTACTCAAACGATAAAGCCAAAAGTGAGTGGGGTATTAGTTGTAGCAAAAGGTGCGGACAATATTCAAGTGAAAAAGTGGATTATTGAAGCGGTCACTCGAGCATTAGATGTACCAAGTCATCGTGTATCAGTAATGCCTAAAAAATAGGAGGGTTATGCCATGTTATTAAAAAAACAAACAGTATGGTTATTAACGATGTTAAGTCTTGTCGTTGTGTTATCTGTTTACTATTTAACATCACCTGAAAGTACCGAGAAGGCGACAACGACGGAGCAACAGACGGAACAGCAACCTAATAATAATCAAAACGAAAATGCAGCAGTGATTGATGATAAATCTGAATCTGAATCCATGAATAAATCGGATTCAAAAGTGGAGGATCAATCAGATTCAACAACTGATTCGAAAAAAGAATCTAATGAAGCAACTGTGAAGATTACTTCTGGAGATGATGAGTTTGAAGCGTTACGAATTCAAATAGATGATGAGAGAGCTAAGCTAAATGAGGAATTAACGAATAAGGTCGGTAATACAAATTTATCTACTGAAGAAATCAATAAAGCATATGAAGCGATAGAACAATTATCTGAGGCTAAAGTGGAGGAAAATATTTTAGAGGGCATGATTGTATCCATGAATTATGATGCTGCTCTTGTACGTGTGGATGGGAATGATGTGAAAGTCACTGTAAAAGCGAAAGAGCATTCCCCAGCAGAAGCAAATAAAATTATCCGACTTGTTAGAGGAGAAATTGAACAGGCAAATGATATTTTTGTAGATTTCCAAGTCGAAAAATAAACACAATTCTGATACACAACAGATTGATATAGTCATAAGATAAATTTTAAGCCCTGATTTTAAAAAGAGGGCTTTTTTGTTGTTTGCGTTATGGTGTCAATCTTAGTGCATTGTTTACGCCTTCAGTTAAATGTGAATAGATCTTGTCTGAAAAAATAAATGATAAAACCCTTATGGTTATTGGGTTTACCTTATACAGATAAAAGGAAATAAGTGGTTCTAGTCATTAAAAATTTGTAAGTAATCCATTTAATAGCTAACTCCGTATTGAATTATTAGTAGCTTATAGCGTATGATATTAGAGTCAAATAATTAATAAATTAAACCGAATTGAAAATAATATTCCCCAGTAGTGAAATGTCTGTTATAATACAGGTAAGGTATTGATTTTTTTGTAATATAGAAGACTAAAGCAATCCGCAATATCGATAGATAGATTAATTCTTCAGAATCTTTCGACAAGGTAAATAGATTTATTGTTGTTAAATTTTGAAGGCAAGATAACTTTAATATTGTGTTGTAATAGAATGCATTTCTCTAAAGGACGTTTTTCTCTTCGGTGCGGACAAGCTCTAGTTGAGAGTTACTGAAAAGATACCTCAACAGACAAAATATAAAAAAACAAACAAGGGGTGCCAAGATGAAGGTACAAGAAATTCGTGAACTTATTAAATTAGTGGACCAATCTAACATTAGTGAGCTAACTTTTGAAAGTGATGGAACAAAGCTTAAATTAAGAAAACCAGAGGCTGGATCAGTAGTCTATTCAGCAGCAGCACCTGAAGCAAAAACTGTAGAAGTAAAACCAGCAACAGCAACACCAGCGCCAGCTGCTAAGCCAGTTGAAGCACCAAAAGCGGTTGAACAAGAATCAGTAGCAGCAGTTTCAGTATCAAATGATGAAGATTTACAAAAAATCACATCTCCAATGGTAGGAACATTCTATGCTTCTCCATCACCAGATGCAGATTCATATGTAAAAGCTGGAGATAAAGTAACTGGAGATTCTATCGTTTGTATCGTTGAAGCTATGAAACTTTTCAATGAAATTGAAGCTGAAGTAAGCGGTGAGATTGTTGAAGTTCTAGTGAAAGACGGAGAACTTGTTGAATACGGACAACCATTATTTTTAGTAAAGCCTGAATGAGGAGCTGTTTCTAAATGATTAAAAAGGTATTAATTGCTAACCGTGGAGAAATTGCTGTTCGTATCATTCGCGCTTGTAAAGAAATGGGAATTGAAACAGTGGCAGTTTATTCTGAAGCGGATAAAGAGGCTTTGCATGTGCAACTTGCTGATGAAGCCTACTGTATTGGACCAAAACTATCAAAAGATAGCTATTTAAATACAACGAATATTATTAGTGTTGCAAAGAAAACTGGGGCTGATGGAATTCACCCTGGCTATGGTTTCCTTGCTGAAAACGCTGACTTTGCTGAGCTTTGCCGTGAAGTAAATGTTACTTTTATCGGACCAAGTCCAGAATCTATTAATCAAATGGGTACAAAAGACGTGGCTCGTCGCACGATGGAAGCAGCAGGTGTTCCAATTGTACCAGGTACAAAAGGAGTTATCGCAAGCGTTGAAGAAGGCGTAGAGTTTGCAGGTAAAATTGGTTATCCTGTAATCATTAAAGCAACAGCTGGCGGTGGCGGTAAAGGGATCCGTGTTGCCAGATCAGAAGAAGAATTGATTAAAGGAATCAATATTACACAACAAGAAGCAGCGACTGCATTTGGGAACCCAGGTGTATATATTGAAAAATTTATTGAAGATTTCCGTCATTGTGAAATCCAAGTTTTAGCCGATAATTATGGTAACGCTATCCATCTTGGAGAACGTGATTGTACCGTACAACGTCGTATGCAAAAATTAGTTGAGGAAACACCATCACCAGCGCTTGATAGTGAACTTCGTGCCGAAATGGGCCAAGCTGCTGTAAAAGCTGCACTTGCATGTAATTACTCTGGTGCAGGTACAGTAGAGTTTATCTTTGACTATAA
The DNA here is from genome assembly GCA_963751845.1 of uncultured Bacillaceae bacterium. Taxonomy (GTDB): domain Bacteria; phylum Bacillota; class Bacilli; order Bacillales; family DSM-1321; genus Peribacillus. The sequence continues at coordinate 198,489 of CAVVWH010000016.1, forward strand.
TAATCGTAAATTCTACTTTATGGAAATGAATACTCGTATCCAAGTAGAACATCCAGTTACTGAGATGGTAACAGGTGTAGATTTGATTAAAGAACAAATTAAAGTAGCTTCTGGTGAAAAACTTTCACTAACACAAGAAGATGTTACATTTAATGGTTGGGCAATTGAGTGCCGAATCAATGCTGAGAATCCAGCGAAAAACTTTATGCCTTCAGCTGGTAAAATTAATATGTACTTAGCACCAGGTGGAAATGGAGTTCGTATTGACTCTGCAGCTTATCCAGGCTATTCAATACCACCATATTATGATTCAATGATTGCAAAATTAATTGTCCATGCTCCTACACGTGAGGAAGCAATCAATAAGATGAAACGTGCTTTAAGTGAATTTGCCATCGAGGGGATTTATACAACTATTCCGTTCCATCTTAAATTACTTCAACATGATCAGTTTATTTCTGGAGAATTTAATACCAAATTCCTTGAAATTTATGATGTAATGAACTCATAATGTAAAGGTAGATAGGAGGTGTTTGGAATGAGTGAAGTAGAAAACCAATTGCTTGAAATGAGTGACTACAATACTGGTCTAGGTAAAGTTGAGATTGCTCCAGAGGTAATTGAAGTGATTGCAGGTATTGCGGCAGCAGAAGTCGAAGGAATTGCCCATATGCGCGGTAATTTTGCGACAGGTGTTGTTGAAAAGCTTGGTAAAAAGAATCACGGTAAGGGCGTTAAAGTCGATTTGACTGGAGAAACAATCAAAATAGATCTTTATTGTGTCATGAAATTTGGAGTCTCTATTCCGAAGGTTGCGCAAGAAGTACAGGATAACATACGTGAGGCTTTATTAAACATGACTGCAATTGATGCAGGTGAAGTGAACATACATGTTGTAGGTATACAATTCGAAAACGCAAAACTGGAGGCAGATTACGAGCAAGAAATGTAATGGCACCATTCTAATCGAATCCTAACGAAAAACTCGGCTAATAGTCGGGTTTTTTGTTTGATGAAAAAACATTGGCTCTATATTAATTGTTGTGGTGTACAAATATATTCTATAAAATGTTAACGAAATACGAATAAAAATAGGTGATAGTGAGGCAAATGTACGAACTAGCACTTTAATTCAAGGATATTTTCTGTTAGAGTAGAAAAGATGATTGAAAGATGGTCAAAATAAATGGGTATAATAAATAAAAGTAGTAAAGTGAAAAAACGAATTAGTTAATAATTGAATAAAAGCTGAATAATTTTGGTTTTTCATAAAAAAATGTTCGTTTATGGTAGCGTTTTTCGATATAATAGTAGAGGTTAAAGGAGAAATTAGATGAAAAGAAGAACAGCACGTGAAAAAGCCCTTCAAGCACTATATCAAATTGATATTGTAGGAGCAGAAGTAGATACTGCCATGGAAAGTGCCTTGAATGGTGCTGAATCTAATCAATATTTCGAAACACTTGTAACGGGTACGATGGAACATCGTGAACAATTAGATGAACTAATACGTAGTAATTTAGAAAATTGGACTTTAGAACGTTTAACAAACATCGATAGGAATTTACTTAGAATCGCTGTTTATGAAATGATACATAGTGAGGATGTTCCAGTTAGTGTAGCTATGGATGAAGTCATTGAAATTGCCAAGAAATTTGGTGATGATCAATCCAGCAGCTTTGTTAATGCCGTTTTATCTAAAATTAAAGATAACCTTGGCTATTAAGGGTTGATATATTAGGTGTTCACCATGGTTTCTTTGACATAATTCGTTTTGGGAGGAATTAATAATGACAGCTCAAATTATTAATGGGAAAGAGATTGCTGCAGCAGTTCGAAAAGAAATTCGTAAGGAAGTAGAAGAGTTAAAGGAAAAAGGATTTGTTCCGGGTTTAGCCGTGATTTTGGTAGGAGATAATCAGGCTTCACAAACATATGTCCGTAATAAAGAGAAAGCTTGTTTAGATTTAGGGATGCATTCTGTTTTAATAAAAAAACCGGCGACTTTATCACAAGAAGAACTTATTGAAAATATAAACGAGTTAAATCAAGATGATTCAATTCATGGTATATTAGTTCAATTACCTTTACCAACTCATATTGATGAAAAAGCAATTATTGAAGCTATTTCACCTGATAAAGATGTTGATGGTTTCCATCCAATTAATATCGGAAGAATGATGACTGGCCAAAGTGCTTTTTTACCTTGTACCCCGTATGGTGTGATGGTTATGCTTCAACATATTAATTATAATCTTGAAGGAAAGCATGTTGTAGTCGTTGGTCGTAGTAATATTGTTGGAAAGCCTCAAGGTCAATTGATGTTAAATGCAAATGCTACTGTAACCATTTGTCACTCAAAAACAAAAGACTTGGCCTATTACACGAAACAAGCTGATGTCATTGTTGCAGCAGTAGGAAAAAGAAATACAATCACAGCAGACCATATTAAAGAAGGCGCCGTGATTATTGATGTTGGTATGAATCGAAATGATGAAGGTAAGCTATGTGGTGACGTGGATTATGAAGGTGTTCTAGAAAAAGCATCTTATGTTACACCAGTTCCAGGGGGCGTTGGTCCGATGACTATTACTATGCTTATGAAGAACACTGTTCAATCAGCTCAAAAGGCTTATGGTTTAAATTAATTTCCTAAAATATTGATAAAATATTTCGATGTCGCGGTTTCTTGTTTTATAATAACAAGAGACCGTTTTTTTTATAAGGAGTCAAATCAAATGATGAGTGAACATCAATATTTGAGTGTTTCTGCGCTTACGAAGTATATAAAACGAAAGTTTGATGCGGATCCACATTTACAAAATGTATACATAAGAGGAGAAATATCCAATTTCAAGCAACATACAAGTGGACATATGTATTTTACTTTAAAAGATGATAAGGCTCGTGTTTTAGCTGTGATGTTTGCAGCTCAAGCTAGAGGAATGAAGTTTGTACCTGAAAATGGGATGAAGGTGCTTCTTCGTGGAGATGTCACAGTTTATGAGGCAAGTGGTCAATATCAAGTATATGTAAAACATATGACTCCTGATGGTATTGGGGATTTATATTTAGCATATGAGCAGTTGAAAAAAAAGCTTGAAGAAAAAGGATTATTTTCTGAGTATCATAAGAAGCCAATTCCTCCCTTTCCGAAGACAGTAGGTGTGATAACATCGCCAACAGGAGCAGCTTTACGGGATATTATAACGACAATTAAAAGGAGATATCCCATTGCAAAAGTGATTATTTATCCTGCACTTGTCCAAGGTGTAAATGCTGCAAAATCTATTTCTTTAGCCATATCAGTAGCTAATGAAAGAAAAGAAGCGGATGTTTTAATTATAGGCCGTGGGGGAGGTTCTATTGAAGAGCTATGGGCCTTCAATGAAGAAATAGTTGCGGAATCTATTTATGATTCGGATCTTCCTATCATATCTGCAGTCGGACATGAAACAGATTTTACGATAGCTGACTTTGTAGCTGACTTGCGTGCTCCAACACCTACAGGGGCAGCTGAAATGGCCGTTCCGCATATCAATGAAATACTTGAAAGACTTATGAATCGTAAACATCGATTAACACGAACAATCCAAGAACGTATAAACAGAGAGACTAATCGGCTATCTAGGTTAGAAAAGTCATATGCTTTTCGTTATCCGCATAAGATGTACGAACAAAAGGTTGAACAATTGGACCTGGCAATAGAACGGTTACAAAAAAATAGTCAGCGTTATTTCATAAATAAAAAAGAAGCTCTGAGGCAATTGGATACCATTCTAAAACGATTGCATCCAGAACAGACTATTCAATTGTCGAAAGAGACATTAAAGCAAAATCAAAGAAAATTAAATCGTGCAATGATTGCCATCTATAAACAAAAGTCGCAGAAATTTGTTCATTTAACATCCACCCTATCTGCCGTTAGTCCATTAAAAATAATGGAGAGAGGCTATGGTCTTATTTTTGGCGAGAATGATGTATTAATTAAAAGTACGAAGCAATTGTCAAAAGGAGATGCTATTTCTGTTTCCATTAAGGATGGGACATTAGAATGTGAAATCAAAGATATTAAGGAGATTATGCGTCATGACTGAAAATCAAGAACAATCATTTGAAGAAGCAATGAAACAGCTAGAACAAATAGTGGAGAAATTAGAGGAAGGAGATGTACCTCTTGAAGAAGCAATCTCCATCTATAAACAGGGAATGGATTTATCACGACTTTGTCATTCTAAGTTGAAATCAGTTGAAGATCAACTTACAGAAATTTTAAATGAAGATGGACAATTAGAAGGTTTCTCTGCTCTAGAGGAGGAGGAAAAATGATTACGGATTATGCTACGTTGTCAAGCGAATACAAAGAAGTGCTTGAAAGTGAAATGGTACGTTATGTGAAGCAATTGCAAGCACCATCTGTAGTTAAAGAAGCGATGATTTATTCATTAGAAGCAGGTGGGAAAAGAATTCGTCCTATGCTAGTATTTGCCGTTTTATCTTCCTTTGGTGTAGATGTAAACCAAGGTATTCCGGCTGCTGCGGCTATTGAAATGATACATACCTATTCACTTATTCATGACGATTTACCTTGTATGGATGATGATGATCTTCGTCGGGGAAAACCAACGAATCATAAAGTATTTGGAGAGGCTGTTGCTGTTTTAGCCGGTGACGCGTTACTTACATATAGCTTTCAGCTGATTGCGGAAATGAATCATCCAGATGTTACAGCAGAAAAGAAATTGGAATTAATAGCTGAAATCAGTAAATCTGCAGGTGCAGAAGGCATGGTTGGCGGTCAAATTGCGGATATGGAAGGTGAAAATAAGCAATTGACGCTTGAAGAATTAGAGTATATGCATGAGCATAAGACTGGAAAGCTATTACAAGCTAGTATTCTCTCGGGTGCGATTTTGGCTGGAGCAAATACTGCGCAACGTGATCACTTACGCAAATTTGCGTTTCATTTAGGACTTGCTTTTCAAATTCGGGATGATATTCTTGATATTGAGGGTACACAGGAATTACTTGGTAAGCCAGTCGGTAGTGATTTGACAAATCATAAAAGTACTTATCCTGCATTGCTTACACTTAAAGGAGCAAAAGATAAATTAAGTGAACAAGTTCAACTAGCACATTCAGCACTAGCAGCTACTAACCTGCCTACAATTATATTAGGTGAGCTAACTGATATGATTGCTAATCGGAATCATTAAATCAGAAGAGAAAATGGCTTTAGTAGATTTGTGATAAGACTAGCTTTATGCTATACTTTACATGCAAAATTATGCCAAATGAACTATATGATTTGGAAAATAAAGGCACTTAATCTTATTGTGCAAATATTGAACGCCAAACGATATACTTATTTTCTAATAAGTCGCCGAAATCACTTTGGATGTTTGGCGGCTATTTTCTATAGAAAATAGAAATAAATTTTTGATTAATAACAATCACATTGAAAAATGAACTTCACCTTATAATTTAAAATTTTCGGACTTGCATTATCGCCTTATTTAGCTTTTCTGTAATAATGACTTGCTGAAAATGACAGAAAGTGAGTGGTCCTGCTTTGGATCTGCTATCTATAAAAGACCCTTCATTTTTGAAGAAAATGAGTAATGAACAATTAATTCGTTTAAGTGCGGATATTCGCAAATTTTTAGTGGAGCAAACATCAGTTACTGGTGGTCATATTGGTCCTAATTTAGGTGTGGTTGAACTTACTATTGCTCTTCATAAAGAATTTAATAGTCCAAAAGATAAAATTATTTGGGACGTGGGGCATCAATCTTATGTCCACAAAATTCTAACTGGACGAGCTGGAGAGTTTGACACATTAAAGAAATATAAGGGACTAAGTGGGTTTCCAAAGATGAATGAAAGTGAGCATGATGTTTGGGAAACTGGACATAGCTCTACTTCCCTTTCTGCTGCGATGGGAATGGCTGCTGCACGTGATATAAAAAAGGAACACAACTATGTCATACCTGTAATTGGTGACGGGGCATTGACAGGAGGAATGGCACTTGAGGCATTAAATCATATTGGACATGAGAAGAAAGATATGATTGTCATTTTAAATGACAATGAAATGTCCATTGCTCCAAATGTTGGTGCTCTTCATACGATGTTGGGTCGTCTTCGGACTGCAGGAAAGTATAATCGAGCAAAAGATGAATTAGAAATGTTAATTAAGAAGATTCCAGCTGTAGGTGGTAAATTAGCTGCAACAGCAGAACGTTTAAAGGACAGCCTGAAGTATATGCTTGTTTCAGGGGTATTTTTTGAGGAATTAGGATTTACCTATTTAGGACCAGTAGATGGACATAATTACGATGAATTGTTTGAAAATCTCCGCTATGCTAAAAAAACTAAAGGTCCTGTTCTTTTGCATGTCATTACGAAAAAAGGTAAGGGGTATAAACCTGCTGAAAGAGATACTACGGGGAACTGGCATGGCACCGGTCCTTATAAAATAGAAACAGGTGACTTTGTTAAGTCACCTAGCAATGGACCCGCATGGAGTTCACTAGTGAGTGAGACGGTCCGGAAGTTAGCGCGTAAAGATAAAAGAATTGTAGCGATTACGCCAGCAATGCCTGTAGGTTCAAAATTAGAAGGCTTTGCTAGTGAGTTTCCAGAACGTTTTTACGATGTTGGAATTGCTGAACAGCACGCTGCAACCTTTGCAGCGGGACTTGCTACGCAAAAGATGAAACCATTCTTGGCAATTTATTCAACCTTTTTACAAAGAGCGTATGACCAAGTCGTTCATGATATTTGTCGCCAAAATTTAAATGTATTCATTGGAATTGATCGAGCTGGACTAGTTGGGTCAGATGGAGAAACACATCAAGGCGTTTTTGATATTGCTTTTCTTCGTCATATTCCTAATATGGTACTGATGATGCCTAAAGATGAAAATGAAGGTCAACATATGGTATACACAGCGATTCAATATAATGAAGGTCCAATCGCCATGCGCTTTCCACGTGGAAATGGATATGGGGTACCAATGGATGAGGAATTGAAGGAAATTCCAATTGGAACCTGGGAAGTGCTCAAAGAAGGCACTGACGCAATTATTTTAACCTTTGGAACGACTATTCCAATGGCGTTAGAAGCAGCAGCAACGCTAGAAAAGGAAAACTACTCAGTAAAAGTAGTGAATGCACGTTTTATTAAACCAATGGATGAGAATTTATTACAATCCCTATTAACTGAAAAGTTACCTATTTTAACGATTGAGGAAGCTATTCTTCAAGGTGGTTTTGGCAGCGCAGTTCTTGAATATGCACATGATCATGGCTTCTATGGTGCAATCATTGATCGAATGGGTATTCCTGATTACTTTATTGAACATGGTAATGTTGATGAACTTCTTCAAGAAATAGATTTAACAGCTGATGTTGCAGTTAAGAGAATTAAACGGATTGCATCAAAAAAACAAAAAAGGGCATGAAAATATGAAAGTGATGAAAGAAAGACTAGATGTCCTTTTAGTACAACAAGGACTAGCTGAAACTCGAGAAAAAGCAAAGCGTATGATTATGGCAGGACTTGTCTATGCGAATGAAGAAAGATATGAAAAGCCGGGTGAAAAGGTACCTGTTGATTTAGAATTTTCGATTAAGGGTAAAGTAATGCCCTACGTTTCTAGAGGCGGACTGAAGCTTGAGAAAGCTTTAAAAACATTTGATGTAACTGTAGAAGGTAAAATTCTTATCGATATTGGTTCATCAACGGGTGGATTCACCGATTGTGCTCTCCAAAACGGAGCACAAATGTCGTATGCAGTAGACGTTGGCTATAATCAACTTGCTTGGAAATTACGTCAAGATGAGCGAGTAAAAGTCATGGAACGTACGAATTTCCGATATGTAACCCCTGCTGATCTTGATGGTGAAATGCCGAACTTTGCAAGTATTGACGTATCTTTTATTTCACTTACGTTGATTCTACCTGTTTTAAAAACTTTGCTTGTAGCAAATAGTGATGTTGTGGCGCTTGTCAAACCTCAATTTGAAGCAGGAAGAGAACAGGTAGGAAAAAAAGGGATTATACGAGATCCAAAAGTTCATAAAGAGGTATTGAATAAAATCATCACGTTTGCTGAAGGTGAAGGGTATGATATACGCAATGCCTCCTATTCCCCTATTACCGGAGGAGATGGGAATATTGAATTTTTATTACATCTTGGCTGGGAAGGTACGAAGCAAAAGGGTGAGAATTTACTGAAGCAAACTGTTGATGATATAGTATCAGAAGCTCATGCACAATTTAAAAAAGACTAAGAGTAACTTCCGTCAATATGATGATAGCTTATTTCCTAGTTGTGGATAGAAAATCGGGATCAATAAACTCTCCTTTAGCTTAATGGCTAAAGGAGTATTTTTATGCCGCTAACCAAGCCGGTTTCGCTTTTCATTGTCTAGCTCCACCGGCTAGCTCACTGTGAAAAAGATAAAATCCCTCGAAAGGCAAAAAGCGCGCCTTCCGGGTATTTTCCTATTTTCTTCGCGAGCTAATCAAGCCGGTTTCGCTTTTCTATATAAAATGAATTTGGTAGGAGAAATACTTGTACAAATGTATAAAAATACGCTAACATTAATATTAACTTAAATGAAAAGAAATAATGAGAGGTGCTTTTAACATATATGAATAAAGGTCAACGCCATATAAAGATTCGAGATATCATTACAAATAACGATATTGAGACTCAAGATGAACTGGTTGATGAATTGAAAAAGTTAGGGTACAAGGTAACACAAGCAACTGTTTCTCGTGATATAAAAGAATTACATCTTGTAAAAGTACCATTGACGGATGGCCGGTATAAATATAGTCTACCTGCTGATCAGCGTTTTAATCCATTACAGAAGCTGAAGCGTATGCTTGTAGACGCGTTTGTTAGAATTGATGCTGCTAATAATTTGCTTGTGATGAAGATGCTTCCTGGTAATGCTCAAGCAATATGTGCTCTTATTGATAATTTGAATTGGGAAGAGATTTTGGGTACCATTGGCGGCGATGATACATGCTTAATTATTTGTCGCTCAGATAAAGAAGCAAAGATTATAGCAAAAAAATTTTTAGATATGTTGTAGTCATTATGAGGTGAGGATTTTGTTATCAGAATTATCGATTAAAAACTTTGCGATTATTGATCAGTTGACAATTTCTTTTGAAAAAGGCTTAACTGTGTTGACAGGTGAAACTGGCGCAGGAAAGTCTATTATTATTGATGCGATTCATTTACTTGTTGGCGGTCGAGGTTCAACTGAATTTATTCGTCATGGTGAAACAAAAGCAGAGATAGAAGGCTTGTTTATTATAGATGATCATCAACACCCTGTGATTGCCAAAGCATTAGAATTTGGAATTGAAATAAGTGATGGTATGGTTGTTGCAAGACGTGAGATTTTCAAGAGTGGGAAAAGTGTATGTCGAGTCAATGGAAAGCTAGTGACGATTGCTACTCTAAGAGAAATTGGGAGGACTCTGATTGATATACATGGGCAACATGAACATCAAGAACTAATGGATGAAAGCCTACATTTACCTTTATTAGATCAATTCGGTGGCGCTGAGGTAGAGTTAGCGTTAGCCGAGTATCAAACTTTGTATAAGCGCTATGATTCAGTAATGAAGCAGTTAAAGAGTCTCAATCAGAATGAACAACAAATGGTACATCGCTTAGATTTAATCCAATTTCAGTTTGAAGAAATTCAAAATGCGGAATTGAAACTACATGAAGATGAGCAGTTGATTGAGGAAAAAAAGAAAATTAATAACTTTGAAAAAATACATAGTGCTCTTCAAACGAGTTACAATGCTTTAAACGGAGAGCAACATGCATTGGACTGGCTTTCAGTTGCGATGAATAATTTAAGCGAGGCAGCAAGTTTGGACGAGTCATTGCAAAATAGTTCGGAAGCCGTATCGAACAGTTATTTTTTACTAGAAGATGCGAAAGCTACAATTCGAGATCAGTTGGATTCGCTTGATTTTGATAATGAACGTATTGATTTTATTGAAAATCGTTTGAATGAAATGAATCAATTGAAACGAAAATATGGTCGGACGATTGAGGAAATATTAGAATATGGCGCAACAATTGAAGAAGAAATAGAAAAACTCCAAAATCGAGAAACACATATCATTAAGTTGGAACAAGAAATTAATTCAATTAAAGCAGATTTAATGGTTGAAGCTAAAAATCTTTCTGAGCTACGTCAAAATTTTGCTGAGCAGTTAACAAAGAAAATTCAACATGAGTTAAAAGAATTGTATATGGAAAAAACAATTTTTGAAGCTCATTTTCATCAAACAGCTGAAACATATGATTCTTTTTCAAATAATAGTATGAATCAAACTGGACTTGATGTAATGGAATTTTATATTTCAACTAATCCAGGGGAGCCTTTAAAACCTTTATCGAAGATTGCTTCTGGAGGAGAAATGTCACGAATTATGCTTGCTTTAAAAAGTATATTTTCAAAACATCAAGGTGTTACATCGATTATTTTTGATGAAGTCGACACAGGAGTCAGTGGTCGAGTAGCTCAATCTATTGCTGAAAAAATTTACAAAGTCGCTATTGGTTCTCAAGTATTATGTATTTCGCATTTACCGCAAGTAGCAGCAATGGCAGATACTCATCTATTCATTGCCAAAAAAGTGATGGATGGAAGAACGAGCACATCTGTCAGAACCCTTGCTTTAGAGGAGAAAATTAAAGAAATAGGACGTATGATTTCTGGTGTTGAAATTACTGATTTGACAAAGCAACATGCAAATGAATTAATTCAACAAGCTAATAAAATAAAGCTTACTTGAAAAGCTATCCATAAACGGATAGCTTTTATTTTTAGGTCTAGTTATAAATGAGTCTAAGGTAGGCTAAATTATAGATGTAGCCATAAGCATGTAAATAGCGAGGAGAGTGTAAAGAGTGAAATTTGCAGTGATCAATAAAATCATCGGTGGAATTCTCCTTGTTTCGCTATTAACACTAGGGTTATACCAGCCATTACGTCAGTTTTTTTTAATTCCTACTCATCTTGTATTATTCGAGGGAAGCCACTATAATATTTCCACATCTTTGCCCGTTTCAGCCAAAAATCAAGATACGAATACAGAACTAAATGTTCATGATGGTGCGATTACGTTTGAGGCTGGTAAACCTGGTACAAATGAGTATTTACTCGACGTGGCAGGTTTGCCAGTTAAAAAGGTTGACGTACAAGTATTAGAAGATTTTAAAGTAATACCAGGTGGTCAATCAATTGGTGTCAAGCTTCATACACTAGGTGTTTTAGTAGTGGGTCATCACTTAGTATCGACAATGGAAGGGGAGAGATCCCCAGGGGAAATTGCAAAAATTCAAATTGGTGATATCATAACAAAAATTAATGGACAAACGATTAAAACGATGGGTGATGTCACCCCATTTGTTCAAGAAGCAGGACAAAAAGGAGAGCCATTAGAGCTTGATATTCAACGAAATCAGGAAAAATTGCAAACGACCCTGCTTCCGTTAAAGGATAAGGGGGAGGGAACGTATAAGCTTGGTTTATATATCCGCGATTCAGCTGCAGGAATTGGTACAATGACCTTTTATCACCCAAACTCGCAGAAATATGGTGCCTTAGGTCATGTCATATCTGATATGGATACGAAAAAGCCGATTGTTGTTAAAGATGGTCAAATTGTTCAATCAACCGTTACCTCCATCGAAAAGGGGAGTAATGGAGATCCAGGTGAGAAATTAGCCCGTTTTTCATCAAATCATGAGATAATTGGCAATATTAATCGAAATAGTCCTTTTGGAATTTTCGGTAAATTACATCAGCAAATGGATAATGGTATAGCGAATAAAGCAATTCCAATTAGTTTATCTCATGAAGTAAAAGAAGGGCCAGCGAAAATATTAACTGTTGTGGAAGGCTCTGAAGTAGAAGAATTTAATGTAGAAATAATCAGTTCCATTCCACAAAAATTTCCTGCCATTAAAGGATTAGTTATAAAGGTAACCGATAAGGAACTCCTGAAGAAAACAGGGGGAATTGTTCAAGGAATGAGTGGTAGCCCCATTATTCAGGATGGAAAATTAGTGGGTGCAGTGACTCATGTATTCGTTAATGACCCTACTAGTGGATATGGAGTGCATATTGAATGGATGTTAAATGAAGCAGGCATTAATATCTATCAAAAAACAGGTAAGGACAAAGCAAGCTAAGGAGGCGGTTTTCGCCTCTTTTTTCAATACATAATTTATAGCTGATAAGTCATGTTTAGCTACTAAATCAATTGCGCTTTTTGTTTATGAGTACATATGTTAACTACAAAATAGTTAAATTTGTAAAATATTTATTAATTAGACAGGAATTTTCTTCTTTTTATGATAAAATGCAAGAGAGTACATGTTGAATGTATATAATTAGATAATCGAAATACGCTGAAATCTAGTGGATATAAAATATATTTAAGACTTTTCTTAAAAATTAAAGGTATTTTGCTTCAATTGTCGAAAAGTTCATAATAAATAATTCTGATGGTTGGAAAATGTAGGGGAGGAAATATGCGTGAAAAAAATTAAAGTCTGCATTGTAGACGATAACCGAGAACTAGTTGCTCTTTTGGAAGAGTATATTTCAGCTCAGGAAGATATGGAAGTAATTGCTGTAGCACATAATGGTCAGGAATGTCTGAATATGCTGGAAAACGTTAATCCGGATATTTTGATACTAGATATTATCATGCCGCATTTAGATGGTTTAGGGGTTTTAGAAAAATTACGTGAAGTTCAAAGGGAAACGATGCCTAATGTTATTATGTTAACGGCGTTTGGCCAAGAGGATGTTACTAAAAAAGCGGTTGATTTAGGTGCATCGTATTTTATTTTGAAACCGTTTGATATGGGAAATTTAGTGAATAATATTCGTCAGGTGAACAGTAAAGGTCAATCTGTTATAAAAAGTAATCCACAGGTCAACTATCGTACTCAAACAGAGCAAAAACCAAAAAATCTAGATGCAAGTATTACAAGCATCATTCATGAAATTGGTGTACCTGCACATATTAAGGGGTATTTATATTTAAGAGAAGCTATATCAATGGTATATAACGATATCGAATTATTAGGGTCCATCACGAAAGTACTATATCCAGATATCGCAAAAAAGTATAATACTACAGCAAGCCGAGTGGAACGTGCAATCCGTCATGCAATTGAAGTGGCATGGAGTCGTGGTAATATTGAATCGATTTCATCACTATTTGGTTATACCGTAAGTATGACAAAAGCAAAACCAACAAATAGCGAGTTCATTGCGATGGTTGCTGATAAGCTTCGTTTAGAACATAAAGCTTCTTGAGAGGGTTAGGATCCCCAGTAATTTAACTTATTGGGGATTTTAAAAATGTATACGCTTACCCAGAGTACATGAACAAAATATTAATACCAAAATTAATTTACTAGTAAAGAAAAAAACCGAGCATAAATGCCCGGTTTTTGCTTTACAATTTATTAAATCGGTTTTGTACCTTATTTCTTTTTCGATCACGATAAAAAATAAACCCTCCGATAAAGGAAATGCCGCCTATAGTTAAGAGTAGTCCAATTAATGATTGCAGCCAAAGTAATGGAAATGGTGGTTGTAGGATCCCAAAAAGCATATCTCTCATTAGCTTAATTCCATAAGCAGCAATTGCCCCAGGGATAAAGAGGATGCTAAAAGCTATTAAGCGTTTCATTTCGTCAGATCCCTTCTGGAAAAATTCCTTCCTAAGAAAAATGATAGACAATTCTCATTTTTTGTCAAGCTTTTCCAATATAAATCTCCTATGATGGCAATAATAGAAAAATGTGATAAATATAACTGGAGCTCAAGAGAATTGTGCTTTAAAATTATAGAATTGGAAAGGAGGATTTGAATGGCAGAAGAATTTGATGTAGTAATTCTTGGTGGGGGAACAGGTGGATACGTTGCGGCGATTAGAGCGAGTCAGCTCGGTTTAAAGACGGCTATAGTGGAGAAGGAAAAGCTCGGAGGTACATGTCTGCATAAAGGATGTATTCCATCTAAAGCATTGTTAAGAAGTGCAGAAATATTTCAAACCGTAAAGAAAAGTGAAGAATATGGAATCTTTACATCGGATGTAAGGGCTGATTTTACACAAGTACAACAGCGTAAAAATCAGATTGTCAGCAAGCTTTATAGCGGTGTGCAGCATTTACTAAAAAAGGGGCAAATCAGAGTTTTTAACGGAATAGGAAGAATTCTAGGTCCTTCGATTTTTTCACCAATGCCTGGTACGATTTCAGTTGAAATGAATGATGGTAGTGAAAATGAGATATTACTTCCACAACATGTCATCATCGCAACTGGATCTCACCCAAAAACATTGCCAGGTTTAATGATTGATGGAGAATATGTTATCACATCTGATGAAGCTCTCCAACTTGAGAAGTTGCCAAAGTCGATAACCATCATCGGGGGCGGAGTAATAGGGATCGAGTGGGCATCTTTATTGCATGATTTTGGTGTCAAAGTGACAATTCTTGAGTATGCATCTAATATAATTCCACTAGAAGATGAAGAGATATCTACAGAGATGTCACGTATTCTACAAAAAAAGGGCATTCGAGTGATTACAGGAGCTAAAGTCCTTCCTAATACTTTACAAACGGGTCAAGTTGTTGCTATTGATGCTGAAATAAATGGTGTTATTCAAACGTATGAGTCTGAAAAAATACTTGTTTCAGTAGGACGAGAAGCCAACTTATCTAACATAGGGTTGGACAATACAGATATTAGTATGAATCAAGGATACATTAGTACAAATGAGATGTATCAAACAAAAGAAGCGCATATCTATGCTATTGGAGATTGTATAGGGGGGTTACAACTAGCGCATGTAGCTGCACGAGAAGGAATTATTGCAGTGGAGCATATCGCTAGAAAGCAACCGATTCCATTGGATTATTCTTCGGTATCAACCTGTATTTATGGGAGCCCTGAAATTGCAAGTGTAGGCTATACAGAAAAAGAAGCATTACGAAGAGGATATAAAGTGAAAATTGGTAAATTTCCATTTAGCGCGATTGGTAAAGCATTAGTTTATGGTGAAACAGAGGGTTTTGTTAAAATTATTGCTGATAAAAAAACAAATGACCTCTTAGGTATACATATGATTGGTCCACATGTTACTGACATGATATCAGAGGCTGGACTAGCAAAGGTGTTAGATGCTACACCATGGGAAGTTGCTTCCACTGTACATCCACATCCAAGTTTGTCTGAAGCCATTGGTGAGGCAGCTCTTGCAGTTGATGGATTTGCTATTCATTTCTAATAGGAGGTAATTTAATGGTCGAAAATCGTCATATAAAATTAGGATTAAATGATGAAATGATGTATGAGATGTTCCGAACGATGCTTTTAGCACGACGCATTGATGAGCGGATGTGGCTATTGAATCGTTCTGGTAAAATACCGTTTGTTATTTCATGCCAAGGACAAGAGGCTGCTCAAGTAGGTGCTGCCTTTGCTCTTAATCGTGAGGAAGACTATGTTTTACCATATTATCGTGATGTTGGTATGGTTTTAACATTTGGTATGACTGCAAAGGACTTAATGTTATCTGGATTTGCTAAGCTTGAAGATCCCAATTCAGGCGGCCGACAAATGCCGGGACATTTTGGGCAAAAGAAGAATCATATTGTGACAGGATCGTCACCTGTTACTACTCAAGTCCCGCATGCAGTAGGAATTGCTCTTGCAGGAAAAATGGAAAAAAAGAACTTAGTCACACTTGTTACTTTTGGGGAGGGCTCTTCCAACCAAGGTGATTTCCATGAAGGAGCCAATTTTGCGAGTGTTCATAAATTGCCTGTTATTTTTATGTGTGAAAATAACCAGTATGCCATTTCTGTGCCCATTTCAAAACAGGTGGCATGTGAAAAGATTTCTGACCGAGCTATAGGTTATGGTATGCCAGGGATCACTGTTGATGGAAATGATCCGTTAGCGGTATATCAAGCTGTCAAAGAAGCAGCAGATCGTGCACGAGCAGGACTTGGCCCAACATTAGTAGAAACGGTTTCCTATCGACTAACTCCTCACTCAAGTGACGATGATGACAGAAGCTATCGTTCAGTAGAGGAAGTAGCAGAAGCCAAAACGAAGGATTCTATTTCAACATTTGGATATTACTTAAAAGAATTGGGCATTTTGGATGAAGTACGAGAAAAGCAATTGAACGAAGAAATAATGCAAATTGTTAATGAAGCAACAGATTATGCTGAACAAGCACCATATGCAAATCCGGAGTCCGCTTTAAAACATGTATATGGGGGTAATTAAATGACGGTTATATCATATATTGAAGCCATAACTTTGGCTATGCGTGAAGAAATGAAAAGAGATGAAAAGGTATTTCTTTTAGGAGAAGATGTTGGACAAAAAGGTGGTGTTTTTAAAGCTACTTTTGGTTTATACGAGCAGTTTGGTGAGGACCGTGTGATTGACACTCCACTTGCGGAATCCGGTATTGTTGGAGTTGGAGTTGGTGCAGCCATGTATGGAATGAAGCCGATTGCTGAGATACAGTTTGCCGATTTTATCTTACCAGCTGTTAATCAAATTATTTCGGAAGCGGCTAAAATTCGATATCGCTCAAATAATGATTGGAGTTGCCCGATGGTCATTCGTGCTCCTTATGGTGGGGGAGTGCATGGGGCTCTTTATCATTCCCAATCGGTGGAGGCGATTTTTGCCAATCAACCTGGTTTAAAAATAGTGATGCCATCCACTCCTTATGATGTGAAAGGCTTGCTGAAGGCAGCCATACGTGACCCTGACCCGGTTCTTTTTTTGGAGCATAAACGAGCCTATCGTATGATTAAAGGGGAGGTTCCAGCAGATGATTATGTCCTGCCGATTGGAAAGGCGGATGTTAAGCGAGAGGGTGAAGACATTACTGTCATTACTTACGGGCTTTGTGTTCATTTTGCATTACAAGCAGCTGAAAAGCTAGCAAGTGACGGAATCACTGTGCATATTCTTGATTTACGCACCGTTTATCCACTTGATCAGGAAAGTATTATTGAGGCAGCAAAGAAAACGGGAAAGGTATTACTTATTACAGAGGATAATAAAGAAGGAAGTATATTGGGTGAGGTGGCTGCGATTATTGCTGAGCATTGTTTATTCGATCTTGATGCACCCATTATGAGATTAGCTGGACCAGATGTCCCATCTATGCCTTATGCGCCAACAATGGAAAAGTATTTTATGGTGAATCCTGATAAAGTTGAAAAGGCGATGCGTGGATTAGCCGAGTATTAAGTTTGTAGAGGAGGTTCAACATGGCTAGTGAACAAATGAAAATGCCACAATTAGGCGAGAGTGTCACCGAAGGAACGATTAGTAAATGGCTGGTTGCTCCTGGAGATTTAGTGCAAAAATATGAACCAATTGCTGAAGTTATAACAGATAAAGTGAACGCAGAAATACCGTCTTCATTTACAGGCATCATTCATGAACTGATTGCTAAAGAGGATGAGACATTAGCTGTAGGTGAAGTGATTTGTATCATTGATGCAGAAGAATCATCCAATAATCAGCCGGTTATTGAAATGCCTGATTATCATGAGCCTACTTTCGAAAATACGTCTTCAATGAAGACACGCTATTCACCTGCTGTTCTAAAAATATCTCATGAACATGGAATTGATTTATCTAAAGTAACCGGCTCTGGAAAAGAAGGGCGTATTACAAGGAAAGATTTACTTTCATTAATTGAGTCTAATGACGCTCAAAATGATGCAAATGTTGAAAAAGTATCCATTCAGAATCAGGTAGAATTAAAAACTACTAAACGAGAAATAAATAATTTACCTACTATCCGAGTGGAACGTGGTGATGTTGAGATTCCTGTGACGGGTGTACGCAAAGCTATTGCTTCGAATATGGTAAAAAGTGTGCAAGAAATCCCTCATGCTTGGATGATGATTGAAGTGGATGCCACGAACCTGGTGAAGTTACGTGATTCACTAAAAAAAGATTTTGTTGAAAAAGAAGGATATCCACTTACCTTCTTTGCTTTCTTTGTCAAAGCAGTTGCTCAAGCACTAACAGAGTTTCCACAAATAAATTCCACGTGGGCAGAGGATAAAATTATTCAAAAGAAAGAAATAAATCTATCTATAGCTGTAGCAACTGAAGATGCATTATTTGTACCAGTAATCAAAAATGCTGATGAAAAAACGATTAAAAAGATTGCTAGGGAAATCTATGAATTGGCCCAAAAAACACGAGCTGGTAAACTTAAAGCGGAAGAACTTCAAGGTGGCACGTTTACCGTTAACAATACGGGGGCATTCGGTTCCATTCAATCGATGGGGATTATTAATTATCCACAAGCAGGTATTTTACAAATTGAAAGTATTGTAAAACGTCCGGTCATTATTGATGATATGTTGGCCATACGGAGTATGGTAAATCTTTGTTTATCATTAGATCATCGAGTATTAGATGGTCTAATTGGTGGGCGGTTCCTAGCTAGAGTAAAGGAAATAATTGAAGGCCTTTCAAAAGAAAATACATCGATCTATTAATTTTTGCACCAGTTTCATGACTGGTGTTTTTCTAATATTTTAAGAAATTATAAAATAATAATCGACAAATTATCTGTTATTTCGTATTATTTTAAGTAAGTACTGTTATAATACATTAATTAAGGTTTAGGTTCTTTTTTATAACAGTAATGAAGAATTATTTATTAATTTTTTAAGTGTGAGATTATTTCTAAAATCTAGTTAATATTTTTTTTTGCATTATGTTAGAATATTGTTAGTATTCAAAAAATTGAAGGGTGGGAGTTTTCTTTATCATACATGATTGATGTACGCCTATAGGGTATGGTATAAGAAAACGATTACAGATGGAATTAAAAGATGTAAAAAATATTTCCTTTCCGAAACCTTCGTTTGAAGAGTGGAAGGCTGCCGTTGAGACAAGTTTAAAAGGTAAAACTGTTGACAAGTTACAGACCAATACGTATGAAGGAGTAACTTTACAACCCCTTTATACTCGTGAGTCTGTAGGCGATAAACAAGAGTTTCCTGGTTTTTTTCCTTTTACAAGAGGGATTTCACCAACAGGATATCTTACACAACCATGGATTGCATGTCAGCCAATTGATGGGAAAACTGCAGAGGAAGCAAATGAAAAATTAAGAGCTGTTCTAAATCGTGGACAAAATGCCATTACCTATTCAGTGGATTTGTTAGCAAATGGAGCAAGATTACCAAAGCTTTTAAAAGATTTACCGCTATCAACCTTACCGTTTTTTATTGATTTAAAGGGAAAGCAAAAAGAATTATTACCAGAATTTCAAGCAGTAGAAGGATCAGTAACAGGTGTTCTAGCTGAAGATCCTATTGCTGAATGGGTATTAACTGGACAAATTCCAGAGAATACAGATGCTTACTTTGCTGATTGGGCAAAAACGATTGTACAATACGAAGGCATTTCTCCAGAATTAAAAACAATTTTGATTAAAACATCTGTATTTCATAATGGAGGCGCTAATGCAGTTCAAGAGCTTGCGTATGGACTTAGCACGGCAGTTCAATACTTACTTGAAGGGCAAAAGCAAGGTTTGTCAGTTGAAAAGATAGCTGACAAAATGGTTTTCTCTTTTTCTATTGATTCCAATTATTTCATGAATATTGCGAAGCTTCGTGCGGCTCGACGTCTATGGGCTGGGCTTTCTGCTGCATTTGCTGCAAATCCAAAGCATTTTAAAATGAGAATCCATGCAGTGACATCAGAAGTGACGGAAACTTTATATGATCAATATGTTAATATTCTGCGAACGACAAATCAGGCATTTGCAGCTGCAATTGGTGGAATTCAATATATGCAAATTAACCCACTTAACCATGCATCTGGAGAATGGGACGATTTTTCTGAAAGAATTGCTCGTAATACTCACTTGATTTTAAAAGAAGAAACGCATATTACACGTGTCATTGATCCGGCAGGGGGTTCTTTCTATGTCGAACAGCTTACCGATCAACTAGCGGATCAAGCATGGAAGAAATTTTTAGACGTAGATGCTGCAGGTGGTATCCTAGAAGCTCTAAAACAAGGAAAAATTCAAGCAGAAATTACTGAAGTATTTAATAAAAAAACACAAAATATAGCACTTAGAAAAGAAAGTATTATTGGTACGAACGTATATCCAAACCCTGCTGATGAGGTTCATATAAAAGCGAGTGATAAGGCAGATTCTTATATGGTGGTAAAACAGCCATCAGCTATCGTACCTATTAAACTAAAACGTTTGGCGGAGTCATTTGAACAGTTAAGATTGCGAGTAGCGGCGTTTAAACAAAATAATGGTGAAACACCCAAAATCGGTTTAATTAACTTGCAAGAATTAAAAGCGTATAAACCGCGTGCTGATTTTGTAAAAGGTTTAGTTTCAGCAGGTGGTATTGATACGGTTCAAAGTGAAGGCTGTTATTCAAGTAAAGATGCATTAGCTTATGTTGCAGATACTAAGCTTCCAATTTATTGCGTTTGTGGTAGTGATGATGCATATGGTCAATTAGCAGAGCAAATTGTTGCTGATTTAAAAGCATCTAACCCTGACACAACGGTTTATTTAGCAGGTAAACAGGCGGAAGAATTGGAAACAGTCTTGCAGGCAGCTGGTGTAAAAGAATTCCTTCATGTAAGATCTAATGCAATATCTATTTTGACAGAATTATTAGAAAAGCTGGGGGTGAACTAAGATGACAAAGCCTAATTTTTCAAGCATAAATCCAGCAAAAGCTACCCAACAAACCTCAATCCAGGATTGGAAAAAAGAGGCGGAAACAGCTGTTGGTCAATCAATGGATGAGCTTCTGTTTGAAACAAATGAACAAATTAAGGTGAAATCACTTTATGTCAATGAAGATAGTCAAAACTTAGAACACATGGACAGTGTTGCGGGAATTGCTCCATATACACGTGGACCATACCCATCCATGTATGTAAACCGTCCTTGGACAGTACGGCAGTATGCTGGATTCTCAACAGCAGAAGAATCAAATGCTTTTTATCGTCGAAACTTAGCAATGGGGCAAAAAGGTCTTTCTGTTGCTTTTGATTTAGCTACTCACCGTGGCTACGATTCAGATCATCCACGCGTAGTCGGTGACGTTGGGAAAGCAGGCGTTGCGATTGATTCCATACTAGATATGAAAATACTATTTGATGGAATCCCACTGGACAAAATGTCTGTATCAATGACGATGAATGGTGCTGTTCTGCCAATATTAGCTTTCTACATCGTTACGGCTGAAGAACAAGGTGTCACGCAGGACAAGCTTGCTGGTACGATTCAAAATGACATTTTAAAAGAGTACATGGTGCGTAACACATACATTTATCCACCTGAAATGTCGATGAAAATAATTGCAGATATTTTTGAATATACATCCAAATATATGCCGAAATTTAACAGTATTTCAATTTCAGGCTATCACTTACAAGAAGCAGGAGCACCTGCTGATATTGAGCTTGCCTATACATTGGCAGACGGACTTGAATATGCACGAACTGGTATGAAGGCCGGCATTGATATTGATAAATTTGCACCACGTCTATCTTTTTTCTGGGCAATTGGAATGAATTATTTCATGGAAGTAGCGAAAATGAGAGCAGGTCGTTTCATTTGGGCGAAGTTAATGAAACAATTTGAACCAAAAAATCCAAAAGCCCTAGCGTTAAGAACGCATTCACAAACATCAGGCTGGAGCTTGTCCGAACAAGATCCATTCAATAACGTGGCACGTACATTAATAGAAGCACATGCTGCGGCACTTGGGCATACACAATCCTTGCATACTAATGCATTGGATGAGGCAATTGCCCTACCAACTGATTTCTCGGCTCGTATTGCTCGTAATACACAGCTTTACTTGCAAGAAGAAACAAGTATTACAAAGGTTATTGATCCATGGGCTGGTTCTTATTATGTAGAAGCACTAACAAATGAATTGATTAATCGTACATGGACGCTTATTGAAGAAATTGAAGATCTTGGCGGTATGACGAAAGCCATTGAAACAGGCATTCCAAAAATGAGAATTGAAGAAGCTGCAGCGAAACGTCAAGCAAAAATTGATTCTCAAGAGGAAACAATCGTTGGAGTAAATAAATATCGCTTGAAAAAAGAAGATCCAATTGAAATTCTTGAAATTGATAATACAGCTGTTCGTGAGAGCCAACTTAATCGCTTAAAAGAATTAAAAACTAACCGTGATCAAGCGAAAGTAGACGAAGCCTTACAAGCATTAACGAACGCAGCTAAAACGGGTGAAGGAAATTTACTAGAGTTAGCGGTTCAAGCAGCTCGAGTTCGTGCATCACTTGGAGAAATTTCAGATGCGATTGAAAAAGTGGCAGGTCGTCACAAAGCGACGATCCGCTCAATTAGTGGCGTATATAGTGCTGCTTATTCAAAAGATGATGAAATTCAAGAAGTTATACAAATGACTGAAGAATTCCTAGAAAATGAGGGCCGTCGTCCACGTCTGTTAATGGCGAAAATGGGTCAAGATGGTCATGATCGTGGTGCGAAAGTTGTCGGTACCGGATTTGCTGATTTAGGATACGATGTAGATATCGGTCCTCTTTTCCAAACACCTGAGGAAACAGCGTTACAAGCTGTAGAAAATGATGTTCATGTCATTGGTATGAGTTCGCTTGCGGCAGGTCATAAAACATTATTACCACAGCTTGTCGAAGAATTAAAAAAATTAGGTCGTGAAGATATAGTAATTATTGTTGGTGGCGTTATTCCAGCTCAGGATTATGACTATTTGTTAGAGAACGGAGCAGCAGCGATTTTTGGACCAGGTACGGTTATTCCACAAGCAGCGAAGAAAGTACTTCAAGAAATCTATCACCGCCTTGGCTATGAGGAAGTGGTTAAATAATGAGTGAAGATAAGAAACCAGAATGGGTCGATCTTGAGAATCCGGAAGGTTTTGCTTCTTCAATTAAAAAAGGCGTTGAGATAGCTGCTAATCATAATCAAGCTTCTAAAAATCGTTTTGTGAAAAAGAAAGGTCAAGAGATATCCATTGAAGACTTAAAAGCCGGAGTTCTCAAGGGTGAACGTGCGAAGCTTGCAAAAGGAATTACATTAGTTGAAAGTAATGCAGCTCATCATTTTGAGTTAGCACAAGAATTACTTCAAACTCTTCTTCCTTACACAGGTAAATCACTTCGAATTGGAATCTCTGGGGTACCAGGTGCCGGGAAAAGCACATTTATTGAAGCCTTTGGTACTTATTTATGTAGTCTTGGTAAAAAAGTTGCCGTACTTGCTGTTGATCCTAGTTCTTCCGTCAATGGTGGGAGTATTTTAGGGGATAAAACAAGAATGGAAGAGCTTTCGCGAAATCCACGTGCTTTTATACGTCCATCTCCTTCTGAAGGAACCTTTGGTGGGGTACATCGGAAAACACGTGAAACGATGCTCCTTTGTGAAGCAGCTGGATTTGATATAATTCTTGTTGAAACAGTGGGTGTCGGTCAAAGTGAAGCAATTGTTCGAAGTATGGTCGACTTTTTCATGCTACTAGTGCTTACCGGTGCAGGTGATGAGCTGCAAGGGATGAAAAAGGGAATTATGGAACTTGTTGATGGAATTGTTGTCAATAAAGCAGATGGTGACAATCTTACACCTGCTTTAAGAACAAAATCAGAATATAGTCGTATTTTGCATTTTCTACAGCCCATCACGAAAGGCTGGATGGCCAAAGCGTATACATGCTCAAGCGTGACAGGAAAAGGAATTCCCGAGCTTTGGGAGATGTTACAGGAATTTTCGAATACTACGGAATTGTCAGGTGTGTTTCAAGACCGAAGACGTATGCAATCTAAAGAGTGGTTTTATTCTTTAATTGAAGGTCAACTTCACCAATTGTTTTATAAAAACAATATAGTCAAACAATTGTTGCCTATTCTTGAAAATCAAGTAATGGCTGGAAATAAGACAATTACAAAAGCAGTTCAAGAGGTATTTCATACTTTTTTAGATTCAGTAAATACAAAGTAAGAAGAGACTGTCCCTATTTTAGGGACAGTTTCTTCTATCAAAATAAATAATACCGATATCTACCTCTAGCGCCTAGCCCCTCGAGTCGTATCGGTCCAGCCGATGAAGTCAAAGAGTAACTTCACCTTCTGGCCCGCAAACAGTTGTGGGGCTGATCAAGGCGCTTATGTTTTTTTGTGAGTATATAATTTGAATACATTTTGAGCAATTGTTATGATAGATAAGAAGAAAAAATTTGGAAGGAGCAATAAGATGAAAATGGATTTTAACTTTTTTATGAATGATGTTGTTAAAACTGCACGTGATGAAATTGCGTCGGCTGGATATAAAGAATTGAAAACATCAGAAGAAGTAGATGATGTTTTATCACAAAAAGGGACGACACTTGTAATGATTAACTCAGTTTGTGGTTGTGCAGGTGGAATTGCTCGTCCAGCAGCGGCATCTGCCATACATCATGATAAACGCCCAGATCAATTTGTAACCGTATTTGCTGGTC
Source organism: uncultured Bacillaceae bacterium (assembly GCA_963751845.1). Lineage (GTDB taxonomy): Bacteria > Bacillota > Bacilli > Bacillales > DSM-1321 > Peribacillus. The sequence continues at coordinate 223,123 of CAVVWH010000016.1, forward strand.
AAGACAAAGAAGCGACTGCTCGAGCTAGAGAGTACTTTGAAGGCTATCCACCATCATCACCTTCTTTTGCCCTATTAAAAGATGGTAAGATTTTAAAAATGGTCGAACGTCATGAAATAGAAGGGAACCAACCTGTAGCAGTTGTTGAAAAGCTTCAGTCCTATTTTGACGAATATTGTGAAGAAGTGTAAGATTCGTGAAAACGGGTCTTTTTTTTTGTGACTTTTTTATTATTTAAGTGAGATTACATAAGTCGAACTTTGGTATACTAAAAAAAATCGAAATTTCTACAAAAATGTCTATAAATTTGTCGAATTTATAGTATTATAATAGTAGAGGAAAACTACAGGTGATATATAACAATGTTTAAAATCGGATATCGAACGATTAAAACAGCCTTAGGAACTACTTTAGCGATAATTATCGCGCAATTAATAGGTCTTGATAATTTTCCATCAGCTGGAATCATTACAGTATTATGCATTAAGGCAACCAAGAAAAAATCTGTGCAAGCATCTTTATCGCGTATTATTGCTTGTTTAATAGCAATGGGGTATTCAACTCTATTTTTTGAGAGTTTTGGGTATCATGCGGTTACAATAGGAATCATTCTCTTACTCTTTATTCCTACTACCGTCGCATTGAAGGTCAATGAAGGAATTGTTACAAGCTGTGTTATTATATTACACCTTTATTCTTCAGCCGGAGTCACGCTTAGCTTAATTGTAAACGAAACCATTTTAATCATTATTGGAGTTGGTATTGCTCTTATCATGAATGTTTATATGCCAAGTGTTGAGCATAAATTAAAATTGTATCAACAGAAAATTGAAGCTAATTTTAGCACAATTTTAATGGAAATTGTCAAATATGTTCGCGACAATGACTATTCTTGGGATGGAAAAGAATTGACTGAAACAACAAAATGGCTAGCCGAAGCAAAAAGTTTGGCATTTCGAGATGTTGAAAACCATTTTCTACGTGAACAAAATTATTATTATCGATATTTTGATATGCGCGAAAAACAGTTTGAAATTATCGAACGAATTCTGCCTCTTGTAACCAATATTCCGAGTATCGTTAAACAAAGTGACATACTCGCTGATTTTATTCGTGAATTGGCAGAAAATGTTCATCCACATAATACAGCTATGATTTATTTAAAGAAGCTTGATGAAATGGAAAAAAGTTTCAGAGAGATGAAACTTCCCGTTACAAGAGAAGAATTTGAATCAAGAGCCGCTCTACTTCAATTGATGAGGGAAATGGAAAGATATTTATGGCTTAAAGATTCTTTTGGCAATAGCAGTACTAGAATGAAAAAACACCTACTAGCTTAAACTAAGCAAAAAAAGAGGATGGTAGATATGAAAGTATTTCTGTCTTTATTGTTTAGTTTAACTTTGGTATTCACTGCATTAGAATCGAAAGTAGAAGCAGCTAATGAAGATCTGCCTTTTTTAATTGTAAATAAAGAAGTAAACCAATTAGCCTTTATAAGTAATAGTAAAATTCAGGAGATTTTTCCTGTAGGGACTGGTAAAAGTAAGGAGTTAACTCCTGAAGGGTTGTTTACTGTAAAAATAAAAGCAATAAACCCATATTATCGTAAGAAAAATATTCCTGGTGGGGATCCTCGAAATCCACTAGGCACAAGATGGATTGGTTTTGATGCAATAAACACAGATGGAAGAATTTATGGAGTTCATGGAACAAATCAACCCAATTCTGTTGGAAAATATATTTCAAATGGCTGTGTACGATTAAGTAACTCTGATGTAGAGAGACTCTATCAACAAGTACCACTTGGTACCAAAATATTAATAGTGTCCTCTCAAGATGACTTTATCATTTTGGCAAAAAAATATGGTGCGATTAAATAAAAAGAGTGAAGCCATTGACTTCACTCCTACGAAATTATAATAATAAGGCAATTCCAGAAAATAGTGTTGTTAGCAGCATCGAGATTAGCATTAAATAGACGACTAGTTTTCTTATTTTCTTATTTTTCATTTTGCACTCCTCATTAAAAATCATTCTTTCATTTAATTGTAACTTGTACAATAATGAGAAACAAGGAAAAATAATATTCGGATTATTTTGAATAATATGAGGATTTTGTCGATTCACTCGTATATAATTATGTTAATTCATATAAAAAAGACAACTTAGGGGGTAAGGGAATTGATAAATAATATTGATCATATTGGTATTGCTGTAAAATCGCTAGATGCGTCTTTACCACTTTATACTGATATTTTGAAACTTAAGCTTGAAGGGATTGAAACAGTAGAAAGCCAAGGAGTGAAGGTTGCTTTCATTCTAGCAGGCAATACTAGAATAGAATTATTGGAAGCGGTATCACCTGAAAGTGCGATTGCAAAGTTCATTGAAAAAAGGGGAGAAGGCATCCACCATGTAGCATTAGGCGTCAATAATATTGAAGACCGAATTAAAGAAATTAAACAATCAGGTTTACAAATGATTGATGAAACATCAAGAATAGGTGCCCACCATGCAAAGGTTGCATTTATTCATCCTAAATCTACTGGAAAAGTTTTATATGAATTAACGGAAAGACCGGAATAAGGGGAGGAATTACGATGACAGACATCTACGAAAAAATTAATGAATTATATGATAGACGCCATGAGGTGGAGCTTGGTGGTGGAGATGAGAGAATCGATAAGCAGCATGCAAAAGGAAAATTAACAGCTCGTGAACGAATTGAGCTACTAGTAGACCCTGGTACATTTGTTGAGTTAAACCCATTTATTCAACATCGAAGCACTAATTTTGGTTTAGATAAACAAAAAGGACCTGGTGAAGGTGTTGTAACAGGCTATGGAAAAGTAAATGGACGTGATATTTACTTATTTTCACAAGATTTCACTGTATTTGGAGGAGCACTTGGGGAAATGCATGCTCTGAAAATTGCAAATGTTATGGATTTAGCTGCAAAAAATGGTGCTCCATTTATTGGTTTAAATGATTCAGGTGGCGCGCGTATCCAAGAAGGGGTTGTATCACTTGATGGATATGGACAAATATTCTACCGAAACTCTATCTATTCTGGAGTAATTCCGCAAATTTCTGTCATCATGGGGCCATGTGCAGGGGGAGCCGTTTATTCTCCAGCAATTACAGATTTTATCTTTATGGTTGAAAAAACAAGCCAAATGTTTATTACTGGACCAAAAGTAATTGAGACGGTAACAGGAGAGAAAATTTCATCTGAAGGACTAGGTGGAGCCACTGTTCATAATACAATTAGTGGTAATGCTCATTTTAAAGCGGCTTCTGAGGCACAAGTATTAAATGATGTGAGAAAACTTTTAAGTTATTTACCTCAAAATAACCAAGAAAAGCCACCGGTATTGGATACAGAGCATAACGATGATTACCGTCCAGATTTAGCAGATGTAGTTCCATTTGAAGGTATTCGTCCTTACGACATTCGTAAAGTAGTAGAGCAAGTAGTGGATGAAGATTCATTTATGGAAGTACAAGCTGGCTTTGCTAAAAACATCGTTATTGGCTTAGCACGTATTAAAGGCCAATCCGTGGGGTTAGTGTGTAATCAACCTAAAGTTTTAGCAGGAGGACTTGATATCGATTCTTCTGATAAAGCAGCTCGGTTTATTCGATTCTGTGACTCATTTAATATACCGATCATTACATTTGAAGATGTTTCTGGATTCTTCCCAGGTGTAAAACAAGAGCATGGTGGAATCATCCGTCATGGTGCTAAAATGTTATTTGCCTATTCTGAAGCAACTGTACCCAAATTAACGATTATCCTTCGTAAAGCTTATGGTGGTGCTTATGTAGCACTAAATAGTAAATCAATTGGTGCTGACCTTACATTTGCATGGCCGAATGCAGAAATTGCTGTTATGGGTTCTGCAGGTGCTGCAAATATTATCTTTGCTAGAGAAATTGCCAACAGTGAAGATCCAGAGGCAACACGTGCAGAAAAAATTGAAGAATATCGTCAAAAATTTGCTAACCCATATGTTGCTGCAAGTCTAGGAATGGTGGATGATGTTATCGATCCACGAGAAACACGGATTAAAATCATTCAATCTCTAGAAATGCTTCGTAATAAAAAAGAAGATCGTCCTTGGAAGAAACATGGGAATATCCCGTTGTAATTCTAAAAGCCTAAACATTTTTTAAATTAAAAGTCAAGAAGGTCAAGATATTTAACAAAAAAACTTGATACTAAGATAAGTCTTACTTATAAAATGTTGCACATGATATGGGATAAAAGAGAAGGATAGATAAATCGGATTATTATCTGATTTATCTATCCTTTTTCGTCCTATGAATGACCACATATGCTACCACAACATTGAATACTTACCACACCAAATTATCATTTTATCTTGAACTAATTAGAAGTTAACCTACTTTTTATCATTATTGGCGAGGAGAATAATAGAAAAAATGTAAAAGTATTAGATGTCAAAATGTTGGTGAAGGCTCTACTTGTGTTGAAGTTCCTATTAAGCTTTTTTGATATCCTTGATAGGCAAGGATTGCAGCAAGTAATGTACCTATAAAGAGAAGTGATACACCACCGAAAACAAAGAGATTAGAAATTAATGTATTACGTGCTACTTCGATTTGCTCTTGGTTCATAATTTCCTCCTGGTCTTCCCAAATTTAAAATCTTCCTGTTATTCTCAAATATAAACTATGATAGCCCAAAGAAAATGTGTGAATTTTTTTAGTTTGTTAATTTTACAAAGGAGTTTTGGTCTTTTTGATTCGAAAAATATTGTTTGCTATTTTCGACGAGCACAGATATCTAGCTCTGACGCACAGGACGTGCTAGTGCCGGCGGAAGACATAAGGACGTGGTAATCTTAGCCGGCCAGGCACCCAGCGCCTAATGGACTTCCCGCTCCTCCTTACGATAAGCCAACATCGAATCGTATGCGTTCTTCGTGTTTCCTTTATCTCAGGTTAATGAACACAGACTAAGACCGCCACTTTCTTATGTCTGCGTCTGTGTGATCCCATCGTATGGGCCTCACTCCATACGTCGCTGAACGGGTACCTTCTGCCTTTCAATCAATTTGCTGGTTTTCTTTATTAGAGATATACTGAATAAGGATTCTGTATTTTGGAGGTTTTACATATGATTAATGAAAAACGTTTAGTTGAGGAATTTTTTGAATTAGTTCAAATTGATTCTGAAACCAAAAATGAAGCAGCTATTGCGAAAGTACTTAAAGATAAATTTACGACATTAGGTTTAGATGTTTTTGAAGATGATACGACGGCTGTCACCGGTCATGGAGCAGGTAACTTAATTTGTAAATTGGAAGCGACAAAAGAAGGTGTGGATACGATTTATTTCACCTCTCATATGGATACCGTCGTTCCAGGTAATGGTGTGAAACCATCGATTAAAGACGGATATATCGTCACAGATGGAACGACTATTTTAGGGGCAGATGATAAAGCTGGTCTTGCTGTTATGCTAGAAGTGTTAAAAGTCATAAAAGAACAAAATCTGACTCATGGTAAAATCGAATTTATTATTACAGTTGGTGAAGAATCAGGTTTAGTCGGTTCAAAGGCATTAGATCGTTCGCTTGTTACTGCAAAATATGGTTATGCTCTTGATAGTGATGGAAAAGTTGGAAATATTGTTGTCGCAGCACCAACTCAAGCTAGAGTTGAAGCCAAAATTTTTGGCAAAACAGCTCATGCAGGAGTCGCACCTGAAAAAGGAGTTTCAGCGATTACGATTGCCTCAAAAGCCATATCAAGAATGTCTTTAGGTCGCATTGATTCTGAAACAACTGCAAATATTGGCCGATTCCAAGGTGGGCAACAAACAAATATTGTATGTGACTTTGTTGAGATTCTAGCAGAAGCTCGTTCACTTATTCCTGAGAAAATGGAAGCACAAGTTCAAAAAATGAAAGAAGCATTTGCAACGGCAGCAGGAGAGATGGGTGGCCGTGCAGAAGTGGATGTTACCGTTATGTATCCTGGGTTTAAATTTGGTGAGGGAGACCATGTTGTTGAAATAGCTAAACAAGCGGCTGCAAAAATTAATCGCCCATGTGAGTTACAACAAAGTGGTGGCGGCAGTGATGCAAACGTTATAGCTGGATTTGGAATTCCTACTGTAAATTTAGCTGTTGGTTATGAAGATATTCATACAACAAATGAAAGAATTCCTGTAGAAGAATTGACGAAGCTTGCTGAAATGGTCATAGCCATTATTGCAGTTGTTACAGAGAAATAAGAAATATTAGCATTGGTAAATATACAGTCATCATTGATTTGATGACTGTTTTTTCGCGTAGAATGAAAGCTTGAAACCTGAACTTCATTTCATTCACAGCAAATTCACTGTCAAAATGGGCCGATTATTTTATTTTTTGCTACAATGAATAAAAGCGGTAGGCGCCTGGAGCTGGACAATGAATAAAAGCGCTGTTAAGAAGGATGTGACGGTTGTGAATAAGATGTATCCGAAAAAGGGACGAGTCATTTTGCACGTTGACATGAATAGTTTTTATGCTTCTGTAGAAATGGCATATGATTCCTCTTTGAAAGCTATGCCGCTCGCTATTGCTGGTAATGTAGAAGAACGACGTGGTATTATTATTACCTGCAGCTATGAAGCGCGTAAATTTGGTGTGAAAACGACGATGCCGATTTGGCAGGCCAAGAAACTTTGCCCTCAATTAATTGTTCAGAGTCCTAATTTTACTCGTTACCGTGAAGCATCTGCCAAGATTTTTGAATTATTAAGAGGTTATACGGAATTAGTAGAACCGGTTTCCATAGATGAAGGCTATTTGGATATTACAGATTGTGCTTTTCTTGGTTCACCCATAGATATTGCTAAAAGTATTCAAAAACGACTTCTTGAAACACTAGACTTGCCCTGTAGTATTGGAATTGCTCCAAATAAATTTTTGGCTAAAACTGCTTCTGATATGAAGAAACCACTTGGAATGACAATTTTAAGAAAACGTGATGTTCAAGGAAAACTATGGCCACTTCCAACTGGAGAAATGCACGGGATTGGCCAAAGGACTGCTGAAAAACTTCAAACAATTAATATTTATACAATTGGAGATTTAGCAAAGGCTAGTGATGTCTCGTTAAAAAATTTGCTTGGCATTAATGGAGTGCGTTTAAAGGAACGAGCGAATGGAATTGATTCTCGCCCCGTTGATCCTGAATCGATTTTTGATTATAAAAGCGTCGGTAATTCTACGACGTTGCCTAAAGATTCAACAAACCAAAAAGAATTAATCGAAATTCTTGAGAAATTGTCGGAAAAAGTGGCTGCTCGACTTAAAAACAAACGCTTGCTAGGTCAGAAAATAGGTGTTACGATACGCTACAGAGATCGAAAGACGATTACGAGAAGTCAGATTGTCGACAGTCCTTTTTCAGAGAGTGTAGAAATCTTTCACTTTGCGACTGATTTATTTATAAAGAATTGGAATGGAGAAGGCGTTCGTTTACTTGGGGTTACGGCATACGATGTCGTAGAAAAAGACATAGCCACAAAACAACTTGATCTTTTTTCATATGAGGTGGAAGCAGAAAAAGAACCTTTATTTAAAGCAATGGAACAGTTGCAAAATAAGTATGGAAAAAATATTATTAAAAAGGGCTTAACTGCCCGTCACTCATCTGTGAAATCAGAAACGAGTTTAAGCAAGGATTTTCTTGATCCGTTTCACATAAAAGATCAAGAGTAGGATTTACATAGGTGTTTACACTAGAAGTAAGATACAAAAAGGAGAAGATACATAATGTCAAAACAGCAAATTGGTGTAATTGGACTTGCCGTAATGGGTAAAAACTTGGCTTTTAATATTGAAAGCAGAGGCTATACCGTTTCTGTATTTAACCGATCTCGATCAAAGACTGATGAAATGATGAATGAAGCTAAAGGAAAAAATATTGTACCTGCTTATTCATTAGAAGAATTCGTGGCTTCTCTTGAAGTCCCACGTAAAATTTTATTAATGGTTAAAGCAGGAGAGGCAACTGATGCAACGATTAATCAATTAAAGCCATTACTTCAAAAAGGTGATATCTTAATTGACGGTGGAAATACGTTCTTTAAAGATACGCAACGTCGTAATCAAGAGCTTAGCGAGCTTGGCTTTCATTTTATCGGCACAGGAGTGTCAGGCGGGGAAGAAGGAGCGTTAACGGGTCCATCGATTATGCCAGGTGGACAGAAGGAAGCATATGATCTAGTAGCTCCAATTTTAACGGCAATTTCGGCAAAAGTCGGCGAAGACGCTTGCTGTACATATATTGGACCAGATGGTGCAGGTCACTATGTGAAAATGGTGCATAATGGGATTGAATATGGAGATATGCAGATTATTTCTGAGTCTTATTTCTTGTTAAAAAACTTACTTGGATTATCTGCTGAAGAACTTCATGAAGTATTTTCTGAGTGGAATAAAGGCGAACTAGATAGCTACTTAATTGAGATTACTGCTGATATTTTCAAAAAGTACGATGATGAAACAGGCAAACCAATGGTGGATATCATTTTAGACAAAGCAGGAAATAAAGGGACAGGCAAATGGACAAGTCAAAGTGCATTAGACCTTGGTGTTCCGCTACCTGTTATTACTGAATCGGTGTTTGCTCGTTATATTTCAGCGCTTAAGGATGAACGTGTTGCAGCAAGCAAACAAATTCAAGGACCAAAGCCTTCATCATTTACTGGTGACAAGGCTGCGTTAATTGAAAGTATTCGTAAAGCTTTATATATGAGTAAAATTGTATCGTATGCTCAAGGTTTCGCTCAAATGAAAGCAGCGTCTGAACAATACGATTGGAATCTTCAATATGGAGACATCGCCATGATCTTCCGTGGGGGCTGTATTATTCGTGCTCAATTCTTACAAAAAATCAAAGATGCGTATGATCGTGATGCAAACTTGAACAATTTATTACTCGACCCATATTTCAAAGAAATTGTAGAGAATTATCAAGGGGCATTACGTGAAGTGATTGCAACTGCAGTTATGAATGGAATTCCTGTACCATGCTTCGCGTCCGCACTATCTTATTTTGATAGCTATCGTACGGAAACATTGCCTGCGAACCTAATCCAAGCCCAACGTGATTATTTTGGAGCACACACATATCAACGTGTTGATAAAGAAGGCATCTTCCATACAGAATGGTTGGACAAATAAACCAACTTCATAAAAACAGAGTGGGGATTATATTCCACACTCTGTTTTTATTTTTGTCGGAATTAAAGGCATCCATTTGCGTCTCGAATGAATTTACTGATTAGCTTATTTGCTATTTTATAGCGTTATTGGAATTTTCGCCCTGATAGGAAAAGCCTATTACGGTAGGTAAACCTAATCTGGTGATGTTTGTTAATTGCTTGGCCATATTTTCTGGTGTATAGGACATATCATTTTCTAACCAATACATAATCAAACCTAAATAAGAAGAAGCAGTATAAAATGCTAAACAAGAAATTGTTATTTCGAACAATTTCATTGAAAGTACAGAAGAAAAAACGTTTGTTTACGTTGCAAAAGGCAACCATGCGGAACGAAGAGAAGTAAAGCTTGAAAAAGTAGATGGTTCATTATTTGTTGTTACAGATGGTCTAGTAAATGGAGAAAAACTAATCACTAGCAATCTATCATTAATATCAGACCAAGCTAACATCACTTATCCTCAAGAAGAAGGTAAATTTCAATAGGAAACTAGGACCTAGGCATAAGAATGCTTAGGTTTTTTATTACTTTAAGAAAATTTTAAAAAAATAATGTTAATTATTGGAAAAAATAGGATTATATGATACTATATTATCATAAAGGATGAGTGATATGAAAAAAGCGACATTAAAAGAAAGAATTATTGCAACAGCTTTGCTCCTTTTTGAAAAAAATGGCTATCATGGTGTGACTGTTGATCAAATTGTTGAAGAATCAGGCTCATCAAAAGGTGGCTTCTACCACAATTTTAAGTCAAAAGATGAACTACTTTATTACATCCACGATGTGTTTATCTCCTATGTTCTTGATAAAGCGAGGGAAGCATACGATAACTTCGACACACCTGTTTCCCGATTGTGCGCTATCATAGATTCTTTTACAAAAGTATTTGATTTGTACAAACCCCATCTTACAGTTTTCTATCAGGAAAGTACCTATTTAAAAGGTGAGTTTTATCAGAAAGTGAATGAAAAGCGTGACCAATATCGAAAAATTATTCTTCAAGTCATTCGTGAAGGTCAGGAAAACGGTGATTTTCGATTAGAGGTACCTGCGGAAATCTCCACTATGAGCATTATAGGTATGGTTAACTGGACATATAAATGGTTTAACCAAGAAGGTCCATTATCTATTGAATCTATTGCTCGTATTTTTAACGATTTAATCGTTCATTCCCTCATCACAGAAAAGGGTTTGGAAAATCATGAGGTACAGAAATACTTCTTGAAAAATGAAAAAATGTCATTAAAAAAGACCGACTAGTCGGTCCTAGGAGGGGAATTCATGAATTTTGAATTGACGAAAGAACAACTAATGCTCCAGGAAATGGTTAAGGATTTCGCTGAAAAAGAAATAAAGCCGTTTGCACGAGAAGTAGATGAAACCTCGAAAATGCGCTATGAAACATTTGAAAAATTAGGGAAACTTGGATTATTGGGTATTCCGTTTCCGGAGGAATATGGCGGTTCTGGAGGAGACACTATTTCGTATATTATTGCTGTTGAGGAGATTGGAAAAGCATGTGGAGGTACGGGACTAAGCTATGCTGCCAATACTAGCTTAGGTGCAAGCCCGATTTATTACTTTGGAACGGCAGAACAAAAGCAGGAATGGCTAGTACCATTGGCAAAGGGAGAAACTCTGGGAGCCTTTGGTTTAACTGAGCCGAATGCAGGCTCTGATGCCGGTGGTACAAGAACGAGAGCAGTACTTGATGGAGATGAATGGGTGATTAACGGTGAAAAATGCTGGATTACTAATGCTAGCTATTCCCGTCAAATTATTGTTACAGCAGTTACAGGGAAAAAAGATAATGGTCGGAATATCGTATCAGCCATTATCGTTCCAGCGAATACACCGGGTGTTACCATCTCATCTGATTATGACAAAATGGGTGTCCGCGGCTCTAATACATGTGAAATCATTTTAGAAAATGTCCGCGTTCCAAGAGAAAACCTACTTGGAGATGAGAAAAAAGGATTCAGTCAATTTTTATTTACCCTTGACGGAGGTCGTATTTCAATTGCTGCTCTCTCAGTTGGAATTGCTCAGGCGGCTTTCGAGAAAGCGCTTCAATTCGCAAAAGAGCGTCAACAGTTTGGCAAGTCTATTTCTTCCTTCCAAGCGATTCAGTTTAAGTTAGCGGATATGGCGATGGAAATTGAATTGGCTCGAAATCAGGTGTATAAAGCTGCTTGGCTAAAAGATCAAGGAAAGCCATTTGGCAAGGAAGCGGCCTTTGCAAAGCTTTTTGCATCAGAAATGGGCTTCCGTGTATGTAATCAAGCGATTCAAATTCATGGTGGTTCAGGATATATGCGTGAATATGATGTAGAAAGACATTTGCGAGATATTAAATTAATGGAAATTGGCGAAGGAACATCTGAGATTCAGCGCTTAGTCATTGCACGTCATTTAGGCTGTTAATAGGAGGAGAAAATATAAATGACCCAACTCATTCGCAAAACAGTAGGTGAACTGTTAGCCGAAAAAGCAAAGGCTTTATCAACCAAGGAAGCACTTGTTTATTCCGATTTAGGTTTGAGGTACTCATACAGTGAATTTAACGAGGTATGTGAAAGGGTAGCCAAAGGGTTAATGGCTTTAGAAATTCAAAAAGGTGAGAAACTAGCCGTTTGGGCTTCTAATGTACCTGAATGGGTCAGCTTGCAATTTGGCACGGGAAAAATGGGTGCTGTATTAGTGACGGTTAATACCAATTATCGCTCCACCGAATTAGAATATTTGTTATCGCAATCAGAGAGCACAACCCTGATTTTAATGGAAGGCTACCAAGGGAATTCCTACATTGATACGATTTATGATTTATGTCCGGAATTAGAAAGCTGTGAACCAGGGAAGCTGCAATCAAAAAGACTGCCATTGTTAAAGAATATCATTATTCTCAGTGAAAAGAGGTATAAAGGTACTTATGCTTGGTCTGATCTGATGATGATGTCTGAGCAAGTATCCGATGAGCAGTTGAATGCCCAAACAGCAGATCTAGATCCAGATGATGTCATTAATATACAATATACATCCGGTACGACGGGCTTCCCTAAGGGAGTTATGCTGACACACAGTAATGTGATTAACAATGCCTATAATATCGCCCAATGTATGAAGTTGTCACAAGAAGATCGATTATGTATTCCCGTACCGTTTTTCCATTGCTTTGGGTGTGTAATAGGTACGCTCGCATCTGTTAGTGTAGGGGCAACAATGGTTCCTATACAGGAATTTCATGCTGAAACCGTCTTGCGAACAGTAGAGAAGGAAAAATGTACAGCTCTTCATGGTGTGCCGACAATGTTTATCGCTGAATTGAATCATATGAATTTTGAAAATTATGACTATTCAACACTTCGTACAGGCGTAATGGCAGGGTCTAATTGTCCGATTGAGGTGATGAAATCGGTTATGAACAAAATGAATATGACAGAAATTACAATTTGCTACGGCCAAACAGAGGCATCACCCGTTATTACTCAAACTCGTACTGAGGACCCTATTGATTTAAAGGTAGAAACGATTGGCAGGGCGCTGCCTAACGTAGAGGTGAAAATTGTTGAACCAGGAACGAATCAAGAATTGCCTTTCAATCAGCAAGGGGAGCTTTGCACTCGTGGATATCATGTAATGAAAGGTTATTATAATAATCCTGATGCAACAAGAGAAACCATTGATGAAGAGGGCTGGCTACATACAGGGGATTTGGCTGTTATGGACGAAAATGGATATTGCAGAATTACAGGGCGCTTGAAGGATATGATTATTCGCGGCGGTGAAAATATTTATCCTAGAGAAATTGAAGAATTTCTTTATACGCATCCAGATATACTCGATGCACAGATAATTGGTGTGCCTGATGAAAAATATGGGGAAGAAGTAGTGGCTTGGATTATTTTGAAGGAAGGGATTACCACTACAACAGATGAGATTAGAAATTACTTCAAAGACAAAGTCTCCCGTCATAAAATTCCCAGACGTATGATCTTTACGGAATCTTTTCCAATGACAGCCTCTGGAAAAATTCAAAAGTATAGGCTTCGAGAGCAGACGATTCAACTATTAACCCAATAATAGGAAGGAGTGGTTTGTTTGTTTTCAAAAGTTTTGATTGCTAACCGTGGGGAAATTGCCTTGAGAATTATACGTACCTGCCAAAAACTAGGAATCAGTACTGTTGCTGTTTATTCGGAGGCCGATGCAGATTCATTGTTCGTAAGACAAGCGGATGAAGCATATTGTGTAGGCAAGCCACCTGTAAATCAAAGCTATTTACGTGCTGATGAAATAATCAGAATCGCTAAGGCAAGCGGAGCAGAGGCTGTGCATCCTGGTTATGGTTTACTATCGGAAAATGCTGATTTTGCGAAGAAATGCATGGAAGAGGGACTTGTCTTTATTGGTCCTTCACCGGCAGTAATTGGATCGATGGGAAGTAAAATTGAAGCTCGTAAAACGATGAAGGAAGCAGGTGTACCAATCATTGAAGGGATTGATACTTCCTTAAATAATGAAGAAGAAGCAATCGTTGCCGGACGTAAAATTGGTTATCCTCTCATGCTGAAGGCTTCAGCTGGAGGAGGCGGAATTGGAATGCAGCTTGTTCATTCCGAAGAAGAGCTTCTCAAAGCCTTTGCTGGAAATAAAAAAAGGGCCGAATCCTTTTTTGGGGATGGAGCTATGTTTTTAGAAAAGTATATCCAAGAGCCGCATCATATTGAAGTGCAGATCTTAGCAGATACTCACGGGAATGTAATTCCGCTTTGGGAACGGGAATGCTCTATTCAACGCCGTAATCAGAAGGTAGTCGAAGAAGCACCGTCACCTTTTATCAGTGAATATACACGTACACAAATGCTCGATGCAGCCGTCAAGGCAGCCAAACATATTGGATATTCGAATGCAGGTACGATTGAATTTTTAGTAGATAAAGAGCAAAACTTCTACTTTTTAGAAATGAATACGAGATTACAAGTGGAGCACCCCGTTACAGAAGAAATTACGGGTCTCGACCTGGTGGAAGAGCAGTTAAAGGTTGCCGCGGGTGAGCGGCTTTCACTAGCACGTGATGAGGTACAGAGAAAGGGTCATGCCATAGAAGTGAGAATTTATGCAGAAGATCCGAAAACTTTCTATCCTTCACCTGGAAAAATTACTGAATTTCAGTTGCCGCAAGGGGAAGGAATTCGAAATGAATGTGCTATTGAAGCTGGTTCACAGGTTACGCCATTCTATGATCCAATGATTGGAAAGTTAATTGTGTGGGGAAAAACACGAAATGAAGCATGTGTCTTAATGAAGGAAGCACTTGAGAATTACAAGGTGGAAGGCATTAAAACAAATATTCCGATGCTGATTCAGACCGTAAGTCATGAGCAATTTTTAACGGGTTATACAACGACAAAATTTGTGGATCAATATTATGTACCACAAATTACGACAACGAAATAAGGGGGAAAAAGGATGGAAGTCGTAGCAAGCATGGCAGGAAATGTGTGGAAAATATTGGTATCTGAAGGGGAAGAGGTTAAAGCAGGTCAGGATGTAGTCATTTTGGAATCAATGAAAATGGAAATTCCAATTGCAGCTGAGGAAGATGGCATTGTAAAAAAAGTTCATATTCAAGAGGGAGACTTTGTGAATGATGCGGATGTTCTTGTGGAGCTGGATTAGGGGGATTACTCTATGAGACTTCCGAAAAAAGTAACAATTAAAGAAGTAGGACCGCGGGACGGATTACAAAATGAAAAACAGTCCATTTCAACAGAAGACAAAATTCAGTGGATTAATACACTTACAAAAACAGGACTTTCCTATATTGAAGTTAGTTCTTTTGTTCATCCGAAATGGATTCCACAGCTCGCGGATGCTGCAACGGTTTTGAATAAGATCGAGCGGAAGCCAGGGGTTACATATGCAGCGCTTGTCCCTAACCTTAGAGGGCTTGACCGAGCATTGGAAACGAATGTGGACGAAGTGAGTGTGTTCATGTCAGCAAGCGAGTCTCACAATCTGAAAAATATTAATAAGTCGATAGACGAGACATACCCGATTCTTGAGCAAGTGGTAAGAGAAGCAAAAGCGGCTGGTAAGACGGTGAGAGGCTATGTATCCACCGTCATCGGCTGTCCTTATGAAGGCCCAGTCGCACCTTCACAGGTAAGGAAGGTAGCTGATCGACTTTTCTCTATCGGAATCGACGAATTATCATTAGGGGACACAATTGGGGTAGGGGTGCCAAATCAAGTAGAACAATTGTTAACGGAGCTATTGCCACATTTTGAAGTAGAAAAGCTTGCGATGCATTTCCATGATACAAGAGGAACGGCACTGGCTAATATTGTGAAGTCACTTGAAATGGGAATTACTACTTTTGATAGTGCCCTTGGTGGACTAGGAGGTTGCCCTTATGCAAAAGGTGCCTCTGGAAATGTCTCAACAGAGGATTTATTGTATATGCTTCATGAAATGGGAATTGAAACCGGGGTTGACGCACAGGCAATAATGAAATCAGCTCAACTCATTGAAAAAATACTAGGTAAAAAGCTTAATAGTCGGCAGATGGATATAGTACGAGCAGAAGAAAAGGAGTATTTAGCATGAATGAAACGGTAAAGAAAAGTGTAAGGCTACAAAAGCCGAATAATGGGATTGCAATCGTGACGCTATCTCGCCCAGATTTTGCAAATGCCTTATCCATACAGCTGCTTTATGATTTGCATGATATTTTAGAAGATATAAAAAATGATTCAAGCGTTCGAGTTGTCATCTTGACAGGTTCAGGGGAAAAAGCCTTTTGTGCAGGGGCCGATTTGAAAGAGCGTAGAGAAATGACAGACAGTGAAGTCAAGAAAACCGTTAGATTGATTGGTTCAATCGTAAACGAGGTGGAAGCACTTCCACAGCCTGTGATTGCTGCTTTGAATGGTGTGGCTTATGGTGGAGGACTTGAGTTAGCATTAGCTTGTGATCTTCGTATTGGAGCGATCGAAGCGAGTGTAGGTTTAACGGAAACCTCTCTAGCTATTATACCTGGTGCTGGCGGAACACAAAGGCTTCCGCGCTTAATAGGATTAGGAAAAGCAAAAGAATTAATTTTCACTGCGAAGCGATTATCCGCAGAGGAAGCGGAAGCAATTGGGCTTCTAGAATATGTAGTTCCTCGTATACAGCTGTTTGATAAGGCGATGGAACTTGCGGCTAATATTGCCAAAAATGCTCCTCTCGCATTAATCCAAGCAAAAACGGCAATTAATAAAGGGTTAGAAGTAGATTTAGCCACTGGGTTGAAGATAGAAGAATTGGCCTATAATGCTTTAATCCCTACCGAAGATAGATTAGAAGGATTAAGAGCTTTTGCAGAAAAACGCACTCCTCAATATAAAGGACAATAGGAGGAAAGAAGATGAACAAAACAGTAGAGTCTAATTACCAAAATAGAAAAAATTCTGTCCTACAAGGTGGCCAGGAGAAATATCATCAAAAAAATCAGGAACAAGGTAAAATATTCGTTCGCGACCGTTTGCAGTTACTGTTTGATAATGGGCTACAGGCAGAGGATGGCTTGTTTGCAAATGTATTAGCGGGGGATCTCCCGGCTGATGGTGTTGTTACTGGAATTGGAAAAATTCATGGGCGAACAGTTTGTGTCATGGCCAATGACTCCACAGTGAAAGCTGGATCATGGGGGCAAAAGACAGTAGAAAAAATCATCCGTATTCAGGAAACGGCAGAAAAACTGCGCTGTCCATTGCTTTATCTGGTCGATTCTGCTGGTGCCCGGATAACCGATCAATTAGAAATGTTCCCAGGAAGAAGAGGTGCTGGACGAATTTTTTATAATCAAGTTAAATTGTCAGGGAAAGTACCACAAATTTGTCTCTTATTTGGTCCATCTGCAGCTGGGGGTGCCTATATTCCCGCATTTTGTGACGTTGTCGTTATGGTGGATGGAAACGCATCGATGTATTTAGGATCACCGCGTATGGCTGAAATGGTTATTGGTGAAAAAGTGACGCTAGAGCAAATGGGTGGAGCAAAAATGCATTGCTCTGTTTCTGGATGTGGTGATGTGCTTGTAAAAACGGAAGAAGAAGCGATCGCTTATGCTCGTAATTATTTAACTTATTTTCCAAACAATTTTTCAGAAAAACCCATTAAAGCTGAAGCAAAGGCACCTGCTGCTTTTGAAAAGACAATTGAGGAATTGATTCCCAAAAATCAAAATTCCCCATTTGATATGTATCAGTTGATTGAACGCTTGATTGATGAGGGATCTATGTGCGAAGTCAAAAAGTTGTTCGCGGCAGAGCTAATCACATGTTTCGGACGAATCAACGGACAGCCGGTTGGCATTATTGCCAACCAACCGCGTGTAAAAGGTGGTGTGTTGTTCCACGACAGTGCGGATAAAGCAGCAAAGTTTATAAACCTTTGTGATGCCTACCATATTCCGCTATTATTCCTTGCTGATGTACCAGGGTTCATGATTGGAACAAACGTTGAAAAAGCAGGGATCATTCGTCATGGAGCTAAGATGATTTTTGCGATGAGCGAAGCGACTGTTCCTAAAATGACCGTAATTGTTCGAAAAGCCTATGGTGCAGGATTATATGCCATGGCGGGTCCGGCATTTGAACCTGATTGCTGCATTGCGCTTCCAACAGCTTCAATTGCAGTAATGGGACCTGAAGCAGCAGTAAACGCTGTCTATGCAAATAAAATCGCTGCTCTTCCGGAAGAGGAGCGAGCTACTTTCATTGCCCAAAAACGTGAAGAATATCGAGAAGATATCAATATTTATCGTCTTGCTTCGGAATTAATTATTGACGATATTGTCGAACCAAACCGCCTGCGTGAGGAGCTAGCATCGCGTTTGGAAGTTTATATGTCTAAATATATGGTATTCACTGAACGCAAACATGGAGTGTACCCTGTATAACAAAGAAAAAACTATATAAAATGGAAGGATTAACAAACTAGTAAAATAGTCTATTTCCATATTTAGTTAAATCGTAGTAATATATATATAAGATAGCTTATTATATCTGCAATAAAAATGGAGGGGAAGGGATTATAGAATGTTTATCATCTGGATGATCCTATCCGTTTTAATCTTTTTTATTATTGTTGAAACAGCTATATCCATGTGGCTTAATTCTGAATCTGAGAAGGCTCATAAGAAGATGATGTTGCGATTTAAAACGATTCAAAGTAAATTTACGAAAAAGAAAGCCTCATGATAAAAAAGGATGCCGTCAAAAGCATCCTTTTTGTATTGTTAATTTACTTGTGTAAAAAGGATAAAAAAGTGTTTGATCATTTTACTTTTCACTTTCAAGTTTTTCAACATTCCACCAGAAATGGTCATCACGAGCTAATAATTCATCTGCTGCTTGTGGTCCAGTGGATCCAGCAGCATAGTTTGGAAAGCTAGATTCTTTTGTGTTTTCCCATACTTCAGAAATCGTATCAACGAATTTCCAAGAGAGGGCCACTTCATCCCAGTGTGTAAAGTTTGTAGCATCACCGCGCATGCTGTCTAAGATTAATTTTTCATAGGCTTCAGGAGTATTGATATGATCTGTCCCTTCACTCGCTACCTTAAGTTTGACTGATTTTGTTTCGCCTGTGGCTCCTGATTTTTTTACATTTAATAGTAAGGTAATACCTTCTTCGGGTTGTATATGAATCACAAGCAGGTTTGGTGTTAGATTTTCTTTTGTTTTATAGTATAAATTCATGGGAATGTCTTTAAATTGAACGACAATTTTCGTGGATTTTACATCCATTCTTTTTCCAGTCCGGATGTAAAAAGGAACACCTGCCCAACGAAAGTTGTTAAACATTAGTTTGCCCGCAACATATGTTTCCGTATTGGAATCAGTGCTTACGTTTGCTTCTTCACGATAACCAGGTAGTATTTCACCATTCACTTTGCCTGCCCCATATTGACCACGTACAAAGTTTGTATGTACTTCTTCTTTTGTCAAAGGTCGAAGGGAGCGGAGGGCTCGAACTTTTTCACTACGAATTTCTTTTGGAGTTAATGCAATCGGTGGCTCCATTGCCAGTAAGGCTACCATTTGCATCAAGTGGTTTTGAACCATGTCGCGTAGTGCACCGCTGTGCTCATAATAACGACCGCGTTCCTCGACTCCTAGAACTTCACTAGATGTTACTTGGATATTTTCAATATAGCGATTATTCCATAGCGGTTCAAATACGGCATTAGAGAAACGAATGACTTCAATATTTTGTACCATTTCTTTTCCAAGATAATGGTCAATTCGGTATATTTCTTCTTCATGGAAAGCAGCACGAATTTGTTCATTTAAAACTTGAGCCGTTTCAAAGCTTGTTCCAAATGGCTTTTCAATAACCAAACGTTTATACCCCTGTGTTTCAGTTAAGCCTTGTGCTTTTACTTGTTCAGCAATAATCCCAAAGAATTCGGGTGCCATGGCTAAGTAAAAGATTCGGTTTCCATCAAGCTTATATTGATGATCTAATTTGTCAGCAATCTGTTTTAATTGAACATATGATTCAGACTTTGTTACATCATGTGAGTGGTAATGAAAATGGGAAATGAAGTCTTCCTCATGATCTTCGGCTCCTCCGAATGTTTGAATAGATTCTTTGACATTTTCTTGGAACTGTTCATCTGTTAGAGGACGTCTAGCTACACCTATAACAGCAAAGTTTTCCATACTCTTTTTTTTGTATAATCGATATATAGAAGGAAATAGCTTTCGTTTCGCTAAGTCTCCTGTAGCTCCAAAAATGATAATTAATGATGTCGGTTTTGTATTTTCTGGCACGGTAAATTCCTCAACTTTCTTATACCAAAGTTTTGATATATAAATCACACGTTCTTAATTTTACGTTTAGCTTTCCCACAAATCAATCGTTTTGTTCATTTATTTAAAAACTGAAGGGATGCAAAGTGTTTGCTGACATAAGTTATGCTATAGTAAAACTAATATGCAATTATTGGAGGTAGGAAAGTGAATTTTGTTTTTTTAGGAACAGGAGCTGGCGTTCCGGCAAAGACGAGAAATGTTACATCCATTGTTCTTCAATTATTAGAGGAACGTGGAACCGTGTGGCTATTCGATTGTGGTGAAGCAACACAACATCAAATTCTAAGAACAGCAGTGAAGCCGCGTAAAATCGAAAAGATTTTTATTACACATTTACATGGTGATCATATTTTTGGCTTACCAGGGCTTCTTGGCAGTCGTTCTTTCCAAGGTGGCACGGAAAAATTAACGATCTATGGACCAAAGGGAATTGCTAACTTTGTGAATACAAGTCTTAAGGTGAGTACAACACATTTATTATATACATTAGAGATTATCGAAATAGAAGAAGGAATAATCTATGAGGATGAGCAATTTACTGTTCAAGCCCTGCCATTAGATCATGGGATTTATTGTGTCGGTTATCGGATTGAGGAAAAGGACCGGCCTGGTACATTACTGGTGGAAAAACTAAAAAATGAAGGGGTAAAACCAGGACCACAGTTTAAAGCGTTAAAAAATGGTGAAACCGTTCAGCTTGAGGATGGGCGTATATTAGATGGAAAAAATTATCTTGGTGAAGCACATAAAGGGCGTATTATTACCATCTTAGGGGATACGAGGGCTTGTAAAAATGCTGTTCAATTAGCAGATCATGCTGATTATCTTGTTCATGAAGCAACCTTTGCTGCAGATGAAGCAGAAATGGCCCATGCTTATTTTCATTCGACAACTGTGCAAGCAGCTGAAACAGCTAAAGCAGCAAATGCGAAACATCTTATCCTAACACATATCAGCTCGCGCTATTCAATAGAAGAAGCTCAACTTCTTCGTGTACAAAGCGAAGCTATTTTTCCGAAGACAATTGTCGCTGAGGACTTATTACATGTAAAAGTACCTTTATATACGGATTAGAAGAAGATAATGGCATATATGAAAGGAGTAAACCTATGACAAATCAAAGTGTATTACATAAAAAAGCAATGGATTTTCTGTTAACGACGAGTCGAACTTTTTATATTCCAATTAGTCATTTGCCTGCGGGGTTAAAAGAGGCTATTGGTTCTGCTTATCTTTGTATGCGGGCAATTGATGAAATTGAAGATGATTCGATTTTACCAGCAGATACGAAAATTTTTCTGTTGCAGTCTATTGCGAAGGTATTAAAGGAAGATGATAGGAAAGAGAAAATTGAGGCACTTTTTGTTCCATATCATCAAGATTTACCTGAGGTGACTCTTCTTTTAGCAGATTGGATTTCTTATTGTCCAGCGAGCGCTTTAAATCGGGTATTAGATTCAACCGCAGAAATGGCTGAGGGTATGGCGAAGTGGGTTGCGAAGAATTGGATAATCGATACAGAGGCTGACTTAGATGATTATACATATTATGTAGCTGGTTTGGTTGGTGTCATGCTGTCCGATATTTGGAAATGGTATGATGGAACCGAGACGAATCGAGAGCTAGCAATTGCTTTTGGGCGGGGATTGCAAACTGTTAACATATTACGAAATCGTGAAGAGGATGCAGAACGAGGGGTTCAGTTTTTTCCTGAAGGCTGGGGTTTTGAAGAAATGCTTGCTCATACAGAAAAAAATTTATCACTAGCAGATGAGTATTGTAAAAGCCTGCAAAACAAGAATATTATTCATTTTTGCAAAATTCCTTTAGAATTAGCGAAAGCGACATTAAAAGCATTGAAAACAGGCAGAGAGAAGATTAACCGAGCGGAAGTAAATGAAATCGTAGAGCGAGTAGAGAATGAATAAGATAAGAGGGGGCGCCATATAACGTCTATGAAAATGACTTCATATTGGTAGCCATCATTGTTCCTCCTTAAAGAATCAATGACTGATTTATAAGCTAAGCTTAAGTAGTTCCAATAAAGTGTTGTGACAAATGTCAAAGTGCAATATCAACTGTGCAGGAACAAATGATTGGGATTTGCGTCAAAATCAAATGCAAAGTGAATTCGAAGTGAATCCGTTTTGCATTGCATCCATATTTAATTGCTTGCTTCAGAAATTGAACATTTGCTTAAATCGCTTCCCTTTTTGCTCTTTCTACTAATATATTTTGTGGAATTTTCCAAAGTTGAATCCATTTCTTAATGGAAGCAAAGAGAATGATGGCCCCAAGAATAAGCATGATGACAGATAGCGTACCGTTGAGTAGGTTAAAACCAGGATTTGCTGCATTCCAATACACATTTTTAATCATCCAATAACCTGCAACATATACGGTTACGAACAAATAGGCAAGTGGTACGAGACAAGTGAGCATATACCAACGTTTGTCAGCAATTTTTAAAACTACGGTCGCTCCAATAATTAGACCGATTGAAGCCATTAATTGATTAGATACGCCGAAAAGTGCCCATACCGAACTGATGTCACCAGAGTACAAGAGATATCCCCACATAAAGCAAGCTAAAGCACTAGCGATGATGTTTGCAAATAGTGAGTCGGTACTCTTTAATGGTTTAATGAAATCTCCTAAGAAGTCTTGGATTAGATAACGAGCCACACGCGTCCCAGCATCTATAGCAGTTAAAATAAAGACCGCTTCAAACAGAATAACAAATTGGAAGAAGTATGAAGCTAATTTTGCGAAAATAGGGATCTCGGTAAAAATATAGGTCATACCGACAGCAAGTGTAACAGCACCACCTGTTCTTCCTTCAAGGTCCATGCCAATTTCATCGCTGAGCTGATTAAGATGTACCGTTTCTACTCCTAATGTTGCAAATTTTTCAGGTGTAGAGTTGATTGCGAGATAGTCTCCTGGTTGTAAGGAGACAGCTGCAATTAAAGCCATAATGGCAACTAGGCACTCTACTAGCATTGCTCCAAAAGCAACTCCTTTTACATCGCTCCAACGATTAATCATTTTTGGAGTCGTTCCAGAGCCGACGAAGGCGTGGAAGCCAGAGATGGCACCACAAGCAATGGTAATCGAGATGAATGGCCAAACTGGACCAGCTATAATTGGACCACCGCCATTAATAAACTCTGTAAAAGCAGGGAATTGAACGGATGGATTAACATAAAATACCCCAATAATTAAGGCCGCGAATACGCCAATTTTCATAAACGTACTTAAATAATCACGTGGAGCAAGTAATAACCAAATAGGTAGTGCTGCTGCAAAAAATGCATAGATTGGTAAAATAATAGCAATTGTACTGGCTTCCATGGTTAACAAATCACCAAGTGCTGTGCCTTCAATATTCGGTCCGAAGACAATCGCTGCCATAATAAGTGCAAAACCTACTATCGTCGCACCCTTTAAATTTCCTGTCTTTTTATGATAAAGTCCTACTCCCATTGCAATGGGAATTGTAATGGCTACAGCAAATGTACCCCATGGGTTATTTTGTAGGGCATTTAATACAACTAATGAAAGTCCTGCCATGGTAATTGTAATGATAAAAAGCATCGCTAAGCCTGTGCAAAAACCGGCGACCGGTCCAAGCTCTTCTTTGGCTACTTCTGATAAGGATTTTCCTTTTTTACGCATCGAAGCAAATAAAACAACCATATCATGAACAGCCCCACCGATGACTGCTCCAATGAGTAACCAAAGTAAACCAGGTAAATAGCCAAACTGTGCGGCTAAGATTGGTCCAACTAATGGACCTGCTGCAGCAATCGCTGCAAAATGATGGCCGAATGTTACCCATTTATTCGTTGGGACATAGTCCTTACCATCCTCCAACTCATGTGCGGGGGTTGGTTTAGAATCATCTAGTTTTAAAACCTTTGCTGCCATAAATGTTCCGTATAAGCGATAAGCAATCATCAATATACAGATTGAACCAATTACAATTGTAACCGCATTCATAATTTATTCCTCCTCTTCACTTTTGATGTAATGTCATCATACTAAATGAAATCGAAAGAATACTATTTTTAGGATGAAATGCCAAATTTCTATGTTGAATTACAGATTTTTCAAGGTGAAATACAAACCTTGGTCATAACTCAAGGAGTGATTTCAACTCCTTCACATACGTTCGACTGACTGGAACTTGAGAACCGTCTTTCATTATTAAATTATAGGTGGAGTTAAACCAAGGCTGTATTTCAGTAATATGATCGATATTGACAATAAAGCTACGGTGAACGCGTATGAATGGACCAAGATTCAGTTTTTTTTCGAGCATAATAAGCGTTTCATTAATCTTATATTCATTTTCTGTTGTCTTAATTGTACATTTTCCTTCACTTGATTCTGCAAACATAATGGTAGTAGAATCAATCAGAATGATTCGATCGTCTGCTTGTACAGCTATTTTTCTCATTTTATGCCCAGAAAGAGTCGCTGATGATTGATGATCTTTTTTTCCTATTTTTTGTACCTTGTTAATTTTATCGAGCATTCGGCGAATTTGATTTTCATCAAATGGCTTCAATATATAGTCTAGTGCATTTAATTCAAAAGCTTGAAACGCATATTCATCATATGCTGTAGCAAAGACGATGTTTAAGGTAGGGACAAGGGCATGTAATTGCTGTGCCAATTGAAGTCCATTATCGTCTCCAAGTTCAATATCGAGAAAAGCTAAATCTGGTTTTTGATTTGGAATATGAATGATTGCCTCTTCAAAGGATTCTGCTTCACCTACGATTTCAACTTGTTTGCTTTGGATGAGCAGGTATTTCAATTCATCCCTTGCTAATGGTTCATCATCTACTATATATACTTTTAACATTTTTTTCTAAAACTCCTTTGTTTTGTAGAGGAATCGAAATAGTAATTTTCGTACCGCAACCCAACTCACTATGAATATGAAAATCTGCCATACCGTTATAAATGCCTGCTAAACGCTCACTAATATTGAATAATGCTGTACCCGTCCCATTTTTTGACTGTACATTTGTTTACCCAATAATTTGATTTTTTCCTCAGGTATGCCATTTCCGTTATCTTCAACGCTAATATGCATGTGATCGTTTTCAATTATTATCACTATGAGAATTTCTCCTTTATTTTTAAAACGAGAAAAAGCATGTTTACTAGCATTTTCAATTAACGGTTGTAAAGTAAAAGGTGGAATAAGTACTTTCTCAAGTCCCGGTTCCATTTTTAATGATAACTTGATATTTGTCAGGAAAACGGGCTTGTTCTAATGATAAATAAGCTCTAATATGTTCAATTTCCTTTTCTAAAGGAATCAATATTTGCCTAGCTCCTTGTAAATTGCTACGAAAAAATAAACTAAGCTCTAATAATAGCTTTCTTGCTTTTTCTACATCTGTTCGACATAAGGATGAAATCGTATTGATACTATTAAACAAGAAATGTGGGTGTATTTGTGCTTGTAACGCTTTAATTTCAGCATCCTTTAACAGTTTTGTCTGCTGTTCTGCTGTAGCTAATTCTAATTGAGTTGAAAATAAATTAGCGAGTCCTTCTGCTAATTCCTGTTGAACTTCATCTAATTTATCAGGATTGGTAAAGTACATTTTTAACGTTCCAACCGTTTTATTTTGTACTTTTAATGGTAGGACAATGGCCGCTTTTAATGGACAATCTGTATGAACACAGTAGATTTCTTCTTTCGTTTTGGCTAAAGAGATTTTCCCACTGCTTAATGCCAGTTTAGTCAAGCCTGTTGCAAAATTAGTTTGTGGAATATGGTGGTCCGATCCGGCTCCGACATGGGTTAAAATTTGGTGGTCATCTGTAACAGCAACAGCATCTGCATCGGTTAGCTGTAGCATAATTTCTGAAATCTCTTTACATGAATTTGAATTTAAACCTTGACGGAAAAAGGGTAGTGTCTGATCCGCAATAGTAAACGCTTTGTTTGTTTGATTAGCGCGTGTGTGTGCTTCATCACGAATGATTGACTGAATAATTAAGACAAATAATAACGTTCCGAAACCATTTACTAGAATCATAGGTAAACTAATAACTTCTACTAACTCTAATGCGCGATCAAACGGCTTGGCTACTAGTAAAATAATGAGCATTTGAACAGCCTCTAAGCTCATGCCGATACTAACGGCATACACTGGCGTTATTTTTTTTCTTACTCCACGTCGTTTCATACCCAAATAGCCAGCTGCCACACCGGCAAAGAGAGTGGATATGGCACAAGCTGTAGCGGTAAAACCACCAAGTGTCAGTCGATGAAGACTTGCAATGACACTAGCTCCTAAACCGACAAATGGACCTCCTAGTAAACCACCAATGACGACGCCCATTACCCTAGTGTTGGCAATGGCATTATCAGGATTTACTTCAGCAATCCAATTTGCTCTACTAATCTCACTATTTTGAATTTCAATTCCTGTATAATTGCTAATAATTCCGAATATTCCGAATAAGAATGATGAGTAAAAGTTGTTCACTTCTTTTGTGCTCACCATGGACAATTTGACGAAATGACTTCATCTGGGAAAGCAGAAAAGCCACAATTACAATAATGCCTACTTTTTCTAACATGAGAGGTATTAAATGAAACATAGTCACCAATCCTTATGATTAATATACATGCCTATCATCACAAACCGACGCTTTCGGAGGATGGTAAATGTCATTATGGGTAAACTTTACCATATTGAATGTAAAATCGCTATTGTAGTTTAATCATTATTACGATAAAATTTAGAATATTATAAATTTTACTAATACATTAAAAATATATTGAAATAATGGTACGGATACGATTATAATTTAGTACATAAAAGCTTAAAAGCGAAAAAGTACTATTTTATAATAATTATATTCTATGAAAAGTGAGGGAGAAATATGAGAAAAAAATTATATTCAGCCGCAGCTATTACCCTGGTAGCTAGTGCTTTATTAGCAGGATGCGGAAGTGACTCTAGCAGTGATTCAAAAAAAGGGGAGAGCAATGAAAAAACGTACCAGATTGGTATGACTCAAATTGTTCAACATCCTTCTTTAGATGAAGCGTCAAAAGGATTTAAAGATGCTTTAACAGAAAGCGGTCTTTCAGTAAAGTTTGATGAACAAAATGCACAAAATGATCAAAATAATAACTTAACGATAGCTAAAAATTTCGTTGGCGATAAAGTAGATTTAATTTTTGCTAATTCAACTCCAAGTGCTCTAGGTGCTAAAAATGCGACAAATGAAATTCCAATCGTGTTCACATCGGTGACGGATCCAGTAGTTGCTAAACTTGTGACTTCTATGGAAAACCCAGGTGAGAATGTAACAGGAACAACAGATTCTCATCCTGAAGCGATTGCTGACACAGTAAAATTCATCGCTGAGGAAATGGGCGCAAAGACAATTGGAACAGTTTATAACTCTGGTGAGGCGAACTCTACTATTCAAGTGGAAAACATGAAAGCTGAAGCTAAGAAACTAGGATTAAAAGTGGTTGAAGCACCTGTAACTACATCAGCAGAGGTGAAGACAGCAACAGAATCACTAATTGGAGATGCAGATGTATTCTATATCATTACGGATAATACGGTTGTTTCAGCATTAGAATCTGTAGCTGGTGTAGCAAATGATAAGGATATTCCATTATTCGTAGGTGAACTGGATTCGGTTAAGCGTGGTGGTTTTGCCGCTTATGGTTTCAGCTATTATGATATTGGTCATGAAGCTGGTGAAAAAGCAGTTGAAATCTTAAAAGATGGTAAAAAAGCAGGGGACATTGCTGTTACTCCACCGCAAAATTTAAAACTAGTAATCAATGAAACTGCAGCAAAAGAAATGGGAATCGAAATTAAAGAAGCATGGAAGAAAGAAGCAGAGTTTGTGAAATAAATTTTGAATGATTTTGTTTTTCTGAATAAAAGGATTAAAAATTTAATGCGTAATGGTGTCTAGCTTGATTGGAGCAGGTACCTTACGCTTTTCTTAGGAAGGAAGAATTCTATGTTTACACCTGTATTCAATTCATTTGAATCTGGAATGATTTATGCTATTATGGCACTCGGTGTCTATTTAACGTTTAGAATACTTGATTTTCCTGATATGACAGTCGAAGGCAGCTTTGTTACGGGAGCATCCGTTGTTTCAATTATGATTGTAAATGGATTTTCTCCTATTATCGCAACATTAGCTGCGTTAGTTGCTGGTTTTATCGCAGGAGCTATTACCGGATTATTGCATACAAAAGGGAAGATCAATGCTCTATTATCGGGGATCTTGATGATGATTGCTCTTTATTCAATTAATTTACGAATTATGGGGAAATCTCAAATTCCTTTACTTACAGAAACGACATTAATTACAAATATTAAAGATGCTTGGGCAAAGACAGGTATAGATGATGTATTAAATGGGGTATTATCAGCAATTGGTTTAGGTAATAGCCTGCCTGGAACTTGGGCTGTCTTAATTGTTATGTTAGTGGTTGTTTTATTAATTCAAACTGGCATCTCAGCTTTTTTGAAAACGGAAATTGGCTTAGCGATTCGTGCAACAGGGGATAATGAATCGATGGTGAAAAGCTTTTCTGCTCATACAGATAACATGAAAATATTAGGTTTAGCGATTAGTAATGCACTTGTTGCATTTTCAGGTGCACTCGTTGCTCAATATAATGGCTTTAGTGATATCGGAATGGGAATCGGGATTCTTGTCATTGGTTTAGCTTCCGTTATTATTGGGGAAGCAATCTTTGGTTCAAAAACCATTGTTAGAGCGACATTAGCTGTAATAGGTGGTACATTTATTTATAAGCTTGTTGTTGCGCTGGCTCTAGATGTAGAATTCTTAAATACAGGCGATGAGAAATTAATAACCGCTTTTATTGTGATTTGTGCTCTTATTCTTCCACAGCTTTCTGACCGTAGAAAAATGAAGAAACGTAAGAAGAAACGTCTTGGCGAATTGCAGCAGCTCCATCATTCGCTTAAGGAGGATCGATAAGATGCTAAAGCTTAATCAGATTTATAAGGTGTTTAACGAAGGAACACCTGACGAAAAGCTTGCCCTACAAAACCTTCAGCTTGAACTTAAAAAAGGTGAGTTTGTGACCGTAATCGGTAGTAATGGTGCCGGTAAATCAACACTCATGAATATGGTTTCCGGAAAAATTATTCCTGACTCAGGAGAAGTATGGATTGATGGGAAGAATGTAACTTCAATTGTAGAACATTCTCGAGCAAAGATGATTGGTCGTGTCTTTCAAGATCCGATGGCAGGAACGGCCCCCCATATGACCATTGAAGAAAATATGGCAATTGCATATGGACGTACAAATCGTCGTGGCCTACACTTTGGCGTTACACATAAACGGAAAGAATTTTTCAAAGAAAGCCTTTCATCCCTTCATTTGGGTTTGGAAGATCGAATGACAGCCAAGGTTGGTTTATTATCTGGTGGAGAACGACAAGCATTATCACTGTTAATGGCTACCTTCACTGAACCGAAAATTTTACTGCTAGACGAACATACAGCTGCACTTGATCCATCTCGTGCGGAGCTTGTAACCAAATTAACGAAGGAAATTGTCGAAAAAAATAAATTGACTACATTAATGATCACTCATAATATGCAGCAAGCGATTGATCTTGGTGATTCCTTAATTATGATGGATAAAGGAAAAATCATTTTTGAAGCTAGAGGCGAGGAAAAACAAGCCTTAACGGTTGAAAAATTATTAAATGAATTCCAACGCATTAAAGGTGAAAAAATGATCAATGACCGAGCTGTTTTGATTTAATCACGTCATAACGGGCAGTAAGACCCCTACCTCTAGACTTCGAGTAAATCGAGGAAGGAAAGGTAGGGATCAACTGCCCGTAAAGACCTGATAAGTGCGACTAACCATCAGTGGGGATGAAGAAAACCCCCACTGATGGAAGTCTTCTTTATTCATTCCCTATATCCAAAATTGCCTAACTCTGATTGGAGTTAGGCAATTTTTTATGATAGATGATTTAATTTCTTAAAGCTATTTTTCTTTTATGAGCGATGCAACATTAATTGGATGATCCAAAGAGTGTTTTTAAAAATGGCTTTTTCTTTTGTTTTGCTGTTGTTGCTGTCTCATTGAAAGCGATGTAGTAGTCCGACTGTGGTCCGTTTATGATTTTTGATTCCAACGTTTCAAGTTGTTTAGTCAGCTTGTTTATCGTTTTTTGCAGCTCTTCAATATCGCTACGATGCTGTAACAGTTGATAGGAAACGACATCGTCCGCTTTTGTCTCGAGGCGCTTTTCAATATGTGTTACCTTCTCCTGCAGCTTTTCAACTATTTTATTCTCATCCGGTGTAGCTTGTTTACTTGAAACGGTGGCCTTACGCACTTTCTTTTCACCTATTTGAATGTTTTGTAAAATAATTCCGCTTTGGAGCTGTTCTTTAATTTGTTGGAGCAACGCAATATCTTCTTCGGAAAATCGATAATGACCTAGTGCGGTTCTGTCAATATCTAGCTTCAATTGAGAAATCCAGCGATTGATCGTGCTATGAGACACACCTAGTAATTTTGAAACTTCACTTGTATTCATCGAAATTCCCTCCTAAATAAAAATTCACCGATCGATTTAGACAACATAATAAGACAGGTTCATATTAAGAACAGCTTCGTCGATTAACCATTCTAGAAAGGAAGAGTCAATCCTGCAGAGACGACAAAACTAGTTTTCTTTCGCTAAAGAAAGTGGATTTCCTACTAGTTTTTACATTCTATAAAGGAATAGGGTAAGAAAAATACTCATAAAAAAAGCAAATTCACATGAATTTGCAATTTTGTTTATAGTATCCTATTGAATAACGTTTTTTTAATATGATAAAAAACGCACTGCGATTAACTTGCGTTTTTGCTATTTAATATTTCTCTTGTAGTGCCTCATCATAACATCCTTTTTCCTCATTCCAATTAAAGCAGCCATCTGATAATTCTATACTAGATGGATATGGAGAAAAAGATGAATCGATATCGGCATTATCTTTAGCTTCCCTTTCAATTAATTCCATCAATTCAGTTTTGCTAATCATTCGACACACATGATGTAAGGAAATACTTTCTTTTTCTTCAGCGGTTATATTGTATTCTTTCATAATGGATTCCTTGAACGGATTGTTATAATGCAACATAATCTTAACATCATCTAGATAAAGAACCCCAAATACGTTTCTCAACTTTTGAGATCCAACTGTAAATTCTCTTTCTGAAACCCAATCTTTCATGCCATCTAAAGGATTGTGGATTAAATAAAGCTTTTCGTACATGAATCATTCTCCATTTCTCATGATCTGATAGAATCTAAATTATTGAACGCTTAGAAGATGGTTTACTATTCAATTAAGATGAAAACTCCCATTTCATTATTGAAACTATAAATCCCAATCTAAATTTAGAATTTCTTTCAGAATTTCAAATTTTTCTTCCCCAATTTTATCAATAATTTTCTTCTCCAGATTTGCCTTCAATGCTTCGTTTTTTTCATAGCATTTTTCGCCTAACTCAGTTAACTGAACGCATTTATCTTTTTTGTTATTTTCTAAGTTGCTTATATTAAGTAAGTTCTTACTTTCAAGATTTTTTATGAATTTATGAGTTGCTTGTCGTGAAATATCTACATGCTTTGAAACATATGAAATTGTCGGTTGCTTTTTATAAATTCTCGCCATAATAAACCATTCTGAATTCGAAATATGAATATCACTATTATCGTTCCATAATTTCTCCGCTATGCTGCGAAGTTGGATATGACGCTCACTTATTAAGTCAATTAAATCTAAGCTTTGTAATACGTAATCCAATAGTTTACTCCTTTCAGTTTCCTACTTCTTTACTATACATTAATCTAGAATGATTGTCAATTAAGTTGACAAAAATTAAATATTGTAATACAATATATTGTAAACTAAGTTGATGATATTGTGAGGAGAAAAGTGTGATGTTTAATATTGGAGATGTTGTTATTTATTCAGCACATGGTGTAAGTAAAATTGATAATATATGTGAAAAAACATTTTCTAACGTTACCAAAACGTATTATGAAATACATCCTCTTGAACAAGCAAATTCACTGATAAGTACCCCAGTTGATAATGATAAAGTCGTAATGCTAAAGATGATGGATCGTGTAGAAGCAGAAGAAATTTTACAGTCATTTCAACAAACGGGTATATGTTGGGTAGGTAATCTAAGAGAACGGAACTTTCAATACAAAAGGTGGAAAAGGTGGAGTTCGCAGTGAAATCGCTAAAGTAGTGAATACCCTAATGCGAAAAGATATTGAACTTAGAATGGACAAAAAAAACTATATGAACAAGATCGCCGAATTTTAGACACTACTCAAAATATATTATTTAAAGAGTTAGCTTTGTCGTTGGATACTTCTTTCGAAAAGATTTATTCACAGGTCAGCAGCATGATAAAAGAAGTTTGATATTACCAAACTGGTAAGTGGATATTTTTTGAGTTAAATTAATCAACCTGATTGACGATTTAGTTGTTTAATCATATTTTAAATAAAAATATAAAGACTGGTCCTATTGAAGTGACTTTTTCAATAGGGCCAGTCTATTTTAAGTGAATCGATATATGTTTTGATATTATTAATAATTTTAATAATTGGAGGTTAATTTACAACTAAGAGTCTTTATTGGCTAAAAATAGAAGTAGAGATTCCAAGATAAATTGTAGTGCTAGAAGTCGGAAGAGAAGGTTGGAATCTTGTTTGGACATTTTTTTTCGTTTCCTTATATTTTGGTGTAGTTCAACAAAGAATCAGTGCTCCTGGACATACATAAAAAAACTCGCCAACTACGGCGAGTTTTTACTTTTTTATTATTGGGTAACAATGTATTCTGCAAGTTGGTCAC
Organism: uncultured Bacillaceae bacterium; assembly: GCA_963751845.1. Classification (GTDB taxonomy): domain Bacteria; phylum Bacillota; class Bacilli; order Bacillales; family DSM-1321; genus Peribacillus. Next base: position 256,184 of record CAVVWH010000016.1, read on the forward strand.
TTATTTGTTTGCCCATTCGTATAGATTGTTCAGTAGCTTCCTCAATACAGGCAACGAACGAAGCTCCTACTTGATTCGCTTCTAACACCTTCAAACCAGCTTCTGTCGTTCCTCCTGGAGAGGTAACTTCTTGTCTTAAGGTTGCTGGTGATTTTGAAGAGTGCTGTAGCATTTCTGCAGTACCAAGCATGGTTTGAATGATTAATTGTTTTGCTGTTTCAGCCTCTAGACCTAGGTTTACAGCTGCCTTTTCCATTGCTTCGACTAGATAGTATAGATACGCTGGACCACTTCCAGATAAACCTGTAACAGCGTCTAACTGGTCTTCTTTAACAACGACCACAGAACCAACTGTTTCAAAAAGATCAATGGCAGCTTGACGCTGGTCAGTTGTTACATACTCATTTGTACAAATAGCTGTCGCTGATTTACCGACTGTTGCTGATGTATTTGGCATAGCGCGTACAATCGCTACTTTTTTTGCAACAATTCCTTCAAGGCTTCCGGTATGAACTCCAGCGGCAACAGAAATGAAGAACATCTCTGTTGTGATATATTCCTGAATAGACTGCATGGTTGATAGTATATCTTTGGGTTTTACAGCAAGGACTACTATATCAGCATCTTCCATTGTTTCTTGTACAGATCTTGTGCCATGAACGCCATACTTTTCACTCAAATTAGCTAATTTAGCTTCATTCGATTTGTTTGTGACAAAAATGTTCTTTGATTCGATGATGTGTTGGGCAACCATTCCTGAAATAAGGGCTTCGGCCATGGCACCTGCTCCGATAAAAGCAATCTTTTTCATGTTTTTCGCTCCAATGTAGTTTTACTTGGTCTTAATAACGGCCACTTAATTACTTGTGATTATGAACGATAACCAAGTAAACTGTCAATAAGTAATATATTCATCTTATTAAAAAGCAATATTAATTATGTGAAAATAATGACAAGTAAGATGGAAAAATGTAGAATATTGATTAAACGAAAGATTTTGGACGAGAACTTTCATATTAAAAGATAAGGTGGATCAAAAATGGTAATTTGGGACAAAAATATAGCAAAATTGACTTTACCTACTCCCTTTCCTGTAGGAGATGTAAATGTGTATCTAGTAAAAGGAGATGCATTGACCTTAATTGATACGGGTGTTAACACAGAAGAATCAAAAGAGACGTTATCTTATAAATTAGGAGAATTAGGACTAAAAATAACAGATATTGAACAAGTGATCTTAACACATCATCATCCGGATCACGCTGGAGCACTAGATTTTTTTGACCAAGATGTACCTGTTTATGGTCATCAAAATAATCAACGGTGGTTGACTTGGAATGAAGAGTTTTCACAATTATCTTATCGTTTCTTTAGTGACTTTGCTCGAAAGTTCGGTATTGCGGAAGAATTAAGAGAGAAAGTCATTGATTTTCGAGAGGAAAAGAAGTTTTTTGCGAAAAGAAAGCTTTCTGGAGTTTTAGCGGAAGGTAATCAGTTACCTGGTTTACCTGGTTGGACGGCAATAGAAACGTTGGGGCATGCGCAAAGCCATTTATCGTTTTACCGTGAAAAGGAGGGTGTGTTAATTGGTGGAGACCAACTGCTCGCTAGAATCTCACCAAATCCAATTATGGAACCACCACTTCATCCTGGCGATGAACGACTTCGTCCACTCCTTCAATATAATAAGTCGTTAAACAAATTACTAGAGTTGCCAATATCAAAGGTTTATTCGGGTCACGGGGTTGAGGTGGAAAATGTAAATGAATTAATTCAATTCCGTATGACACGTCAGCATAATCGGGCCATGCAAGTAAAACAAATGTTGCAAGAAAAGCCGTTAACTGTATTTGAGGTATGCCAGCAGCTTTTTCCAAAGGTCTATCGTAATGAAATCCGCTTAACGATGTCGGAAACGATTGGTCAGTTAGATTATTTAGTGGATTTAGGTGCAATTACAAGTGAAATTCAAGATGGCCTAATAAGGTTTATGATTGCGTGATGAATAGATTACAAGGGAAAATCATTGCTATTACAGGAGCTTCTGGGGGATTAGGTAAAGAGATTGCGATACAAGCAGCTAAGCAAGGTGCAAGTGTTATCTTACTAGCGAGAAGTCTGGATAAATTAGAAGCTTTACGCCAAATATTAATCAAGACCTACAAAATAGATGCCCATGCTTATCAGCTTGATGTCGCCAATCCAAGTAATGTAGAAGATGTCTTTCAACAAATTGCACGTGAGGTTGGTGAGGTAGATGTGCTTGTGAATAATGCTGGGTACGGCACTTTTAAAGAAGCCATCGAAACCGATATTCGTGAAGCAAAAGCTATGTTTGATGTGAATGTGCTTGGTTTAATGGCTTGTACAAGTAGCGTCCTCCCTGCGATGAAACGCCGTAAATCCGGTCATATTATCAATATTGCATCTCAAGCTGGAAAAATGGCAACACCTAAATCATCTCTGTACTCAGCAACGAAATTTGCAGTGCTTGGCTATTCTAATGCATTGCGGATGGAACTGAAGAATGACCATATTTTTGTGATGACGGTCAATCCAGGTCCCATTGCAACTGACTTTTTTGAAACGGCTGATGAATCGGGTAACTATATAAAAAATATAGAAAAAATTATGTTGAAGCCGGAAGACGTTGCTCGGAAAGTGGTTAATTCGATGTTCACGACCAAACGGGAAATCAATTTACCAGGTTGGATGGATTTTGCGAGTACATTGTATTATTTATTTCCAAGGACGGTCGAACTCATTGGTAAACGAGCTTTTTTTAAGAAATAGTTTTATAATTTAGAAGAACATTGTAAAGATACTTTTTCTATTTGATGCGACATGTCATGTTTTCTAAGGGTTACTTAATCACCTGAGGAGGATTCATTGAGGAGGCGAGATTTAGTGAACCAAAAGTGGATTTCTATATTATGTATTCTCGTGATCCTATTATCAGGCTGTAAGGGTTTAGAAAATCAAAAAGAGCCAATATCTAAAGGAGATACAGGTTTCATAACAGATCTTGATAATAAGCAAATCTTAATCAAAAGTACATATTATACGATAACGGATGAGATACACATTCAGGATGAGGATGGAAATCAGCTTTCATATGCCGATTTAACAATCGGGATGAAAGTAAAACCATGGTATGTGGGCGGCATGGAAGAATCGTTTCCGTCAAAAGCAAAGGCCAAGCTTCTGATTGTGTTAACTGATAGTAAAAGCATGGCTGAGCAAAATGCGGTAACGGCAGCTATTGAAAGTGTCACGGAGTCGGCGATCCAACGTTTTATGGTTCTTCAGATTACACATGTATCAAGAGAGAATGTTTATAAAATTGAAATGATGAATCGTTCCAATTTGGACACGAGTTTTACAGTTATTGTTGATGATCGAACAAATAAAGTGGTGGATCCACTGTAAAAAATAGATTGAGTGAACGAAAAAGGGCAAAATCATACATTGATTTTGCCCTTCTTCGTATAGAAAATAGCTTATTCCTTTTGATTAGAATGTTTTGGCCCCAATATAATGCTGACTCCAATAAGAATTGCTCATATTGGAAATGGTAACACCTTGGGATGAAGAAGAATGAATAAACTGTCCATTTCCGATATAAATACCGTCATGTGATACACCTGTTCTTCCAGCTGTAGTGTCAAAGAAGACAAGGTCACCAGGGGATAGGGATGTTACCGCTAAGCCGACATTAGCGTATTGTAGCTTCGTTGTCCGCGGTAGTGTAATACCTTGTGATTTTTGAAATACATAATATACAAAACCTGAACAATCGAATCCTGCGGTTGTTGTTCCTCCCCATTGATAAGGGATGCCAATCAATGTTTTCGCATAGTTGATTAAACTTTCATTATTTACCTTATAGACACCGAGTGCATTATATGTATTTTTCCCGACAATACCGTCTGCTACTAATCCACGTGATTTTTGAAAACTTTTTACAGCAGCGGCTGTATTTGTACCGAAATAGGTAGTTAATGAACCTGAATATGTAAAGGAACCTTTATTTTTTAATAATTGCTGCAGTTGTCTCACATCGCTATGATTTTGTCCCTGCCAAAGAGTTTGGTCTCCAATATTTGCAAATGCTTGTAAAGGTGTCAACAATAAGGTGGATGCTATAAAAGTAGATGCCATCCATTTTTTCATTTCTAATCCCTCCATATTTTCTCTTAATCTCCAATAATATTATTCTACAATATATGTATGGCGGGGGCTGTATGAATTGGATTACAAATAGATTACAAAAAATAGGAGCTTGTACTCAGTCTGTTATCTACTAATTATCTATTGATTTTATAAGGTTATACACTTGAAAACTCAAGCAATAGGTTGAAGTGATGAATTATTGATTCTTTACCTGGTAATGGAAGAAAATTATGTTAGTATATATTATTGTTTTTTAATGTATTGTAAAATTTCGTTGAAAACGAACATATATTCGTGTATCATTGATTATATACGAATATATGTTCTTTTGGAGGTTATAATGGATTACAGTGTGATGCCAAAGCAGTTAATCATGTGTGTAGATATGAAAAGCTTTTTTGCGAGCTGTTCCGCAGTGATTGAGGGCTTTAAACCACTTGAGTGCTATGTAGCGGTTGTTGGGGACTTGGAGAGATCAGGAAGTATTGTTTTGGCAGCTTCTCCAAAAATGAAAAAGGAGTTCGGCATTAAAACAGGTTCCCGTTTGTTTGAGATTCCAAAGGATCCTCGAGTTATCCTTGTTGAGCCACAAATGGCTACGTATATCCGAATTTCAAAGGAAATTACGCGGCTGTTTCATCGCTATGCTCCAATGGAAGCGATTCATGTGTATAGCGTGGATGAAAGTTTTATTAAAGTGAATGGTGTGTCTTTGCTTTGGGGAGATGTTCGTCAAATTGCTGAAAAAATTAAAAATGAAATCGAACGCGAATTTCAGCTGCCATGTGCGATCGGAATTGGCCCCAATATGTTAATGGCAAAGCTGTGCTTGGATTTAGATGCGAAATATAAAGGAATTGCCGAGTGGACATATGAGGATATTCCAACGAAGCTATGGCCAATTTCACCGCTTCGTAATATGTGGGGAATTGGGGGACGTACTGAAAAAACACTGAACAGCATGGGTATTTTTAATGTTGGACAGCTAGCACATTATCCGCTTGAGCTATTAGAAAAGAAATTTGGAATTATGGGAAATCAGTTATACCATCATGCGTGGGGAATGGATTTATCTGAGCTTGGAGTAGCACCTATGAAGGCAGGGCAGATTAGCTTTGGGAAAAGTCAAATTTTACTTCGTGATTATAAAAAAGAAACTGAGATTAAACAAGTTTTGCTAGAAATTTGTGAAGAGGTGGCCAGAAGGGCACGTAGTCATCATAAAGCTGGAAGAACCATTAGTCTTGGAATAGGCTATAGTAAGGATGAATTTGGTGATGGTTTTCAGCGTTCACGCTCGATTGATGAGCCCACGAACATTACGATGGAAATCTATCAGGTGTGTATAGCCCTTTTTCAGGAAAACTATGCGCATAAAACCGTTCGGAGTATTTCGGTCACGCTATCGAATATCGTTGATGATATCGAAATGCAGCTAGCTTTGTTTGATGATACTCGTTGGAAAAAACATGATCTAGGCTACACAGTTGATCGAATTCGTCATAAATATGGCTCACGGGCATTGCTTAGGGCAGTATCTTATACAAAAGCTGGAACAGCATTGTATCGTAGCAAGTTAATTGGTGGGAATAAAGCGTAAGAGGAACCCCTCACGTAAATCGTATGAAACAGGCGATTTACGTGGAGGTTTTCTCTTAACCAAATACAGTTTGATACAATAAGAATAAATTTAAACTAATAATGATTCCGGCAATAATCCAAGCTATGATCGTTGTAATTTGGCGATTTACAAGATTACCCATAATTGATTTGTTACTTGTAAACAGGATTAATGGCACTAACGCAAACGAGATGCCAAAGGAAAGAACAACTTGACTCATAACCAGTGCTTTAGATGGATTCACGCCAATCATAATAATGATTAAAGGCGGTACGATCGTAATAATTCTTCTCAAATAGAGTTTAATTCTCCTACCGATAAATCCTTGCATGACGACATCCCCCGTCATCGTACCAACAGTAGAACTTGAAAGTCCAGCAGACAATAATCCAATTCCAAAAAAGATGGCTACAGAAGGACCAAGTAAGGCTCCAAATTGATGAAAGGCTACATCTAAATCTTCAACGTGTAATCCATTTTTATGAAACAGAGCTGCGGATACAATTAGCATACTAGCGTTAATACCACCTGCGATAAGCATGGCAATGATGATATCAATGAACTCAAAATGAAAGATTTTTTTCCGCTCCATTTCGTTTTTTCCGACAATCCTTCTTTGAGTTAAAGCTGAATGTAGATAAATCGCATGAGGCATTACTGTGGCTCCAAGCATCCCAGCGGATAATAAAACGCTATCTACATTTTTAAATTGGGGTGTAAATAGCCCAGAAAGAACAGCAGTAGTATCAGGTTTTGCAAAAAATACTTGAACACCAAATGCAATGACCACCACAAAAATCATGCCTGTAATAACCGCTTCTAATGAACGAATTCCTCTACTTTGAATTTCTAAAATGGCAAAGGAACCTATGGCGGCAATTATGGCAGAAGTTATAAGCGGAAGACCAAAAAGTAAATAGAGACCGAGTGCTGCCCCAATAAATTCAGCTAAATCTGTGGCCATAATTACAATTTCAGCTTGTATCCATAACATGGATAGAAGTTTTTTGTGAGAATTGATCTCGGCAAACCTCAGGTAGATTTTTTCCGGTGGCAATTCCTAATTTCGCTGACAAGGTTTGAATGAGCACAGCCATTAAATTAGAAACGAAAATGACCCATAAAAGCGTATACCCATATTTCGAACCTGCTGCGATATTTGTGGCATAGTTACCAGGATCAATATATGCTACAGCTGCAATAAAAGCAGGACCTAAAAAGGGAAGCAATTTTTTGATTCCTTTAGAATTACCTTGTAATGAATGTGAAGCAGATCGAATAAGTCCATTTGAATTAGCCATTATGTGCAGCTCCTTTTTTATTTGGCCTAAAATGTTTCCTTTAGGAAACATTATTTGTTGTAATCAATTATATTCACTAAGTATAAAAAATGTCAAAGAAAATGTGAAGTATCCAAAATAAAAAGATCAACGAAGAAAGTTGATCTTTACACAAGGCACTAGTGTATTATCTGATTAATCAAATCACTTGATAGAGGCTTTAGCGTATTTCTTTGTTAACCTAACACCTATCGTGAAACAATTAGAAGTATGAAAGTAGAGTTATAAGAAAGTGCAAGGAGCTTGTTTGGAACATATCCTAACATTATATTTCATTAAAAGCTGTCTGAAAAATCACTATTTTCAGATTGTTTTTGTTTTTTTGCAAACGGGTAGAACCGTGTATAATATGGTTCGTAGGGGGTTTTTTAATGTATATCGAATGGACAGATCAGGCTTTAGCCAAAATAACCGAAAAGATAAACAGTGCAAACGGATATCTTTTACTGAAATATGACACAGAAGGATGTGGCTGTTTAGTTGATGGAGTAACAGCCCTTTGGCTTGTTGATGAGCTAGACGATGATTTCGAAAAGGTTGAAACGAATGGTTTAACTATATATGTAGAGAAATCAAAAATGATTTTTTTAGATGAAATTATGAAAATCAAATTTGAGTCGACTGCCAATTGTTTCATGCTAACCAGTCCGAATCAAATATTAAATCCACGGCTTAGCTTTTACAATAAGGGTGTTTAAACACCCTTATTGTAAAGAGTATGTATCTAAAAAGGCTTTGATTTGTGCTTCATATTCTTCCGGGTTTTCATTATAAGATTGTGCGTGACCGCCTCTTTTTGCTAAGTAAAGTCGTTTTGGTCCTTCTTTTTTTTCATATAAAGCCTTGGTCATTTCTACAGGAATATAGAGATCGGGCTCGCTGTGGATAAATAAAACAGGATTTTGGATGTTTTGTACATAGTCAATCGGTGAAACCTCGCTTGTCCAGTAGTCATCACGAAGTTTAATAAATGCTCGGCCGATAGGAAAAATAGTCCATGAAGGCAAAGGGATTTCTCGGTTCATTTGATGCTTAATTTGCTCCTCAAAGTTAGAAAATGGGCAATCAACTACATAAAAATCAGCTCCATCTTCAAGCATTCCCGCGTACAATAGTGCTGTGACTGCCCCCATGGATTCACCATGAATGCCAAGCAGAATATCGTTTCCTTTCCGTTTTTTTAATGCAGCTACTACAGCTTGTAAATCAAATTTCTCATAATGGCCGTAGCTACTCGTTTTACCACCAGATTCACCGTGGCGACGATGGTCATAAACGACAGCATTAAATCCTAGCTTCATAAAAATATTAGCGTATTTAAAGGAGTTTACTCTATTTTCAGTCACACCATGACAAATAATGACCCACTTCTTCGTATCATGTGGCTCCATAAATACGCATTTCAACGAATAACCAGCAGGGGAAGGAAGGAGGATTTCCGTTCTTGGTAGTGCTGTAGCATCATCGACGATTAATCGTTTTGCTTCAATTTCACGCTTTCTAATGAAGTCATCCTCTTTTGTCTTCATGTACATAATTCGATTAGAAAAATAGGTGCCAATGCCTATTACGTAGGTTAAGGTTCCAATAACAATAAACCACCATTTTTTCATAAAAAATCCACCTCTAAGGCTTATTGTAACATCAGGATGAGAAAACTAAAAACCAACTGTAATCCATGATATAATCTTACTAACGTAAGGAGGTTTTACAATTGAAAAAGAAACAACATAACAACACAAGTATAACAAAGAAACAAGATAAAGATGATTCTTTAAAACTAGGTAATCGCATTAATCAAGATATCATGTCTCAATTGCGCCAAACGCAAAAAGAATTAGCGGAAGCAGAACAGGTTAAAAAAGAGGCTGAAGAAGCGAGGAAGCGTGAGGAAAGAAAGCAACGTGAAAAAAATAAATCATTTGAAGAATTACTTGGAGAAAGTAATTTGAATTGGAAAAATTTTAAATAAGACACGGGAGCTCCGTGTCTTATTTTTATGCATAATATAGGTTACATTCTTGATTTATTTATTCAGGTTAACACCGAATACATTCTTACTCTCGATGAACATCATACACACTTACTTTTGTCAGTTGGCGTAAAAGTTGAAGTTCTTCAGAAGATAGGGCTTCACTTTGGACAGCTTGGCAATTTTTACGAAGCTGTTCCACTGAACTTGCTCCAGGAATAACGGCTGCTACGCTTGGCTCCGAAAGCACATATTGTAGAGCTGTTTCGTTAGCATTCCGTGGAGAAAGCTTATCCTGTAGTAATGGAAGGAGTTCTTTTAATTCATGATAGCTATAGTCTAAATATCCATCCGCTGTTAACTTGTCTAGCATTTTATCACTTAAAAGTCCTTTAGCCACCGGACCGCGTGCGATAATGCTGATTTGTTTTTCTTCAAGAAGGGAAATCCATTCTTCTGGACGTCGATCAAGTAAACTGTATTGCATCATAACGGAGTCTATATTGGATTCTTTCACATATTGCTTAATCACATTAGGGCGAATTGAAGATATTCCATACGCACGAATATATCCTTCTTTTTTTAGCTCTTCAAATGTTTCAATGACTTCATCAATATTGTCTTCAATAGTACCTCCATGAAGCTGATATAAATCAATATAATCCGTACCAAGACGTTTTAGGCTCTCTTTAACCGCTGATTTTATATAAGCAGCTGAAGCATCCCAATACCAGCCATCCTTTGAATCATTCCACCGATTACCAACTTTTGTAGCAATAATTACGTGGTATCGATAGGGCTTTAATGTTTTACCGACAATGGATTCATTTCCTCCAAGATTATATAAATCAGCTGTATCAAAATAGGTAATGCCCTCATCTAAAGCTGCTAGAATAATCTCTGCTGCTTTTTCACCATCAGTTCCTAGTGACATACAACCTAGACCAATTTCTGAAACTGAAATGTTGGAATTGCCTAATAGCCTTGTTTTCATCGTATGTACCCCTATCCACGAAAATTTGTTTAGAATATTACCTTCATTTTAACTTAAATATTAGGAAAGGGGTATTAATGAGTTTCGATAGAAAAAACACGACTTGACGCCCATAATCGCGAAAGGCAAAGTCATTTTGAAAGTATAAGAAAAAACATAACTGATTGCCCAGTACTGAGCAGGAGTCATGTTTTCTAATATTTCATCTCAATTTTAAAAAATCATTATGAATCGCCGCTGAACGGGTGCCTTACGCTTTTCGTATCAACTTGTCCTGTTTATGGACGTCTGCAATCCAGTCGCTTACGTATTCATATTTATGTTTTGATTCTTTAAGTTTTTGTTTAATTTCCCATCCTTTTCCTGAGAAAATGATACCCTTCTCTAATACATAAATTTTCATTACATCGCCCTCCCAAATGATTAATGATAAAATATATGAAGAATTAAACTGAATAGAACAAAGGAGTGGACAAGTTGGATAAATTTATAGAAAAAACATTATCGTCAGAAAAAATATTTACGGGAAGAGTGATCAGTCTCCAGGTAGATGAAGTGGAATTGCCAAATGGGAAGACAAGTAAAAGAGAACTTATTAAGCATCCGGGTGCAGTGGCCATTATTGCTCTAACACCAGAGAACAAACTTGTTTTGGTTGAGCAGTATCGCAAGGCATTAGAGAAGAGCATAGTAGAAATACCTGCTGGAAAGCTTGAAAAGGGTGAAGAGCCATTAACATCGGCAGAACGAGAGCTTGAGGAAGAAACGGGTTATGAGTGCGAAAAAATGGAGCATTTGATTTCCTTTTATACGGCGCCAGGCTTTTGCGATGAATTAGTTCATGTATTCATGGCACATAATATATCTAAGAAAGAAAATGCGGCTGGCTTAGATGAGGATGAATTTGTCGAAGTTTTAGAGTTGACATTAGAGGAAGCAGAGCAATTGATTGATGAAGGAAAAATTTGTGATGCAAAAACGGCTTATGCTGTTCAATATTTGCAACTAAAGAGGACGTTGAATCAATAAATGAGAGATTATTATGCCGATTTCCATATTCATATCGGTCGAACAAAAAGCGGAAGAGCCGTTAAAATAACGGGAAGTAAAACATTGACATTTACTAATATTTTACGAGTAGCTAGTGAAAGGAAAGGTCTTGACCTAATCGGGATTATTGACTGTCATTCACCAGAGGTAATTGTTGAAATTGAAGAGCTCATGGCCACGGGTGAATTGTATGAACTTCCTGAAGGTGGCTTGCGTTATCAAAATGTGACAGTGATTCCGGGCTCAGAAATTGAAATATACGATTCCCGTTGTCACGGGCCAATTCATGTACTCGCCTTTTTCCCAACAATCGAAGTGATGAAGTCATTTTCGCTGTGGATGAGCGGCTATATGAAGAACATTCATTTAAGCTCCCAACGTATTTATTGTGATGGGATCACATTACAAAAAACGGTTCGTGAATTGGACGGGCTATTTATTCCAGCCCATGTATTCACACCATTTAAGAGCCTTTATGGTAAAGGCGTAATCTCGAGTTTAAATGAGGTGTTTGAGCCAACTCTTATTGATGCAATCGAGCTTGGTCTTAGTGCGGATACAGAGATGGTAAAATCGATAAAAGAGTTAGAACAATATGTAATTCTAACAAATTCTGATGCACATTCACTTGGAAAAATAGCTCGTGAATATCAAACCATTCGTTTAGAACAAGCAAGTTTTACCGAGTTTAAGAAAGCACTTCGTGAAAAAGATAATCGAATGATTACAGCTAATTATGGTTTGAATCCATTATTGGGTAAATATCATCAAACGGTTTGTAGAGATTGTTCTCAAATAGTGCCTGATGGTGAATTACTTTGTCCTGCATGTCATGCCAAACATATTATTAAAGGCGTCTCGACGAGGATTAAGGAACTGTCAACCAAAATGGAACAATATCGCCCACGACCGCCCTATATTCATCAAGTGCCACTTGATTTTATCCCAGGTCTTGGCCCGAAAATGTTAGAACGGCTATTGCAAGCATTTGGAACGGAAATGACGATTTTGCATAAGACTGCAGTGGAAGAGTTGGAAGAAGTTGTACCAAAGAAACTAGCTCATTATATTGACCAAGCAAGAAAAGGGACATTGTCTTTTGAAGTAGGCGGGGGCGGAAAGTACGGGAAGATCAAACAATAGTAGCCATTTGCTAACGGGTTTACTTGTGAAGTGGGTGTAAAAACGGAAAAAACAAGGTTTAAATCACTAGTTCATACGCAAGTGTTTATCCAAGGAACTATTATTTACCCTTCAGAGCTATAAGAAGTGCAATATTCTAGATGCTTTACTGAATCCCGTCCTTCATAGCCTGTATGAAGGACAATATTCAAGGTGACCAGGGAATATAAATTATTTTGTGTAAATGAATGTTTTCTGTTAAAACGTGAATACTTGTACTAGTTCTTACCTGGCAGGGGATAGGGCGCTGCTGGAGAGCAGCTCGAGCAACCTACCAGGGTTCTGCTTTTTGGGCATTGAGAGCCTTCTTCTCGCACTTTTTTCTGTACCGATTCTGCTTTTTGGGCATTGAGAGCCCTCTTCTCGCACTTTTTTCTGTACCGATTCTGCTTTTTGGGCATTGAGAGCCTTCTTCTCTCACTTTTTTCTGTACCGATTTTGCTTTTTGGGCATTGAGAGCCTTCTTCTCTCACTTTTTTCTGTACCGATTTTGCTTTTGGGGCATTGAGAGCCTTCTTCTCTCACTTTTTTCTGTACCGATTCTGCTTTTTGGGCATTGAGAGCCCTCTTCTCGCACTTTTTTCTGTACCGATTCTGCTTTTTGGGCATTGAGAGCCCTCTTCTCGCACTTTTTTCTGTACCAATTCCTCTTTTTAGGCATTGAGAGCCCTCTGATTTTTGTCCTTCAATGATTTTATTATCCCGTTAACAAATATGATTTGTGGATTCAATTGAAATATCTCATCCACCATATATAAAAATTTAATGAAACTAGTCTATTTTATCGCATGAATTCCCAACGAATTACATAGATTCAAGTAAAGAGTTGGGAGGATGAAAAATGAAGAAACAATCCATAGTACAAAACGCGGTAATTAAACATATCACAGAACATTCCTCACTTTATGTTTTTATCACTGTGCTTTTTTTGATGGGCGTAATATTTGGTGCAGTCCTTGTAAATAGCTTGAGTTTTTCTCAAAAAGAAGATTTATTTTATTATTTATCTCAATTTTTTGGACAAGTATCACAAGGGGAAATAGCAGCTACAAATGAAATGTTTAGCCAAAGTATTTTACATAATGTTAAATATATAAGTTTGATCTGGATATTGGGTATTTCTATTATTGGCTTGCCTGTCATTCTAATTTTATTATTCTTAAAAGGAATGGTAGTTGGATTTACGGTGGGTTTTTTGGTCAATCAAATGGGCTGGAGTGGATTTTTACTTTCATTTGTTTCTATTTTACCGCAAAATATTTTTATTGTACCGGTTTTTATTATCATTAGTGTTCTCGCTGTTTCTCTTTCTATAAAAATGATAAGTCGCCTTTTTTTAAAGCAAATCCGGACACCGCTTAAGCCGGTCCTTATACGCTATTTATTCGCATTAGTCGCGTCGATGCTTTTCTTAATCGCAGCGGGAGCAATTGAAACTTATTTATCACCAGCGTTAATGAAGAGTGTGGTTAGTATGCTTTCTAAATAATAAGAACAAGGTAAAAATTTTTAAAATCTTGAACAAATGTGTTTTGACAGTTTTCCCTCATTTGTTATAATAGAACAGATAGCGGCGCGGGAGGGAATCAGGTATGGAAGAAAGAATAGATAGAATAAAAAAACAGTTGCACTCGTCCAGCTACAAATTGACGCCTCAGCGAGAAGCGACCGTCCGCGTTTTACTTGAGCATGAAGAGGATCATTTAAGCGCTGAAGACGTTTACCTCCTTGTCAAAGAAGTTTCGCCAGAGATTGGTTTAGCAACGGTTTATCGTACGCTAGAGTTGTTAACCGAATTGAAAGTAGTAGATAAAATTAACTTTGGGGACGGGGTTTCCCGTTATGACTTGAGACAAGAAGGAGCAGCACATTTTCATCATCATCTTGTTTGTGTGGAATGTGGTGCAGTGGATGAAATTCAAGAAGATTTACTTGATGATGTCGAAGCAATTGTAGAACGCGACTGGAACTTCAAGATAAAAGATCATAGATTAACGTTTCACGGCATTTGTCATCGTTGCATTGATAAAGCCAAAAATAATAATGAAGATAACTAACAATTCATTCGCCTTTTCCTAACGTAGGAAAAGGTTTTTGTTTTTTTATAGAAGTTGGTCTAGTGAAGGTGTATCCGCTTTTCCTTGAAAACATCGATACCATCATCATTGGGCAAAATAAAGGCTGGAAACAGAAATCTAATATAGGCAAAAAGAACAATCAAAAGTTCGTTCAAATTCCTTATAGCCTTTTGATTTCAATGATTCATTATAAAGCTGAATTAAACTGTGATATCAGATAGGAGGGGAAATTGATGTATAAAACTTGTCTCCCTGGGCATAGATTGAAAGTAAAGCAATGTTAAGATGGGAGGAAGACTATGAAAACGTCATTAACGCTAATTTTACATACTTGTAAAGTGTTAATTCTTTTTGTAGGCTTTACTGTTCTTTTTTATATTGGGATGGTATGGTTAAATCAAGAATATCAAAGTTACCATCGTTATGATGAACCACAAGGAGCGGCAGTTAAAGTAACAAAAGCAGTGGATTCAGAGTATAACACATGGTTCGATCGTTTAATGTTGTTTTATTTAAATGGGGAGTAATGAATATGGAAGATCAAATTAGAGATTTTATACACTTTTTAACCATTGAAAAAGGATTAGCTAAGAATACGATTGTTTCTTATCAACGAGATTTAAAATCCTATTTACAGTATGTTAAAAATGTTGAACAAATAAACGAGTGGAATGACTCTCGTAGAACTAATATCATGCATTTTTTAGCCCATTTGAAAGATCAAGGAAAATCCTCGAAAACATTGGCGCGACATATTGCCTCCATTCGTTCTTTTCATCAATTCCTTCTTCGTGAAAGAGTAACGGATCAGGATCCATCGGTACATATTGAGACACCACAGCCAGAACGCAGCCTTCCAAAAGTACTGAGTATGGAAGAAGTGGAAGCACTTCTTGATGCCCCAAAAGTGATGAATGAATATGGCCTTCGTGATAAAGCAATGCTTGAGCTTTTATATGCGACAGGTATGCGAGTGAGCGAGATTATTTCACTTGAAATTGGTGATGTCAATAAGATTATGGGCTTTGTCCGCTGTATCGGTAAAGGAAATAAAGAACGAATTATTCCTATTGGACAAACTGCAATAACAGCGATTGACGCATATTTGGAAAAGGGTAGAGGAAAATTTGCTCGTCCCAATCATCATACCAATGCATTGTTTTTAAACCACCATGGAGAACAACTTACACGTCAAGGATTTTGGAAAATTTTAAAAAAACTAACGAGAGAAGCAAAGATTGAAAAAGATATAACGCCACATACATTGCGTCATTCCTTCGCAACCCATTTATTAATGAATGGAGCAGATTTACGTTCGGTTCAAGAGATGCTAGGACATGCGGATATTTCAACAACTCAGATTTATACTCATATTTCAAATGTTCGGATAAAAGATGTATACAAAAAATTTCATCCTAGGGCTTAAAAGTTTTTAAGAATGATAGGGAAAATGAGGGAATCCAGCATTTGTACTTTAGTTGTCTAGCTAGACTGGTGGAATCGTAATTTTGCCTAATCGGCGCTTGTACTTTTCTAAATATTAGGCAATCATCTTACTATAAACAAATTTCATATCTGTGAGGAGGTTACAATAGCTAAAAAAACGTATGAAAACTTACTAAATCCTATAAAAAATGACTTCGAAAACATTATTGTATTTTCTTGCCATTTCTCTTTGGAGTATGTAAAATGGACATAGAACAAATGTTCCTAAAAGGGGTAGGTGGCATGAAAATCACCAAAATCGTTCGATTCGAGGAAGCAAAATCAAAAGAATTGGAATCATTGAATCAATTAATGGCGGTCTTTTGTTCCGCCTTGCGTTTTTCCTTTAATCGGTTGGTGGAAGGGGAAGAAGAGAAAAAGCTCATTAAAAAGGTACATGTGATTTTTCATCTGAATAAACGATATGCAGAAGATGCCGTTATGCAAGCAAAAGCGGTTCTTTCCAGTCAAAAAAAGTGGTTGCCTATCCATATAGAAGGTGTGCAAGCCAAAATGCAAAGAACAGAGCGAAAAATAGAGGATTATCAAACCGGTAAGAAAACACCTAAAAAGGTTGCGCTTGCAATCTGTTTGAAAGGATTACGGGACCGTTTACACAAATTAAGAAAAAAAGAATCTGCTCTTTTGAAACATCAGGAATCAGATACTATTCCTCCTGTTATCTTTGGTGGAAAGAAACAGTTTTACGAACGGGTAAAAGGGAAAATTACTAATGAGGAGTGGAGAAAATTACGTTCGAATACTCTTTATTCTCGTGGTGATCGAACTAAAAAGGGAAATTTGAATACCAGAATTGTATTCGATGATCAAGACCAACACTTTTATCTAGAAGTGGCTAATCCCTTACTTGTGGAAAAGGGGAAAACGAGTCCACGTTTACGTTTTGCACTTCGCATTCCTGATAAATATTTTAATGAAATCGTAGATGTGGTGATGCCAACCACTGTAGATAAGAAGACATCAGGAAAACTGATTGAAGAATACAAGGTCTATTCCATTGAAATCAAGCGCAAAGAGGAGCGATATTATGTCCACATCACCTACGATATAGAGGAAGTAGGCTCTGAACTAGCATGGAGCGACAAAATCACGTCTGATTATATCGCGGGAATCGATGTGAATCTGGATAGAGTAGCTGTTTCTGTGTTATCGAAACAAGGAAATTTGCTGAAGTCCAAAACCTTTTATTGTCATGAAATGGAGTACGTTAAGAGTAATAGAAGAAGCCATATTGCGGGTGAACTAGCCAAAGAAATCATCGACTACTTATTGAGTTGGAATGTGGGAGCTATCGTGTTAGAAGATCTTACTTTCAAACAAGATCATGATACGAACCGTCGTTTCAATCGTTTGGTTCATTCTTTTGCTAAGAATAAACTGCAAAAGGCCATTATTTCAAGGGGACTAAAATGCGGGTTTCACATTAAAAAAGTGAATCCAGCGTATACGTCAGTGATAGGACGCTGGAAATATGCGAAGATGTATGGGTTATCTGTGCATGAAGCGGCTTCTTTCGTCATCGGAAGAAGGGGCTTAGACTTTGAAGAGAAAGTGCCAAAGGAATTGCTTAAACAACTGAAGAAGAAGGTAAAGCCTTATTTGATTCACGTTCTTGGGTCGATGGAAGAATCTGGGAAACAATCAAATCATGGCAAACAAAGACGGAAATTCATGGGCATGATGCTCCATAACATAGAAAATTTTAAAGAATATCGCAGCTGGAAACTATGGAATGTGGTGCATAAAACCATAAGGATGAAAAACCAAGAATTACAACTGAAGGAGGTGTAACCCTGGTGCTAAAATCTTTGCGGTAAACTGACCTAGAAGGAATGGTTTGTCGCACCCCCGCTGGCTCTAACAGAGCACCACAGGTTGTTTTGGACAATAGGTTCATGACAAGGGTGAGATTCCCTTCCTGATGGAATGACGTGAGAATCGTCACAGTAGGTCCCTTTTTTCTTGGTTGAGGGGCGAAATGCAGTTTTTTATAGATTTTAGTAACCAGGATTAGGATGAACTTTAAAAGAATATTTGTCGTTGTCATGGATTCTGTTGGCATTGGTGAGGCACCTGATGCTGAGCTTTTCGGTGATAAGGGTGCAGATACGCTTGGGCATATTGCTGAGCGTATGAACGGATTACATATGCCGAATCTTGCAAAATTAGGATTAAGCAATATTCGTGAAATAAAAGGTGTAGAAAAGGCCAATCAACCACTCGCTTTTTATACAAAAATGCAAGAAGCTTCAACTGGAAAAGACACAATGACTGGGCATTGGGAAATCATGGGCCTTAATATTACTACGCCCTTTCAAGTGTTTCCTAATGGTTTTCCTGATGCTTTAATGAAAGAGTTAGCGCTAAAAACAGGTCGTGGCATTATTGGTAATAAGCCAGCAAGTGGAACAGCTATTTTAGATGAGCTAGGCGAAGAACATATGAAGACAGGGTCAATCATTGTCTATACATCCGCTGATTCAGTGCTTCAAATTGCCGCTCATGAAGAGGTAGTTCCACTTGATGAATTATACAAAATTTGTGAAATAGCCCGGGAAATGACATTATCTGATGAATATAAGGTTGGTCGTGTGATTGCACGTCCTTTCATTGGAGAGCCTGGAAATTTTAAGAGAACAACAAATCGTCATGATTATGCCCTAAAACCATTTAACCGTACGGTGATGGATGAATTAAAAGATGCCGGCTATGATGTATTAGCGATTGGCAAAATTTCGGACATTTTTGACGGTGAAGGGGTAACTGAATCGCTTAGAACGGTTTCTAATATGGATGGTATGGATAAGTTGTTAGAAACGATCCATCAAGATTTTACAGGATTAAGCTTTTTAAATCTTGTTGACTTTGACGCCTTATTTGGTCATCGTCGTAATCCAATAGGCTATGGTCAAGCATTAGAGGAATTTGATGTAAGAATGTCAGAAGTGCTTGATCAATTAACAGAAAATGATTTGTTAATCATTACAGCGGATCATGGTAACGATCCTATTCATCCTGGTACAGATCATACACGCGAATATGTTCCTTTATTACTCTATTCAAAACGATTTAGCGTAGGACATGAATTACCGATTCGTCAAACTTTTGCTGATATCGGAGCAACAGTAGCGGACAATTTTGATATAAAAATGCCTTCTTATGGGAAAAGCATGTTATCTGAATTAGATTAAAGGAGGGGTTGCTTGTGCATGATCCAATCGAAAGAGTAGCTTCGTTTATTAAAAGTAAAATAACAACGTCTCCAGGGATAGGCCTAATTCTTGGTTCAGGTCTGGGTGTTCTTGCGGAACAAATCCAACAGCCAATTATTTTACCCTATGCTGATATCCCTGAATTTCCAGTTTCGACAGTTGAGGGACATGCAGGACAATTAGTGTTTGGTGAATTATGTGGGAAGAAAGTGGTTGCCATGCAAGGACGCTTCCATTATTATGAGGGCTATTCGATGGAACAGGTAACATTTCCAGTGCGCGTGATGAAACTGCTAGGTGTGGAAACGATAATCGTAACAAATGCCGCTGGCAGTGTAAATGAAAATTTTGCACCTGGGGATTTAATGCTCATTACTGATCATATTAATTTTATGGGGACAAACCCACTCATCGGGGCTAATGATGAACGCTTTGGACCGCGATTTCCTGATATGTCAGAAGCATATAATAAGGAATTACGAAGTCTAGCTATACAAATAGCGATAACACAAGGATTAGACTTAAAAGAAGGCGTTTACGTTGGAAATACAGGTCCAACCTATGAGACCCCTGCAGAGATTCGAATGGCAAGAGTGATGGGTGGCGATGCTGTTGGAATGTCTACAGTGCCTGAAGTAATTGTTGCACGTCATTGTGGCATGAAGGTATTAGGCATTTCATGTTTAACCAATATGGCTGCAGGAATACTTGATCAACCATTATCCCATGATGAAGTGATAGAGACTACGGAAAAAGTAAAAGAAAAATTTTTACGCTTTGTGAAAGAAATTGTGAAAGACCTATAATTTTCGGGAGTTAGGGGAATCTCAGGATGAGAATGGTTGATTTAATTGCTAAAAAACGGGATGGTAAAGAGTTAACGACAGAAGAAATTAAGTTTATTATCAATGGTTTCACGGATGGATCACTCCCAGATTATCAAATAAGCGCATGGTCAATGGCCGTTTATTTTCAAGGGATGACAGAAAAAGAACGATCCGATTTAACGCTGGCAATGGTAGAATCAGGAGATCAAATCAATTTATCTTCTATAGAAGGAATAAAAGTAGATAAGCATTCAACGGGTGGTGTAGGGGATACGACAACCCTTGTACTTGGTCCTCTTGTAGCGTCCGTTGGTGTCCCTGTTGCTAAAATGTCTGGACGAGGATTAGGACATACGGGTGGAACAATTGATAAACTAGAATCCATTCCTGGGTTTCATGTTGAGCTTGAAAACGATGAATTTATCCATTTAGTCAATAAAAATAAGATTGCCGTAATTGGCCAAAGTGGAAATTTAACTCCTGCTGATAAAAAGCTTTACGCACTTCGAGATGTTACGGCTACTGTGAATAGTATAGGACTTATTGCTAGTTCAATTATGAGTAAGAAAATTGCCGCTGGTGCAGATGCGATTGTGTTAGATGTGAAAACTGGAGCAGGTGCCTTCATGAAATCAATGAAAGATTCTGAGGAATTGGCCCATGCAATGGTGAGCATTGGTAATCGTGTAGGACGTCATACGATTGCTGTTATTTCTGATATGAGCCAACCGTTAGGATTTGCGATTGGAAATGCACTTGAAGTCAAGGAAGCTATTGATACGTTAAAAGGTGAAGGCCCAGAGGATTTAACTGAGCTTACCTTAACACTTGGAAGCTATATGGTGTACTTAGCAAAAAAAGCTAGCTCGTTAGAAGATGCAAGAGTGATGCTGAAGCAAGCGATTGAAAATGGTTCAGCGCTTGAAACATTTAAACGTTTTCTTTCAGCTCAAGGCGGCGATGCTTCTGTCATCGACTATCCAGAAAAACTGCCTCAAGCAAAATATAAGTTTGAACTTGAAGCTAAAATGCCTGGATATGTGTCTGAAATTGTTGCTGATGAAGTCGGAACAGCAGCCATGTTATTAGGTGCAGGGCGGGCAACTAAGAAATCGAAAATTGATTTGGCTGTTGGTTTAGTGCTAAGAAAGAAGATAGGGGACTATGTCAATCAAGGTGATTCACTTGTGACCATTTTTAGTAATACTATAGATGTCTCTGCTGTAAAAGAAAAGCTTTATGCAAATATCATTCTTTCAAATGAGAAAGTAAATAAACCAATTCTGATTTATAAAGAAATCCTAGACTGAAGGCATCTCAATAGTGAGATGCCTTTTTCTCAGGAAAGTATAAAATCCCATTAAAAGATCTATTACAAACTTAATATACATCATCTTTTTCAATTTTTTATCCTCCTTATATTGTTTGCCAAAGTCTTATACTTTAGAAATTTATTTCTGCATAACTCTCTCCTTTTTCCAATCTTTACACGTATCATGAAGAAAATTTCTTAACTTTTCCTTAAGGGAAGAACTTTTTAAATGTACAGAAAAGTAGCTGCCGCAAGTCCTCATTTATTTAGCCTCTTATTTTATACTTTAAATTGTATAAATTTGGATGTATTGGAAAAGATAATGCTATAAAGATTGGAGGGTATAGAGATGAAGCGGGTTCTTTCTCTAGGTATAACTTTGGTGTTAACAGCTAGCTTTGCAGTTCCTTTTGCAAAAGCTGAAGAAAATAAGGGAGTTGAATTGGCCGAACATGCTAAATCAGCCATTCTAATTGAAAGAGATACGGGAACGGTTTTATATGATAAAAATGCAGATGAAAAACTTTCCCCTGCGAGCATGACAAAAATCATGACGCTATTATTAATCATGGAAGCAATAGAAAAAGGAGAACTTTCTACAAAGGAAAAAATCCGAACAAGTGAATATGCAGCCTCTATGGGTGGTTCACAAATTTTCCTCGAGCCTGGAGAACAAATGACTACTGAAGAGATGCTGAAGGGAATTACGATTGGTTCCGCTAATGATGCATCTGTGGCAATGGCAGAGAGATTGGCTGGATCAGAAGAAGCATTTGTAGAGAAGATGAATAAAAAAGCTGAACAGCTTGGTTTAAAAAATACGAAATTTCAAAATGCCACAGGTCTTCCGATATCCGATCATTACAGTTCAGCTCGTGATATGTCCATTATGGCTAAAGAATTGCTTAAGTATCAACTAATAACTAAATTTACAGGTACCTATGAGGATTATTTACGTGAAGATACGGATAAGAAGTTTTGGCTAGTCAATACGAATCGACTAGTGAAATTTTATCCAGGTGTAGATGGATTGAAAACAGGATACACCAATGAAGCGAAATATTGCTTAACAGCCACTGCAAAAAAAGGAGATATGAGGGTGATAGCGGTTGTTTTTGGGGCTGATTCTCCTAAGGAGCGAAATGCACAAGTCACAAAAATGCTAGACTATGCATTTTCCCAATACACAACACATCCTGTTTACAAAAAGGATGCGGTGTTAGCAGAGTCTAAAGTGAGTAAAGGAAATTTGAAAATAGTTACTGGGGTGACAAGTGAACCAATTTCCGTCCTCACAAAAAAAGGGAGTAACCCTAAAGATTTCACCCAAAATATTGTGATCAAAAAAGATTTGCAAGCACCTATTCAAAAAGGTGAAACCATTGGTACCTTACAAATGAAAAAGGATGGGAAAGTGTTTGTTGAATCTCCAATAGTTGCGAAGGAAGCAATCAATCAAGCCAGTTGGTGGCAATTATACAAGCGCGCTTTCGGTATGTTCTCTCATACGAGGTAGCACAAAATGTCATATTTAAACTAATTTAGGCGAATCTACACTAGTTTTGTTTTTAAGAAGGAAAACACAAAGGAAAGCTAGAATTTGACTCATATAATAGACAGGGAAGGGAGCTGTTAATGTGAGTCTTGTTATCGAGATGGAAGCAAAAAATTCCGTGTTATTGATTCGCCTCAAAGGAGAATTAGATCATCATACAGCTGAGCTTTTAAGACAGCAAGCAGAAAATGCGATTGATAAACATGAAATAAAGCATATTGTTTTAAATCTAGAAGAACTTCATTTTATGGATAGTTCAGGATTAGGTGTAATACTAGGACGTTATAAAAAAATCAAGAAAAATAATGGTGAAATGATTATTTGTGCCATTTCTCCAGCTGTAAAGCGATTATTTGAAATGTCAGGGTTGTTTAAAATAATGCAAGTTGAACTTTCAGAAAAAAACGCTTTGCAAAGACTGGGGGTAGCGTAAATATGAAAAATAAAATGGAAATTAAGTTTTCAGCATTGAGTCAAAATGAATCTTTTGCAAGGGTGACAGTTGCAGCATTTATTGCTCAGCTTGATCCTACGATGGATGAGTTAACAGAAATAAAAACGGTTGTTTCAGAGGCGGTTACTAACTCTATTATTCACGGTTATGAAAATGATCCAAATGGTGTCATTTTTATTGCAGTTGTAATAGATGGTGATACCGTCGAGTTGACAGTCCGTGATGAGGGCGTAGGTATTGAAAATGTGGATGAAGCGAAGCAGCCGCTCTTTACAACTAAACCTGAACTTGAACGTTCAGGTATGGGCTTTACAATAATGGAAAACTTCATGGATGAAATTCATATTATTTCTCACCAAGGC
This sequence comes from uncultured Bacillaceae bacterium, assembly GCA_963751845.1. Taxonomy (GTDB): domain Bacteria; phylum Bacillota; class Bacilli; order Bacillales; family DSM-1321; genus Peribacillus. The sequence continues at coordinate 279,822 of CAVVWH010000016.1, forward strand.
GAAGGCACAATTATTCGATTAAAAAAGCATCTATCAAAAAGTAAAGCTTTGTGCAATTAAGGAGACTTGCCTATGGATGTTGAGGTAAAGAAAGAGAAGAGTAAAAAAGCCCAGGTCCATTTAAAAGACGAAGAATTGCGGAGTTTAATCCGAAGCAGCCAGAATGGGGACCAAGATGCACGTGATTTAATTGTTCAGAGTAATTTAAGATTAGTATGGTCAGTAGTTCAACGTTTCTTAAATCGTGGGTATGAACCAGATGATTTATATCAAATTGGTTGTATCGGTTTATTGAAGTCAGTTGATAAGTTTGATTTATCATATGAAGTGAAGTTCTCAACCTATGCAGTACCTATGATTATTGGTGAAATTCAGCGTTTTATTCGCGATGATGGGACAGTGAAGGTGAGCCGATCATTAAAAGAAATGGCTAATAAAATTCGTCGTGCCAAGGAGGACCTATCAAAAGTATATGGTAGAGTTCCAACAATTAATGAATTAGCAGAGCATTTGGAATTGTCATCTGAGGAAATTATTATGGCGCAGGAGGCAAATCGAAATCCATCATCTATTCATGAAACGGTGTATGAAAATGATGGAGATCCCATTACTCTTTTAGACCAAATTGCTGATCAAAATGATACGAAATGGTTTGATCAAATTGCCCTAAAAGAGGCCATTCATGAATTAGACGAAAGAGAAAGATTAATTGTGTTTCTTAGATATTATAAGGACCAAACTCAATCCGAAGTTGCAAATCGTTTAGGGATTTCACAAGTACAAGTATCAAGGCTTGAAAAAAAAATTCTTCAACAAATGAAAGACCATATGAATCATTGATTTTACTGAAAGATGAGAAATATGGAGTTTGAGGATAATTTTAGTAATCAATATATGTTGTTTAACAATTATTATAATATTGAAGAGGCTTCCCAAAAATGATAATTCACTTTTGGGAGGTTTCTTTTCTTTTTAAGATAAGGCTGTGTTAAACTTAGTTGTTAATTTCCGTTCCAGGCACTTCGCTTTCCGCTTATCTACGCCTGAGCCTCCTCGACACTTCGTGTCTTTGGTGTCTCGTCTACCTCGCTTTTCCCGCAGGAGTCTACATCCTTTCACTGCAATCAACCCGTTTTTCAAAATCATCATTCGTCTTTAACAAAGCCTATACAAAAAGAGATGCTCTTATCAAGAAACATCTCATTAATATCTATTCTTTAAATTTTAACAATCTTATTGCATTTAAAATAACAATTAATGCAGCACCGGTATCACTTAATACAGCCATCCAAAGTGTAAGCCAGCCCGGAAAGATTAAGACTAGTGCAATAACTTTAATAATAATGGAGAACCAAATATTTTGTTTAATAATCCTTAAGGCTTTTCTACTTAACTTCATTGTATGAGGAAGTTTGTCAAGGTTATCAGCCATTAAAACAATATCTGCTGTCTCCATTGCAGTGTCAGTTCCGGCACCCCCCATGGCAATACCTAAATCTGCTGTTGCGAGTGCTGGAGCATCATTAATACCGTCTCCAACCATTGCCACCTTATGACCTTCATTTTGTAATTTCTTAATGGCATGTTACTTTATCCTCTGGCAATAATTCTGCGAAATAACGATTAATATTCGCTTCTGAAGCAATCATTTTGGCTGATCCTTCATTATCTCCGGTCAACATGACAGTTTGGTTAACTCCACTTTGTTTTAATGCTTTTAAAGCAGAAGCTGTTGTTTCACGGATTGTATCAGAAACTGCAATCATCCCGATTACCTGATGCTGTGTCCCGATTATAACTACCGTTTTTCCTTTATTTTGTATCTCTTGAACATGGTTTTTTACATCCTCTAAAGATGCATTCATTTCTTCAAACAGTTTTAAATTACCAGCGTAAAAAATATCTCCTTCAATAGTCGCTTGAACGCCTTTTCCAACGATACTTTTAAATAACTCGCCATTTTTAGGTTGAACTCGTTTTTGATTGGCATACCCAACAATCGCTTTGGCTATAGGATGTGTTGAATAATCTTCTAGTGTTAAGGCTATTGAAAGTAATTCCTCTTCTGATATGTTTAACGCCTTGATTTCTGAAACTTTTGGCTTTCCTTCAGTCAAAGTCCCAGTTTTATCAAATGCAATGGCACTAATAGCTCCTGCTTTTTCTAAGAACGTTCCACCTTTAATTAAGACGCCGTTCTTCGCAGCGTTCCCGATGGCAGATACGATCGCAACAGGTGTAGAAATCACTAAGGCACAAGGACAAGCTACAACTAGTAGTTCGAGCCCTTTATAAAACCACTCTCCCAAAGTGCCAAATTGAAGTAGTGGAGGCAGCACCATAATTGCCAATGCTAAAATAAATACAACAGGTGTATAAATACTTGCGAATTTATCAACAAATGCTTCTGTTGGTGCTTTTTGTTCTTGTGCTTCTTCAACCAAGTGGATAATTTTTGATATGGTCGTATCTTCAACTACCTTTGTAACCTTAATATCAAGGGAACCATGTTCATTTATCGTTCCTGCGTAAACTGTGTCACCCATTCCCTTATCTACAGGAATGGATTCTCCTGTAATAGGAGCCTGATTGACACTTGATTCTCCTTGAATGATTTCACCATCTAATGGAATTTTATCACCTGGTTTAACAATGATAATGTCACCGACTGTTATTTCTTCAACAGATTTTTTAATGATCTCTGAACCAACTTGGACCCAGGCTTCTGGAGGAGCTAGATCCATAAGATTACGAATCGAATTCCTTGTTCGTTCAATTGATTTTGTTTGTAGAAAATTACCGATGGCAAATAACCAAACAACGGTAGCACCTTCAAGCCATTCGCCTATTAGAGCAGCTCCAATAGCTGCAACAGACATTAGAACATTCATATCCAGTGAACGACTTTTTATTGCATAGAACGCACTTTTAACTGGCTTATACCCACTTATCACCATTGCAATTGCATATAGCAGGTTGGACATCAATGGAGAAATTCCATTAAAAGAACCGATAAAACCAAGAGCTATTAGTATACCAGATAGGATGACTAAGCCATTTTCATTTTTATTTTTGTTCGTCTGTGTCGATTTCTTATTTGATTGTAATGAAGCTCTATACCCGATTTTAGAAACCTCAGACATAATATCTTCGACACTATTGGAATGTTCAATTTTCATTTTTCCAGTAGAGAAATTAACGCTGACATTTTTAATAGATGGAAGGGTATTTAAGTGGTTTTCTATGCTCTTCGCACAACTACCACAGTCCATTCCTTCAATATCAAACGTTTTTATATTCCCTTTTTGATTTAAAGGTTCAACAGAATATCCAAGTTTTTTGATTTCAGTCTCAATCGGAATAAAGGCATCAGCATTACTTGCGGCAACCTGCATTTTCGCTGTACTGAAATTAACCTTAATCTCATTTATATCTTTTAGTTTACTTAATCCTTTTTCAATGGTTATTGCACAAGCAGCACAATCCATTCCATGAACTCTGTATGACATCTTCTCTTCAGAAGGAAGAGGATTAGAGATTGTTTCGATTGTCTGTTGTTCATTACTACTACAACAGCTTGTTTCCACTGAATTTTATCTTCTTTATTTGTTGTTTCACTGTTACAACAAGTATTAGCTTTTTGCTTGTTTTCACTTGAAGAGGGACGCTACAACAACTAGTTTTTTCTTGATTAAAATTGGTATTGACTTAAAGCTATTTACTGAATCTTTTTACTTGAACAACAACTTAAATTCTTTTGTTTTACATTTGATTTATCAGAAGAGCTGCAACAATTTCTTCTTTATTTTCAGTCATTTTATTTGAGCCACAACATTGGTCAGCCAATTTAATCACCCCTAATCGATATGACGCTCACAGCATGCAACATCATTTTGAACATCTTCAAGAACGACATCGAACATCATTAATAAATCTCTTATATGTTGATTACGCAAACTGTAATAGCAGTATTTTCCTTCATTCCTCCCAACAATAATGCCACAACCTTTTAAACACGCAAGGTGTTGTGAAATATTTGACTGATTTCCCTTAATTTCTTCTACAATTTGGGATACAGTTTTTTCCTGTTCTTTAATACATTCAAGAATCTGAATCCTTGTTTTGTTAGAAAATCCATGAATTAGTTTAACTTTTATATCGATATCAAATTTTTGCATATATTTCCTCCTTACTCCTAACATATTAGTCATAACTAATGTGTTTTAGTAATATCATATTAGCAGTGTCTAATATGTGTGTCAAACGATTATAATTTAATTAAGTATCAGAGAGTCCATAAAATAATAAAAATCTCACTATTATTATTCATATTTGTTTAATTTTAAAATCAAGCACTTGCACACACTTTTCTGGAAGACTCAATACCTAAGATGGTGAAGTTTTAAGGGGAGGTAAAAACATGACAAATAATAACATTTCCCGTCGAGATATTTTAAAATTGGGAACTACTGGAGCACTAGGGATAGCAGGAAGTATTTATTTAAATAAAGTGGCACCATTTTCCAAAGTGGTTCATGCAGAGAATCATACATCAAGTAACAATAGTCATTCTGTAAATCACACAAATATACAGGATACTGTAAAAACAGAAGGTTATAAGATGGCTGAACGCCTTCTAACCGAATTTGATTATGGAAAAGTGACAAAACTTTCAGATGGTCGGACTTTACGGGAATACGAGATAGTAGCAATTGATAAGGAAATTGAAATCGCTAATGGTATTAAGTTTCCTGGGTGGACTTATAACGGAACGATTCCAGGACCAACATTTCGATGCACTGAAGGGGATTTATTACGATTTCATTTTATTAACAAGGGGAGTCATCCACACTCCATTCATTTTCATGGTATTCACCCACCAGAAATGGATGGGATTGCTCCTATCGCTTCAGGTCAATCTTTTGCGTATGAATTTGAGGCAAAACCATATGGCTTACAAATTTATCATTGTCATGTTTTACCCTTAGCCCGACATATTCATAAAGGCTTATACGGGAATTTTATTATTGATCCAAAAATGCCAAGGGAGCAAGCATTAGAATTAAATATGGTCATGAATGCTTTTGATTTAGATTTAGACGGTGCAAATGAATTTTATACGGTAAATGGGTATGCGTTTGCCTTTATGAATCATCCAATTAAAGTAAAAAAAGACCAGCTAGTCCGTATTTATCTTAGTAACTTAACGGAGTTTGATTTAATTAACTCTTTGCATCTTCATGCCAACTATTTTACTTATTATCCGACAGGTAGAAGTGATAACCCGTCTCAATTTACTGATACGATCATGCAATGTCAGGGTGAGCGTGGCATTCTTGAAACCAGATTCCCATACAAAGGAAAATATCATGTTCCATGCACACGTCAGTGAATTTGCTGAATTGGGATGGATGGGATTTTTTGAAGTAGAGTAAAGGAGGTATGGAGAAATGAAAGTAAAATGGATAATATCAGGTTTAATCCCTTTATTGATACTCATAGGGGTATTAGCATGGGTATTGACTAATGGATCAGGAATAGAAAAAGATCCTGCTGCACCTATTGAAGTATTAAATATTGAAAGAATTAAAATAATAAATGGAGGTTTTGAACTTTCAGTAAGTAATACCGGCCCTGAAACACTTACGATTTCACAGGTGATTGTAGATGATTCTGTTTGGAATTTCAGCGTCTTGCCTAACCCTACTCTTAATCGATTTGATGATGGAAAAGTAACCATCATGTATCCATGGATCGAGGGAGATCCTCATGTTATTAAAATAATCACTGAAAATGGCATTATAACCGAAGGAGAAATTGCGGCAGCAACTCTGACCCCTGAAGCAAGCTGGAGCAGTTTTTTAAACTATGGATTTATCGGTTTTTATGTCGGGATTGTCCCCATTACCCTAGGATTATTGTGGTATCCATTTATGAAGCGTTTTAATCGAAAATGGATTAATTCCATCCTTGCACTCACTGTCGGACTCTTATTATTTCTGTTTGTTGGAACACTTGCAGACGGATTTGAGATTGGCATTGAAGCTCCTTCTGTCTTTCAAGGAAATATGGTGGTTATAATCGGAGCTGCTTTAACCTTCTTATTTTTAATTGGTTTTGACCAGTATCAGTACAAAAGGCAGGAATCTAAAGGCTATTCACCTTTTAAATTAGCCCTTCTAATGGCTACAGGGATTGGACTTCATAACTTTGGTGAAGGATTAGCAATTGGGTCTTCCTTTGCTCTCGGAGAAGCCGCATTAGGAACATTTTTAATCATTGGATTTACCCTGCACAATATTACAGAAGGCATTGGGATAGCTGCTCCACTTTTAAAAACCAAGCCAAGTATAAAGGACTTTTTAATTCTCGGAACCATGGCAGGTGCACCTGCCATCCTTGGTACTTGGTTCGGTGGGTTCATCTTCTCGCCAATCTTGGGTGCTTTATTCTTAGGAATTGGAGCAGGTGCCATTTTACAAGTGATTTATATCATTACAAAAATGCTTATTGAAGATCATCGAACACATAAGGAACCATCTGTCTCATGGTTAAATCTTTCTGGATTCGCCATTGGAATGTTAATCATGTACTTCACTGCATTTTTTGTTAAATTTTAACAAGGGATTACATGTTTGAACCTGAAAGTGCTGTCCATATTAGAGCTATAGCCTTAATCTTGTTTGGCCCCCAAGATTGCCGGAAATCGTTAAAGCTGTGTGCCATAATCTTTTATAAGGGATTACATGATTTTAAAACTAGGAGAGAAGTTATGATTCAAAATATTGGAATACCAGGATTAATACTAACGTTAATAATAGCCCTTATTATTTTCGGCCCTTCTAAGTTGCCAGAAATCGGAAGAGCATTTGGCTCAACATTAAGAGAATTTAAAAAGTCCGCTAAAGATCTTGTAATAGATGACACAAATGCAGAGACATCTAAAAAAATAGACAAATAAATTAAGATGAGATGTAGGTTTTATCCTACATCTTCTTTTTTTGGTTAGTTTGTTGAAGAAATGATTCAAAACAATCAGTTCCCAGCTAACAGCTGGAAAGGTAAGTATTTGAACAAATATGAAACAATCAAAGAACTTCCTCAATTAAAGAGTATTATTGGCTATTGTTAATTATTGGATATTTGTTTATTACATGTTCACTTAATTTCCAATCCATACTAGTTATAAGATCATTCAATACTTTCACCGGATAAAATAATTTGCTTGGATGTGATACAAATGGACATGATTTATATTCGAATGAGAAATCGGGTGCAAGTAAAACAAAATCAAACAGTGAAAATAAAGGATATCACGAGGATTATCGGGAGAGACGAAACTGTAAAACAATTAGAAGAAACAAGTTTACTAACGGTAAAAAAAGAAGATCGAAATATCATTATTATTGATTTGATCCAAATGATTGAAAGGATACAAGCTATAAATCCACTTCTTGAAATTCAAACATTGGGTCCATCTCAAACCATTATAGAAGTGGTTTATGACAAAAAGAAAGTTTCTTTTATCAGCTTTGCTGCTGTATGGTTATTACTTTTCTTAGGTGCTGTAATGACGATTATGAACTTCCATGTTGACGTGAGTATGAGAGAGGTACATCAAAAGCTTTTTACCATTATCACAGGTAGAGTAGATGAGAAACCATTGCTTATTCAGGTTCCCTATAGTATTGGCCTCGGGTTAGGTATGATTCTATTTTTCAATCATTTTTTCAAAAAACGATTTAATGAGGAACCAAGCCCGCTTGAAGTTGAAATGTTTAATTATCAGCAGGATTTAGATCAATATGTCATTATGAATGAAAATAAGGAAAGTGTTCGACGCCTTGATCACAAGTAAAGTGGTTTTTGGTCTATTTATAGGGCTTTCAAGTGGCTTTGCAGTAGGCGCAGGTTTCGTTGCATTTTTAACCGTTTTAGGTGTGATTCCAAGGCTAACACAGCTTACGAAAACGATGGGTTTTATTAGTTATTATGAATGGGCAATTGTATTAGGCGTGGTTATAGGGACGTGGCTTGGTTTACAGGAGATGAAGCTTAATTGGACAAAGTGGATACTGATACCAATTGGACTTGCGGATGGAGTTTTTAATGGCATGCTTGCTGCAGCCTTGACAGAGGTATTAAATGTGTTTCCAATCCTTGCAAAACGATTAGGTATACAAGAAAAAACCATCTATTTAATGATGGCGCTTGTTTTTGGAAAAATAGTAGGGTCCTTATTTCAATGGATCTATTTTGTTGATTTGTAGAAAAGCGGAACGGCACTCGTTCAGCTCGCGAACGAAAATAGGAAAAGACCCGGAAGCGCGCTTCGTTTGCCTTACGAAGGAGCTTTTATCTATTTCGACAGTGCGCTAGCCGGTGCGAGCTGGACAAATGAAAAGCGGAAGGCACCCGTTCAATGCCGACACTAGTACATGCTATGCGTCCGAGCTATAAAGAGAAAAACCGGAAGGAAGACGAAGATGGAAAAAAGGCGAAAGGTGATCATGATTACGGATGGCGATAAATATGCAAAGAAGGCAATCCAGTTTGTCGCACGCCAAGTAGGCGGACGCTGTATTTCTATGTCGCAAGGCAATCCATCACAACTTTCTGGAGAAGAGTTGATTCGTCTTATTCATAAGGCAAAAGCGGATCCCATATTAGTCATGTTTGATGATAGTGGGTTTGTCGGTGAAGGAGCAGGAGAAAGAGCGATGCGTATAGTAGCGAATGAACCTTCTATTGAGGTTCTTGGGATTATTGCAGTTGCTTCTAAAACAAGGGGAGCAGAATGGACTAAAGTGGATGTTAGTATTGATCGATATGGAAATTTAACGTCTAAAGGTGTAGACAAATATGGTATGGAAGAGATGGAAACAGGAAAAATTATAGGAGATACCGTCAATTGTATTGACGAACTTGATGTTCCTCTTGTTATTGGTATTGGTGATATTGGAAAGATGGCTCAATTAGACGATTATCGAAAAGGATCTCCCATTACAAAACTAGCTGTAGAAATCATCTTAGAGAGGAGTAGATATCGTGACGAAAGAAAACGAACAGAACAAGAAACCGATACCTGACTTTGTTTCGGAAGTTGAAAGTTATATGAAAGAGAATGTTGGTCTAGGTAAAAGCTTTGATTTAGGTGTTCGAAAAATAACGGTCTTAAAAAAAGATCTACATATTTATTATGTAAATGGACTTTGTGACACTGCCTTCATCATTCAAATTATGGAAGCCTTAATTGAAATAAATGAATTTGGAAAACCAACAACAAAAGTATATGATGTTGTGAAAAATAGTATAGTTGAACAGTCCGTTGCTGAGATAAAAACGCTTGATGAATTGGTGGATCAAGTATTATCAGGTCTTATTGTAATTGTAGTGGATGGGACACCAATCGGACTTGCTGTTGATGTAAGAAGTTATCCTGGTAGACAGCCTGAAGAGCCTGATACAGAAAAAATTGTACGAGGGTCTCGTGACGGTTTTGTAGAAAATATTATTGTAAATACAGCGATTACGAGACGGAGAATTCGTGATGAGCGGCTGCGCTTTGAAATGATAAAGGTTGGGGAACGCTCTAAAACAGATGTCGCGATTGGATACATTGAGGATGTTGCTGATCCAGGGTTAGTTGAAATTGTACGGAAAGAGCTTAAAGCTATTGAAATTGACGGGTTAACGATGGCTGATAAAACGATCGAAGAATTTATCGTGAAACAATCCTATAACCCATTTCCACTCGTTAGATATACAGAAAGGGCAGATGTGGCTGCAACACATTTATTGGAGGGTCATGTTATTATTTATGTTGATACCTCACCAAGTGTCATGATCACACCAGCAACCATTTTTCACCATATGCAGCATGCTGAAGAATACCGAAATGCACCTGCTGTAGGTACACTGATTCGCTGGGTCAGATTTCTTGGGATTTTTGCATCGCTTTTTTTACTGCCTGTATGGTTTTTATTTGTGCTTGAACCTGCTCTTTTACCAGATAAATTAGAATTTATTGGACCAAATAAACATACACATATTCCGATTGTGCTTCAAATTTTTATTTCGGATATTGGGATTGAATTTTTACGAATGGCTGCGGTGCACACACCAACGCCATTATCAACGGCGATGGGTTTAATTGCTGCAGTGCTGATTGGGCAAATTGCCATCGATGTAGGATTATTTGTTCCAGAGGTCATACTTTATGCTGCTGTAGCAACCGTAGGTACGTTTGTAACGCCAAGTTTTGAATTAGGTGTAGCTAATAAAATAATTCGTTTAGTGATTCTTATATTTGTTGCCATATTTAAGCTACCAGGACTTATTATTGGAAGCACTCTGTTTATCTTATTCTTAGTGGGTACGAAAACTTTAAATACACCGTATTTTTGGCCATTTATTCCATTTCAGCCAAAGGCACTATCACATATTATATTTAGAAGACCCTTTCCTGGGTCGGTGGAACGTCCAAGTATTGTCCATCCACTAGACAAATATCGTCAGCCAAGAAAATCTAAAGGTTGATGTTGTCAAAAAGTTGTGGTAATTTAATTTTATTCATAATAAGCGAAAAAGATTAGAGTGAATGAGGCTGACTAAAAGCAATGGCTGAACTTTGATTCGGTATGCTTAAAGGTCTGCCTCATTCTTATAATAAAGTGAAACTTCCATCCGTGGGGGATTACGGCCTGTGAAATCAGGATCAATCGCTTTAATTCTAGGAAGGTGGAACAAAGATGTATTTGTACGGAACTGGACGAGTCAATGATCAAGGACATCTTGAAATTGGTGGGGTAGATACAATTGAATTAACGAAAAATTATGGTACACCGTTATATGTGTACGATATTGCGTTAGTTCGTGAAAGAGCAAGAGGGTTTAAAAAAACATTTGAAAAATTAGGAGTTCCAGCACAAGTTGCCTATGCTAGTAAAGCATTCTCTTCGATTGCAATGATCCAAGTAGCAGAGCAAGAAGGATTATCATTAGATGTTGTCTCTGGTGGAGAATTATATACGGCGGTAAAAGCTAACTTTCCAACTGAGAGAATCCATTTTCACGGAAATAATAAAAGCGAAGAAGAGCTTAATATGGCTCTAGATTATAAAATTGGCTGTATTGTAGTGGATAACTTTTCAGAACTAGAATTATTAGAAGAAATTTGTTCACTACGAGAGCAAAAAGTGAAGGTATTACTTCGTGTCACTCCTGGAATCGAAGCACATACACATGATTATATATTAACAGGTCAGGAAGATTCTAAATTCGGTTTTGATTTAATGAATGGACAAGCAGAGAATGCTCTAAAACAAGCAATAAAAAGTGAATGGATTCATGTATTAGGATTACATTGCCATATTGGCTCTCAGATTTTCCAAACAACCGGATTCATCTTAGCAGCACAAAAAATTATCGGACAGTTGAAAAATTGGCAAGCATCTTTTGGCTATCAACCACAAGTGTTAAATCTTGGTGGTGGTTTTGGGATTCGGTATACCGAAGAGGATGAACCACTTCCTGCGTCTCAATATGTGGAGGAAATTGTACTTGAGGTACAAGCCCAAATTGCAGAGTCTACCTTAACGATGCCTGAAATTTGGATTGAGCCAGGTCGTTCATTAGTTGGTGATGCAGGTATTACATTATATAAAGTGGGATCAGAAAAGGAAGTGCCCGAAGTACGAAAATATTTGGCTGTTGATGGTGGCATGAGCGATAATATTCGCCCAGCTCTTTATGAAGCAAAGTATGATGCGGTACTAGCGAATCGTCCCTTGGATGCGGTTGAAGAAACAGTGTCTATAGCGGGTAAATGCTGCGAAAGTGGCGACATGCTTATCTGGGACCTGCCATTACCTAAGGCTGGCCGTGACGACGTATTAGCTGTATTTTGTACAGGAGCTTATGGGTACAGCATGGCTAATAATTATAATCGAATCCCTCGTCCAGCCGTTGTTTTTGTCGAAAATGGTGAGGCACGTTTAGTGATTAAACGTGAATCTTATGAAGATTTGATTCGTTTAGATTTGGCTCTTCAAGAAGCAGTCGATGCAAGTAAATGAACAGACTCTCAACAAGAAAAGAAGGGCTATTTAAAATATTGTAGAGCAACATCAAAATTTTGATATTGATTAAAAGACTAACAAAAACGCTCAGATCGAATCTGAGCGTTTTTGTTAGTCTTATTTAAAAAGTGCACTAATTGCGTCAACTAAGCTTGCAAAGACTTCTTTAATTTTTTCAATAAAGGTCTGTCCTTCTTCAGATTGAAGGAAACTGTCTAGCTTTTCTTTAGCTTTTGTTAATTGATCACCCACAGCATTCCAATCAATATTTAATTCTTTTAATTTATTAAATAAATTAAGTAAACTTTGTACCTGTTCTTCGTTTAACGTTACCCCTACCTCTTTGGCAGCAGCATCGATAATCCCACGAGTGTCTGCTTCTGTTTCAGGTTTGTTTTCTGCCATTTTTTCTTTGATTTTTGTAACTAAGGCTGCAGCTTGGTCCGTACCAATCTCATCACCAAGCTTAGCTGTAGTAACCATCTCTTGATTAGCCGCTTGTTTTACATCCTCTGGAATAACCTTATCAGAAGATACTTCATATGCTTTTATGATCCCTGTTAATGCGGCTGTACCGGAAACAGAAAACGGAGCAGTCACATAGACAGAAGCATCTTTTACACCAGCTGTTGCTAATGCATTAATATACATTTCTTCAGTTACCCAGTTAATATTTTTGGTTTCAACTTTTAATCCTGAACCTGCTTGTTCAAATGTAACGGAGGATGATGAAATCGCCTTTGTTCCAATTAATGCACTTGAAACATAATCTCCTAAATATTGATGCTCCTCTGCATTTGATACAGTTATTGTCTTTACATCATTAGGAACATTCATCTCTGATAAAAGCATATTCTTTTGTTCCGTTGTCAAATTTTCGCCAAGAGTTACAATCATATCTCCAGCTGCCACATCCGCATAAGCTGTATACGGAAGTAATAAACAAAATAGAATCGAAATGATCGACCATTTTTTGATTAAAGTAAAATTCATATTTTTCCTCTCCATCCTGAGTAAACGAATTATTGGTAAAACTATATTCGCTTTTCAATGTAGTAAAAGACAGCTAAGAATGCAAGTATAAATTATCGATTATATAGTCGATTAATTTAATCATTGTAACAAAGTATGTCTAAATGGTGAATAAAAGGGTCGGTGAATAGAAGGAGTGTAATATATGTAGATAAAAGGATTTTTGAGTGTACTATCATGAAATAAGAGTTAGCCAGCATTTTAGAGATGTTGAAACAATTTAATTTTTTATGTATGATAGGTATTGTCATAGTAATACCATTATCTATACTAATATGTATAATGAATGGACAAATGAATAAGTAAAAAGATTTTTATTTCAGGCCTTATGTGTGTATCGACTTGGGCACACTTGGTTAATAACATAAATAATAGCAAATTAATTAGGTAATAACAAAAAAACGCTATGTAGTTACGAGGGATAATATGTTAATTAAATACAAAAAATCGTATGAGAAGTTCGCAATGGGTTTATTGTCATTTATGCCTGATGAACGTGATATTAAAAAACTTCAACAAACGATGAAAAGCTATGAAACGGATGATCATATGCAATTATTTCTTTGGAAAGATGAAGAAATTATTGGTTTAATAGGGACGGAGATATTTGCAGATTCAATTGAAATTCAACATGTTTCAGTTAACCCCGCTTTTCGTCAACAAGGTGTTGGAAAGTCCATGGTTAGAGCTTTGAAAGAACTATATCCTGATAAAGAAATTGAGGCAAATGAGTATACAGCTACTTTTCTGACAAAATGTAACGCGCTTGAGGCGGAAATATAAATGAAAAAATAGAGGTGAACGTTTTGTTAGCCTCTATTTTTTAATGCGTGAATCTCTAATTGATGTGCCCGCTCTTGGATAATTTTTGAACGATCACGCTTGATATGTTTATTGATAATGTTAGGGTTAACAATTGGATGGTCACTTTTCCATGATAATCCCAATTTTTTACATTCATCTATACATAATGTAATAAGCTGGTTATCGATTAAAGGGAGATTAATGCTTTCATATGGCATCCCCGCATCCATTCGCTCTTGAGTTTGCTGAAGCAGAATGAAAAGCTTGTCTACATCTAATCCAAGTTGCTTCAATTTGTTATGGTTAAAATGTAGGTTGTTTGTTGCTTTTGTTATCGTTCGAATAGCTCCTATTCTATTTCCTCTACGCTCATGATATACTGCAACAGCAATTTGTATAAGTCCCACCCAATGGGACATGCGGTTTTTTGGTTCCACTTCTTTCCAATGTTCTTCAAGAACTTCGTGACATTCAAAATAATCTCGATCTCCATGGAAATGGATCAGATATAATATATATGCTTTTGGATATCCCAAATCAGTCTCTCCTATCTTGAAATACGATACTTTTGTTTTTCTATTTTATCATACTAGAATTGGAAAGGCTGATTGCGATGCAATCAGCCGTATTGTTATGGCTTATTAAAACCAAGAAGCACCGACGATAATTAACAAAATGAACAATACTACGATTAACGCGAATCCGCCGCCAAAACCGAATCCTACACCACCCATAATAAGTACCTCCCTTTGAATGCTTTCTTGTTATTACATTTCTAGATTATGTACATTTGTGAAATTTGATTGGGCAAGGGCCTATTATCCTATAAACTAAAAGCAGGATATTTTCCTGAGCAGAAATATGTCGCTGAACAGAAGCGCGCACGATTGCATTCAGGTCGGCGAGAACAATAGATCGTGGCGAATTTAGTTAATCTTCCTTTTTCGCTTTTCCCTGTCCAGTTCCAGGTACCTAGTGACTAATAGACTTCCCGCTCCTCCTTACGATAAGTCAACATCGAATCGTATGCGTTCTTCGTGTTTCCTTTATCTCATATGGAGCGGTCCAGTCCATACGTCACTGAACGGAGGCCCGCACGATGCGGGTCAGATCGGCGTTGCCACAGGAGGTGGCGATTTTAGCCGATCCTCCTTTTCCACTTTTCTAATAGGGTATTGGATAAATTGTTTGAATACTCTATACTAAGATAGTAAGAAAAACACAAATATGAGCTACTTTTAAAAGATAAGAAAGATTATAATTTTCGAAGCGTACTGGTGTCTAGCTCCAGGCACCCAGCGCCTAATGTACTTCCCTCTTCTCCTATCGATAAGTCAACATCGACGCTCGCGCTCTTTCGTGTTTCCTATATCTCTGAGGAGTAGGGAACATAGACTAAGACCGCCACTCCTGTGGCAACGTCTGTGTGACCCACCTCCTGTGGGCCTTAGTCCATACGTCGCTAAACGGGTGCCTTGCGCCTTTCAAAATTAAATGTGGGGTTTTATTATGAGTTATAATATAAAAATTGATGCTTTTGAAGGACCTATGGATTTACTTCTTCATTTAATCAATCGCCTTGAAATAGATATTTACGATATCCCAATGGCTGAGATTACTGACCAATATCTAGGATATATTCATACAATGCAACATTTAGAGCTAGACATAGCGAGTGAATATTTAGTAATGGCTGCCACGCTACTCGCCATTAAAAGTAAAATGCTGTTACCTAAGCATGAGGATGAACCGATACTAGATGAGAATGATGAAGGCTTTGAATTGGATCCCCGTGATGAACTTGTTGAAAAACTTTTAGAATATAAAAGGTATAAACAGGCTGCGTCTTCCTTTAAATCTTTGGAAGAAGAACGAAGTTTAATGTTTACAAAACCGCCAAGTGATTTGTCAGAGTATGTTAAGGAAGCTGTGGTCGATCATCACAACCTGGATGTTAGTCTTTATGACATGCTAGGGGCTTTACAAAAATTGCTTCGTAGACAAAGGCTACAAAAACCTATACATACGAAAGTTACAAAACAAGAGGTCTCAATTGAAAAAAGAATGACCGAAATATTATATGATTTGCATTCATTTAAGGGAAGAAGAAAAAACTTTTACGAACTATTTTCAGAGCCGGTAAAAGGGCATGTGATCATTACTTTCCTTGCTTTACTTGAATTGATGAAGAAAAATGAGGTTATCGTTGAACAAAAAAATAATTTTTCAGAAATATGGATTGCAGCTAAGGATGGTGTCGACACAGTTGGAAAGTAGTAAATGGAAGGGAATAGTCGAAGCTTTGCTTTTTGCCTCAGGAGATGTTGGACTTTCCATTACGCAAATCGCTAACGTGCTAGACGTTACTGAGTTTCAAGCAACGGATGTTATTGAAAGTTTAAAAGAGGATTATGATGAGGATGGGCGAGGTATTCATATAGTGGAAATGGCAGGGGTGTTCCAACTCGCAACAAAAAAAGTTCATTCGGATTATTTGAAAAAGCTTATTGAATCATCTAATACACACGGATTATCTCAGGCGGCACTGGAAACATTAGCTATAATTGCCTATAAACAGCCGATTACTAGAGCAGAAATAGAAGAGATTCGAGGAGTAAAAACAGAAAGACCCCTTCATACTCTTGTTTCTAAAATACTTATTAAAGAGGTTGGCCGTGCTGAAGGTTCAGGTAGGGCTTATTTATATGGCACTACCAAGGAGTTTTTAGATTACTTTGGACTGAATTCTTTAGAAGAACTGCCGCCATTAGCTGACCCTACAGAAGAAAATTATGAAACAGAAGAAGCTGATTTATTTTTTGAGAAATTCCAGCAATCAATAGAATAACATATTTTAACTAAAGTTTTCTTTTTTATACTATCATCCTTTTTAAATATCCATTATGATAGTATAAATAACTCAAATCAACTATGTGATCCTGAGACCTTTACTGGAATATACCCAGTATTTGTTTTGGTTATGGCAACAGGTTTTATTTAAACAAATAATCATGCAAATGGAGGAGGATTTTAAGATGGGGAATACGATTGTAAAGTCTCAATTAGAAGATGTTCAGAGTTTTTTAAAAACAACAGTGGAAAAGCTTGAAAACTTTTTAAACGAAACAACTTTTTCTAAACTCCAACAAGAAAAAAGTGGAGATGAAAAGTATTATAAAGGCATACTTTCATGCCTTCGAAAACTGCTTGTAAATTGTGAAGATGGATTAGAAGTTTGTCAAATCATTCTTAAAAATGAAATGTTTAATAAAGCTGCAGCAGAAAAGACTCTTTATAAAATTTATCATCAATGTATTGAAGAGTATTTTTCACCTACATCTGATCATTGGTATGAGGATAGTCGTGCTGCATACACTGGAAAGAATTCCATCAAGTTTCATTCAGAAGTGCCAAATAGCATTCATGATGTATTAAAAGTATTAGAGAGTGGATTTCAGACAATGCGAGAAGAATTAGAATTTTATGAAACAGATTACCGTACAAAAATGATGCAATCTAAATAATGTATGTTAAAAAACAGCAAGGCGAACTCGCCTTGCTGTTTTTTAGTTCATAATGAGTGGCCAAGTTCTTATGTTTCCGCTTTTCTTATCATAAGTAGCTATTTTTTTCATATGTAGATAAAGAGTGAATTTATTGAAAAGGGGGGGGCAATATGTCAAAGGTTAGGAATTATGGTCAGGATGTTCAAGGTTGGATTACTGAGGTAACTAGTTATTTAGAACAAAACCAAATGACTGAACCAGCTGTATTCGACGCTTTGAACCAACTCTATCAGCGATCAAGTCAACTTCAAGCAGAGGAAGCAACAGAAGATGATATGATAAGGGTGGAACAGGAATTGGCCCATGTTTATCGTGAAATAAGTGAATCTATAAATCAAAGTAAAGAACGCCATAATGGTGAACAATCTGTTCCAGTTGGGAAGCACGTACTACCACCCCTTTCGTATCCCTATAATGCATTAGAACCGATTATTTCAGAGGAAATCATGCATTTACATCATGATAAGCATCATCAAGCCTATGTGGACGGTTTAAACAAGGCAGAGAAAATGATGAAACAAGCGAGAGAATCAAATGATTTTGCTTTATTAAAACATTGGGAAAGAGAAGCAGCCTTTCATGGCTCAGGTCATTATTTACATACATTATTTTGGGAAGTGATGAGTCCAAATGGAGGAGGCCAGCCAAAAAGGTCATTACTAAAACAAATAGAAAAAGATTTTGGTGGATTTGCAAGCTTTCATAAGCATTTTAGTGAAGCAGCAAAGCAAGTTGAAGCAGTTGGCTGGGCAATACTTGTCTGGGTGCCACGTGCTCGACGATTAGAAATCCTTCAATCTGAACGTCATATGATTTTAACGCAGTGGGATACGATTCCTATTCTAGTTTTAGATGTTTGGGAGCACGCTTACTATTTGCAATATAAAAATAACCGTGGTGAGTATGTAGATCAATGGTGGAATGTAGTTAATTGGCCGCAAGTAGAACGTCGTTTTCAGGAAGCAAAAAAGCTAACATGGAAAGCGTACTAAGTTTAGAATGTAGATTTAGGGCATTCACATCATATCATTTGAAAATAGCCTTTAGTGGGAAATGCAAGCTTCCTATTGAAGGTTATTTTACTGATATTTGAGTAAAACATGAATGAAATATCAGGCCTACCCTGTGTCTTTTGTTTTTATTTATAGGGTCATCAGAAATTAATCAGATGACGAATGTATAAGAAACACATTAACTTTACCCATTACGGGTGCCAAGTCGTGTTTTTATAATCATAACCGTTGTCTCTTTGCATAAACTTGTACAAAACAAGAAAAGGGACGAGGGGACTTCATGCTGCTTAAAGGTAAAGGTTTAGCAATTATAGTAATCCTTTTATTCATAACGAATTTTCCACCATCAGCAACTGCTCAAACAATAGATGTAAGTGCCCATAGTGCCATTCTTATGGACGAAGAGACTGGTCGGGTCATTTATGATATACATGCTCATGAAAAAAGTAAAATTGCAAGCATTACAAAAATTATGACCGCCATTTTAGCCATTGAATCTGGTGAATTGGATGAAATGGTGACGGTTAGTTCAAATGCTTTTGGAACTGAAGGCTCATCATTATTCTTGAAAGAAGGACAAAAAATAAAGCTAGAGGATTTAGTTTATGGCTTGATGCTTCGCTCTGGTAATGACGCGGCAGTCGCAATTGCTGAAAAGGTAGGGGGCAGTTTGGATGGTTTTGTTTGGTTAATGAATCAAAAGGCTGAAGAAATTGGAATGAAGGATACACATTTTTCTAACCCACATGGTCTAGATACCACAAAAAATCATTATTCGACTGCATATGATATGGCTCTTCTTACCCGCTATGCGATGCAAAATGAAACGTATGTAAAAATTGCTGGAACAAAAGTACATCGAGCCCCCAACTCAACGGAAAATTGGGATTATGTTTGGAGAAATAAAAATAAATTGCTTACTCAATTATATGAATATACAACAGGTGGAAAAACAGGGTACACAAAGCTAGCAAAACGAACCTTGGTTACGACTGCAACGAAGAATGAACATGATTTAATTGCAGTGACCCTTAATGCACCTGATGATTGGAATGATCATATTAAAATGTACGAAACAGCATTTAGTGAATACAAACCAATCACGGTATTAGCGGAGGGAGTTTTGAACGATTTGGATGTGAAATTATATAATCATCATGCATTTATAAAGAATGAATTGATTTATCCATTAACGAATGATGAACGAAAGAAAATACAGGTGAAAATAAAATTATTAAAACCAAAGAAATCGTGGGATGAACGTGGAAATATTCCAGAAGTAGTCGGTAAGGCGAATGTATATCTTGATGGAGAGAAAATTGGTACACGCACTATTTTTTATGGGGAAGCTACAGAAAGCTATAAACAACAGTCATTCCTAATGGAATGGAAAAATATATTGCAGTCATTATTAGGGATGAAAAGATATGGTTAATTACATTTGGGTAGGCATGACTGTAGTCGGTGTTCTATTTGCGATGGTTAATGGAACAATGGTCGAAGTAAATAAAGCGTTATTTGTAAGTGCGAAGGAGGCTGTGACCCTTTGTATTGGGTTAATGAGTATACTTGTATTTTGGTTAGGATTAATGAAAATTGCCGAGACTTCGGGATTACTTGATAAATTATCTTTTTTATTTCGTCCGCTTATGAAATGGCTATTTCCTGATATACCTGTAAATCATCCGGCAATGGGATATATTTTATCGAATATGATGGCGAATACTTTTGGTTTAGGAAATGCAGCAACGCCACTAGGGATTAAGGCGATGGAAGAAATGAAAGAATTAAATGGTGGAAAACCACAAGCAAGTCGTTCCATGATTACGTTTTTGGCTCTTAATACATCGGCCATTACGATCATCCCAACAACTGTAATCGCTATTCGAATAAATTATAACTCAGCCAGTCCTACAGATATTGTATTTCCTACTATTTTGGCAACAGCTATATCTGCGGTTGGTGCGATTATCATTGATCGTTATTTTTATTATCGTCGAAAACGGAATGGGAGGGAGTAGCAATGTCTTTAATTACAACAATTTCAATTTGGATGATCCCACTCATCATTTGCATTATTTTAATATATGGGACCTTAAAGAAAATTCCGACCTATGAAACCTTTGTGGAAGGTGGAAAAGAAGGTATTTCTATGGCATTTTCCATCATTCCTTTTTTAGTAGGAATGCTCGTAGCTATTTCTGTCTTTCGCGCATCCGGAGCTTTAGATTATTTTATCGGTTTAGTGAAACCTTTACTCACACTGCTACATGTACCACCAGAAATTGTTCCCCTAGCGATTATTAGACCGATATCTGGAAATGCGGCATTAGGTATGACGAGCGATCTCATTTCTGTATATGGTCCAGATTCATTTATTGGAAGACTAGCAGCAACCATTCAAGGGAGTACAGATACAACCCTCTATGTGTTGACCGTTTATTTTGGAGCAGTAGGGATTAGGAAAATGGGAGATGCTTTAAAAGTTGGTTTATTAGCTGATGTAATTGGTATTGTTGCAGCAATTACTGTAGTAAGTTTAGTTTTTGGTATGAAATAAAGCAGCGATTAGATAGTCGTTCATTTCATTCCATCTCGTAAACCATTCATTAATCTGGAAAAAATAAACAATTAATGTTATACTCTAACGGAAAGGGTATACGCTTTCAATTTTCAAAGTAAAGTTGATTCCTGAATTGCAAGTTAAAATTCTACTAGACAGCTCTATAGCTATTGTTTAGAAGCCCACAAAAGATCCATAATTAATTCTGGGTTTTTTTTATTTTCACGTATGGTTGTTTCACTTATCTAAAAAAACCTTTTGATTTTGCATCACACTATGTAATAATTGTATGATTATGTGTAATAATGCAATTCTAACAAGATTATTCTGAGGTGAAGATAAATGGAACGACTGCAAAAGGTTATTGCTCATGCTGGATTGGCTTCTCGCCGTAAAGCAGAAGAATTAATTAAAGAAGGTAGAGTTAAGGTAAATGGACAAGTAGTCAAAGAGTTAGGGATTAAAGTAGGTTTGAATGATAAAGTGGAGGTCAATGAAGTACCTTTACAAAAAGAAGCACCTGTTTATTTTCTATTTTATAAACCCCGCGGTGTTATATCGGCAGTATCGGATGACAAAAATCGGAAAGTAGTAACAGATTATTTCCCGCATATTAAAGAAAGAATCTATCCAATTGGTCGTCTAGATTATGATACATCGGGATTATTGTTATTAACAAATGATGGTGAATTCGCAAATGCACTCATGCATCCTAAGCATGAAGTGGACAAAGTGTATGTAGCAAAAGTAAAAGGGATTCCTTTACGTGAAAACTTAAAAAAATTAGAAAAAGGGATCACACTTGAGGATGGAAAAACTGCTCCTGCAAAAATAAAAGTATTGTCCATTGATAAGCGTAAGCAAACAGCGATTGTAGAAATAACGATTCATGAAGGTCGAAATCGTCAAGTGCGTCGGATGTTTGATGCAATTGGTCATCTTGTGTTGAAACTAAAACGGGAACGTTATGGGTATTTAACTCTTCATGGCTTATCTGCAGGCGATGCACGAGAATTGACGCCTCATGAAGTAAAACAAATGCGTGCATTAGCGCAAAATGAACAGAAGAAAAAATAACGGAATAATTTAGTTGATTAGGAAAAGCCTGTCATATAAACTACGATTATAATAATAATCTTATCAAATTGTTAAATGGTATTATGGAATGTATACATTTGAATGCGGCTTTAGGGGGATGTATATGGGTAAAAAAAAGCAACGCCTAATCACTAGAACGATTATTCTATGTCTCTTAGGTGCAGCTTTACTATTTGCACTTTATACAAATTTTACAAAAGATAAAAATGATCAATTACAAATGGGTGCACAGGCCCCAAATTTTGTGTTAACTGATATGAATGGCAATCAACATAAATTATCTGACTATAAAGGACAAGGTGTCTTTTTAAATTTTTGGGGAACCTGGTGTAAACCCTGTGAATATGAAATGCCTTATATGGAAAGTCAATATCAAAAGTATAAAGATCAAGGTGTTCAAATATTAGCCGTTAATGTAGGCGAATCTGATTATGCTGTAAACAGTTTCGCCTCAAAACATCATCTCACTTTTCCTATCATGGTCGATCAAGGACAGGAAGTGCAAGTGGCTTATCGAGTGAATCCATTGCCCGTTACTTTTTTAATAGATAAAGAGGGCAAGGTGGTCGATATGATTACAGGCAGTCTAACAGAGAAAAGTATCCAGCAATATATGGAGAGAATTAAACCATAATAATGGGGAGTTTTTTGACATGAATGATGATAAAAGATGTGAATGCGGCCATGTGAACCCAGTTGGCACGATTATATGTGAAGCGTGTGGTAAACAAATATCCGATCATCAAGATGATAAAAAACTGCTGGATATGCGTTATGAAGGCAGTGCAAGAAGGTCGCAAACGTATAATAAATCAATAATTGATAGAATATGGAATTTCTTTTCTTCGGTAAAGATCGGAGTATCGCTTATTATCATCGCACTTATTTCATCAGCGATTGGTACTATTTTTCCGCAGGAAGAATACATACCAAGTACGGTTTTAGCGTCAGAGTATTATCAACAACAATATGGCACGCTTGGTAAGCTATATTATACACTTGGATTTCATAATCTCTACAGCTCATGGTGGTATTTATTGATTATTGGCATGCTAGGAATATCCCTTTTAATAGCGAGTATCGATCGCTTTTTTCCGCTCTATCGTTCGTTAAAAAACCAACGGGTAATCCGTCATGATAGTTTTATGGAACGTCAACGCGTTTATGGAGTAACGATCTGCCAGGAGCAGAAAGTGGACCTTGAAAAAGTTAAGCAACGTTTAAAAAAACGTCATTATCGTATCCGCGAAGAAAATGGAAGCATATTAGCTGAAAAAAATCGTTTTTCTAGATGGGGCCCTTATGTGAATCATATTGGCTTAATTATCGTATTACTTGGTGGTCTGCTACGTTCAGTCCCTGGAATGTACGTTGATAATGTATTTTGGTTGCGTGAAGGGGAAACGAAAGAAGTACCAGGAACGAACGGAGAATATTATCTAAAAAATAATAAGTTTATTTTTGAAACATACGATAAAGACAATAAAGAAGACCAAGCATTTTCATCAGCCATTGAAAAAACAGGAATGATTGCAAAAAACTATCAATCGAATGTTACCTTGTATAAACAAGAAGGACATGTACTTCCTGGTGAACAACCAAAACTTGAAAAGGTAGAAGATGTTGAAATTAAAGTAAATCAGCCTTTAAAATATAATCATTATGCGTTATATCAAGTAGACTATAAGCTTGATGAATTAAGTAAAATGTCATTTTATTTAATCAATAAAAAGTCAGAAGATCGTTTTGGTATGATCACCGTTGATTTGAATGATCCACAGTCTACTTATCCATTAAAAAACGGGTATTCAGTAGAATTAATGAGTTATTTTCCTGATTTTGAGTTTAAGGAAAACGGTGAGCCAACAACTAAAACAAGAATACCGAACAACCCTGCTTTTATTTTTAAAATGTACTCGCCTGATAGGCCAGAAGGTGAAGTAAGTTTCGTAGCCATAAGACAGAATGTTGAACCAATGGGCGAAAACAAATACAAAATGGCGTTTGCTGGAATTGAAACAAGAAATGCAACGGCTTTAACGGTTCGTAAAGACTTAACATTAGGGATATTGATATTCGGTGGAATCATTTTTATGATTGGAGTTATTCAAGGATCCTATTGGAATCATCGTCGAATCTGGATAAAGAGAAAAGATAATGAAGTGATGTTAGCAGCTCATACCAATAAGAATTGGTATGGTCTAAAGCGTGATATATCTGTAATAGTTGAAGCAACGCCTCTTAGTGAACCAACAGATCAACTTGAACGGGACATTGATAAGGGGGAAGCAATAAATGGCTGAGTGGAGTGGTAATCTCTTATATACCGCATTCTTTTTATATTTAATCGCGACGATTCTATTTGGAGGATCTATCAAAGTAAAAAAAGTAGGAGAAGAAAAAAAGCAAAGTAAATGGGCTACATATGGGATTGTTATTACAATCATTGGGTTTGTGACTCAAATAGGCTACTTCATTACAAGATGGATTGCAGCTGGACACGCACCTGTTAGTAATTTATTTGAATTTACGACGTTCTTTGGAATGATGTTAGTAGGAGCTTTTATCTTAATTTACTTTATTTATAAAACGCCAGCATTGGGGTTGTTTGCCTTACCAATTGCCATTATCATTATTGCATATGCTAGTATGTTTCCAAGGGATATATCCCCGCTTATCCCAGCGTTACAAAGCGATTGGCTCCATATTCATGTAACAACAGCTGCTTTAGGACAGGCAGTTCTTGCTATTAGTTTTGTAGCATCTATTATTTACTTGGTCAAATGTGTGGATCAATCACATTCAAGTAAGAGAACTTTTTGGTTAGAGTTTATTATGTTTGTCTTAGTTTGTACAATAGGCTTTGTTGCGGTGAGTTCTACATTTGCTTTTGGATCGTATAAAGAAAGCTTTACCTGGGTCGATAAAAAAGGAGCGCCTTCTGAAATGGAATATCATATTCCAGCACTCGTAGGACCACATGAATGGGAATTAACCGATAAGGGCCAAATGGAACCATTTATTGAAGTTCCAGCACTTGTAAATGCTAAGAAGCTAAATACAGTTATCTGGTCGTTAGGTGCAGGAATCGTTTTATATGGTATACTTAGACTTATTATTCGAAGAAGGATTGCGGCTGTTTTGCAACCAATCGTAAAAAATGTTAACTTAGAATTAATTGATGAAATTAGTTATCGCTCTGTTTTAATTGGTTTCCCCATCTTTACATTGGGTGCATTAATTTTTGCGATGATTTGGGCTCAAATTGCATGGACTCGCTTTTGGGGATGGGATCCAAAGGAAGTGTGGGCATTAATCACTTGGTTGTTTTATGCAGCATTTCTTCACTTGCGATTGTCACGTGGCTGGCAAGGCGAAAAATCTGCCTGGTTAGCCGTTATTGGCTTTGGTATTATCATATTTAACTTAATTGCAGTCAATTTGATTCTAGCAGGGTTACACTCTTATGCTTGATAGAAAAGCGGAACCGGCTCGGTCAGCTCGCGTAGAAAATAGGAAAAGACCCGGAAGGCGCTTTTTGCCTTTCGAGGACTTTTATCTTTTTCATAGCGAGCTAGCCGGTGGAGCTAGACAGAGAAAAGCGGAACCGGCTCGGTCACGCCGGTGGGGCTAGACAAAGAATAGCGGAAAACTGCTAGACGTCGTAATTTATTGAAGATTTATAAATTCAGAAGTCAGACAATCACGAGAGGGACTATCGGTAGAAATCGGAGTATTTTTTCTCGGTTCTATTGATTGTCCCTTTTATCTTGCTTAGACGCAGTTATTTTCAAGGGCAGTTTGTGGCGGAAAAGTGAAATTTTTGATAAAATATAGCTATTTTTCTGGATTAATAAGATTTATTTTCAAAAAAATTAGAAATAGTATTTATCATTTTGTAAAATATAGAGTGGGAGGATGGTTGAATAATGGATAGTTCTGTGAAAATATTAGTTGTGGATGATGAAGAAAGAATTCGCCGTCTATTAAAAATGTACTTAGAAAGAGAAGAATACATAATTGACGAAGCAGAAAATGGTGATGACGCATTAAAAATGGCGTTGGAGAATGATTATCATTTAATCTTATTAGATTTAATGATGCCTGGTAAAGATGGTATTGAGGTTTGCCGTGAGCTAAGAGAAACAAAGGCCACACCAGTGATCATGCTAACGGCGAAAGGCGAAGAGGTTAATCGCGTTCAGGGGTTTGAGGTTGGTACCGATGATTATATTGTTAAACCATTTAGTCCGCGTGAAGTGGTTCTTCGTGTGAAAGCGCTATTGCGTCGTTCGGCAAGTATGAATTATATACAATCAGAGACTACAACAAAAGATATCATTGTGTTTTCTCATTTATCCATAGACAATGATGCCCATCGAGTATTAGCAGATGGCAAAGAAGTTGCACTAACCCCAAAAGAATATGAGCTACTTCACTTTTTAGCAAAATCACCTGACAAAGTATTCGATCGTGAACAATTGCTAAAAGAGGTTTGGCATTATGAATTTTTTGGAGATCTTCGAACTGTGGACACCCATGTAAAGCGCTTGCGTGAAAAATTAAACCGAATATCCGAAAGTGCTGCCAAAATGATTGTTACTGTTTGGGGTGTCGGGTATAAGTTCGAAGTTATTAATGACTAATGCTATGGCGTAGCGTTGTTGGTAAACTATGGGCAACTATTTTGTTGTTAGTGTCTTTCGTTTTGCTTGTATTGTCGATCTTGTTAATTGAGTTCTTAGGAAATTATCAAATCGAAACAGTGAAAAATGATTTAACTAGAGTAGCTCAACAAATTGTATCCGTTACAAGTGATCACTCTAATTCAGAAGATGTTTTACAAATCAGTTCTGAATTAATTGGACAGGATACAAGAATAATTGTATTGCATGATGAAGAGGTTCTCTTCTCTTCAATAAATGCTGGCAATAATAAGATTACTCCTCAGTATATTAAATCGGATCCTGACTTAATAAAAGTTTTTACTGATACAGATATCATTAAAAAAGAAATAAGCTTGCCGATAGAAGGAAAAAATGGAGAAAAGATTGCTGCAATAGTTGTAGGAATCCCCCTTACCTTAGATGGTAAAAAAGATGAAATGTTTTTATTTAAATCACTTGAATCCATGGAAGATGCTATTCAGTCAACGACAAGATATATACTGTTAGCTGCGGGTGTGGCGATTATATTAACAACATTTTTTGCTTTCTTTTTATCAACAAGGATTAATGCTCCACTACGAAAAATGAGAGAGGCAGCTCTAGCTGTTGCACGAGGGAAATTTGATACTAAAGTTCCAATCTTAACTCAGGATGAAATAGGGGAACTTGCCATTGCATTTAATCAAATGGCAAAACAACTAAAATATAATTTAACGGCCTTAAGTGAGGAAAAGGAGCACTTGTCAAGCATACTTAGTAGTATGGCTGACGGTGTAATTACGTTTAGTAAAGATGGTACGATACTTGAAGTAAACCCTCCGGCGGATCGTTTTTTACAAAGCGTATATTTTGAAAAGGGTTTCTCGCCTGAAGAAAGTAACAGTGTTCCACAAGTCTTAATGAATTTATTTGATGAATCAGAGTTACAAAGCAAAGAACAGCATGGAGAAATTACATTACAAGGCCGTGACTGGGGCTTAATAGTAAGTCCATTGTATAGTAATGATGGCACAATTCGTGGAGCTGTAGCGATTATTCGCGATATGACAGTCGAAAGACGAATGGACAAGTTACGAACAGACTTTATCGCAAATGTTTCCCATGAATTAAGAACCCCTATCTCTATGCTACAGGGCTATAGTGAAGCGCTTGTGGATGATATTGGGAATGAAGAAGATAAAAAAGAAATGTTCTCAGATTATTAATGATGAATCGTTGAGAATGGGTAGGTTAATAAATGATTTACTTGATTTAGCAAAATTAGAATCAGGAAATATGGATTTAACGTATGAACATATAGAATTAGCTACTTATTTAAAGCGAATTACCGGTAAATTTCAAGTAATCGCTAGGGAAAAAGAAATTACAATTTCTGTTCTTTTAGAGGATGAGAAGATTAGTTGGGATTTTGACCCTGATCGTATCGAACAAGTATTAACCAATTTAATTGATAATGCCATTCGTCATACTCCACATGGAGGAGTGATTGAAGTGGGACAAAAAACAAGTGATCGAAGAGGTTTGATTATTTATGTGAAAGACTCAGGTTCGGGTATTCCTGATGAAGACTTGCCATTTGTTTTTGAACGCTTTTATAAAGCAGATAAAGCACGTACAAGAGGTGTAGCCGGTACTGGACTAGGTCTTTCAATCGCTAAAAAAATTATTGGTACACATGAGGGTTATATTTCAGTAAAAAGTAAGCTAAAAGTAGGAACCATGTTTAGTTTCGTTTTACCAAAAAAATTAAATGTTAAACCACAAAGAATGCAGGACTAATTCTGCATTCTTTGTATTTTTAGAATGACTTTCATATGGACGATAGTAAAAGAAATGAGTATTTTCAATTTATTGAATTTCCCTATGAGCGGCGATTAGTCGTTTTTTTCTATTTGTTAAGGGTTCTAAAAAAGCGAGCATTTTCATACCTTAAGCACGTATGAAGTTTAGGAGGAATGAGAATGCGGGAATATAGCATGCGCTTTTTAATCGCCATGATTCTAGGTATTTGTGTATTATTACTGTTTATTACGGGAAGGTCAGATCAAACCGCAATGGAGGAAAAGTTACCTCACTCCTTTATTGGAGAAAAACAAACATACTATACAAAATCATAAAATGGATTTATAATAATAAATGTAAATAATAATTTTATAGGTCTATCTTCGGGGCGGGGTGAAATTCCCCACCGGCGGTAATGAAGTGTAACTTCTCAGCCCGCGAGCCTTTTTTGGTTGATTTGGTGAGATTCCAAAGCCGACAGTATAGTCTGGATGGGAGAAGATGGAGGTTCTGTAAGGCGTTCGTTTTTACATAAGAACGTTTATTTGTTGAATCCATTTATGACTCCCTTTAATTTTAATCGAATTAAAGGGTTTTTTAATGAGAATAAACAAGTAAAAGAACTAATCCTCTTTTTCGAGATAGATAGGAAAAGTGAGGAGAGAGAAAGATGAAAACAAAAAAATTAGTTTCTTTAGCTATGCTAGCGAGTATTTCGTATGTATTGATGTTATTGGATTTTCCACTACCTGGTTTTCCGGTTTTTTTGAATATTGACTTCAGCGAAATTCCTGTATTAATTTCTGCACTACTTTTTGGACCTGCCGCTGCTATTATTGTGGAGTTCATAAAAAATTTATTAAATGCGATCATGACAGGAAGTTTAACCGCAGTACCAGTAGGTCAAATCGCGAACTTTATTGCAGGTCTTTTATTTGTATTGCCAACCTACTATGTGTACACAAAAGTAAAATCTAAAATTGGAATGACTTTTGGTTTAGTGGCTGGAACTGTATTGATGTCTATTTTGATGAGTATCTTAAATTATTATGTATTCCTTCCTGCATATACAATCTTTATGGGTATGAGTGCAATGTCTACTGTGGAAGCACGACAATATGTTACAACAGCGATTCTTCCATTTAATCTTATAAAAGGTATTTTGATAACATTATTATTTATGCTCCTATTCTCCAGAATGCAAACTTGGATTGATAAACAAAGCATATACAAAAATGCATAAGAATATAGAAATAAAGCCACTTCCTAAATGGAAGTGGCTTTATTTTACTTCTATCAATAGTGGCACATGCCTAGTTTCAGGTGCCAAGACTTGCTGAACAGGTGCCTTAGGCTGTTTTATTCGAATTTTGTAGCGTCTCCATCGAATGATTCATCAGCAACTTTAATTGAATCTGTTGGACAGCCTTCGAATGCATCCATCATATCATCTAATAAAACCTCTGGAACTTCAGTTGTTCCTTGGTTATCATCTAGAGTTACAAATGCGATGCCTTCATCATCATAGTCATAAATATCTGGTGCAGCAGCTCCGCAAGCACCGCAAGCAATACAAGTTTCTTTATCGACGATTGTAAATTTTGCCATGAATAAAACCCTCCTAATTAAATGCCACTAATACCATGTATACATGTGTGGAATCTCTTTATTATTGTAAAACTGTATTCCTCATTTTTCAATAAAAATATGTGTATGAAAGGCTTTTATTGAACGAAATGTTACATGATTCATCTTATTTTCCGATTTTCCATCCTTTTTGCATGAGAATCTCAATATAATGGAGCGTTTTGAAATTAAAAAAATACAAAATCAGTAGGGTTTGGTAAAATACAAGTAAGAATGTTAAGGACGTGAATACAGTTGCCTAATTATTTACATATAATCATTCTGTTTATGATAAAGAAATTTCAGGGAGAACGTTCTATTTACGCTATTTTCCATATGCTACAAGGGAAAAAATCCTCACAGACTATTCAAGATGCCCATTTATTTGGGTTAACCAATCTGTATGGAATCATGCCGCAATTAACTCGACTTCAACTGCAATCTATTGTAGAAGGGTTCGTTTCTAAAGCATGGATACAAATCCATGAAAAACCTGAAGTGTTTATTATTTCAAAACAAGGTGAGGCTCAGTTAGCAGATGCTTTCCCAATCCCATCACGGTTAAATGGCTGGAAATATCAAAATGTATCGCAACATTTCTGGAGAAGATTAAATTTGCTAATCCAAACACTCTCCAATATTCTTCACAGAGAAACACGTTTTTATCCGATTGAGCGCGAAGCCAAAATTCAACAGGCAGTAAAAAAATTTCTACAAAAAAGTCAGCAAAATCGTGAAGAAATGGCAGCTCAATTGTTTCATGAATTAGTGCATATCTTGGAAGGACTAAGTGAATTACATCGACATATATTCGTAAGCAAATTAACAGGAAAGAAACGGGTGGGTGATACTTTTGAACAAATCGCACATAGCTTAAATCTTCATGAATGGTATGTACGATTATTATTTTTAGAGTGTATACATGTGATGATTGAAGAAGTTCAAAGGGACGCCAAACAATACAGCCTATTAGCTACACTTATGAGGGATTTACATCAGCAAAGATTAACACATTCAACTCAAATAACCCTTCAGCTGATAAATGAAGGTCAATCTTTAGTTGAAATTGCTAATACTCGTCGTTTAAAGGTTAATACCATTGAGGATCATTTAGTTGAGATTGTATTAGCAGATAGACAATTTCCCATTAATGAATATGTTTCTAATGAAATGGAAAAGAAAATTCGGGAGGCAGCAAATCAATTGCAAACGAAACAATTAAAAGTCATAAAGCACTGGTTAAAAGACGATGAAATAAGTTTTTTTCAAATACGTCTTGTGCTGGCAAAAGTAGGTGATCATGGATGAATTTAGAGCGATTATTAGAGCAGTTTTTTGGGTTTACTTCTTTTCGTTCAGGTCAAAAAGAAGTAATTACATCAATTTTAGAAGGCAAAAACACTTTGGCAATGTTACCAACTGGTTCAGGTAAATCATTATGCTATCAACTACCTACATATATTTTAAAAAAGCCTACTTTAATTGTTTCTCCGTTGTTGTCATTGATGCAGGACCAGGCTGAGCAGCTTAAACTGGGCGGTGAGAAAAAGGTCTTAACGTTTAATTCTTTTTTAACCAGTCAGCAAAAAAAGAATGCTTTACATCAATTGCCTTTGTATCGTTTTATTTTTATATCACCCGAAATGCTTGGATTAGATTATGTGATAAACGTGATCCGAAAGATAGGGATTGGTTTGTTTGTTATTGATGAAGCCCATTGTATTTCACAATGGGGTTATGATTTTCGACCGGATTATCTAAACTTAGGGACAGTGAGACAGGAAATAGGAAATCCACTTACCCTGGCATTAACGGCAACAGCTACAAAAGAAGTTAGAAATGATATCATCGAAAAACTAGGCATTACGGATGTGGCGCAGGTTGTTTCAACAGTTGATCGTCCTAATATCTCCATTTTCGTTGAAATGATGTCAACATACGAAGAAAAATTAGAAAAATTATGTTCACTAATTACTCAATTTTCAGGAAGTGGAATCATTTATTTTTCTTCTAAAAAAGGAACGGAATCTGTTTGTGAATATTTACAAAGTAGAGGCTTGAATAGTGTTGCTTACTATCATGGAGGTATGGAGCAGGATCAAAGAATGCTTATACAACAACAATTTATAAGCGGACAATTACGAGTAATTTGTGCTACGAGCGCTTTTGGCATGGGGGTTAATAAGTCAGATGTACAATTTGTTATCCATTTTCACTTACCTTCGACCATGGAATCATATGTACAAGAAATAGGTAGAGCCGGTCGAAATGGCCAATCGAGTATCGCAGTTCTGCTATATTGTACTGGTGATGAAGGGCTACCGCTACATTTACTAGAACAACAACTGCCAACAGATGCTCAAATTGAAGGGATGTATTCATATGTAATGTCAGCAGGTGTTGAGTTGAGTAAGTTGTCACTACCAGAAAAGGAACAGCTTTCCCAGCGATTTTCCTTAAATGAAATACAGCTTCGCATTCTTGCTGAGATGATTGGAACACCGCCTTTTATGTTGAGCAAAATGGAAGTATTGAAAGATTATTGTCGAAACCGTAGGAATCAAAATAGGCTAAAATTTGATCAATTTTTTAGGTGGATTCAAAGCTCAGAATGTAGACGTGTGGGAATTAAGAAATATTTTGAAGAAATTGATCAACTGGATCATCCAGTATGTTGCGACAATTGTGGAGTCATATTAGAGGATAGCATTGCAAATCTTCCGAAAGTACTTCTAAAAGAGTCTCCCGCTTCTACAGATTGGAAGCAGGTCTTAGCCTCCTTACTACTAATGTCAAATGATGAATAAGTTTCGTAATTTTACCAATAAGCTCTTAACGATTTCAATTTTTTTAGGTATTATTTAAGTAAGGGTTTTCTATTTTGATTCGACTTATTTTTCGTTATGAATCATTTCATATAGTAAAAGAAATGAGAGGGGTGTCTACATGATTCCAACAAACGAACAAAGTAGGAATAATGAACAGTTTGAACAGCCAAAGATAAAATCATCTCTACCTAGTCGAAGCGAAATACATAGAAAAAAGAAAAAGAAAAAAAGTAAGGCTAAAATTAAATTTCCGCTGATTAAACTATTAGTCCTATTTTTTATTTTACTTCCGATTGGATTTTATTATGTGTACTCCTATCTGCAAGTAGATGAACCAGTGTATAATGAGCAACCCTCAGAATCAGCAAGTGATGGGGTATCATTCTAATGGTATCTAATTAGTAAACATGAATCATGGATTTGTATTAGAAGGTTGAATAAAGTCATTTTCAATTGAGATAAAGTAAAGAAAAAGCATTCTGATATTGTATCAGGATGTTTTTTTCGTCATAACTGATAATGACTTGTACATATAATGTGAGGAACTTACTGCGTGCAAATAATTGATTGAAATATGGATGAAGGAGGTACACAATGGAATCGTCAATTATTTCATTAGATGAACATACTGATCAAGCAACGAAACAGATGCTACAACATGTAGTTGATCGTAAGCGTAAATACGAATCTTTCCAAAGAAAGCATCGGACGATTATGTGGTGTGCAAATGGTGCTGCAATTTCTTTTGTTGTTTATCTATACTTATTCATCTTGATTCCTTATTCTTATTCATTTTTTACGATATTTTCCGTTTTCGTCAACCAGTCGTACCATTTATTATTTTTGATTAGTACGATAGGCCTGTATGGCTATTTATCCATTATTAAAAATAAAATGGACAAAGCTGAAAAGGAATTTCAGCTGTTACGATGTGAAATTATTGCGAAAAGTAAAATGCTATGGGAAAAAGAAAGCGAATGGAAAAGCCGACATAAGGTATTTGAAATGATGAAGAAAAACTATGATATCAATCTTTATCATGAAAATAAATGATGTAGTTAATTTCTCTTTTCATTGGTTATATGATTAGATAGTTTAATGTAGTTTTGGTAAGGGAGAAGGGAAGTTATGATTTTTGATATAGTGTTCTTACTAATGATGGTAATCCTTGTTTTCATCGCATGCATGACATTTTTCATGTATCGGACGGCAAAGCAAGAGCGTATTCTTGTACAAGATTTATACTTTGAAGACTTTCCCAAAGACGTTAAAGAGCTAAAGTTTTTTTTTATTTCAGATATACATCGACGGCTCATTTCCGATCAGCTCATTGAAACAGTAATTAACAAAGCTAACCTAGTGATAATTGGAGGAGATTTAACTGAAAGCCGTGTTCCAATAAGCCGTGTTGAACAAAATATTGTGAAATTGAAAAAAATTGGACATGTGTATTTTGTCTGGGGAAATAACGATTACGATATTAATCCGAATGAATTAGAGACTGTTTTGATAAAACATGGAGTGTCTATTTTAGCAAATACAGCGATAAGTATTAACAAATTAAATATTACATTGCTTGGAATTGACGATATTTCAATGGAAAAAGATCGCTTTGATTTAGCGTTAAAAAAATGCGGACATGAACCTTCGTTTCGTATTTTAATTAGCCATAATCCACAAATCAAAGAACAATTACTTGAAGAGCATAACATTAGACTAGTTCTTTCTGGTCATACTCATGGTGGCCAAATTCGCATTTTTGGGTATGGGCCCTATAAGCTAGGTGGTATTGAATTTGTTGGAAATTGCTTGTTTGTCATCAGTAATGGCTTTGGTACTAGTGCGATTCCTTTAAGACTAGTCGCTAAACCAGAAACACATTTGCTTACATTAAAAAGCGGTCATCATACAGCAATTGGCGAGCAAAAAGAAATTCGATTGTAAACCATTGCT
Source organism: uncultured Bacillaceae bacterium (assembly GCA_963751845.1). Classification (GTDB taxonomy): domain Bacteria; phylum Bacillota; class Bacilli; order Bacillales; family DSM-1321; genus Peribacillus. The sequence goes on from CAVVWH010000016.1 coordinate 314,834, forward strand.
TCCGTGTATCCTTTATTTCATCGAAGCAATGAATACAGACTAAGCCCACCACGTCCTTATGTCTGCCGTCTGTGTGACCAACATCGTGTAGGCCTCAGTCTATACGTCGCTGAACGTTTGCCTTCCACTTTTCTTTTTCTTTGCACCTTGATTATATATCTTCATATGATGTATGAAGATGGCAATCGGGGGGCATTTTTTTATGAAAATGGAGCGTCTTACGAATAATAAAATTAAAATTTTTTTAACAGTTGACGATTTAATGGATAGAGGGGTTACTAAAGATGATCTTTTGGGAAATTCTCTTAAAGTACAAAAACTGTTTCAAGAAATGGTAGAAGAAGCATGCGAAAGCTTACATTTTAAAATGATGGGCTCAATTGCTATTGAAATTTTTACATTACCAGCTCAAGGATTGATCATCATTATTACTAAAGAAGAGGATGAAAATTTAAGTGAAGAAGAGGATTTTAATCTTCGAGTTAAATACGATGATTGTCCCCATATTTTATATTATTTTGATGATTTCGAGGATGTCATTCAATTAAGCTATCATTTAACAAATCAAGGCATATTGAAAACCACGCTTTATTCATATAATGAACACTATTATTTGTTAATTGAAAATGTTCAGGAGAATAATTATAATCAGGTCCTTTCGATTGCAGCAGAGTATGGAAATGCGTCTACTTTAACTTTATATCGTTTAATTGAATACGGTACATGTTTAATTGAGAAAAAAGCTATTCAAACAATAACCACTCATTTTCGTAATTGAAATAATTCATAAGTTTGTTTCTATTTTAAAGCTATGCATAAATAATTTGAAGGTGTATACTAACATTTGTAATAGTAAAATGGCTATTACTATGATTATTTAGGAGGTACATAAATGGTGTCCACAAATGATAATGACCATTTAAATAATGCAAAAAACGACGTGCTAAGGTCAACACAGACCATTATACATAGAGCTCTAGAAAAGTTAGGTTATCCTGAAGAAGTGTATGAACTTCTAAAAGAACCCTTACGATTACTAACGGTGAAAATTCCTGTACGTATGGATGATGGATCTGTAAAAATATTTACGGGATACCGAGCTCAACATAATGATGCAGTTGGACCAACAAAAGGTGGAATTCGTTTTCACCCTGACGTAACAGAGCGCGAAGTAAAAGCTCTTTCTATCTGGATGAGTTTAAAATGTGGCATTGTTGATCTTCCTTTTGGAGGGGGTAAAGGTGGAATTGTTTGTGATCCCCGTAATATGTCATTCCGTGAGTTAGAGAAACTTAGTCGCGGATATGTTAGAGCAATTAGTCAGATTGTTGGACCTACAAAAGATATTCCTGCGCCAGATGTGTTTACAAACTCGCAAATTATGGCATGGATGATGGACGAGTATAGTCAAATAGATGAATATAATTCCCCAGGCTTTATTACGGGCAAACCTCTTGTACTGGGTGGTTCTCATGGTCGAGAGTCTGCAACTGCAAAAGGTGTGACGATTTGTATAAATGAGGCTGCCAAGAAACGTGATATCGAAATTAAAGGTGCACGTGTTGTGATTCAAGGCTTTGGAAATGCAGGAAGTTTCTTAGCTAAATTTATGCATGATGCTGGGGCAAAAGTAGTTGGTATTTCTGATGCTTATGGTGCGTTGCACGACCCTGAAGGTCTAGATATTGATTACTTATTAGACAGAAGAGATAGCTTTGGTACGGTTACAAAATTGTTTAAAAATACCATTACTAATCAAGAACTGCTTGAGCTCGATTGTGATATTTTGGTTCCAGCTGCGATTGAAAATCAAATAACAGAAGAAAATGCGAACAATATTAAAGCTAAGATTGTTGTGGAAGCTGCAAATGGACCAACGACAATGGAGGGAACAGAGATTTTAACCAATCGTGGAATTCTGATTGTTCCTGATGTCTTAGCATCTGCTGGTGGAGTGACTGTTTCTTATTTTGAATGGGTTCAAAATAACCAAGGCTACTATTGGTCAGAAGAAGAAGTAGACGAAAAGCTCGAAAAAATTCTAATCAAATCATTTAATAATATATATGATTTATCACAATCGCGACGCGTAGATATGCGCTTGGCTGCTTATATGATTGGTGTTAGAAAAATGGCAGAGGCTTCACGCTTCCGTGGTTGGATTTAATCATCATGATTGAATAAATACTAAAAAACTCCTATCATTAGTTGGTAGGAGTTTTTTATAAGGAGTGGTTCAGTTGCAAAAGGAAGAAATTATTATTATAGGTGGAGGTCCATGTGGACTTTCTACAGCTATTGCTTTACAGGAAGTAGAAAAGAATGCATTGATTATTGAAAAAGGGAATGTAGTCGATTCAATCTATCGTTATCCGACTCATCAAACCTTTTTCAGTTCAAGTGATAAATTGGAAATTGGGGATGTAGCCTTTATTACTGAAAATCGAAAACCAGTACGTAATCAAGCATTATCGTATTATCGGGAAGTGGTCAAACGAAAAAATATACGATTAAATACATTTGAACGAGTTGAGCAGGTTGAAAAAATAGACAATGGTTTGTTCCATGTACATACATCTAAAACTGATTACGAAACAACGGCTGTTGTAATAGCAACGGGCTATTATGATCATCCAAATTATATGAATATTCCTGGTGAAGACCTGCCGAAGGTATTTCATTATTTTAAAGAAGCTCACGGATATTTTGATTGTGATGTGGTCGTTATTGGTGGTAAAAACTCAAGCATTGATGCTGCACTTGAGCTAGTTAAGGCAGGGGCACGTGTTACGGTTCTTTATCGTGGTTCGGAATACTCGCCGAGTATTAAACCATGGATTTTACCTGAATTTGTGTCATTGGTTAACAACGAAACGATTCACATGGAATTTAACGCAATGGTAGATGAAATTACGGAAACTCATGTACATTATCATGTACAGAATCAAAAGAAATCCATTAAGAATGATTTTGTGTTTGCGATGACGGGATATCACCCCGATCATCTATTTTTAAAAACCATGGGTGTTGAAATAGACGAAGAAACAGGAAGACCGCTTCATAATACGGATACTATGGAAACAAATGTAGCAGGCATATATATAGCTGGAGTTATTGCTGCTGGAAATAATGCAAATGAAATTTTTATTGAAAATGGCCGTTTTCATGGAGCAGCAATTGCGGAACATATCGTTCATCAAAAATCCCAATTAGATTGAACTTTCAACTAACTATATGTGGTATGATTGAATTGGAAGATTTGTTAGTGTTTGGAGTTAAATCATCTATTTTCATTCATATTAATTATAGAAAAGAGGTCAGCAAATGCTGGTCATTTTGTCAGCGGGAATTGCACCGGGATTGGCTTTACTCAGCTATTTTTATTTAAAAGATTATTATCAAACTGAGCCAATTTCAGTCGTGTTAAAAGCGTTTTTGTATGGTGTTTGTCTCGTGTTTCCAATCATGTTTTTACAATATATTCTGGAAGCAGAAGGAATAATAAAGACAGATTTTGATACGTCGTTTTTGTCGGCTGCAATTTTGGAAGAGTTTTTTAAATGGTTTATATTAATGTTTGCGATTTATCAGCATATTGCCTTTGATGAACCTTATGATGGAATTGTTTATGGAGCAGCCGTTTCACTCGGATTTGCTACGATGGAAAATATTCTTTATCTTTTAGCAAATGGGGTCGAACATGCTTTAACAAGAGCCATTTTACCTGTATCCAGTCATGCTCTTTTTGGAGTCATTATGGGCTTTTATTTAGGAAAGGGCAAATTTTCAGCAAAAAAAAGAAAATATTATATATCTGTTGCATTAATCATTCCTTTGTTTCTTCATGGTGTGTATGATTTCATCTTATTGACACAGAAAATGTGGATTTATTGGATTTTGCCATTTATGTTGTGTCTCTGGTGGTTTGGATTAAGAAAAGCAAAAAGAGCAAGAATTTTATCAGATTTTCATGCTGAACAATCAGTAAAAAGGAAACATAATACGCTTGTACCTTTGTCATCTTCTGTATCAGAAAGAAATTGAATTGAACAAGTAAGAGGTTATGTTAACGGTGTGTATCGTTCAACTTTTCATTTGTACAAATTGAATATTATATTTTATCAATTTCGGAGTGTTGGCATTATTTGCCCACTCCGTTTTTTATTGGTTTGGAATAAAAATGTCCTAACAACAGAAAATAGGTGTAAATCAATTTATTGAAAAGAGGAGTGTTTTTGATGAGAGGCATTTCGTCAAAGTGGAAAGAGCTTATCATCTTTACCTGTGTCATCTTGATTACTGGTATCAGTCTCTCTGATGAAAGGGTACAAGCCTTTTCAAGCCAAATCATTCAACGTGGTGCTGTCGGTGATGATGTAATTGAACTACAAGCTCGTCTACAAAATATTGGCTATTATCACGGAAAGATAGATGGAGTATATGGCTGGGGGACATATTGGGCATTAAGAAATTTTCAAAAGGATTTTGGTCAACCGATTGATGGATTAGCAGGAGCAACGACGAAAAACAAATTAACGAAAGCTTCAAATTTTAACAAAGCATTTGTTCATGATCAAATTAATAAGGGAAATGAATTTACGTATTATGGTGGAGTCGATATTGATAAACAAATCAAGCCAAAAAAAGCACCACCGTCAACTGCCACCAATAATACGAAAAAAAGTGCAACAAAAGAAAGTACTACGAGCAAAACATCAACAACATCTGCGAGTTTACCAGAGGGATACTCACAAAATGATATTCAACTTATGGCCAATGCTGTTTATGGAGAATCACGTGGAGAACCGTATACAGGCCAGGTTGCAGTTGCTGCAGTTATTTTAAACCGAGTGGAAAGCGCATCATTTCCCAACACTATTTCTGGTGTCATTTTTGAGCCAGGTGCTTTTACAGCGGTTTCAGATGGACAAATCTGGTTAACACCAAATGAAAGAGCAAAACAAGCGGTCCTTGATGCGATGAATGGATGGGATCCAAGTGGAAATGCTGAATACTATTTTAATCCAGATACAGCAACCAGCGCCTGGATTTGGTCAAGACCGCAAATAAAAACAATTGGGAAACACATTTTCTGTAAGTAAAGGGGTGAGATGAATTGATTAGGAATATTATTATTATCGTATTAGCTCTTACTGTTGTTGGATCAGGATTTTGGGGCTATCAAGAACATAAAGAAAAAAATGCCGTGCTTCTTCATGCGGAAAATAACTATCAAAGAGCCTTTCATGATTTGAATTTTCAAATTGATTTACTGCACGATAAAATTGGTTCGACACTTGCTATGAATTCTAGAAAGTCATTAAGCCCTGCTTTGACTGATGTTTGGCGCATTACGTCCGAAGCCCAAAATGATGTTGGACAGTTGCCTTTAACTCTGTTGCCTTTTAATAAAACAGAAGAATTTTTGTCTAATATCGGAGATTTTAGTTATCGAACAGCTGTAAGAGATTTGGAGAAAGAACCGTTAAATGACAAAGAATATACGAATTTAGAATCACTATATAAGCAAGCAGGTGAAATTCAAGATGAGCTAAGAAAGGTTCAATATACGGCAATCAAAAACAATCTTCGTTGGATGGATGTTGAAATGGCATTAGCATCTAATGATGAAAATACAGATAATACGATGATTGATGGCTTCAAAACAGTTGAAAAGAAAGTATCAGGCTACTCGGAAGCGAATGGTCAAAATCCAACCATGTTATCAACGAATAAAAAAGATGATATATATAAGAATGTAGAAGGAAAAATGATATCGAAAAAAGAAGCTATTGCTGAGGCAAAAAAATACGCGAAATTCAGCAATGATGTTGAGGTTAAGGTTGAAGAAAATGGAAAAGGATCGGATTACGGATTTTATAGTATAAGTTTATTAGAGAAAAAGTCAAATGTGGAAGTGAATATGGATATCACCAAAAAAGGTGGATATCCGATATGGTACTTAAATAATAGAGATGTGAAAGAAAAGAAAATCGATTTAAATCAAGGGTATACGAAGGCTGTTCGTTTCTTAAAAGATCATCAGTTTGATTCACTTGAATTATTCGAAAGCTCACAATATGATCAAATTGGTTTATATAGTTTTGTGACGGTGGTTGATGGTGTTCGGGTGTATCCAGATACAGTGAAGGTGAAGATTGCACTCGATGATGGTTCGGTTATAGGTTTTTCCGCTGATGAATATCTGCAAGCACATAAATTACGGAAAATTCAAGATGCTAAAATTTCTCAAAAGGAAGCAAAAGCAGAGATTAATCCAAAAGTTGATATAATGGAGCAAAGAAAGGCAGTCATTATTAATGATATTGGAGAAGAAGTGCTCTGTTATGAGTTTTTGGGAGTCATTAATAATGACACCTATCGTATTTTTATCAATGCGGATAATGGTCAGGAAGAAAAGGTGGAAAAATTGAAAAACTCAGAGCCGGTATATGAAAATATGTTATAAGTAATTAATTCAAAGGAAAAGTATGTAGTTGCTTTTCCTTTTTACTATTTTATGAAATAATGTAAGAGAATTTAATGAAAAATACGACTTTGTGCCTATTAGGGTGAAAGTCGATTCTTTTCTTATACATACATCCTAAGATATAAATTCTGATAGTATAACAAAATGAGTCTTTCGTGGGATGCGATTAGGGGTGCACTTTATAATCATGTTGAAAATAGGCAATACATTAATATTAGAACAAAAATATTCGATTGAAAAAGAAACATATAAATGTATGATTGTGGAAGTTGATGATGAAACGTTTTATACTGATTATCCGATTGATGTCCAAACAGGAAAAGTGGCATTTTTAATGGATGGTACACAGTTGAAAGCCTCCTATACTGATGATGAAAAAGGTACCTATTTATTTGATACAGAAGTGTTAAATAAGGTTAAGGGAAACATTCCGATGATACAATTATTACTTCCACCAGAAGAAACATTTATTAAAATCCAAAGACGTCAATTTGTACGTATTGATACGAGTGTAGATCTTGCTATTCATCCGATTGAGGGGGCATTTGTTCCGTTTAGAGCAGTAACGGAAGATTTAAGTGCAGGCGGTGCAGCAATCCGCCTGAAAAAAAATATAAATCTAAACGGTGCCTCTTTTATTTATATTTGGTTGGCACTTCCTTTAAATTCAGGAGAAATTACCTACCTCAAGCTACACTCGAAAGTTATTCGAATTGTAGAATCAGAGAATGGGCCGAACATACTTTCTGTACAATTTGTCTCACCAAGTAAACATGAAACACAAATTATTATGAGATATATTTTTGAGAAACAAGTAGAAATGAAAAAAAGAGGATTAATTGAATAATGAATGAACTATTCATAACTTTTCCATACTGTTAGTAAGAGCCTAAAAGGGGATGCTTATGAAAACAGTCGAACGAATTATTATTAAAGTTATCATCATTCAAGTCATATTTTTATTTTTAATTCAAGTTTTTTTTAGTTTCGAAAATCATACTGTAAAGTTATCCAAGCTTTCTCAATATGAAGGAGTTAATAGTAATAATTACACGAAGATTATTGAAACATTTGATGGTGTTTCAGAATAAAATTGGTTGCTTTATTAATGATTTTTCCGTTTTTTGTGATAAAATGTAAAGTGAAACTTCCATCAGTGGGGGGTTCTTCATCCCCCACCTATCTTCTTTGAATACTCAGAATCTTGAGGTGGGGGTCTTACTACCCGTTAAGGCGGGATAAAAGTAATAATTGAAACAACAGGTTTGTCAAGTTACAGGAGGCTTTAATGGAAAAGAAAATATCAATTGCGATTGATGGACCAGCAGCAGCTGGAAAAAGTACAATAGCAAAGATTGTTGCAAAAACGTTAAATTACATATATGTAGATACAGGTGCTATGTACCGAGCTTTAACTTATAAAGCACTAAATGAGAAAATTTCTCCTATGGATGAACTAGCTTTATTTAATCTTTTAATGGAAACAGAAATCGAATTAAAGCCGGGTGAAAATGGGCAATTAGTATTTGTGGATGGTCAAAATGTAACTGCTGAAATTCGAAATAATGAAGTAACTGGTTCGGTTTCTGAAGTGGCAAAGCATCGATTAATTAGAGAAGATATGGTTCGTAGACAGCAGATTTTTGCAGAAAATGGTGGGGTTGTGATGGATGGCCGAGATATCGGTACACATGTTTTACCAAATGCAGAAATCAAAATCTTTATGATTGCTTCTGTGGAGGAACGAGCTGAACGAAGACATCAGGAGAATTTACAAAAAGGTTTTCCTTCCGACATTGAACAATTAAAAGCAGAAATTGCATTGCGGGATAAGCAAGATTCAGAGCGTGAGGTATCCCCATTGAAAAAGGCTGAAGATGCCATTGAAATAGACACCACTTCTCTAACAATCAATCAAGTAGCAGACCGTATTATGTCTTTAATGAAAGAGAGAACGAAATGAGTTTGAATTTATACCCGATTGGCAAATTTATAGTAAAAGTAATATTAACACCATTATATCGTATCCAAACGATTGGAAAAGATCATTTTCCAAAGGATGGTGGTGTGTTAATTTGTTCAAATCATATTGATAATTTAGATCCACCTGTTGTTGGTTTAACCTGTCCACGAACTATACATTTTATGGCAAAAGAAGAACTGTTCCATGCGCCGGTTTTAAAGCAGCTTCTACCGACTATACATGTTTTTCCTGTAAAAAGAGGAATGAGTGATAAGAAGGCCATTCGAACAGGTTTAACATTGCTAAAAGAAGGCAAGGTATTAGGTTTATTTCCGGAAGGGACAAGAAGTAAAACTGGAGAGACCGGTAAAGGATTAGCTGGTGCTGGATTTTTTGCATTACGTACAGATGCTGCTGTTGTACCATGTGCTGTAATTGGACCATATAAGCCGTTTCGTAGGGTAAAGGTTATTTATGGAAAACCAATTGATTTTACTGAGTATCGTAAACAAAAAGTATCTGCAGAAGAAGCGACAGAAATTATTATGAATGAAATCAGAAGGTTAATTTCTGAATATAAATAAATCTTCTTACTTGACAATTTTCTGATTTTAGTGGAATTTATAGAAAAGGGTATTTTTTCCAAAGAAGCAATGAAATAATGATATTGCTAATAAATAATAGAAAATCTGCTGAGCAGTCATGGGTTAAGGAGGAGTTAGGATGACAGAGGACATGAATCAAATAGAGGTTAATAGTTTTCAAGTAGGGGATCAAGTAAAAGCAGTTGTTATTAAAGTTGAGGAAAAACAAGTAATCGTTGACGTTGAAAATAGTAAATCAGATGGAATCATTCCTATTAGTGAATTGTCAAGTCTACATATTGAGAAGGCATCTGATGCAGTTGCGGTAGGAGATACACTTGAACTAGAAGTGACCAAGGTTGAAGAAGAAGCGCTTATTTTGTCTAAAAGAAAGATAGATGCATTAAAAGCATGGGATGAACTTGAACAAAAATTTGAAAGCGGCGAAGTCTTTGAAGCAGAAGTTAAGGATGTTGTAAAAGGTGGCCTAGTTGTTGACCTAGGGGTTAGAGGCTTTGTACCAGCTTCCCTTGTTGAAGATTATTTCGTAGAAGATTTTTCTGAGTATAAAAATAGAGTATTAACCTTTAAAATTGTCGAACTTGAAAAGGATAAGAATCGACTAATTCTTTCTCACCGTGCAGTGATTCAAGCTGAAAAAGAAAAACAAAAACTAAATGTATTAGATTCTATTAGTAGTGGACAAGTGTTAGAAGGTACTGTACAACGTATTACTGATTTTGGTGCATTTGTTGATATCGGTGGGGTAGATGGACTTGTGCATATTTCACAGCTATCTCATCAACATGTGGAAAAAGTATCAGATGTGGTATCAGAAGGAGATAAAGTTCAAGTAAAAGTACTTTCAGTTGATCGTGAAAACGAGAGAATATCTTTATCTATTAAAGAGACACTCCCTGGGCCATGGACAAATATTGCTGAAAAAACACCAAAAGGTTCTATTCAAACAGGTGTTGTCAAACGACTTGTATCTTTCGGTGCTTTTGTAGAAATTTTCCCAGGTGTTGAAGGTTTAGTTCATATTTCGCAAATATCACATAAACATATTGCTACACCGCAGGAAGTCCTAAAAGAAGGGCAAACGGTTGAAGTTAAAGTGCTTGAAGTAAATGAAGGTGATCAACGTTTATCATTAAGCATAAAAGAATTAGAAACACCTCAAAATAATGAAAATTTTTCAGACTACGAGTTACCAGAAGAATCTAAAGGATTCCAACTTGGTGAAATGATTGGTGACCAACTGAAGAAATTAAAATAAAAAACTCGCCTTGGGCGAGTTTTTTATTTTACTGGATAAGAGTTTATACTGTAGTTTTCCCCTAAAAGAGACTATTAAAAGATAAGAAAGTTTAAAATTTTCGACGCGTACTGGTGTCTAGCTCCACCGGCTAGCTCAGCACGGAAAAAGACAAAAGCCCTCGAAAGGCAAAAAGCGCCTTCCGGGTCTTTTCCTATTTTCTTGGGCCCGCACGATGCGGGTCATGCCGACGAAGACATAAGGACGTGGCGAACTTAGTCGGCCTTCATACTGAACAAGCCGGCTTCGCTTTTCTTATTGTCTTGCTCTTGCTTCATCAGGTCCTTCTAGTTGAGTTGCACCAGGGTATTTTAAGGATTGGTCGCGATCTGATTCTACTCGACGACTCTGTTTTAGTTTTTTTTCTTGGCGATCTTTACCCAATTTTCAATCACCTCCTAAGTGTAAGATAACTAATTTTTTGGCTTTTATACTGTTGTTTTGCTAATGTTTATATCCTCTGAAAACAAGCCATAATGGTTTATATAGGGGGGCATAAACATTGGAGGGCTTATTTTTTTATTGGATTTTCTGGATTGCTTGGGTAATTATCATGTTTTTTGTTCCGAAACGAGTACCTTATCGATTTTTCTTTTTATTTCAGATATTAACAGTAATGGTTTTTTCAAGATACATACTAATCATTCATTCTTTATCCATTCAGCTAAGTGGACTTTATATGTTTTTTATTATGTGTATATTAATTCGAAAGTATTCCTTGGTTAAAATAGTTAGTGTCATTTTGAATTCCTTTATTATTTCCATGGCCTATGCGAGTTTTCAGTTATTTGTGTTACTAGATCCAATTTGGGTGATGATGCAACCTGAGTATTTACAATGTCTCTTATTGAATTATTTAGTGTTATTGTTAATGAAGGATTGGCGAACTCGTATGATTGTTTTAATAATAGGGATGATAATCGGTGACCTTGTTTACGGAGGTGTATTAACTTATCAATTATTGCCTTATGTATCTTTATCCTTTTCATGGCATGATGCAATGGTGTTGGTGTTAATCGTTCAACTAATATGGTCTTATTTGGAGTTTACAAGCAAGTGGCTCTTTGGACTATCTCAGAATAAATGGTTATCGAAAAATAGACGAGAATATCCGATTCTTAAAGAATGAGAATGGTGGGATAACTGTCAGTTTGGCCTTCATCTTTTCACAGGCAATTACGGTTTTCATTGTTGATTATTGAAAAATTTGATACTATAGGATAGTTAGTGTTTAATATCCATGTAAAGTAAATCAACCTTACAATGCAAGAATCAATTACTAAACCTTGCTTTTAGGCTTGTCAATAGACAAGCTATCTTAATATAGTGAGTAAAAAGACAAAGCTTATTCATGATCATTTCAAAGGATATTAATGAATGATTTGATTTATAAAGAAGTATAGAGTAGAAAGGGTGAATGCAATGCCAAAACCAGTCGTTGCGATTGTTGGTCGTCCAAATGTGGGGAAATCAACCATTTTTAATAGAATTGTTGGCGAACGAGTATCCATTGTCGAAGATACACCGGGCGTTACGAGAGATCGAATCTATAGCTCAGGTGAGTGGCTGACTCACGATTTTAATATCATTGATACAGGAGGAATTGATATTGGTGATGAACCATTCCTCGAACAAATTCGTCAACAAGCTGAAATTGCCATTGATGAAGCAGATGTTATTATTTTTATGACAAATGGTCGAGAAGGGGTTACAGCTGCAGATGAAGAAGTAGCTAAAATTTTATATAGATCCAAGAAACCAGTTGTTCTGGCTGTAAACAAAGTTGATAATCCCGAAATGAGAGAGCAAATTTGGGATTTCTATTCTCTAGGTTTTGGTGATCCGTATCCTATTTCAGGTTCACATGGTCTAGGGCTTGGTGATTTATTGGATAAGGCAGCGGAATATTTCCCTAAATTTGAGGGAGAAGATTATGGCGAAGATGTTATTAAATTCAGTTTAATTGGCCGTCCGAATGTGGGGAAATCTTCACTAGTTAATGCCTTATTAGGAGAAGAACGTGTCATTGTAAGTGATATTGAAGGAACAACTCGGGACGCAATTGACTCCCCTTATACTTATAATGGCAAAAAGTATGTCATTATTGATACTGCAGGGATGCGGAAAAAGGGAAAAGTGTATGAAAGTACAGAAAAGTATAGCGTGTTACGTGCATTACGAGCTATTGAACGTTCAAACGTAGTTTTAGTTGTATTAAATGCTGAAGAGGGAATTCGCGAGCAGGATAAGAAAATTGCGGGTTATGCCCATGAAGCAGGAAGAGCCGTTATTATTGTTGTAAATAAGTGGGATGCTATTGAGAAAGATGAGAAAACGATGTTAAAGTTTGAAGAAAATATTCGTGCTCATTTCCTTTTCCTTGATTATGCACCAATAGTATATTTATCTGCTTTAACAAAAAAACGGACTCATACATTAGTTCCATTTATAGATAAAGCAAATGAAAACCATGCTCTACGTGTTCAAACAAATATACTGAATGAAGTAATCATGGATGCTGTTGCTATGAATCCAACACCAACACATCATGGTCAACGTCTAAAAATATATTACACAACTCAAGTGGCAATTCAACCACCAACATTCGTTGTGTTTGTAAATGATCCAGAATTAATGCATTTCTCTTATGAAAGATTTTTAGAAAATAGAATTCGCGAAGCATTTGACTTTGAAGGAACTCCAATTCGTATTTTTAGTCGTAAGAGAAAATAGAAAGGGGAGAGGGCAAGGGATGGCCACAATTACTGTGATTGGAGCTGGTAGCTGGGGAACAGCATTAGCGATGGTTTTGGCTGATAATCAGCATGAAGTAAGACTTTGGGGACATAAGGAAAAACAAATTAATGAGATAAATCAATTCCATACAAATGAAAAGTATTTACCAGGAATTAATCTTCCAAATAAAATAAAAGGATATTCTTCGTTAGAACAATCATTAGATGGTGTAGAAACAATTGTATTGGCTGTTCCGACAAAAGCTTATCGTGAAGTTCTTGAAAATATCGGAAAAATTGCTACCAAGCCGTTAACGGTTGTTCATGTTAGTAAAGGAATTGAACCAGATACATTACTGCGTATTTCCGAAATGATTGAAGAAGTGTCTTCACCAACTTGGTTAAAAGAAATTGTTGTTCTATCTGGACCAAGTCATGCAGAGGAAGTTAGTTTACGACACCCAACGACGGTTGCTGTGTCTTCGAAAAATATGCAAGCTGCGGAAGATGTACAAGATTTATTTATGAATCAACATTTTCGTGTCTATACAAATCCTGATTTGATTGGTGTGGAACTTGGCGGAGCCTTAAAAAATATTATCGCCCTAGCAGCAGGGATCACGGATGGTTTAGGGTATGGGGATAATGCCAAAGCGGCTTTAATGACTCGTGGATTGGCTGAAATTTCTCGATTAGGGATTGCGATGGGGGCTAATCCTCTTACATTCTCCGGTCTTACTGGTATAGGTGATTTAATAGTTACATGTACAAGTGTCCATTCCCGTAACTGGAGAGCAGGTAATATGTTAGGTAAGGGCCAAAAACTTGAAGATGTACTTGAAAACATGGGTATGGTAGTTGAAGGTGTGAGGACGACAAAAGCCGCTTATCAGTTAGCCAAGAAATATGAAGTAAATATGCCGATAACAGAAGCCCTATACCATGTTCTATTTGATGGTCAGGACGTTAAAGGGGCAGTTGATTTATTAATGTCTCGGACGAAAACGAATGAAATGGACGAGTTGTTTGAAACTTTAGATAACAAACAGCAAAAATGAATGAGCAGATGATAAAAGAATTTGATTAAAATAGGCATTCGAGGATGCCGTATCCATTCAAATTGCATAAAATGGCTACGAAAGTAAACTAGTAATATGATCTCGGTTTGTGGGATTTAGTCAAAGGACAGAAGATATCTGATATCTTCTGTTTTTTTGTACTTTAAGAAAATTTAACTTCTTTAAAGGATTTAAGTAAAGATGCGAGGGCCTTTAGGTAATGGCGAGGTACATCGGTTTTCACCATAAGGCGATAAGTCTTGTTTTTCTATTGTAGACAAACAGGATTTTTTGAAGTTTTAACAATGTTTGATAAAATTTGACAAAATAGGTATGATATAATAATTTTTGAAAAAGGGGTGATGATTGGATGACGCCTGGATTACAAAAAATGTGGATTTCTTTTATTGGTATGGGCTTTATGTTCATTTCACTACTCTTTATCTTTGTAAGTCGCTATAAATTGAAAGGATTTTGGAAAGGGCTTACAGCAACAATTGCATACATACTGATGATCCTTGCCGGTTTTATTATTTTTGTTGTAATAATGAGCGGGCCAACATCATAATTGCGAGGCGAAACAATGAAAAATTTAGCTAAATTGAGCATACTTTTTGCCGTAATCATTCTGCTAGGGGGCTGCTTGTATCCGGAAGCCGAGAAAATGAAACATCAAGAATCTTATCAAACTCAAATAGATATAGTTCAGGGCGCTGTTGATCAATTTCAAAAGGATGAAGGCGGTATTCTACCTATTCAGACGAAGGCCGCAGACACCCCGCTTTATCAGAAATATGTGATAAATATGAAGAAAATATCGCCTAGATATATCGTCGCCCCCCCTGATAGTGCATATGAAGCTGGTGGCTTTTTTCAATATGTACTAGTGGATGTGGAAACTAATCCAACCGTAAAATTACTAGATGTTCGACTTGCCCAAGCTATTCAGGATTTATCATTAAGATTACATGCTTATCAACAACAAAATGGATATCCTCCATTTAAGGAACGATTGGCAAATAACGCTTTTACTCTAGATTTTGAAAAATTAGGGTTGAAGGAAGCACCTACAGTAATCAGTCCCTATTCACAAAAAGAACTTCATTTAATTTTGGACGAAGAAGGAGAAATTTTTGTGGATTATACACCTGATTTATATGATTTACTTCAGAAATATGATGGCGATGTTAAATCGGGTGAAGATCTTCGAGAAATTCTAGTGGAGACGAGTGACTTTGTACCTGCCTATTCATTGGCTTATACGGTAGATGATAGGAATAAGCCTATATTCAGAGATAAATAAATGTATAACTATCACTTTTCTTCTTGCATATTGACTTGGTTATAGGATTTTGGTTCCTTTGGTTAATATGATTCAAAATCGAATGATTCATAATATTGTCTAACAAAGAATTTTACTTAATATAATTGTCATAACCTTTTTTCTGCAAAATATATTGTAGGGGAAGGGTTATTTTTAATCTATTTAACTTTTAGAAAAAAACGACTTCACACTATATGGCGGAAGTCGATGCACCTACGAATGACATAGAGGTCCTAACAAAATTACTTTAATCCTTTGAAGAAGTTAACCTTTCTTAAAGTATTAAAATAAAAACCCTTATATACATGAATGTTGAGGAAGGGAGAAAGATAAAAATAAGCGGAATATTTTTTTAGGACAACATCATAGATTATGAGTATCCAATAGATATGGAAGTGGATAGTGTAATCCCAATACGCTAATTTCGGGAGGGGATACCTTGGAAAAGGTAGATATTTTCAAAGACATTGCCGAACGTACAGGCGGTGATATTTATTTAGGGATTGTTGGAGCAGTTAGAACTGGAAAGTCTACATTTATTAAGAAATTTATGGAACTTGTTGTCATCCCGAATATTGCATCAGAAGCAGATCGAGCACGAGCACAGGATGAATTACCACAAAGTGCTGCAGGCAAGACGATTATGACAACAGAACCGAAATTTGTCCCTAATCAGGCCGCTTCTATTCATGTTGCAGAAGGGCTTGATGTGAACATACGTCTTGTGGATTGTGTAGGATATACTGTTCCTGGTGCTAAAGGATATGAAGATGAAAATGGACCAAGGATGATTCATACACCTTGGTATGAAGAGCCTATTCCTTTCCACGAAGCAGCGGAAATTGGGACGCGTAAAGTCATTCAAGATCATTCCACATTAGGTGTGGTTGTGACAACTGATGGAACGATTGGAGAAATTCCACGTAGTGACTATCTTGAAGCAGAAGAACGGGTCATTGAAGAATTAAAAGAAGTAGGAAAACCATTTATTATCATTATCAACTCAGTTCAACCTCATCATCCTGATACAGCTTTATTAAGAGAATCTCTGCAAGAAAAGTATGATATACCTGTGCTTGCAATGAGTGTGGAAGGAATGCGTGAATCAGATGTCTTAAGTGTTTTAAGGGAAGCTTTATATGAGTTCCCAGTGCTTGAGGTAAACGTAAATTTACCTAGCTGGGTAATGGTTCTAAATGAGAGCCATTGGCTGCGTGAAAGCTATCAGGAGGCTGTTAAAGAAACAGTGAAGGATATT
The DNA here is from genome assembly GCA_963751845.1 of uncultured Bacillaceae bacterium. Classification (GTDB taxonomy): domain Bacteria; phylum Bacillota; class Bacilli; order Bacillales; family DSM-1321; genus Peribacillus. The sequence goes on from CAVVWH010000016.1 coordinate 331,564, forward strand.
AAGCGACTACGTGATGTAGATCGGGTTGTCGAGCAATTTAATGAATTTGAATTTATTGATCATGCAGCCTTAGCTGGAATTGAAATGGGGCAGGGTGTTGCAGAAATTGATCTATACGCACCTGAAGAATTGTATGATGATATTTTAAAAGAAATTGTTGGTGTGGAGATTAGAGGAAAAGATCATTTATTAGCGCTTATGCAGGAATTTGCTCATGCAAAAGCGGAATATGATCAAGTAGCAGATGCTCTTAAAATGGTGAAACATACGGGGTATGGAGTAGCTGCTCCTTCATTGAATGATATGAGCTTGGATGAACCGGAAATTATTCGTCAAGGTTCACGATTTGGTGTAAGATTGAAGGCTGTAGCTCCATCGATCCATATGATTAAAGTGGATGTTGAATCTGAATTTGCACCTATTATTGGTACGGAGAAGCAAAGTGAAGAGTTGGTACGTTATTTAATGCAAGATTTTGAAGAAAACCCCCTTTCTATTTGGAATTCAGAAATTTTCGGCAGAAATTTAAGCTCTATTGTTCGTGAAGGAATACAAGCAAAATTAGCGATGATGCCTGAAAATGCTCGCTATAAATTAAAGGAAACGCTTGAAAGAATTATTAACGAAGGTTCAGGTGGTTTAATCGCTATAATATTATAAAGGGAAAGAATCATACCTTTCTTCCTAGGTTATTCATATTCATACTGTATAAACCACAAATGAGATCACTCCATAAATTGGAATGGTCTTTTTTTGCTTTAAGTTTAACTTCTTTAAGGGTTTAAAATAAAAAGCATCCGTTTGAGTCAGTAAAGTAAAGGGAATAATAATTGAAAAAACAGGGAAATATGCATGAAATTGAAATGTTTTTTACATTTACGATACCCTTTCATGAAAAGATTACCATAATTTTATGAAATTCCTTGCTTATAGAATAGGATTTGTGATAATCTACATACAGAAACCGCGTTATAACAACGTTTCAACCAATTTTGATATTTTGAATATAAGCTTCTACATTTTAGAATTTCTAAAATCAAGTCATTTTATTCAAATGGTGGAAGGCTTAATTTAGAATGGATAACAAATCACTATTATTTGTAGGTAATAATGATTTTTTATAAAGATCCTTTTGGGAGGAGGTGAATGGCATGAACAAAACAGAACTAATTAATGAAGTTGTTACAGCAACTGAAATTTCTAAAAAAGATGCTACAAAAGCTGTAGATGCTGTTTTTGATGCTATCTTAGAAGCTTTAAAAAGTGGTGATAAAGTACAATTAATCGGTTTTGGAAACTTTGAAGTTCGTGAACGTGCGGCTCGTAAAGGTCGTAACCCTCAAACTGGAGAAGAAATCGAAATTGCAGCTAGTAAAGTGCCAGCTTTCAAACCTGGTAAGGCGTTGAAAGATGCTGTGAAGTAAGAATTATACATACGGGTGCTTTACCGTATAAAGGGACCGCGTACTTACGTGGTCCCTTTTTTTGCTTCTTTTTTTTAATCTGTGATATTATTAAAGACAGTGTAATAAGAAAAGCGGAACCGGCTCGTTCAGCTCGCGAAGAAAATAGGAAAATTCCCGTAAGGCGTTTTTTGCCTTGCGAGGAATTTTATCTTTTTCACAGCGAGCTAGCCGGTGGAGCTAGACAGTAAGAAAAGCGGAACCGGCTCGTTCAGCTCGCGAAGAAAATAGGAAAATTCCCGTAAGGCGTTTTTTGCCTTGCGAGGAATTTTATCTTTTTCACAGCGAGCTAGCCGGTGGAGCTAGACAGAAGAAAAGCGGAACCGGCTCGTTCAGAAGAGGATGGCCGACTAAGAACGCCACGTCCTTATGTCTTCGTCGGCATGACCCACATCGTGTGGGCCCAAGAAAATAAGTGAAATACTAACAATACACATAATTTTACTTTTATATAAATAGGATTAAGCATTTAGGAGGAAATAGAATGGCAAACGTAGATCATGCAAAAATTGAAGAAGCGGTAAAGATGATATTAGAAGCAGTAGGGGAAGATCCTGAACGGGAGGGTTTAGTCGATACTCCGAAAAGGGTTGCGAGAATGTATGAGGAAATATTCTCAGGATTACGACAAGATCCAAAGGAATACTTTGAAACTATATTTGGGGAGGATCACGAAGAGCTTGTTCTTGTTAAGGATATCCCTTTTTATTCGGTATGTGAACATCATTTAGTTCCTTTCTATGGTAAGGCACATGTTGCCTATATACCCAAAGATGGCAGAGTTACTGGTTTGAGTAAATTAGCGCGTGCTGTAGAGGCAGTTTCTAAACGCCCGCAATTACAAGAACGTATAACATCAACAGTTGCAGATAGCATTGTGGATTCACTTAAACCACATGGAGTAATGGTGGTAATAGAAGCAGAACATATGTGTATGACGATGAGGGGTGTGAAGAAACCTGGATCAAAAACAGTAACGTCAGCTGTTAGAGGTGTATTTGCACAAGATCATCGTACAAGAGCAGAAGTTTTGTCTTTTATAAAAGGCTAATGAGGAGGGTTTATCCATGAATGAAAATAAAGTGAATAGCGATTACGTAGTGATTAAAGCATTAGAAGATAGTGTAAATGTAATAGGTCTAACCAGAGGTACAGACACTAAATTTCATCATTCTGAAAAATTAGATTCTGGTGAAGTGATGATTGCTCAATTTACGGAGCATACATCGGCTATTAAAGTTCGTGGTCATGCCAAAATTTTTACAGCTGTTGGCGAAGTAGAAAGTCACTCAAAAAAGGGCTCTGTTGATCACAAATAGTTGTTTGCCCTTTATTTTACTAGCTTCCAGTAATGAGAATGAAAGATGTATAAAAAAAGCATAGAAGGATTCCTTCTAATTTCTTTTATGGTATAATAATTTGTGTTTTATAGTAAGGCTTTATATGATAAAGATTTTTTATATCGTCAATTAAAGATTCCGGATTAAGTAACAGCATATAAAAGGGTCAAAAAATAATTACAAATTATCTTTCGGGGATGCAAGGTGATTCCAATTGTTAAACGAAATAAACAATATTAGAGAATTAAAACAAGCAATACAGGCAAAGGCTTATCATTCTTATTTGCAAAGATATACAGAAAAACCAATGGTTGACGAAGATAAGCTATTGTTGTTATGGGGATTGTTTAACGAATTGGAGATTTCAACCGATGAACGGAACCATTATATGCTTTCTACGATGCTAGTTCAAATTGCACTTGATACTCATGAAAAAGTATTGAATACAAATGGAACATTCGAAAGCTCAGATATTGTAAAGAGCCGACAATTAACAGTTCTCGCAGGAGATTATTACAGTGGTTTATATTATAAAGTATTATCTGAAGTAGGAAACATTGAAATGATTCGGTCATTATCCAACGCTGTAAAAAAAATCAATGATCATAAAATTCTCTTATATCAAGCTAAACTGACCAGTTTATCTTCATTTTTAAATAGTGTAAAAGCAGTGGAGTCTTCTCTTGTCTATAAAATAGCTGAATTTTATCATCAAACAGCTTGGATGGAACATGCAGAAAATATTTTATTATTAAAAAGGCTGGTTTTGGAAAAAATGGAATACTTGACAACCGGCCAATCTATTCTTTTTGAAGCACTACGCATGATTGTTTTTCCAAATAGTAAAATGGATATGACATGGAACAACGAACAGGTAGAACTAGTGAACAATGCCATGAACAAATGTATTGATCACGCAAGCCTAGCTGTTAAAAAATCATTAGATGAACTTCCTTTAGTGAATGCTGAACTTCACCGACGAATTGAAGATCTACTATCGTTGACAAAACTGAATTCATATGTGAAAGAAGGGTGAGCATTGACAGAATCTAAAGAACAAAAAGTTCATCATGTATTTGAAAAGATATATGGTAATTACGATAAGATGAATTCAGTCATTAGTTTTCAACAACATGTTAAATGGCGTAAAGTGACCATGGATAAAATGAAGGTACCAAAAGGTGCGAAGACCTTGGATGTTTGCTGTGGGACGGCAGATTGGACGATTGCATTAGCACAAGCAACGGGAGCCGAAGGTGAAGTATACGGATTAGATTTTAGTAAAAACATGCTCAAAATCGGGGAAGAAAAAGTAAAGAATCTTAAGTTGAATCAAGTTAAACTACTTCATGGAAATGCAATGGAGCTTCCGTTTCCTGATGATCGTTTTGATTTTGTTACTATCGGATTTGGGTTACGAAATGTCCCCGATTATATGCAGGTCTTAAAGGAAATGCATAGAGTATTAAAACCAGGTGGTATGGCTGTTTGTCTTGAAACTTCGCAACCAACGATGATAGGCTTCAGGCAATTATATGTTTTTTATTTCCGTTTTATTATGCCGGTAATCGGAAAATTGTTTGCAAAAAGTTATCAAGAGTATTCTTGGTTGCAAGAGTCAGCTCGTGATTTCCCAGGGATGAAAGAGCTTGAAAACATGTTCAAGAAAGCTGGTTTTGAGAATGTGAGTTTTAAGGCTCATACTGGTGGTGTAGCGGCAACTCATTTCGGGTTCAAACCAATTTGAGCATGTTAGCAATGGACAAAGCTGGGTGGAATATATGAAATTTAAAATGAAGTATTCATTTTTGAGTACTGATTTACAATTAGTTGAAAAAGAATTAGAAGCTGCCATTCATGCAGACTCAGAAGTATTAACAGAAGCTTCCCTCCACTTATTACAATCAGGTGGTAAGCGTATTCGTCCTGTTTTTGTTTTGTTATCTGCAAAGTTTGGCCAATATGATATTCATGTTGTTAAACATGTGGCGGCGACTTTGGAATTGATTCATACGGCATCTCTAGTACATGATGATGTAGTAGACGATGCAGACTTGCGTAGGGGTAAAGCTACTATTAAATCAAAATGGGATAATCGTGTTGCTATGTATACAGGAGATTATCTTTTTGCTCAGGCATTAGAAATGATGAGTGTAATTGATAATCCAGTAGCTCATAAAATTTTAGCTAATACAATGGTTGAACTATGTCTAGGTGAAATTGAACAGATTAAAGATAAATTTAATTTCGAACAAAATCTTCGCGTGTATCTAAGAAGAATTAAGCGTAAAACCGCTTTATTAATAGCTTCGAGCTGCCAATTGGGAGCGATTTCAGCTGGAGTTGACGAAAAAATTCATCAAAAATTATATAAATTCGGCTATTATGTTGGCATGAGTTATCAAATTATAGATGATATTTTAGATTTTACTGCATCGGAAGAGGTACTTGGTAAACCAGCTGGTAGTGATTTACTACAAGGAAATATTACATTACCTGTATTATTTGCCATGAAAGATCCTGCCTTAAAAAAGGTAATCACATCTGTGAATGAAGCGACGGAAAAAGATGAGATGCTGGATATTATTCAATCTATCAAGACTTCTAGAGCTATTAAGCAAGCAAAAGAAGTGAGTGATAAATATTTAAAAAAGGCTTTTGAGGAATTAGAAAACCTTCCAGAAAATAAGGCACGTCAGACGTTGTCACAAATTGCTAGAAATATTGGAAAAAGAAGGTTTTAATACAATAAATATTGTGTCTTCATGTTGCTAAACTTGGTAAACAATGATAATATTTCTAAGGGATTATCTGCAAAAGACAGGTAAATAATGTTACATATTAGGAGTGTAAATGATGGAGAGAACATTTTTAATGGTTAAACCTGATGGGGTACAACGTAATTTGATTGGAGAAATCGTTTCACGTTTTGAAAAGAAAGGCTTTCACCTTGCTGGTGCTAAGTTAATGGTTATTTCACAAGAATTAGCCCAACAGCATTATGGAGAGCACAAAGAGCGTCCGTTTTTTGGAGAGTTAGTTGAATTTATCACTTCTGGTCCAGTTTTTGCAATGGTATGGGAAGGTGAAAACGTAATAGCTACTGCTCGTCAAATGATGGGTGCTACAAATCCAAAAGACGCTAATCCTGCTACAATCCGTGGAGATTTTGCGGTAACTGTAGGTAAAAATATTATTCACGGTTCAGACTCTGCAGAAAGTGCAGTTCGTGAAATTGGATTATTCTTTAAAGAAGAAGAACTAGTTGAATACTCAAAACTAATTAATGAATGGGTATACTAAAATATGAACTTTTTTGAAAAAGCGAGTTTTTCGTAATACGAAAAACTCGCTTTTTTTAATTGAAATTTCAAACTATGATCGCGATAAGTTGATAAATAGATGGATTTGTAAGTAAATTGTTAATTTTTATGAGTAAAGTAAAATAAATCCTCTATTTTTGAAAGTAAAACTGGACTTTACACAAGCCTCCCTTAGCAACCATCATTTTGGATAGTAAAAGTATAGTACTTTTTACCGATATTAAGAGTACATACTTAAAAAGACGTGAGGGAGTCGGACAATGGTGTCGCAATATGAAGAGTTTACTAATAAAATCAAAAAAATGACAGGAATTGACTTGTCATTATATAAAGAAGGACAAATGAAACGACGTCTTACCTCTCTATATGAAAAAAGAGGCTATAAGTCGTTTCAGGAGTATTATCTAGCTATAAAAAATAGTCATGAAGTATTGATAGAGTTCTTAGATCGAATGACCATCAATGTATCAGAATTTTATCGAAATTATAAAAGGTGGGAAGTATTAGAAACTAAAATATTACCTTCTCTATTATCTTCAACACGAAAGCTTAAAATATGGAGTGCTGCTTGTTCAACAGGAGAAGAACCCTATACAATTGCCATGGTTCTTTCAAAGTTCATGCCTTTAAGTCAAATTAATATATTAGCAACAGATATAGACGAAAATGTAATCGCTAGAGCTAAATTAGGCATTTACCCCGAACGGTCGTTATCGGAGGTTCCTGCTGAAATGAAAGACAAGTACTTCACTCGAGAACAAATCGGTTTTTATAAGATTTCAGATGAAATTAAACGAACAGTGACTTTTAAAAAGCATAATTTACTTGCTGATCGATTTGATTCAGAATTCGATTTGATTATTTGCCGCAACGTCCTTATATATTTTACTGAAGAGGCGAAAGTTATGCTCTACGATAAGTTTAGTAAGGCATTGAAAAAAAGTGGAGTATTTTTTGTAGGAAGTACAGAGCAAATTTTTAATCCTATTAAATATAACTTTGAAACTCTTGATACATTTTTTTATAAAAGAGTTTAGTGTAAAATAATATGAGGACATAAATCAATTAGTACTTTTGTTTTTTTCATATTCCCACTTTTCCGAAATTTGTGGTATATTGATACATACATCCTTTAAAGTGCTAAAAGGGGGCAATTATTAATAATGAGATATTTAACAGCTGGAGAATCACACGGTCCACAACTTACAACGATTATAGAAGGTTTACCGGCAGGAATGCCGATTACAAATGAAGATATTAATGAACAATTAGCGCGCCGTCAAAAGGGTCACGGACGAGGTCGAAGAATGCAAATTGAAAAGGATACAGCATTTATTGCATCTGGAATTCGACATGGATATACATTGGGTTCACCTGTTGCGTTAGTTGTCGAAAATGACGACTGGAAGCATTGGACAAAAATTATGGGTAGTGAAGCTATTTCTGAAGAAGAAATAGAAGAGGTAAAACGTAAAATAACACGTCCACGACCAGGTCATGCTGATCTAAATGGTGGAATTAAATATGGTCATCGTGATTTAAGAAATGTATTAGAGCGCTCATCAGCTCGTGAAACTACTGTTCGTGTGGCTGCTGGGGCAGTTGCTAAGAAACTATTATCCCTGCTAGGCATTGAAGTAGCTTCACATGTATTGGAAATTGGGGGGATTAAAGCAAATCCTGCTCCATACGATTCCATTCAACAATTACAACAAGCTACAGAAGCATCACCTGTTCGCTGTTTTGATAAAGAAGCGGAACAGCAAATGATGGATGCAATTGATGATGCGAAAAGTAAAGGTGATTCAATCGGCGGTATTGTCGAAGTTGTTGTTGAGGGGATGCCAATCGGTGTAGGTAGCTATGTCCATTACGATCGTAAGCTAGATGCAAAATTAGCTGCAGCCATAGTTAGTATTAATGCCTTTAAAGGTGCAGAAATTGGTATTGGCTTTGAAGCTGCTCATCGTTTTGGAAGCGAAGTACATGATGAAATTGCATGGGACAAAGAAAAAGGATATTACCGTTTGTCAAATCGATTAGGTGGTTTTGAAGGTGGAATGACGAATGGAATGCCGATCGTTGTTCGTGGTGTGATGAAGCCAATTCCAACTTTATACAAGCCTCTTCGAAGTGTAGATATTGATACAAAAGAAGTTTTCCAGGCAAGTGTTGAACGTTCAGATAGCTGTGCTGTTCCTGCAGCTGCTGTTGTTGCAGAAGCTGTAGTCGCATGGGAGTTAGCGGCTGCCATTGTAGAACAATTCCCTTCCGATCGTTTTGAACAATTAGCCGATTATTTAAAAGCATACAGGGAAGAAGTAAAGGAGTTTTAATTCAATGAAAACTATAAAAATTAAAACATCTTCAAAACAATATCCTGTTATTATAGGGAAAAAAGCAATTCAAAAATTGCCTGAATTCATAGTAAGTGAATTACAACTAGTGAATAAAATTGTTATCATAACAGATGAAAAGGTGGCTACTTTGCATCTTGAGTCGGTAAAATCTGTGCTAGAGACTACGGGGAAACCAGTTTTGGCCCATGTTGTTCCAGAAGGGGAACACGCGAAAACTTTTGAAGTCTTTTATGAGTGTCAAAGCTTCTGTCTGTCAAATCAGCTAAACCGAAAGTCATTGATTATCGCACTTGGTGGTGGAGCCGTTGGCGATCTTGCCGGTTTTGTTGCGTCTACCTTTATGAGAGGAATTCCATTCATTCAAGTGCCAACAACTTTATTAGCTCATGACAGTGCAGTCGGTGGTAAAGTGGCGGTTAATCATCCACTTGGGAAAAATATGATTGGTGCTTTTTATCAACCGGAAGCAGTGATCTATGATTTAGAATTTTTAAAAACACTTCCTTTACAACAGCTACGTTCAGGATTTTCAGAAGTCATTAAGCATGCTTTGATTGCTGATGAAGGCTTTTACAATTGGCTTGTTAGTGATATTCATGATTTAGCCAACCTATCAGATGAACAGTTCTTTACCATGATTAAAAGAGGGATAGAAATTAAAGCAGCTGTTGTTGAGGAAGATGAGAAAGAAGCAGGAATTCGTGCCTTTTTAAATTTTGGACATACACTCGGACATGCCGTTGAGGCGTCGATGGGGTACGGAAATTTCACCCATGGAGAATCCGTATTAATTGGTATGGTATATGCACTTGAACTCAGCCGGAAAAAGTCGAACTTGCAGTTTGATCTACAAGCTTTTGTTGATTGGGTTCAATCCTTAGGATATCGGATAACCATTCCAAAACAATTAGATGTTAATCAGCTTTTAAAATTAATGAAAACTGATAAGAAATCTGTCACAAGTAAGGCTACATTCGTTCTATTAGAAAAAGTTGGTTCGCCTCTACTTACAGAAATGGAAGACGATGAATTATTAGATGAAATGGCGAATTTTCTTGAAAAGTAATGGAAAGGGTGGAGTAATGTGATAAGAGGAATTAGGGGCGCAACTACTGTTGAAAAGGATATAGAATCAGAAGTGGTTAACGCTGTTGAAAAGTTAATGATTGAGATGATTGCTGCAAATCAGATTGACCCAGAAATGGTCGCTTCTGTCTTTGTTTCAGCTACTGATGATATTCGTTCAGTTTTTCCAGCAAAAGCATTGCGAAGCATGGATGGATGGAAATACGTTCCTGTTACATGCATGGCTGAAATCCCAGTAGAAAATTCATTAAAGCAATGTATTCGAGTTATGCTTCATTTAAATACAACAAAATCTCAGGAAGAGATTCAACATATTTATCAAGCTGGAGCAAAAGTTTTACGACCAGATTTAACGAAGTAAAAATAAAATAGAGGTGAGAGCAATGAAATGGAATAAGGCAGTGCTTTCTTTAAAGCCTTACCAACCAGGTAAATCTACTGATGAGGTTAAACGTCAATATGGTCTTGAAAAAATTATTAAATTAGCATCTAATGAAAATCCTTTCGGCTGTTCAGATAAAGTAAAAGAAAGTATTAAAGATTTCAGTCGTTCTTTTGCGATTTATCCTGATGGATATGCAACTGACTTGCGAGCTGCTGTAGCTGAACATACAGGAGTAAAGGAAACAGAGCTTATATTCGGTAATGGATCAGATGAAAGTATACAAATTATTTCACGAAGCCTACTTGGACCAGGAAAAAATACAGTAATGGCTACAGGTACTTTTTCTCAATATCGTCATAACGCAACTCTTGAAGGAGCGGAAATACGAGAAGTTCCTCATATTGATGGTGAGCATGATTTGGATGGTATGCTTGCTGCTATTGACGAAAATACGGCTGTTGTCTGGATTTGTACACCAAATAACCCGACAGGAAAATATATTCCAGAACAAAAGTTAACTGCCTTCTTAGAAAAGGTACCTGGCGATGTATTGGTTGTTTTAGATGAAGCATACTCTGAGTATGCAGTTGCTGAAGATTACCCAAGAACAAATCAATGGCATCAAACATATAAAAATATTATTGTATTAAGAACTTTTTCTAAAATTTACGGCTTAGCAAGCCTTCGTGTTGGATATGGTATTGCAAATGAAGACATCATCAAAAAGCTAGAGCCTGCACGTGAACCATTTAACGTAAATACATTAGGACAAATTGCAGCTATTACTGCGCTTGAGGATCAAGCATTTATTGACAAATGTATTGCTGAAAATCGTAAAGGTATGGAGCAATATCATCAATTCTGTGCACAAGAAAATTTAGACTATTATCCATCACAAGGGAATTTTATTTTCTTACATTTCAAACAGGATGCTGATGAAGTATTCCAATATCTACTTGAACGTGGCTTTATTGCACGATCAGGAAAGGGTTTTGGTTTCCCAACTAGCTTACGAGTAACCATTGGATCAGAAGAAGAAAATGCGAGTATGATTAAAGCGATTAAAGGTTTTTTAAACGCTAATAAATAATAAAGTGAAACTTTTATCAGTGGGGGGATTACTGCCCGTTAAGAGTGGGATAAAAAGAGTGTGGAGGAGAGTAGCGTGGATGGTAAGGTTTTTGTCATAGGTCTTGGCTTAATCGGTGGGTCTTTAGCCATGGCTATTCGTCACGCCCATGAACATGCTCATATTGTAGGCTATGATGTTAATACGAAAAATATTGAACTAGCTAAATTTCTTGGAATTATCAATCATAATGTCGATACAATTGAAGAAGGCGCAAGAGATGCAGATTTAATTATTCTGGCGGTTCCTGTTGATCAAACAGAAAAAATTGTCGTATCCTTAGCTGATATGGAGCTTAAAAGTGATGTCATTATTACTGATGCTGGAAGCACAAAGGGAACGGTCGTTAAAGCGGCAAAGTGCTTAGAAGAAAGAGGAGTCACCTTTATTGGTGGACATCCGATGGCAGGTTCACATAAAAGTGGAGCTGCTGCAGCTAAGCCGCATTTATTTGAAAATGCCTTTTATCTACTAACACCATCAGAAAATAGTAATTCTGAAGCTGTTGAACAATTAGAAGAATGGCTAAAAGGGACTCGAGCTCATTTCATAGTTGTTAGTCCACAGACACATGACTGGCTAACAGGTGTAATCAGTCACTTTCCACATATTGTAGCTGCAGGACTTGTAACGCAAGCTAAAAATTATAGTCAGGAAAATGAACTAGTTTCAAGATTAGCTGCTGGGGGTTTTCGTGATATCACGAGAATTGCCTCAAGTAGTCCAGAAATGTGGCGTGATATCTTGCTACATAATCGAGACATCCTTTTAAGCTTATTGGATGATTGGTTAAAAGAAATGACGAATATTAAAGAGTTAATATTAAGCCGAAATAGTGAAGAGATTTATCGCTTTTTTTCTGAAGCGAAGACCTTTCGTGATGAGATGCCAATATCCTCAAAAGGTGCTATTCCTGCTTTTTATGATCTTTACGTTGATATTCCTGATACTCCAGGTAGTGTGGCTGAAATTACTAGTCTGCTAGCTAAAGAAGAAATTAGCATTACGAATATTCGTATTATTGAAACACGAGAAGAGATATATGGAGTACTCGTTATTAGTTTTCAAAATGATGAGGATCGCGTGCGCGCTGCGGAGGCTATAAAGAACTATACCTCTTATGAAACAATATTGACTTAAAGTGAAAGGTGAAGGATGATTGCATGAATACAAGAACATTGCAAACAGACATACAATCATTACGTGGAGAAATTTCTATCCCAGGTGATAAATCCGTTTCTCATCGTTCCATCATGTTTGGTGCCCTTGCTGATGGAGAAACAATTGTTTCAAACTTTCTTCCTGGTGCGGATTGCTTGAGTACGATTGCCTGTTTTCAAAAATTGGGTGTAACCATTGAACAAAATGGTAAGCAAGTTCGTATTATCGGAAAAGGGTTTAATGGGTTAACAGAACCAAATGAGGTTCTTGATGTAGGAAATTCAGGAACAACCATACGATTAATGATGGGTATTCTAGCAGGACAAAATTTTTCAACTGTACTAGCTGGGGATCAGTCAATCGCAAAGCGTACGATGGCAAGGGTGGTAAAGCCACTTCTTGAGATGGGTGCAGCGATTGATGGTAGAAATAATGGGGAATTTGCACCTCTTCATATTAGAGGTGGTCATTTACGTCCTATTTCTTATGTTTTACCAGTTGCTAGTGCACAAGTAAAGTCTGCTATTTTGTTGGCAGGGCTACAAGCTGAAGGTGAAACAATAGTTATTGAGCCAGAAGAAACCCGTGACCATACGGAACGAATGATTCGTCAATTTGGTGGACAAGTAGTAAAAGAGGGAAATGCCATTAAAGTATGTGGGCATCAAGATCTAAAAGGAACAGAAGTATATGTCCCTGGAGATATTTCGTCTGCTGCGTTTTTCATGGTAGCAGCAGCTATCACAGAAAATAGTGAAGTGGTATTGAAAAATGTCGGTCTGAACCCAACTAGAACGGGAATTATCGAAGTGATGCAAAATATGGGTGCTGATATTACGGTTGAAGAAATCCCGTCAAAGGGTGAACCAATCGGTCATATTACCGTTCGCAGTTCAAAGCTAACAGGAACAACAATCAGCGGAAAGTTAATTCCACGCTTAATTGATGAACTTCCTATTATCTCTTTATTAGCAACAAAAGCCGAAGGAACAACGATTATAAAGGATGCCGCTGAATTAAAAGTGAAAGAGACAAATCGGATTGATACGGTTGCTCATGAGTTATCCGTATTAGGAGCAAATGTATCCCCAACCGATGATGGGTTAATTATACAAGGTGGCACACCGCTACACGGTGGGAAGGTTACGAGTTATGGTGATCATCGGATTGGTATGATGCTAGCTATTGCTGCGTTAGTCGCAAAAGGTGAGGTTGAACTACATGATCCAAGCGCGATTGATGTTTCATATCCTGAGTTTTTTGATCATCTCAATCAACTAATCAAATAAAGAAAAGGCTTGTAGACGTTAAACGTTTATAAGCCTTTTTAGCTTATCATGATTTTTTAGTAAAAATACCCTCTATAAAGAGGAAATTGATTGTCATATGAAGAATGTTATCTTATTCCTTTTTTGTAAAAGTTTTATATTCTGAAGGGAATTCACATGATTATAAGCTATATAAAAGACTACTAAGCACCTAATTAAAGGAGAACCTCATTAATGGAATTGTGGAACTGGTATGTGTTAAACTAAGTACTGTTAATTGAAAGTTTATGAGTTGAGGGAAGGAATTACGTATGAATTCTGTAGATAAAGTGTTACAACTTTTAAAAAAAGGAGAATTAGCTGAAGCACATTCACATATAAATCGAATAACATCAACTGAATCAGAGGAAAATATTTTAACGCTAGCTGAAGAAATATTACAACTCGGATTTATTGATGAAGCAAAAGAATTATATGAGCATCTGCTTGAATTATATCCTGGGGAAGGGGAACTGATTATTTCCATTGCTGAAATTTTAATAGATAGCGATCAAGAAGATGAGGCAATGTTAATGCTTGAAAAAATTAGTCCAGAAGATGACATGTACCCTAGCGCCCTATTATTAGAAGCAGATTTGTATCAATTACAAGGGATGCCTGAAGTAAGTGAACGAAAATTACTACATGCCAAAGAGTTGCTGCCAGATGAAGTCATTATCGACTTTGCTCTTGGAGAACTTTATCATCAGCAAGGAAGAAACCCTGAAGCCATTTCAACGTACATAAAGGTATTAAAGCATGAAGAGGAAATTGGCGGAGTTTCGATCCATCAACGAATTGCTGAGTCCCTAAGTGCGACAGGTGAATTTGAAGAAGCCCTTCCTTATTTTGAAAAAGCATTGAGTCACCAGTTAGAAATTAATACTCTTTTCGAGTATGCCTTCACAGCCTATCAAGCAGGTATGTATAAAACAGCAATAACGAAATTTACTGAATTAAAAGAATTAGATCCTGAATATCATTCAATGTACTTATACTTGGCAAGATCTTATGAGCATATGGAAGACATAGACCAGGCAATTAGGATAGTAAAAGAAGGAATTCGAGAAGATGAGTTTAATAAGGAATTGTACTTCTACGCAGGAAAACTTGCTTTGAAAAAAGGCATTGAGCCAGAAGCAGAATCTTTTTTCATGGAAGCATTAGCGCTTGACCCGGGTTATTTAGAAGCTGCTATCACTTTATTGAAATTGTATATGCATGCTGAAAGATTTGAAGATGTATTAGAATGTATCAGTGAAGTTCGTAAAAATGGTGAAGATGATCCCCAATTTATTTGGCTTGAAGCAGTTAGCTATCAAAAAATTGAACAATATGATGAGGCATTAAATAGCTATGATAAAGCATATAATTACTTTAAGAATAATGAAGACTTCTTAGAAGATTTCGGTTTCTTTTTAATAGAAGAAGGAGACCGAGTCAAAGCGAAAGAAATATTTACGAAGTTACTTCAGTTCAATCCAACGAATGATGAATATGTAGCTATCTTAGAACGGTTTGATGAAGATTCAGAGTTGTAGAATTCTAAGGATGAATATCAAATACAGAGGAGGGAATTCACCATGGCTACCCCTGTTTCTGTGAACGAAAAAAAGGATTTTATTCGATGGTTTTTAAATCACCATCAATTAAAACGCAGGGAATGTGTATGGATTTTAAACTATTTAATGAGTCATGACCAGTTAATGAAGAAGGTTCATTTTGTTGAGAATGCCCAATATTGTCCCCGAGGTTTGATTATGTCGACTCATTGCGTTGATGAAGTACCATTTAGATTTTATAAATCCAATATCATGACTACAGATGCTGAAAAGTCTTTTCATGATATTCGATTAAACCGTGATGAAGATATATTTATTCAACTTAATTTTAAATCTGCGTATGCTTCTCATCAATTTGTAGCTGTGTTAGAAGAAAATCCATATATGTCTAAATCAACGATTTCGAGTGAAAAAGATCAACAGCTGGTTGAAAAGTTTTTAGATGAAAGTATTCTTACATTTCAGAGAGACCGTCTTCTAAAAAAAATTGATGAAGCTCTAGATCAGCATGATGAAGAAGCTTTTCGATTATTAACTTCAAAATTAAATGAATTAAAAGTGCATTAAAAAAGAAATGAGTTATTATGATACCTTTCCGCATGTTGGAGAGGTTTTTTATTTTGCCTTTAATATTACGAAGATTTATTCTATAAAAAGAAAAATTATATTCGTTACTAAAACTGGAAATAATAATAGAGGATTAGTGAAATATTATTACAAACTAGGAAGGATATTTTGAAAATTTGTATAATGTTACAATAAAGGAAGTGAATGAGACATATAGTAGGAGTGTTGTTAAGTATGAAATGGACTGTAAAAGATGTGGACATGTATCAACAAGCTAAAGAATATATTGATACAGTTTTTGTACCGCTTGTCCCCATTACTTTTGGGGATCAAATGAAACGATTGACAGCTTCGAGTGATTTAATAACAATCTTGAGTATGGAGATTGAAAAAAAGTTTAAAGGAAGAATTTTTTTAACCCCAGTTTTTTATTATGTTAATGGTGATAAAAAAAAGAGTGTTTCATTACAGATTTGGCTAGAGGAATTGAAACAGGCAGAGTTCAAATATATTTATTTCTTATCGCCTGATCGTAGTTGGGAAAGTGAGGAGCAGAATCTTATTGGTTCATTTTTGTTCATTCCAGATTTTTCTGAAGAACAGCTTGAGGTGGAACAAGCCCAAGAGGTAATTAAACAACAATCTCAGATAATAATTGACATTTTTGTTGATAAATGGAAAAATGGAAATCAACAAGTGGTTTCCAAAATTTAGGTATTTCCAAATATTGACCTTGGGAAATTATTCATATATCATGGAAATGTCCTAGTCTTATCGTATTTCTATTATAAGTTCTATTGAGTCTCACTTAGTAATAGAGGGGGGAGAATGTATGAGCAAGCGTAATGTTACGCGACGTCAATTCCTAAATTACACACTCACTGGAGTAGGTGGCTTTATGGCAGCAGGCATGTTAATGCCAATGGTTAGATTTGCGATTGATCCTGCTCTAGCTGCAAAAGGCGGAGGCGATTTTATTGCCACTAAACAGAAAATAACTGACATAACGTCTGAACCAACACGTGTGGACTTCAGTTTTACACAAGTTGATGGCTGGTATGAATCAGATGTAACAAACACAGCATGGGTTTACAAGAAAGAGGATGGTACTATTGTTGCTCTTTCACCTGTTTGTAAACATTTAGGGTGTACCGTTGACTGGGAAGGGGACAAACAGCATCCAGAACAATTCTTTTGTCCTTGTCATTATGGTAGATACGAGAAAAGTGGATTGAATATTAAAGGAACTCCACCCCTTGGACCACTCGATATTTTTGAGACAAATGAAAAAGATGGTTTGCTTTATTTAGGTAAACATAAACCGAATCCGATTGGAGGGGCGTAAACATTGTTAACAAAACTTTATGATTGGGTTGACGAGCGTTTAGACATTACGCCACTGTGGCGGGATATTGCTGACCATGAGGTTCCTGAACATGTTAACCCCGCACATCATTTTTCCGCATTTGTATATTGTTTTGGTGGGTTAACATTCTTTATTACGGTTATTCAGATCCTATCAGGTATGTTTTTAACCATGTATTATGTGCCAGATATTAAAAATGCTTGGGAATCTGTATATTACTTACAAAATGAAGTTGCTTTTGGTCAAATTGTTCGCGGGATGCATCACTGGGGGGCCAGTTTAGTAATCGTCATGATGTTTTTACATACCCTTCGTGTATTCTTCCAAGGTGCTTATAAAAAACCACGTGAATTAAATTGGATTGTTGGTGTGTTAATTTTCTTCATCATGCTTGCATTAGGCTTAACAGGCTATTTATTACCTTGGGATATGAAAGCGCTATTTGCGACAAAAGTTACATTAACCATTGTGGATTCTGTTCCGTTAATAGGACCAGTTCTGAGAACATTAATCGCTGGAGATGTAACGATTGTGGGAGCACAAACATTAACACGTTTTTTTGCTATCCATGTATTCTTCCTACCAGCAGCGCTATTTGCGTTAATGGCAGCACATTTTATTATGATTCGTAAACAAGGAATTTCAGGTCCGCTATAAAATAAGTTGCATAATCATTAGAATAATCAGAGTAATCAGAACTATGGAACCTTTTTATGAAGGAGGGATTATTCATGCACCGTGGGAAAGGAATGAAATTCGTTGGGGACTCTCGAATTCCTGCAACGAATCGTAAACCTAATATTCCAAAGGACTATTCAGAATATCCAGGGAAAACAGAAGCGTTTTGGCCGAACTTTCTTTTAAAGGAATGGATGGTTGGAGCGGTATTCCTAGTCGGTTTTTTATCTTTAACCATTGCACATCCATCTCCACTAGAGAGAATAGCGGACCCAACGGATACGGCGTATATTCCATTACCTGACTGGTATTTTTTATTCCTATATCAATTATTGAAGTATACGTATGCATCTGGACCATACAATATAATCGGGGCTCTTGTAATTCCTGGACTAGCTTTCGGTTCTCTTTTACTTGCACCGTTTCTTGATCGGGGTCCAGAACGGAAACCGACAAAACGACCATTTGCAGTTGGTTTTATGTTATTAGGATTGGCAGGTGTTATTTTTTTAACTTGGCAGTCTGCAGCCCATCATGATTGGGAAGCGTCAAAAAAACAAGGTGCAATTGTTCAAGGGGCAGACATTGATAAAGAGAGTGAAGGATATCAATTGATGAAAAAAAATGGGTGTATAAGCTGTCATGGCGCAGAATTAGCTGGTGGACCAGCTGCACCTTCTTTAGTTGATACAGGTTTGACCCCTGAGGAAATTTCAACAATTGCTGTAAAGGGTCGAAATGCAATGCCGGCCGGAATGTTCAAAGGTACGGATGAAGAACTTAAGAAATTAGCTGAATTCGTTTCCACATTAACTGCAAAAATAAAATAATTAACTCTTGTTCAATCATTTGATATGAGCATTTAGGGGCTGCCCGATAAGTCCCTAAAAAGGTAAAGCATCGTAAGGAAAACGAACCGTTTTTCTTACGATGCTTTTTTGTTTGTGTAGGGTCTATGAAGTAGCATGAAAAGTGTAATCTCATTCGGTTGATGAAGCCCAGAATGTAGTAAGTGAGAGAGGAAAATGGTCTTCATTCGGTTGATGAAGCCCAAAATGTAGTAAGTGAGAGAGGGAAATGGTCTTCATCCGGTTGATGAAGCCCAAAATGTAGTAAGTGAGAGAGGGAAATGGTCTTCATCCGGTTGATGAAGCCCAGAATGTAGTAAGTAAGAGAGGAAAACGGTCTTCATTCGGTTGATGAAGCCCAAAATGTAGTAAGTAAGAGAGGGAAATGGTCTTCATCCGGTTGATGAAGCCCAGAATGTAGTAAGTGAGAGAGGAAAACGGTCTTCATCCGGGCAATGAAGACCAAAATGTAGTAAGTGAGAGAGGGAAATGGTCTTCATTCGGTTGATGAAGACCAAAGTGCAGTAAGTGAGTAAGGAAAAAGGTCTTCATTTTGATTTGAAGGACTTTATTGGGATTTTCACCAGGCAAAGTGTCCTTCAATTTGATTTGGGGACTTTATTCTGGGGAGTATCATGCAAAAAGCCCTTCAGTTAAGTTTTAAGCATTTTATTCGGGTTTTCATCATGCAAAGAGATGTCCGAAAAGGGCAAGTCCATGGAAATGTGAATATCAAGAATGTTGATATTTTAGCATTCTTAAACATGAAGAGGGGCATTCAATAGTCGAAAAAATGACTTATTGGGCTGCTCCTTTTCGTTGCGCAATGAGTGAGACGAGAAAAGCTTGGATTTTAAGGGAAATTAAGGGTAAGATGAAATTATTGAATTTTGAAAGAAGGTACGATGAATGAATTGGATCTATACTCTGCTTGCAAATCGACAAATAGTAGTGACATTATTTCTAGTAAATATTTTTGGTACAATATACGGGTATATTTGGTATGGAAGTCAATTGGAAGAGACGCCTACTATATTTCTTCCCTTCGTTCCAGATAGTCCAACTGCAAGCTTATTCTTTGTTTTTGTATTACTTGCTTTTATCTTTAAAAAAAATTGGGGCTTGATGGAGGCCTTGGCTATTATAACTCTTTTTAAGTATGGTGTTTGGGCGGTTATTATGAATTTATTGACGCTAATGACTTCAGGCTATTTACCATGGCAAGGGTATATGTTAATTGCTTCTCATCTGGGTATGGCCATTCAAGGAATTTTATATTCTCCTTTTTATCGAATAAAACCCTGGCATCTTATCTTTGCAGCCATATGGACGATTCACAATGAAATGATTGATTATATTTTTGAAATGATGCCTCGATATGGTGATTTAATTCAATATAGCAATTATATTGGTTATTTTACATTTTGGCTTAGTCTGTTATCTATTTGGGTAGGATGGTATTTTGGCTATCGTAAAAATCGTTTCACACTTACCATCTAAAAATTTGGTCTACTCTTGTTTTTTTTACATATCGTGTAGTAGAGATATGAGGAGGGACAAGACGTATGCTCAAAAAAATCTTAGTAGCAATGATTATATGGTTCGTTATTCCAGTAAACACAACATTTGGACAAACCTCTTCAAGTTTAAATCAATTAGATGCTTTGTCAGATAAGGCGTTAGAAATGACAAAATTGGAGCGATATGAGGATTCCGAAAAAATGTTAACTTATTTTTCTAATCTTTTTATGCAAATTACAGCGGAAGAATCCATTTTTAATATGGATGAATTACGAATAATAACTGTCGCTCATAACGAAGCATTACATTCTATTCAAGATGAAAAAATAAGCAATAGCGAAAAAGTAAAGTCAGTAACTAAGTTTAGATTAGTCATTGACGCAATTAAATCAACCCATCAACCAATGTGGACAAACATGGAGTCTCCAATGATGGAAACTTTTAATGAAACTAAAAAAGCTGCTCAATTTCAGGATTCAGAAAGATTCCAACAAGAGCTATCCGTATTACTTACTCAATACGATATGATTTATCCGAGTTTGAAGGTTGATTTATCTTCTGAAACGATTCAACAATTAGATACACGCATTTCTTTTATTAACCAATCAAGGACAAAGTTAATGACTGATCAAAAAGCTCAACTAGAATTAGATGCACTACAGTATGATTTGAAATCCATTTTTGAAAACATGGAAGATGATGAAGCAGATCCTTCATTATGGTGGGTCATTATATCTACTGGTAGTATCATCATCCTTACCCTTTCATATGTCGGCTGGAGAAAGTATAAAGCAGACAAAGAAGCAAGAAAATCTCCCAAAAAACAGGATGATTAGAAAAGCGGAGCCGGCTTGGTCAGCTCGTGAAGAAAATAGGAAAAGACCCGGAAGGCGCTTTTTGCCTTACGAGGGCTTTTATCTTTTTCACAGCGAGCTAGCCGGTGAAGCTAGACAGAGAAAAGCGGAACAGGCTTATCGAAAAAAGAACTCTTTATTTGACACGGATTCCCACCTTCCATACAATTAAGCTAACAACGATAAGGGGAGGAAATTATGTATTGGATTTATTTGGCGATTATTATCTTAATCCCGATTTATGCACAAATGAAGGTAAAAAGCACATACAAAAAGTATTCACAGGTTTCTGCTTCTTCAAGAATGACAGGCGCTGAGACAGCAAGGGCCATTTTAGATCAAAATGGACTTTACAATGTTCGAGTTGAAGAAACACATGGAGTATTATCTGATCATTATGATCCACGTGATAAAACCGTTCGTTTGTCTTCCGATAACTATCATGGACATTCTGTTGCGGGTGTCGCTGTTGCAGCTCATGAAGTTGGGCATGCGATTCAAGATAAAGAAGGATATGCTTTTCTACGTGTACGGCATGCATTAGTGCCAGTTGCGAATATCGGTTCAAATCTTTCTTGGATTTTAATTTTGATTGGAATCTTTGCTAATCTATCTGGATTTTTACTTGCAGGTATTGTTTTTATGGCAGCAGCTGTATTATTCCAAATTGTTACATTACCAGTTGAATTTAATGCTTCTTCTCGAGCAATGAATCAAGTCGTACAGCTTGGAGTGATACGAAATGATGAAGAACGTGAAACAAGAAAAGTGTTAAGTGCAGCAGCAATGACGTATGTAGCAGCAGCTTTAGTTGCGGTATTAGAATTAGTACGTCTACTGCTTATGTACACGGGTATGAGAGACGAAGATTAATATATAAACAAAACGGGACTCCATGTTGGAGTCCCATTTTGTTGTCTTCCACTTCTCTCTGTCTAGCTTCACTGGCTAACTCGCTGTGAAAAAGATGAGTGTCTTTAAAAGGTAAAAAGCGCCTTTCAAGCCACTCCCTATTTTCTTCGCAAGCTGACCAAGCCGGTTCCGCTTTTCTTATTGTCCAGCTCCACCGGCTAGCTTGCTGTGAAAAAGATAAAAGCCCCCGTAAGGCAAAAAACGCCTTCCAGGTCTTAGGCCCGCACGATGCGGGTCATGCCGACGTTGCCACAGGACGTGGCGTTCTTAGTCGGCGTATCTTCGCAAGCTGACCAAGCCGGTTCCGCTTTTCTTATTGTCTAGCTCCAGGCACCCAGCGCCTAATGGACTTCCCACTCCTCCTTACGATAAGTCAACATCGAATCGCTATCGCTCTTCGTGTTTCCTTTATCTCATGCGGATTGGTCCAGTCCATACGTCGCTGAACGGGTGCCTTCCGCTTTTCTTATTGCAATGGGTTTTTATTTTCATCTAGGGTGAATCCTTCGCCTAAAACGTCGTTGACTTCACTTACTGATACAAATGCGTGAGGGTCGACAGAAGTGATTGCATTTTTTAATCGAAAAAGTTCATTTTTACTTACGACGCAATACAATACTTCTCTCTTTTGCTTTGAGAAATAGCCATACCCATTTAAAACTGTAACACCACGGTCCAATTCCTTTATTATTTTTTCAGCAATTTGATCATTCTTGTTACTTATGATCATGGCACCACGTGCAGAATAGGCTCCTTCTTGAATAAAATCAACAACTCTTGCTGCGACAAAAACAGCCACAAGTGTATACAGGGCTTCGCGAACACTTAAGTATGTAACAATTGATAGAACAATTACTATCGCGTCAAACATGAACATAGTTCGTCCCATTTGCATTCCAAATAGTTTCTTGGCAAATTGTGCAATTATATCAACGCCACCAGTAGTGCCTCCGTATCGGAAAATAATTCCAAGCCCGCCCCCAATAAACACACCTGCGAATAAGGCAACAAGAATTAAATCTTCACCTAATCCCAGATTAATTTGGTATTTATCAAAAATCCAAATCCACAAAGATAAACCGACAGTTCCGATAATGGTATAATAAAAGGAAGTTCTACCTAAATATTTATATCCAATAAAAAAAAGGGGAAGATTCAGTATTAAGTTTGAATAAGAGGGGTTGAATCCAGTTAATTGATAAATAATTAAGGTAAGGCCAGTAAAGCCACCTTCTGCTAAATTATTTTGCATATTAAAATGGACAAGACCAAATGAAAAAATGGCTGCCCCTAATAATATGAAAAGAATATTTTTAATTCGTAAACCATTAAGCATAGTAAATACCTCCAAGTCATGTATACCCTTCAATTAAAATTATATAGAAGTATGCTAACATGGGCAATTTGCTCACAAGTAATTTGTAGGCTTTCACTATAATATGAAGTTTATCTGCTGACAATTGACTAAAATCTTGTCATCTGGATAACTTTTAGCTAACATAAGAATGGTGTAGGATTAAATTGTTTAAGAATGGGTGACAACATGGATAATCAAAAAACAATCCAGGAAATGCAAGCTGAAGTAGACAGCTATATTAGTCAATTCAAGGAAGGCTACTTTAGTCCGTTAGCGATGTTGGCTAGGCTTTCTGAGGAATTGGGTGAATTGGCGAGAGAAGTCAATCATTACTATGGGGAAAAACCTAAGAAAGCATCAGAGGATGAAAACACTGTTGAAAATGAATTAGGAGATATGCTATTTGTCATTATCTGCTTTGCAAATTCACTGGGCATTGATTTACAAAAGTCACATGATAAAGTGATGCATAAATTTGCTACACGAGATAAAGATAGATGGACAAAAGTAGATGAGTAAAAGGAGTAGGAATGATTCATGGATAACATTAAGGTAATCGTAGCTGGTCCAAGAGGGAGAATGGGCAGTGAAGCGGTTAAATTGGTACATAATACTGAACATTTTGAGTTAGTTGCTACAATTGATCGAAAGCATGATGGAAAAAATCTTGGTGATTTAGAGGGATTTCAAGGGATGGAAGCACCGGTTTTTTCTGATATTCATGAATGCTTTTCTAAAGTAAAAGCAGATGTCTTAATCGATTTAACTACACCAGAAGTGGGGATGTTTCATACCGAAACTGCTCTAAATTATGGTATTCGCCCAGTCGTGGGTACAACTGGTTTTTCAAAGGCTGACTTAGCTAAGCTCGACCAATTAACAAAAGAAAAAGGACTTGGTTGTATTATTGCTCCTAACTTTGCAATTGGTGCTATATTAATGATGAAGTTTTCACAAATGGCTGCTAAATATTTTTCTGATGTTGAAATTATTGAAATGCATCATGATCAAAAATTAGATGCTCCATCAGGAACAGCAGCGAAAACAGCTGATTTAATTGCAACTGTAAGAGAGGCTAAAATACAAGGACATCCTAATGAAAAGGAAACAATTCCAGGTGCACGTGGTGCAAATATTGATGGAATGCATATTCATAGCGTACGACTACCCGGACTTGTTGCGCACCAACAAGTGTTATTTGGAAGTGCAGGTGAACTATTAACAGTACGTCATGATTCATTTAATCGTGGTTCTTTCATGACAGGCGTAAAACTGGCTGTGGAAACCGTCATGAATCTTGATATTCTAGTTTATGGTTTGGAAAATATTATCGAATAATCCAACTAGGAGGGGAATTTTCATGAAAATTGCCTTAATTGCACACGATAAGAAAAAAGAAGATATGATTCGTTTTGTTACTGCATATAGAGATATTTTTGAGCAACATGAGTTATATGCTACAGGAACTACTGGAACAAGAATTATGGACGAGGTGTTATTAACCGTTCATCGTTTTCATTCTGGACCTCTTGGAGGAGATCAAGAAATTGGTGCGATGATTGCTCAAGATAAGATGGATATGGTTCTTTTCTTCCGTGATCCACTGACTGCGCAGCCGCATGAACCAGATGTATCCGCTCTTATACGCTTAGCTGATGTATATCAAGTTCCACTTGCAACCAATATGGGGACAGCTGAGGTATTGGTACGTGGTTTAAGAGAAGGGTATATGGACTGGAGAAAATTAAGAGAAGATTAAGGTGAAATAAATAATGATACATCGCGACGTTGATATTTTAGCTTTTGGTGCCCATGCTGATGATGTTGAAATCGGTATGGGTGGAACACTTGCAAAATATGCACAAATGGGGAAAAAGATTCTGATTTGTGATTTAACAAAGGCAGAAATGTCATCAAATGGATCGGTGGACCGGAGAATTGAGGAAGCTAATCGAGCAGCTGAAATATTAGGTGTTCAACGATTCTCACTCAATTTGCCGGACCGTGGATTGTATTTGAAAGATGAATACATAAAAGAAATTATTCCAATTATCCGTGAATATAAGCCTAAGCTCGTATTCGCACCTTACGTAGTGGACCGGCACCCTGATCATGGCAATGCTGCACGTTTAGTAGAAGAAGCTGTTTTCTCAGCAGGTGTTCGTAAGGTCATGGAAAATGAATCATTAGGTGCTCATCATGTAAAAAATCTATTTTATTATATGATTAATGGTTTTCATAAGCCGGATTTTGTTATTGATATTACAGAATTTATGAATAAAAAAGTGGACAGTCTTAATGCCTACCAAAGTCAATTTATAAAAAATGATAGAACAGTCGATACACCTCTAGTGAATGGCTATATCGAGACGGTAGAAGCTAGGGAGAGAATGTTTGGTAAAGAAGTCGGCGTGAACTATGCGGAAGGTTTTATGACTAAAAAGCCACTGCTTCTTCAATATGATTTAATAGGAGAAATAGAATGAAATTGAAAATTGGCATAACGTGTTACCCTTCGGTTGGTGGGTCTGGTGTGATTGCGACTGAGCTTGGTAAACTGCTGGCAGAAAAAGGACATGAAATCCATTTTATCTCAACCAGTCTTCCTTTTCGATTAAATAAAATGTATCACAATGTATATTATCATCAAGTAGAAGTGAATTCCTATTCGGTGTTTCAATATCCTCCCTATGATTTAGCGCTTGCCAGTAAAATGGCTGAAGTGATTCAACGAGAGAAATTGGATATCATGCATGTTCATTATGCGATTCCTCATGCTGTATGCGCGATTTTAGCAAAACAAATGGCCGGAACAGATGTGAAGATTGTCACTACTCTTCATGGTACAGATATAACTGTATTAGGCTATGATCCATCTTTAACAAATTTAATTAAATATGGAATTGAACAATCTGATGTTGTTACCACAGTGTCCCATTCACTTGCAAAAGAAACAATGGAAATCATTGCTCCTGATAAGGAAATACAAACGGTCTATAATTTCATCGATGAGCGTGATTATCATAAAGTGGATTCTAACTATTTGAAAGGAGAGTACGGAATATCTCCACATGAAAGGGTATTGATTCATGCTTCTAACTTCAGATCAGTAAAACGAGTAACTGATATTGTAAAGGCCTTCCATTTGGTTACGAAAAAAGTCCCAGCCAAGCTTCTTCTTGTTGGTGATGGACCGGAAATGACTGTTGTATTTAAGTTAGTCCATGAACTTGGCATTGACGATCAGGTTTTATTTTTAGGTAAACAAGATAATTTAGCAGAATTATACTCGATTAGCGATGTTATTCTTTTATTATCAGAAAAAGAGAGTTTTGGACTGGTACTACTTGAAGCGATGGCTTGTCAAGTACCTGCTATTGGAACAAATATCGGAGGAATTCCCGAGGTTATTGTGGATGGTGAAACAGGGTTTTTATGTGAAGTGGGCGATGTTGAAACAGCTGCTGCTCGTGCGATTCAGCTTCTCAGTAATGATGAGCTTCATCAACAATTTTCGAAGGCTGCATTTAAGCGGATGAACGAAACATTTTGCTCACATCGTATTACAGCACAATATGAAGCCATATATCAGCAATTAGTAGGTAAATAATGGGGGAATGCTGATGGACTCGCTATTCGTACAAGCAGTTCCTATATTAGAAAAAATTGAGCAAGCAGGATTCGAGGCTTTTTTTGTAGGAGGCTCGGTTCGTGATCAGATCATTGGTAGAGTGATTAATGATGTTGATATCGCTACCTCAGCAACACCCCAAGAAATTAAGGCTATTTTTCCTCGTACAGCAGATGTAGGGATTGAGCATGGAACGGTTTTAGTCATTGAAAAATACGGTATCTATGAAATTACCACATTTCGAACAGAAGGTAAGTATAGTGATTTTCGTAGACCGGATTCGGTTCAATTTGTAAGATCCTTAACAGAAGATTTAATGCGGCGAGACTTTACAATGAATAGTATGGCGATGGATAAAAATGGGGAAATTATCGATCCATTTAACGGAAAAATAGCCATTGAGAAAAAACAAATTGTAACTGTCGGAAATCCACATGAAAGATTTCATGAAGATGCACTTAGAATGATGCGAGCTATTCGATTTGTGAGTCAGCTTGGATTTGAATTGGATAATGAAACGTTTCGTTCTCTACAAGAAAATGGTGGGTTACTGCTTCATATTTCCGTTGAACGAATTTTAGTTGAGATGGAAAAGCTTTTGGAAGGTCCAAATCGTATGAAAGCACTTCAACTTTTATTAGCAAGCAATTTGTATCAATTTTTGCCAAGCTTACTAAAGGATCGAGAAACTTTGCAAAAACTGATAGCGTTGCCAATTGGAGAGCTCAATATCATCGAAATTTGGTCATTACTCTGTGTTCTTGGAAAGAACGACAACTTGTCTAGCTTGCTACACGCTTGGAAATTACCAAGCAAGAAAACGAAATCAATCCTACGAACAGTTCTATTCGCTACAAAAGAGCCATTTTTTGCTGAAGATGTTTTCAATCTTTTTCAACTTGGCTTAGAAGAAGGGATTCAAGCAGCAAAAGTTAGAGCAGCACTTAATGGAACAAGTATTTCAAAGGTAGAGTTATTCATTCGTACTCATTATCAGGATTTAGCTATTAAGAATCAGTCCGAGCTAGCAGTGACGGGTACTGATTTATTAGAATGGCGCAAAGAAAAACCAGGTCCTTGGTTAAGAGAATATATTGAGAATATTATAACAGCCGTGCTCAAACATGAAGTGGAAAATGAAAAAGAGAAAATAAGGGAGTGGCTTATCCAGTGCAATCTGATGTAAGAACAAAGCTAATTGAAGCCTTTTCAACTGCGAAAGGTACATTTATTTCTGGTCAACAGATTGCAGATTATATTGGTTGTTCCAGAACAGCAGTTTGGAAGCATATCGAAGAATTACGTACGGAAGGTTTTGTTTTAGAAGCTGTTCGAAATAAGGGTTATCGAATTATCTTTACTCCTGAAAAGGTAACAGCAAATGAAATCCAATTAGGCTTACAAACGAAGACTTTAGGGAAATCAATTCATTATGAAGAAAGTGTTGAAACGACTCAAAAAATCGCTCTTACAATTGCGAATGATGGGGCCCCCGAAGGAACTCTTGTGGTGGCTGAAGAGCAGCTAGGTGGTAAAGGGAGATTAATGCGGAATTGGTATTCTCCCAAGTATAGCGGTATTTGGATGAGTTTAATATTGCGTCCTAGGATTCCATTTCAACAAGCACCGCAGCTGACCTTACTTGCGGCTGTAGCAGTTGTACAAGCTATTGAGCATACAACAGACTTAAAGCCACAAATAAAATGGCCTAATGATATTTTGATTAATCGTAAAAAAGTGACAGGGATTTTAACAGAGCTACAAGGAGAATCAGATCGTATTCATTCGGTTATCATTGGGATTGGAATAAATGTCAACCAGCAAAAAAGTGATTTCCCGGAGGAATTACAAGAAACCGCTACTTCCTTACTAATAGAAGGCGGCGAAAAGGTTTCAAGAGCTCGCGTCATTCAAGAAGTGCTTGTTCGACTTGAAACATTATATGAACAATTTTTAACAGAAGGATTTCTTCCAATTAAACAATTGTGGGAGAGCTATGCGATTAGTCTTGGTCAAGAAATAAAAGCAACAACTGTAAATTCTACGATTATTGGTAAGGCCATTGGGATAACAGATGAGGGTGTACTGCTCTTAGAGGATCATAGTGGCAAGGTTCATTCTATTTATTCGGCTGATATACATATATGATGTCTATTAAATAGTTCATTTTTACTCTTTTAGAATGATAGTGATGGATTATTGTCGAAAATGTGAAGAATAGAATAGAAATTTAGCAAAAAAGTTGATATAATATTCGCTATGGGCAGTATCAACGGAACTGCACCTTTTAATTTTAAAAAATATTTGAAATTCTGCCTTGATCTGACGAGTTGGACTGGGACGGAGGGATGAAACTTCAAAAGTTAACTTAGAGATTAGCTAATGTATATAGACTGTTTATAGAACGTGTTCTTTTGTTCGTGCAGTTTTTATTTAGCTAATCTTTTTTGCGTAACGAATCAATAGACACCAGTGCATAATACTGATGTTTCATCTCCTCTATTAAAAAGGAGGAACGTTATGAAATTAGCTGGAGAGTTTTTAAAAATGAAACAAAAAAATGAGAAAATTGTCATGCTAACAGCCTATGACTATCCATCAGCGAAGCATGCGGAGCAAGCAGGAGTCGACATGATTTTAGTTGGCGACTCCCTAGGAATGGTTGTACTTGGGTATGAATCTACTATTCCGGTTACAATGGAAGATATGATTCACCATACAAAAGCCGTGAAACGGGGCGCACCTAATACATTTGTCGTAACTGATATGCCGTTTATGAGCTATCATTTATCTCTAGATGAGTCTTTAAAAAATGCAGCACGAATTATGCAAGAAGGTGGAGCAGATGCTGTGAAAATAGAGGGCGCAGATGAAGTAGTTGACAAAACCGCGAGCTTTACGAAGGCAGGTATTCCTGTTGTTTCCCATCTTGGGTTAACTCCACAATCTGTAGGTGTGTTAGGTGGTTATAAAGTACAAGGTAAAGATATTGAAACCGCTAGAAAGCTAGTAGAAGATGCTAAGAAATGTGAAGCCGCAGGGGCGATTGCTATTGTGTTTGAATGTGTGCCGTATCAATTAGGTAAGTTAGTAACAGATACGCTTTCTATTCCGACTATTGGAATTGGCGCAGGCTCGGATACCGATGGACAAGTTCTTGTCTATCATGATATTCTTTCGTACGGCGTAGATCGCGTAGCGAAATTTGTTAAACAATATGCAGATGTTGATCCAATCATGAATGAAGCCATTACAAATTATGTAGAAGACGTCAAAAAGAATGTATTTCCATCGAGAGAATATTCCTTCACGATGAATGAAGAACAAGCGTTAGCCTTGTACGGAGGAAAAAAATGAAAATTATAACAACGATTGCCCAATTGCGGCAAGCAATTCGTGAAGAAAAACATATTGGAAAAAGCATTGGCTATGTTCCAACAATGGGATATTTGCACGAAGGACATGAGAGTTTAATGAACCGTGCACGTCAGGAAAATGATATTATCGTTTTAAGTATATTTGTAAATCCTCTACAATTTGGACCAAATGAGGATTATGATACGTACCCACGTGACATAGAGCGTGACGAGAAGATTGCTAATAATGCAGGAGTAGATTATATATTTTACCCTAGTGTAGAAGAAATGTATCCGTCCACCCCATCGATTATGGCTCGTGTTGAAAGCCGTACTGATTGTTTATGTGGCAAAAAACGTCCAGGACATTTTGATGGTGTGGCAACCGTTTTAACAAAACTATTTAATATTATTCAACCAAATAAGGCTTATTTTGGGATGAAGGATGCGCAACAGGTGGCAGTGGTCGATGGCTTAATTAAAGACTTTAATTTTCCAGTTGAATTGGTTCCTGTCGAAATTGTCCGTGAAGAAGATGGACTAGCTAAAAGCTCACGTAATGTATTTTTAAGTGAGAACGAGCGACAAGAAGCAAAGGAATTATATCAAAGCTTACTTAAAGCAAAGGAAGCTATATTAGCAGGAGAAAGAAATCCTAATGCTATTGTGAAACTGGTATCTGACTATATAAACACTCATACGAATAGTGTAATTGACTATGTTGAAGTATATCAATATCCAGAGCTACAGCCGCTTGACACACTTTCAGGTCAAATAATTTTAGCGATTGCTGTGAAATTCGCAAAAGCTAGACTGATTGATAATATTACACTTACTATTTAGTGCACAAAAAGTTAGGGGGAAAATTAGATGTTTCGTACAATGATGAATGCGAAAATCCATCGTGCTCGCGTAACAGAAGCTAATTTAAATTACGTAGGAAGCATTACAATTGATGAAGATATACTAGACGCAGTTGGAATTTTAGCTAATGAAAAAGTAGCTATTGTGAATAATAATAATGGAGCACGTTTAGAAACATATGTCATTGCTGGTCAAAGAGGAAGTGGTGTCATTTGTTTAAATGGTGCGGCTGCAAGACTTGTTCAACCAGATGATATTGTTATCATAATCTCATATGTATTAATAGCTGAAGAAAAAGTACGGGACCATAAACCAAAAGTAGCTATAATGAATGAAAATAATGAAATAGTCGAATTAATCTCACATGAACCAGAAGCGACCATCATATAATTTTGAAAACCGACCAAAAGCAAATGTGAAACCGTGCTTTTAGTCGGTTTTTCTTATCCCTTTCATTTCCTTTATACTATACTTTATGGTATAAAAAAGTGAGAGTAAACAAGAAGTTGAAAGATAGTGAAGTTTGAGGTGTACAAATCATGACCCAACGATATGTAGTGGTTGATTTAGAAACAACCGGAAATTCCTCGAAAAAAGGGGATCGAATTATTCAATTTGCAGCGGTTGTGATTGAAAATGATCAAATCGTCGATGAGTTTTCAACCTATATTCATCCAGAACAAGAAATTTCTTTATTTATAGAAGAGCTAACGGGAATAAGTAATGATACAGTGAGAAATGCTCCTGTTTTTCATGATGTTGCTGAGCAAATTGTGCACCTTCTAAACGGTGCTTGTTTTGTTGCACATAATGTCCTTTTTGATTTATCTTTTTTACAAGACGAGTTAACTCGCTGTGGATTCGAGCCATTTTATGGTTCCACACTTGATACAGTAGAATTAGCCAAAATATTGAAGCCGACTGCAGATGGTTACAAGCTGCATCAGTTAGCAAAAGAAGATCATATAGAACATCTGCGCCCTCATCAGGCAGATAGCGATGCCTACGCTACAGCTTTATTGCTCCTATCCTTCAAGAAGAAGCTATTAAGTTTACCCGTAATGACCTTAAAACAGCTACTTCGTTTATCTTTCTCACTACAAAGTGAGGTATCTGAATTAATTGAGGATTGTATAGAAATTAAGCGATCTAAGCCTGAAGAATATTTACCCCATTTGATTACATATCGAGGGTTTTCTTTTAAAAGAGTCGAGGAAATGGCTGAAAATCATGACAGTGAAGATGTTTTCCCTTTTGATGATTCGACTAAGGTGATGATGCTTAAAAAGGCTTTTCCAGAATTTGAGCTAAGAGATGGCCAACTGAAGATGATGAATATCACATACGATTCCTTTGAAAAAGGCCGCCATGCTATTATTGAGGCGGGAACAGGTATTGGAAAATCATTGGGTTATTTATTTCCAGCGATGTTCTTTGCTAAACAGCATAAAGTACCCATTGTCGTTTCTACCTATACAATCCAGCTTCAGGATCAGCTCTTACAAAAAGAAATTCCTAAGTTAAAGGAGATTCTGCCATTTTCATTTCGCGCAGTGCTCCTGAAAGGGCGTAGTAATTATTTAAGTTTAGCTAAATTTGAACGTGCGCTACGTGAAAAAGAGGATCATTATGAAAGTGCGTTAACTAAGATGCAAATTATTGTATGGCTAACAGAAACGAAAACGGGAGACAAGGATGAATTAAATTTGTCGAGTGGAGGGCAGTTAGTCTGGAATAGACTTCAAAGTGACGGTCTTTCTTATCCTGGCTTAAAAAAACCCTGGTATCATATGGATTTTTACGAAAAAGCAAAACGTACTGCTGCCAAAGCGGACTTAATTATTACGAATCATGCTTTTTTAATAAGTGATTTAATTAATAAGGATGCAATCCTGCCAAAACAAGGGTATCTGATTGTAGATGAAGCACACCATTTAGAAAGAGCAGCATCAAAACAATTAGGACGACGTCTTGATTATGTAACGGTGAAAACACTCCTTAATCGTCTAGGTACCACTGAGCATAAACAACTTTTGTATCGCGTGGAACGTTTGATGGTAAATAAAAGCTTCCATGTAGAAAGTACAAATGAGAATGTGAATATAAAATTGAATGATTTCTCGTTTGAATTTGAACAATTATTTTACATCTTAGCTAATCAAACAAAGAAGCTAGCAAATCAAATGATTCCAAATCGAATTGCTTTTAAATTAAATGAACACAATCACTGGATGCAAGCAAAATTGGTGGCAGAACGTTTAGAGGATTTACTAGAAGTAATCCTGTCCTTATTAAAAGAAAAAGTTAGTGTATTGAAGCAAAATGAAGCCATTTTAGGTAAAAATGCCTTATTTTATTTGAATGATTTAGAAATTATTTTACGGGAAATGAAGGAAATAAAAGATACGATTTATGAATTCTTTATTCAACCTAAGGAAGATTATATTTATTGGATTGATTACGTGAATTCTGCAAAACAGAACGGGGTCGTATTATATTCACAGCCTGTTATGGGAAACAAGCATACATGGGACCGATATTTTGGAAATCAAAAAAGTATGATTATGACTTCAGCTACACTTTCAGTAAAGCAATCATTTCAGTTTTTTAAAACCAAATTAGGTATTGCTGACGAATCTATTTATTCGGTGAGTTTGCCATCACCCTTTCATTATGAAGATCAAGTGAAGCTGCTAGTGCCAAATGATATTTCAGATATTCAATCACAAACAGTAACCGATTTTTCTGAATCAGCTGCTAATTATATCATTGCGGCTGCCCAAGCGGCGCATGGTAGAACGATGATATTATTTACTTCTCATGAAATGCTACGTTCCACCTATTATGCCATAAAAGAATGTGGACTTCTTGATGATTATACTCTATTTGCTCAAGGAATTTCAGGTGGAAGTAAAATGAGGTTATTACGTAATTTTCAAAGCTTTGATAAGGCTGTTTTATTTGGTACGACGAGTCTTTGGGAAGGTGTAGATATACCTGGTGAAGACTTGTCTTGTTTAATTATTGTTAGATTACCATTTTCACCCCCAGATGAACCAATAACAGAAGCAAGATGTAGGTTGATTGAAAAAAGTGGGCATAATGCATTTTATACCTACTCCTTGCCGGAAGCATTATTACGATTCAGACAAGGATTTGGTCGATTAATTCGCACATCAACGGACCGTGGTGTATTAGTCGTGTTAGATCGAAGGATTATTACGAGTAATTATGGTATTGAATTTCAAAAATCTCTTCCACCTGTGAGATGGGAAGAAGTATCAATTAGTAAAATGGCTACGGTTATTGAGAACTGGGTATAAAACACAGCAATCTATGTTCAAAAATAAAAGGAATTTAAGTAAATAATAAAGAAAATGATGTTTGAAACTGATATAATGTGTAAGGAAGTCAAGGTTTTACTATATATCGTACATAGAAAGAGTGAACATTTTGAAAAAGTGGGTTATCATTTTTTCTGTTCTCATCCTTTGTTTTTTAGGTTTTGTAGCCGAAGCTTATTTCAAAGGCTTACAACCCAAAAATGAAGCGGCAGATAAGGCTTTTGAAACCGCAAAGGTGGAAGCAGATATGAAAACAATGGACGAATTTTATCTTTATCATGGACTTGAGTCTTACTCAGTTATTTTGGGTTCAACAAGTGATGGAGAAAAGAAAATCGTGTGGATTCCTGATAATAAAAAGGGAAAGATTGTCGTAAAAAATGCTGCAAATGGTAAAACAAAGGAAGACATTCTTTCTATGGTACAGCAAAAGATAAATTCTGAAAAGATTATTTCTGTTAAGTTAGGAATGGAAAATAATGTTCCACTATGGGAAGTAATGTACAGAAATAACTCTGGTAAATACAATTATGATTACTATGATTTCAAAACTGGAGAATGGCTTAAATATTATAGTAGTATTTAGAATGAAAAAATCACTTATCAGGTGAAATCTTATTTGTGGAGGAAATGATTCGTGAACATTACTATTAATCAGGCTAATCAATTTGTCGATCAAGAAGTAACAATCGGTGCATGGTTAGCAAATAAAAGATCAAGCGGAAAAATTGCATTTTTACAACTACGTGATGGAACAGGATTCATTCAAGGTGTAGTTGTAAAGCAGGATGTTGGGGAAGACATTTTCACTCGTGCGAAAACGATTTCTCAAGAAACATCACTATATGTAACAGGTATCATTCAAAAGGATGAACGCTCACCCTTTGGTTATGAATTACAGGTGAAAGATGTAGAGGTGATATCCGAGTCTGTCGATTATCCAATTACACCGAAAGAACATGGTACAGAGTTTCTAATGGATCATAGACATCTGTGGTTGCGTTCGAAACGTCAACATGCTGTCATGAAAATTCGTAATGAAATTATTAGAGCTACTTATGAATTTTTTAACAATGAGGGCTTTGTGAAAGTGGATCCTCCAATATTGACGGGAAGTGCCCCAGAAGGAACAACGGAACTTTTTGCAACAAAATATTTTGATGAAGATGCTTATCTTTCTCAAAGTGGTCAGCTTTATATGGAAGCAGCAGCGATGGCTTTTGGAAAGGTATTTTCTTTCGGTCCAACATTTCGTGCAGAAAAATCCAAAACAAGACGTCATCTTATTGAGTTTTGGATGATTGAACCAGAAATGGCTTTTGTACAATTTGAAGATAATTTAAAGGTACAAGAACAATATGTAGCCTATATCGTGCAATCTGTTTTGAAAAATTGTCAGCTTGAGCTTAAAATACTAGGACGTGATACAGCGAAGCTTGAACAAATTATAGCTCCTTTTCCACGAATTACCTATGATGACGCACTAAAATTTCTTCATGAAAAGGGATTTGATGACATTAAGTGGGGCGATGATTTTGGCTCACCTCATGAAACAGCGATTGCGGAAAGCTATGAAAAGCCAGTATTCATCACACACTATCCAACTACTTTAAAACCATTTTATATGCAACCTGATCCAAGTCGCGCGGAAGTTGTCCTTTGTGCGGACTTAATTGCTCCAGAAGGATATGGAGAAATAATTGGTGGTTCAGAGCGAATATATGATTATGCAAAGCTTGAAGCAAACATTAAACAACATGGTTTGAGTGAAGATGCATATAAATGGTATATGGATCTTCGTAGATATGGTTCTGTTCCTCATTCTGGATTTGGATTAGGATTAGAACGTACAGTAGCATGGATTAGTGGTGTAGAACATGTTCGGGAAACGATTCCTTTCCCACGTTTATTAAACCGTTTATATCCTTAATACTCAGGTTCTAAAAGGTTATTACGTTTGAAACACGTGATAGCCTTTTTGATGTCTAGCTCCAGGCGCCCAGCGACTAATGTACTTCCCGCCCCTCCTTACGATAAGTCAACATCGAATCACTTAGGTTCTTCGTGTTTCCTTTATCTCGAGGGGAGATGAACACAGACAAAGACCCGCCACAGCGTCATGTCTTTGTCTGTGTGACCCACATCCTGTGGGCCTCAGTCCATACGTCGCTGAACGGGCGCCTTCCGCTTTTCTAATTCCGTTAAAATTATCCGCTTAATCGAAGATTGGATTCATGTTATACTGTATGAGAGGTGTTCAATTCATGATAAAAGATTATTTACATGCTTGGCTAAAAGAAGGAACACTTACAGTTCCGTCTTTTTTAATAACGAATTATAAAATGATGGGTTTAACCGAACCAGAATTAGTTCTTTTACTTCAGCTTCAAAGTTTTAGTGAAAAAGGCATACTATTTCCTACACCATCTCAATTAGCAGAACGGATGACATTTCAAGAATCGGAATGTCTGTTTTTAATTCAGAGTTTAATGCAGAAGGGCTTTATTAAAATAGAGGAAAATAATCAGGAAATTGGTAATGAAACGTATTCTATTGAACCACTTTATGAAAAAATGTTAACAAACTTTTTGATAACTCAGAAAAAGGTTGAAGTGAAACAGGCAAAGGAAGCGGGAGAAAGCCTATATACGGTTTTTGAACAAGAATTTGGTCGACCATTATCGCCTTTTGAATGTGAAACATTAGCCATGTGGATGGATGATGATCAAGATCCAGAAATAATTAAAGCAGCTCTAAGAGAAGCGGTTATTTCAGGAAAATTAAACTTCCGTTATATTGATAGAATAATATTCGAATGGAAAAGGAACGGAATTAAAACGCAAGAACAAGCTCGGGAACAATCACAAAAATTCCGTGCACATCAAAAACGAAGTTTCAAAAAAGAGTCAACTACACCTGTGAAAGATGTACCTTTTTACAACTGGCTCGAGCAGTAGAAGGAGACTTATATGTTAAATAATGCTCAAATTCGTCATTGTTTAGATGTAATGGCTGAGATGTATCCAGATGCTCATTGTGAGCTAAATCATTCAAATCCGTTTGAATTGGTTATTGCTGTTGCTTTGTCTGCTCAATGTACAGATGTACTCGTTAATAAGGTGACCAAAAACCTATTTCAAAAGTACAAAACACCTGATGATTACCTCAGTGTGTCTCTAGAAGAATTGGAAAATGATATTCGCTCAATCGGGTTATATCGCAATAAAGCGAAAAATATTCAAAAGCTCTCAAGAATGCTGATTGACGATTATCATAGAGAAGTGCCAAAAGACCGAGATGAGTTAACAAACTTGCCAGGAGTCGGTCGAAAAACGGCTAATGTTGTAGTTTCCGTAGCATATGGTATTCCTGCCATTGCAGTGGATACACATGTTGAAAGAGTATCAAAGCGTCTAGGTATTTGTCGCTGGAAAGACAGTGTGTTAGAAGTAGAAAAAACATTAATGAAAAAAATTCCACAGGATGAGTGGTCCGATACGCATCATCGCCTTATCTTTTTTGGTCGTTATCATTGTAAGTCACAATCGCCTCAATGTGAAAAATGTCCACTCTTAGACCTGTGTAGAGAGGGGAAAAAACGAATGAAAAAGGGGACAAACAATAAATGAGCACAGATATCCAACTAACTGTCCCAAGTGAATTAAAATTTGCTTTATTTTTTTCAGAAGAACGCGTAAGAATCAATCAAAATGAAGTGGAAGAATGGAATGAAGCGAGCTCGTATACAACATTTCCTTATGATTTCGCTTTTTATCATGGGATAGAAGCTTATCACCCATGGGAACATGCAGAGCAACATGTGCCCTTTCTTTTGAATGAATGGAAAAAGATTGATGTTGAATGTCAAAATCTTTTTTCAGAACGAAAAACAAGACAAGCATTAGCACCAATGAAAAAAGGAATTGCCCTTTTTTTTACCCTGATTTTTTGGATTCACAATCAACCCGTTCAGTTAAAGGATTGGGAGCATATAGTGAATCGGCTTGCTATTAAGCCGGTTAATGTGATTGAAAGACTATCATTTATCGTTCAACGTCCGGCTCTCTATCATTCTTTTATCCAATTAAGCGAATTGTTTCGTGAATTAGAAAAGCATTACGTGAAGAGTAGGATAAAAAAATCGCCTAGACAATAAGTCTAGGCGATTTTTTTATTGAGTTTGATTATTGTCAGTAGGGGGGGTTTCATTACTATTGTTATTGCCCCCTGTTGTATCATCCGCTGGTGGTGTTTCCGTTGGATTTGGATTTTCTGGTGTAGTTCCCTCATCAGTGGTACCGTCATTTGTAGCACCGTCAGTTGGAGTACCGTCATTCGGAGTACCGTCATTCGGAGTACCGTCATTCGGAGTACCGCCATCTGTATTTTCCCCATTGTTATCTGGGTTATTTGGATCTGTAGCTGGTGGTTCTGGTCCATCAATGATGCCTGGTTCTTGAATAATTTCAGTATCAATTGTTTTTGGTATTTCAACTGATGTAGAGGCAGGATCACTTGTCTGACCATCTACTATGGCGACGATTGAGAATGAATACGTACTACCAGGAGTTGGAGCTTTCATACTCAAGGCCATATCACTCGTTTTCGTCAGGGTATTTTCTTTACCACCATCAATGGACACTCTTACTTCAAATTGCGGTGGGGTATCCGAATTATAAGCCCAAGAAAGTTGAATTTCATTACTATCCTTATTGTATGTGGCTGCCAAATTCGATGGTGCCCCTACAGTTTTTTTAGTATATTCAGTGGTTACTTGAGTTGGCTCATGGCCCTTTACATAGTATTCATACGTAACTTTATCACTTGGTGTAAACTCATTTGCTTTAACCGCAGGGTTTGAGCCTCTAATAACTCCTACTTTTACTACACTGCTAGGCTGTTTAAAGTCTGCTGTTTGTTTACCATTAGAAACATATTGCATAAGATTTTTGAAAATATATTTTGGAATCCTTTGTGAAGATGTTCCAAGGTAATCAAAATCCTCAGAGGAACTATTCTTATAGCCAGCCCATACCGCTATCGTATAATTTGTAGTGTAACCAGCCATCCAACTGTCTTTTACGGCAGAAGTAGGAATATTATATTTAGCACGTTCTTCTGGCGTAAAGTTTGTTGATCCAGTTTTACCTGCTAAAGGAAGACCTGGTATATTGGCTAACCTACCTGTTCCATAACTAGTTGATACTACACTTTTTAGCATATCTGTCACGATAAAGGCTGTTGAATCTTTCATGACCGGTTCAGATGCTACTTGATTTTTTATCTCCGTTTTGTCACGTAAAACAATTTTTGTAACGGAATGTGGTTTGTTATAAATCCCACCGTTACCAAATGCACTATAAGCACCTGCTAATTGTAGGGGTGATACTTCTACACCTCCACCAAGTGCAGAGGATTCAACGATTGTGTTGTTATTTGTAAATGAAATCCCGAGATTATTCGCAAACTGTTTGGAGTTATCTAATCCAACTGCTTGTAATGTTTTTAAAGCTGGAATGTTTAGAGAACGGCCTAGTGCTTCACGGACTGTCATTGTTCCGTGGTGGGTTCCTCCAGCATTCTTGATTGGTGTTCCATTACTGTATGTGTATGGTTCATCGGTAATTTGTTCATAGGTCGACCAGTTTAAATATTCAACTGCTGGACCGTAGTCAACGATTGGTTTAATTGTGGAACCTGGTGATCGTTTGGTATCTGTAGCATAATTCCAACCGCGTTTTACAGTTGTATTTCGACCACCACCAATTGCTCTTATTTCTCCTGTTTTTGTATCTACTAAAGTGATACCTGCTTGAAGTGTTTCATTTGGATAACTGATTACTTCATCACTATTTAACATCTTAAAAACATATTCTTGTGCATCTTTATCTATTGTTGTGTAAACTTCAAGACCATCTGTGTAGATATTATAGTCGCCCATATCTTGAACTTCTTCAATGACTTGATCAATAAATGCATCATATGGAGTTGTATCAACCTGACTTGTGTCCTTAGGTTTTAGTCCATCATCAATGCTTTTATTTTGAGCTGCCTGCATTTCTGCTGTTGTAATATAACCATGCTTATTCATTAAATGTAACACAACATCGCGTCGTTCTTTTGCACGCTCTGGGTGTACATATGGGTCGTACCTGCTAGGACTTTGTGGAAGTCCTACAAGCATAGCAACCTGATGTAATTCTAATTCTTTTAAATCTTTTCCATAGTAGGTTTGGGATGCTGTTAAAATTCCATTTGCATTGTTAGCAAACCAAATTTTATTAACATACATTTCTAGAATTTCTTCTTTTGTATATTTTCGTTCAAGTTGCATAGCGAGCCACATTTCCTGTACTTTCCGTTTTACTGTTTTATCAGGAGTTAAATAAGACCGTTTTACAACTTGTTGCGTAATAGTACTACCACCTTGCGAACCAAATCCACCAGTGATATTGGCCATTACTGCACTACCTAATCGTAGAAAATCGACTCCATGATGTTGATAAAAACGACTATCTTCTGTGGCTAAAAAGGCGTCTTCTACGAGCTTAGGAATGTCTTCATAATTGACATAATCTCGATTTTCTTTACCCACTTCAGCTAGTACTGTTTTATTTTTATCATATATTGTTGAAGCAACGGGATCCTTCAACAATTTTTCATCAAGCTTAGGAGCACCACTCACATAGTAAGCAAATGTTCCTACACCTACTACTAAGCAAATAATTCCGATTGTGACAAGAGTAAGTAAAATACGCTTTAGCAAGTTTTTAGGCTTCTTTTGTGTCTTTTGCGTCTTTTGCGTCTTTTTACGTGCCGTAGCTTGCTTACGACGTTCTCCTCTTGTTTTATATTGTTCAGCCATGATAGCTAACCTGCCTTTCTAAACAAACCCTACAAAAATTTTAGAAAATAAGAGAATCTATTACTTTAATATAGTCAATTCTTGGCTGAAAGCCAAGAGGAATCTTAATAGAAGTACCTTTTACTTCCTCAAAGGAAATAGACTTTCGTCCTCCAGCTTTCATTCTTTCCCAAAAGATAAATAAGTCCTTAGCAATCATTAAGTAAATTTCATCTATAACTGAAAAACGAATAATGACAAAAGCATAACCACCTTGAAGCCGAACATGATTCATATGTTCAATTTGATGGTCGTGAAAGTTTTTAAGAGGAAACGAAGTACAACTTTTTGTTTCCTTTGCTTCAAAATCAATATATTTCCCTTTATATACACCATTATAGTCCGTTGTTGAAGCTTGCTTAAAGTATGCCTCCTTTATTACAGCGGCACTCCTTTTAGGATAATGAACATCAACGATTTGGATTGGTGTTGGTTTTTTATGAATAACGGCAATCCCGTGTGTTAAATAGTATTGATTTGTTTCGTTTAAATCATCCTCCAATGTTTTCCCACGATTACTGTAACTTAATTCTTTGGGTAGAGCTTTATTTGCCTCTGATGATTGAGGAATAAATTTTCGCCCATTGGGATAATGAAATGCCAACTTTACCCCTCCTTTTGTCACCTATTAATGATAGCAAAAAACGTAAGAAAAAGGTGAATAAAACGAATCATTTCTTTAAACGATAGACATTAGTGACAACTATTAGACCGATTTTTTGAAAGTGGTGATCACGTATGAATGAAAAGCAACTTCTACATACGATAAAACGTTTAACAAAAAAAAGAAATAGAGATAATATCTCAAGGACAAAGGCCTATGAACACTATTTTAGGAAGTATCCGGAAATTAAATGGGCCTTATTAGCAGGCCTAGTGTCTAGAAATGCAGGGTGGAATATGTGTGATCTTGAATCAGAATGCTTATCTTATTTATTAACAAAACGCTATCGTTGTCAATTATTTTTAACTTACGAAGATGCGAATTGGAGAATCTTTCAAGATGCATATCCGCAACTACTTCTCTACCATTTTTCTGTAAAATATAATAGACCTTTGTTTTATTTATGTGAAAAACTATATATTACTGCGTTTATGGAAAAAGAGTGGGAAAGGTTTTGGTTATATAGGAATGAAAAGCGATTAGCGTATGCTTTAATCATTAATGAACAGCATATCATTGAAAAACCTGTTATTCAGAAGCGGTTTCTTGTCTTTCATTCTTTATTATATTTGTTACAAGATCGGCTTCATCATAGTAAGGTATTATTTCCTACTTTTGATGGAGAATTATATGGTTTTTCGGTATCTCATTTTCAAGATGTGGATGCTCGAATACAACTAGGAAAAAAACTGTATGAATTATTATTCTCGCCCAAATTGCATCCCTATTTTTATCAATTTATATCGGAAACTGAACCAAGTGGATCACGGTATGATTATGAACAGTATAGAAATTCTTTGTTAAAAAGAAGAACACCCATGCTTCGTATGGCATTTCCTGTCATTACACATCAACCAACCCCCACAGATCAATGGGATATTGAATGCAAACTAAAGGCAAAATGGTTTCGAAAGCCCACAATGCCTAGGCATCTTCGACCAATTATATGAAGAAATTCTCACACTAATCGATGACATAAAAAAAGAGCCCCTGGGGCTCTTTTTTTAGAATTTATTTAAGTTGAAGGACGATTTTCTCCATCCAATTTCGGATTACCATTGTTTTTTTTCACGGATTGATTTTGTTTTTTTTGCTGCTCCTGTTGCTTACTATTATTCGTTTTCATTGTATCACCCTTTTTATTTTTTTAATAAAATTAAAATTCTATAGTAGTATTTGTGTCGAAGGAACTAATAATTCCATAAAATTTCACTTTTTTTGACGAATTACTTCTAGTTTTGTCAACCAGGAAGGTATTTCCATATTGAATTAGAATAATAATCTAGTAAAGACGGGAGGGATGAACGTGGGATATAAAGACACGGCAGTTGAGGAAATGTTAGAATTAATTTCTGATATTCATTCAAGTCTAGATGGTTTAGAGAGGGCATATGGTCTTGCAATCAATACAGAACGCTGTAAGTTATGGGCTGAGCAATATAAGATAGTGAATCGGGCACAAGAGGCTTTAGAAGCAGTTGAAGTATCGTTGAAGCAAAGCCCCATTTATACCATAAAACCAGAGAAATTACCAAATCAAATGAATATAACGCCTAATTTAGGCTATTGAAGATAGAAATGCAGCGTAAATCAGCTGCATTTTTTTTCTAAATTCATTTATACTATAAAATAAATGTCCTTTATAAAGGCTATTTACAAGATAATTAGAAGGAAAATGGAGGGACATATGAATCAACATATTGTAACGTTAACACAACAATTA
The DNA here is from genome assembly GCA_963751845.1 of uncultured Bacillaceae bacterium. Lineage (GTDB taxonomy): Bacteria > Bacillota > Bacilli > Bacillales > DSM-1321 > Peribacillus. The sequence goes on from CAVVWH010000016.1 coordinate 375,269, forward strand.
ATTACTTTAGCTGAAGAAGCTAATTCTATATATGATACTGTTCGTGAAAATGGGGAGGAAAAAGATTTTTATCTTGAGGTTAAGCCCTTTGCAGATCAAGTGAAACAAGTATGTGACGAATGGGTACGGGAAATGAAGCAAGCGATGCAGGAAGTGTCATTTCAGCATTTGTTTCCATCACAAATTGAACAAGCCGCAGGAAATCTACAAGACGTCTCTATTCAAGCGTTCTTTCCTAAAACAAGCTATAAACGATTTAAAAGTTATGTTCAGTCTGTCCTATTTACTTTGAATCAAGTAAAGGTGGAAAGTGAGCGTCTGATGTCACAAAATAGGTAAGAGTATTTCTTCTTTATTCACTCTAATCCTTCTCCAATCATATAGTATATAAGCTAATGTCATGAAAAGGGGGAGGACTCATTACGATGATGAGACCAAGTTATACTCAAAGCTATGAAAACCCTGGTTATCCTCACTCCGTACCAAATTATTGGGGAGGGTATCCTCAACAAATGCCCTATTATCAACAACCGGTGCAACCATATCCATATCAAATGGCCGGAGATCATGTGATGCAAAAACTAGGTGGTCAAAATTTGTATCAATCACAATCTTTTCCGGAGCAACCAATGACGATTGGAACGAATCCAGGATCAACGATACCGCAGTCTTATCAGCAACAATATCAGCAACCTTACCAACAACAATATCAACAGCCGTATTTTTCACAACCTCAATCAGCACAGCCATTTAACCCATTTGATAATCCACTGCAACCTCAGGTAAAGCGACCTCCACAGCAACAATATGCTAATCCCTATCCACAACAACAGTTTATGCAAAAAACGCAGCCCTCTGGTTTTAAATCAGTGCTAAATCAGTTTAAAACACAAGATGGCTCTGTTGATGTAACGAAAATGATGAATACGGCAGGCCAAATGGTAAACACTTTTTCCCAAATGTCTTCTGTTGTCAAAGGAGTCGGAGGGTTATTTAAACTTAAAGTATGATGTAAGGTGGGTTTATGTGGCAGACATAAACCTTCTTTTTTTATGCTATCCAACAAAATTTTCAATAGCTACAGTTGATTATTTCAAATCACATGATGTGTCGATTTCCACCTTCTGCTTTTCTGTCTATAATGAATAATGTTAAATCATACATCTAGTCAACCAAACAAATATTCGCTACACTATACAAATAGGGGGTGTGATTAGCATGAAAAAAAAGTCACTTTCCGAATTAATTGAACAACTTAAAATAAATGAAAATATTATACATTGGCATGAAATAGAACCGAGGGAAGCCCGCACAAAAGAAATTCCAAGTGAAGTGGATATGCGAATACAAATGGCTTTACATAAGCGAGGCATTGAAAAGTTATATACTCATCAATATACAGCTTTTCAAACGGTACAAAGTGGGGAAAATATTGTAACGGTAACCCCAACAGCTTCAGGAAAAACACTTTGTTATAACCTGCCTGTTCTCCAATCTATCGCTGAAAATCAAGAGAATCGAGCACTTTATTTATTTCCGACAAAGGCATTAGCTCAAGATCAAAAAAGTGAATTGAATGAGATCATTCATGAAATGGGAATCGATATAAAAAGTTTTACTTATGATGGAGACACGTCGCCTGTAATAAGACAAAAGGTCAGAAAGGCGGGTCATATAGTCATTACAAATCCAGATATGCTCCATTCAGCAATCCTTCCACATCATACTAAATGGGTAAGTTTATTTGAAAACCTAAAATATATCGTTATCGATGAATTACATACCTATCGTGGCGTTTTTGGTAGCCATGTGGCTAATGTCATTAGGCGTTTAAAGAGAATCTGTCAGTTTTATGGGAGTAAGCCTATTTTTATCTGTACATCAGCGACAATTGCCAATCCAAAAGAATTAGCTGAGCAACTAACGGGTAATCAAATGGCACTAATAGATGATAATGGAGCTCCAAGCGGTAGAAAACACTTTGTATTTTATAATCCTCCGATTGTAAATAAGCCTCTTAATATTCGTAGGAGCGCAACGGTAGAAGTTAATCAATTAGCTAAATTATTTTTAGAAAATAAAATTCAAACGATTGTCTTTGCTAGAAGCAGAGTGAGAGTCGAAATTATTTTAAGCCATTTACAAGAGCTCGTAAAAAGAGAATTGGGACCGAAGTCGATTAGAGGCTACCGTGGAGGGTACTTGCCAAAGCAGCGCCGTGAAATTGAAAAAGGGTTGCGAGAGGGTGAAATTCTTGGCGTAGTCAGTACGAATGCTTTAGAGTTGGGTGTTGATATTGGGCAGCTTCAAGTATGCGTGATGACCGGCTATCCAGGAAGTGTAGCAAGTACCTGGCAACAAGCGGGACGAGCTGGAAGAAGACAAGGTGAAGCATTGATTATCATGGTTGCCAGTTCCACTCCTATCGATCAGTATATTGTTCAAAATCCAAATTACTTTTTTGAACGTTCACCTGAATATGCTCGAATTAATCCAGAAAACCTCATCATTCTTGTGGATCATCTTAAATGTGCCGCGTATGAATTGCCTTTTCAAGCAAAGGAGCAATTTGGCTCTTTAGACATACAAGAGATATTAGAGTACCTAGTTGAGGAACAAGTTCTGCATCAAAATGGTGATAAGTTTTACTGGGCTAATCAATCTTTTCCAGCTACAAATATTAGTCTTCGTTCAGCTTCACAGGAAAACGTGGTGATTATTGATCAATCAAATATAGCCAATGTAAATATTATTGGGGAAATGGATCGATTCAGCGCTATGACGCTTCTTCATGATGAAGCTATTTATTTACACGAAGGTGTTCAATATCAGGTTGAAAAGCTAGATTGGGAACATAACAAAGCATATGTCAGAGAAGTGGATGTTGAGTATTACACAGATGCGAATTTAGCAATACAGCTTAAAGTACTTGAAATTGATAAAACTGTAAAACATAAGCACGCATCTATTCATTATGGTGATGTTACAGTCAATATGCTTCCGACGATATTTAAAAAAATTCGTTTAAGTACGTTTGAAAATATTGGCTCTGGGCCGATTTATTTACCAGAAGAAGAACTTCACACAAGTGCGACGTGGTTAGAATTAACAGAATTAGACGAACAATTAACAGACAAAACAGTAGAGCAATTATTACTGGGTGTTGCCAATATTATGCAGCATATTGTCCCTGTACACGTAATGTGTGATCGAAATGATATTCATGTGGTTTCACAGATTAAAGCAACACATACAGGATTACCGACTATTTTTATTTACGATCATTATCCGGGTGGAATAGGATTAGCAGAGGATGTTTATAATCGATTTGACGAAATAAAAAATGCCGCAGCCCATTTAATTAATCAATGTCCTTGTGAAGATGGCTGCCCATCATGCATAGGAATCGAAATAGAAGGGATTTCTGCGAAGGAAAAATGTATAGAGCTATTACAGCAATTTTAAAAAGCAGTGTTAAACATTTCTGGCTCATACCTTCAGCTATGCTGAAAGGCATGAGCCAAAAATCAACATCAATAGTATAGAATGTATAGAGGTGTTTTCTTTTGTCCTTAAAAATGAAATTAAATCGTTTAAAGCCGCATATGAATAGAGAGATGGAAGAAAAGCCAGATGTAGAAAAGCCAGAAATAGATCAAGCAAACCAGGTGGATATTCCATTTCTTGATAAATGGCTTCAAAATGATACAAGATTGTATTCTTTTGATGGTTCCTATTGTTTTATTCGAGAGATTCGTTATCCGTTAGATTATCAGCATGGTCAGTATTCTTTTGCGCAATTACCCACCATTATTGAGCAATGGAATAAGTCATCTCTTCGTCATCCACTGTCATCAAATGGACTAACGAGTGGTGATTTATTCTTTTTTGATACCGAAACAACAGGTTTAGGTGGGGGAGCAGGAAATACCATTTTTTTATTAGGGTATGCGTACCTAACCGACACAGAGGTTGTAGTTCAGCAACATATATTACCGCAGCCTGGTAATGAAATTCCCTTGTATCAAAGCTTTCTAGAGAGCATTAATTATGACACACTTGTAACATATAATGGAAAAGCTTTCGACTGGCCTCAATTAAAAACACAACATACACTTATTAGAGAGCATGTTCCGAAGTTGCCTGAATTTGGACATTTTGATTTGTATCATGCGTCAAGAAGACTTTGGAAAGACAAATTAGAACGTGTAAAATTATCTGCGGTTGAATCGGAAATTCTTGGTATCAATAGGACGAATGATATTCCTGGATTTCTAGCACCGATGATTTATTTTGATTTTGTTGAACGGAAAGATCCTGAAATATTGTTTGGTATTTTAAAACATAATGAATTAGATGTGTTATCACTTATTTGTTTGTATATTCATGTTTCAAAACAAATTTTACAAATAGATGGGTATAATGAGGAGTCATTAAAAATTGCTCATTGGCTTGAATATTTAGGTGAAAAGGAACAAGCTGCAAATACGTACGAAACAGTAAGAAACATAGGTAACCAACTAGACCGGATTACGGCTAGTCATGCACTTGCCTATCAAAAAAAAAGAAAGCAGCAGTATAACGAGGCATTTGATATTTGGCAGGAGGTTGCAAAAAGTGGAAATCAGCAGCAACGAATTGAAGCAAGCATTGAATGTGCTAAATTATTAGAACATCAATTCAAAGATCTTGCGGCTGCTCTTGATTACACAGAAAAGGCTTTACTAGAAGTGGATCAATTACAAATGGACAGGTCTAAAAGCACCGAGAGCATTGAAAAAAGACTAGAGCGGTTGAATCGTAAAAGGTCAAGGTGAAGGTAGTACAAAAAAATTAGGTTATTTCATTAGTACACGTATGCCCCTATTTTCATAGTCTGTAAAGGAAGGAAATACAATGATGAAAGGGGACGTTTTCATGTTCAATCGCAACTCAGGGTATCATAAACCATATATGGCTCATCCAATGGGAGTAGCACCAGGAGCTAATGTAATGGGGACATTTAAAGGAAAGAAAGGATTTGCTCCAAATGTACCGATGGGGGTATCACCAGCAGCAATGGGCCCAGCACCATATGGACCAATGGGGGTATCACCAGCAGCAATGGGCCCAGCACCATATGGACCAATGGGGGTATCACCAGCAGCAATGGGCCCAGCACCATATGGACCAATGGGGGTATCACCAGCAGCAATGGGTCCAGTGCCAGTTAGCCCAACTAATGTATTACCAACATCTGTAGCACCGGCACAAGTAACACCACCTCAAGAATTTGTAAACACGAATTTACAAAATACAGTTGTACCACATGTTCATCCATCACATACAACAACTGTTAATCAACATTTGTTTACACACAAACATTATTTCCCTCACACACAATCGGTAGTTAATGAATGTTTTAGTCAACATTTAGTTTGTCCATGCCCGCCTCCGGTGGTACAGCCATTTAATCCTTGCTGTCCACCAAGACCATTTGGTTTTTAAAAATATAAGGGCATTTTGCCCTTATATTTTCGTACATAAGAAAGGATGCAGGAACTGTGAAAGTATTGTATATTACGGGGTATAAAGCTTTTGAATTGGGTATTTTCAAGAATGATCATGAAGCTGTGAAATATATAAAGAAATCAATTAGAAATCGTCTATTGCCACTAGTCGAAGAAGGCCTCGAATGGGTAATTATTTCTGGACAACTTGGAACAGAATTATGGGCAGCGGAAGTAGTATTTGATTTACGAAAAGAATACAATCAATTAAAACTTGGAATTCTTTTACCTTTCCTAAAACAAGAAGAGTCATGGAATGAGGCTAATCGAGAATATTATCAAACTATACTTGCACATGCCGATTTTGTTGATGCCATTTTTAAAAAGCCTTATGAAGGACCACAGCAATTACGGATTAAAAATCAATATATGATTCAAAAAAGTGACGCCATGCTCATTGTTTATGATTCTGAAAAAGTAGGATCGCCCAAATATCCATATTTAGAAGCGCAAAAGCGAAATGAACATAGTGATTATCCTATATGGATCATCAGTTTTGATGATCTACAGCAAGTTGCAGAAGAAGAAATCTGGACTAATGAATCATTTGAATGAATTGTTTACGGAAAAATAGCAAGTATCGTTGACAAATCCTTGTAGATTTGAAAAAATATAATCAAGTTCATTGATTAGTGAAAGTATTGAGGTGAAATCTTATGCTATCTGATAAGATAAAATTAACTGCGAAAGATATTTTGGAAAAAGATTTTAAAACGGCTATGCGTGGGTATAAACCAGAAGATGTCGATCAATTCTTAGATTTAATCATAAAGGATTATGAGGTCTTCCATCAAGAGATTGAAGATTTGAGACAGGAAAATGTAAAATTAAAAAAACAGGCAGAGACTCAAACGACTCGATCTGCGCAACCAGCACCACCTAGTGTAACTCCTGGAACAACGAACTTTGATATTCTTAAACGTTTGTCTAACTTAGAAAAACATGTTTTTGGAAGTAAACTTTTCGATTGATTTGGAGATAAATGGTTAATTTTTAAGCTTTCATTCTAAAAATTTTAAAGCTATCCGATTATTTCCATTGTTTTTCAGGATAAAGTCAACTATAATAAACTATGTTATGCTGACGTTTGGGTAATTGCTGTAGCATTTATGCTATAGAGGAAAGTCCATGCTCGCACGGGCTGCGATGCCCGTAGTGTTCGTGCCTGGCGAAAAAATAAGCTTGGGCAACAGTTCATAACTGTTGACGGCCGGGAAAATGCCTAAGTCCTTTGTTGGATATGGCATGAATACCTATAAAAGTGCCACAGTGACGTAGCCTTTCTAGAAATAGAAAGGGTGGAACGCGGTAAACCCCACGAGCGAGAAACCCAAATTAATGGTAGGGGCGCTTTCTTCTTGGAATTGAACGAGAAGAAGGACAGAAGCTTAGGTTTCTGTAGATAGATGATTACCACCCAAGTACGAGATGAATAATCGTTTGCAGTACTGTGGAACAAAACATGGCTTATAGAACGTCATCATACACCTAAAAAATAACAAGATAACTCTCCTTACATTAGGGGAGTTTTTGTTTTTTATAGGGTTTGGATCATATTTTTGCTATTTTTATTTTGATTGGTTAAATAGAAATTTTATAAACTTAATAGGAAATATGACTAAATTCCTACACTAAATGCAAAAAATCGATTATTATAGTAGAATATGTATAATAGTTTGAAGCGATTTAGGGGGTTCGAAAGTGAAACATATACCATCCAAAGTTACTATTCCAGATATATATTCCCTACTAGAAACGATGCTTCAACAATTATCAGAGGGAGCAATCGTCTTTTCTGTGGATGGAAAAATCCTTAATTTTAATTATATGGCCGAAAAAATTACAGGTTATTCGGAAAAGGAACTGCATTGTAAGTTCTTACCTACACTTTTATTGAATAATGATGACTATTTAAAAATTCGCAGTTCACTAGAAAAAGAAACTCATTACATAGATACAGTTCAGATGGTTGGAAAAAGTGGAGAAATCTATGCAAAAAAAATTAAAATTAGCAAAACACAGATAGATCAATCAGAACCATTGTTTTTACTGTTGTTTGAGAATAATTTTTATCAAAGAAGTGTTGAAAAAGAGTTGTGGGTTGCCAGAAAAATATATGAAAATATTGAGGAAGCTATACTATATACCGACCAACACAGTCGAATTCTTTATGTGAATCCGGCATTTGAACGGGCGACAGGATATTCAAAAGAAGAAGTACTCGGCAAAAATCCAAGTATTTTACAATCGGGTTATCATCAAAAGAGTTTTTATAAAAGTTTATGGAAAGAAATAAAAGAGAAGGGCCAGTGGAAAGGTGAGATTTGGAATAAACGGAAAAATGGCGAGATATATCCTGAATGGTTGACGATTTGTCCGATTACCAATCAATCGGGTGATGTTATCAATTACGTATCTGTATTTTCTGATATCACGGTACACAAGCAAAATGAAGAACAAATTCAAAAGTTAGCGAATTATGACGTTTTAACCGGTACAGCCAATCGTTACCTGTTAACCCAGGAATTTCAACGTTTGATTGAGATGGCAAACGAATATAACCAATTGCTTGCTGTATTATTTTTAGATTTAGATCATTTTAAATTAATAAATGAAACGCTTGGGCATCATTATGGTGATTTATTGCTGAAAAAAGTGTCATCCCGCATTAAAGGAATTCTAAAAAAGAAAGACGTTATTGCTCGTTTTGGTGGCGATGAATTTGTCATTGTATTGTCTGATATTACGCATGAAAAGCAGGCTGTACAAATGGCGAATGATATTATAGAAGCTTTAAAAGAGCCATTTTTCTTAAAGGAAAAGGAAGTTTATGTAACAACAAGTATAGGTATTGCGGTTTATCCAACGAACGGGGATAATCCAGATTTGTTAATTAAAAATGCAGCAAAAGGGATGAACAAAGCTAAATCCAATGGTCGAAACAATTTTGAGCAATATGACGAAGAGCTCCATTCTCAAAATCACTCAAGAAGAATGGTTCTTGAAAATAAACTTCGAAAGTCAATTAAAAATGCTGAATTATTGCTTCATTATCAGCCGCAAGTAGATTTACGGACAGGTAAGATCATTGGGATAGAGGCTTTGTTACGCTGGCATAATCCGGAATTGGGTTCATTATCGCCTAATGAATTTATACCGATTGCTGAAGAAACAGGACTTATAATACCAATAAGTGAGTGGGTTATTGAACAAGCTTGTAAAGAGGTTAAGCGTTTACACGATGAGGGGTATAATGAACTTAAAGTGAGTATCAATATTTCTGGCATTCATTTCAGTCAAAGTAATTTTGTTAAAGATGTGAGTAGGATTATTAGTAACACAAATATGAATACTCATTTAGTAGAATTAGAATTAACGGAAAGCATGATTATGCCAAATGCAGAAAAGTCTATTGATGAATTGGTGAATGTTAAGAAAAATGGTATGAAGCTATCGATTGATGACTTTGGTACGGGCTATTCATCACTTAGTTATTTAAAACGGTTTCCGATTGACACAATAAAAATTGATCAAAGCTTTATACGAAATTTAACATCACATTCAGACGATGCAGCTATTGTTAGAGCCATTATTACAATGGCAAAGTCGCTACAATTAGAAATCATCGCTGAAGGAGTAGAAAATAAAGCTCAATTGGACTTTCTTCGACAAGAAAAATGTGATATTATTCAAGGGTTTTATTTGTCTAAACCCATTCCTTTTTCAGAGTTGAAAGTATTTTTGGAAAAGTGGAGACCAGAGATGTTAATAGGAAAGTAGGTGTTGTTTCGTAATGAAAACGTTTGACATCATTGCGACCGCAGCAATGGGATTAGAGTCTGTTGTTGCGAAAGAAGTACGTAGTCTCGGCTATGAGTGTACTGTTGAAAATGGAAAAATTATATACCGTGGTGACGAAAAGGCAATTGCTCGATCAAACTTATGGCTTCGAAGTGCGGATCGGATAAAAATAAAAGTTGGAGAGTTTAAAGCAACTACTTTTGATGAATTATTTGAAAAAACTAAAGCGTTAAACTGGGAAGACTATTTATCATTAGATGCGGAGTTTCCTGTTAGCGGGAAATCAGTCAAATCAAAGCTATATAGTGTTCCAGACTGTCAAGCACTTGTAAAAAAAGCAATCGTAGATCGGATGAAAAGAAAATTCAAACAAGTATCTTGGTTTACGGAAAATGGCCCGCTGTTTAAAATTGAAGTGTCTATTTTAAAGGATATTGCCACAATAACGATTGACACATCTGGAGCAGGCCTTCATAAACGTGGATATCGTACCGGTCAGGGTGAAGCGCCACTTAAAGAAACGATGGCTGCTGCACTTATTATGCTTACAAATTGGCATCCTGATAAGCCATTCCTTGATCCTTTTTGTGGTTCGGGAACAATTCCAATTGAAGCAGCGTTAATTGGTCAAAATATTGCCCCTGGCTTTAATCGCGAATTTGTTTCAGAAAGCTGGAACTGGTTTGATGCAAAAATTTGGGACGAGGCACGTATTGAAGCTGAGGATCTTGCTAACTATGATCAACCCTTAGACATAACAGGATCAGATATAGATCATCGCATGGTAGACATTGCGAAGAAGAATAGTTATGAGGCTGGCTTAGGTGATCTCATTGATTTCAAACAAATGCAAGTTCGAGATCTTACAACAAAGAAAGAATATGGCGTCATTGTAGGCAATCCACCATATGGAGAGCGACTAGGTGAAAAAGAAGCAGTCGAACAAATGTATAAAGAGATGGGTCAAACCTTTGCTAGTTTGGATACATGGTCCATTTACATCATTACCTCTCATCCTGATTTTGAAAGACTGTATGGTAAGCCTGCAACGAAGAAACGTAAACTCTTTAACGGATTTATTCGTACGGACTATTATCAATATTGGGGTAAGAGACCACCAAGAAAAGTTGATGAACCAAGGGCTTAAGCAGAGAATAGAAATTTGAAATTTATTTCCTTGAATATTTGGCATGTTGACCACACTATTTTCAATTTGAAGGAGTGTGGTTCAATGTTATTGAAATTTGCTGTAAAAGATTTTTTAACAGAGAAAAAATTTAAGAATTTGTCTCGGTACACGCTAGACATGTACACCAGAAATTTAAGGATGTTTTCTGATTATTGTCTTAATCAATCGGTGACACTGGTAACTGGAGTTAAAAGAAATCATATTAAACAATTTCTGTATTATTGTCAGGAAGAGCTAGGAAATGTGAATTCAACGATTAACAATAAGATTCGATCACTCAAAGCTTTCTTTAATTATTGTGAAGAAGAAGAAATAATTGAAGAAAATCCAACTAAGAAAATAAAACAGTCAAAGGAAGTATCTAGAATCGAAGTGCCTTCTGATGAGGAAATTAAGCAACTCGTTAAATATTGGGAACGACAGGGTTATAAGTATAGTCACTTCCACGCTACAAGAAATCGAATGCTTATTATCTTTTTTATTTCCACTGGAGCAAGGTTGGGTGAGGCGAATAATTTACGTTAGAGAGATATCGACTTTAATAATGGTGTCATTCAATTGTTTGGGAAAAAGAGGCAGGTTGAAAGTATCCCAATGACTTTAAAATTAAAAAAAGTTCTTGGAGTATCAAAAGCCTCCCCTTAGGAAACATGTTCTAAAGGGAGGCTAATCTATTATCCGTCCTATAAACTTCACTCTTTATTGCACTGCTTATCTTCAGACTATTGAACAGATGTATATGGTTTTACTTCTTCTTTTTCTTTTACTTTATCAATTTTATCTACAAACATCTGAAACACTTTTTTCTTTTCTTCCAGGCCTTTTATTTCTTCTTTCAATTGGTTAAATCTTTGTTCAAATGGCTTATGATAAAGTTCACGGATATTGCGGATAATCTCATCATTGACTGTAGATTGTACAACCTGTTTAGTGATGCTGAATTTATAGGAATAAATCTGAAGCTCACGTTTTACTTCTTCATATTCTGTATCTATTTCATGTAATAAACCACAAATTTCTTCTTTCCATTCTTCTAAAGACTTCTTTACATGCGCCTCCATGGTACATCTCCCTTTATTCAACTTCATTATGTATACTAATCAAAAAGCTTTTCCTATAAGTTTATCAATTTATCTTTGCATTTTCTTTTCTATACTGTTACATAACAACTTATTTTTATTAAAAGAAGATAACAGGACTGCGTCAAAATTGGGTAAAATAGTTCGCTTCATGTTAAGAGAACATATTTATTGAAGAGAAATGGAAAATTTATGTTAAAATAAAATTATAGATTATGAACGGTTGTACTTAAACTATCAAAGCAGAATTATTTAGTAAGAGTCCCATAATGGTTCTGGTATGAAAATAATGAGTTGAGAAAAATTACTTTGTCATTTAAATAATTTAGGGAGGCTGACCGTTTTAATTTAGTATGTCAGATAAATATCCATCAAAAGTGTGGAAAGAGGATTGAAGGTTTTAGATTAGCGTGGGTTATTGAAAAGGAGTTTAGGACAAAGGGTATGAAAAAAAGAATGGGTGCAAGCTTAATAATTGCGATAATGATGTTTCTTTACTTATCCAATTCAGTTAAAGGTGAAGAAAAATCTGATATTTATAACGACATAAATCAATATTTACAAAGTTCAGTTGAAAGTCTAAATATTCCTAGTATGTCTGTAATTATTGTTGATAAGAATAACGTGCTGTTTTCAAATACATACGGAAATGACCATAGTATTGATACCCCATTTATTATTGGCTCGATGAGTAAATCATTTACGGCTGTAAGTGTTATGCAGTTGGTTGAGAAGGGGAAGATAAATCTTGATGAAAACATTTCGGTGTATCTTCCTGACTTTTCAGAGGGGGACAAAATAACAGTCAGGCAGTTACTTAATCAAACTAGTGGTTTAGGAGAGTATCAAAACCTGTCCAATGCAAAAATAACTAATTCTTATGGGACGCATCAATATGCCAATGTAAACTATTCAATTCTTGGCAAAATTATTGAATCAGTCAGTGGCATAAGTTATGACGAATATGTTAGTGAAAATATTTTTAAACCATTAGGAATGAACCATAGTGCTGCAACATTGGAAGGAAGTAAAGCTAATGGTTTGATTGATGGATATCGTAATTTCTTTGGAAAATCTGTTGCAGGAGAAGCTGATTATCCAGATAAAAATTCGTGGTCACAGGTTCCTTCAGGATATATCAGCTCTAGTTCATCTGATATGGGGAAATATTTGCAAATGTATTTGAATAATGGCCAGGGCGTTCTAACGGAACAAAGCGTAAATACTATTTTTCATGATAATGTTTACGTTAAATCAGATCCACCGTATTATTATGGAATGGGGTGGACGTTGTCTGAAGGATATGATGAACCTATATTAGGACATACTGGGTTAGTAGAAAATTATATGTCAAATATGTTTATTCTGCCAGAAAGAAAAATTGGCATTGTATTACTGAGTAATACTAATGATTATCTAGTAACAAATAGTATGATGGAAACTGTTAGTGGAAGCATAGTCTTAATGTTACTAGGGAAAGAACCTATTGCAATCAGTAAAAACCAGTATTTTACCTCACATTTATTACTTGATGTCATGTATATTGTGGTTTTCTTCATTGCATTATTGCCGTTTCTCTTATTAGGTAAATATAAAAAGAAACTGAAAGCTGCAAATGGTAAGAGTATTATATTATTATGTGTCGTGCATCTAATTCTACCTACATTAATATTATTAATTCCACGATTTCTTAATGCGCCATTATGGGTTGCTCGCTATTATGTCCCTGACCTATTCATAGTATTGATAACTAGTGCAATTTTACTTTATGCAGGTGGTATAATAAAATTAATAATTTATTGTAAAGTAAGAGTTAAAGAAGAAGATAAGCATTTGATGATTTAGTTAGTGTGGATCTATTTGGATTAATGATTTAGACATAAATTAGCCTCTAGTTATTATGATTGATTTCTTTGTTGATTCACCATTGATAAAGTGAAACTTCCATCAGTGGGGGGGTTCTTCATCCCCCACTGATGGTTAGTTGAGGCCCACACGATGTGGGTCACACAGACCGAAGAAATAAGGATGTTGCGTTCTTAGTCTGTGATCATTGATTCGGAACTTAACGGGCAGTTGATCCCCACCTATCTTCTTTGGATACTCAGAATCTTGAGGTGGGGGTCTTACTGCCCGTTAAGGCGGGATAAAAATGAACCAAGGGCTAAATCGAAAAAAGTACATTAAATTAACTTTTTTCAAATAACTTATGACATTTTCGTCATAATTCATACCAAACTTGCTTATCATTACCTTTTCTGCTATCCTATAGAGGAATTATTTTTGTTCAATATTTAGGTAAGCCCTTAATATCTTTGAGCAAGGATAGTAATACAATGTGTGGTAAGCGCACTAGGAGGCAACAAGCATGGAACAAGGTAAAGTTAAATGGTTTAACGCAGAAAAAGGTTTTGGATTCATCGAACGCGAAGGTGGAGACGATGTATTCGTTCACTTCTCAGCTATCCAAGGTGAAGGTTTCAAAACTCTTGAAGAAGGTCAAGAAGTGACTTTTGAAGTTGAACAAGGTCAACGTGGACCACAAGCTTCTAACGTTAACAAAGCGTAATCAACTAAAAATTCAGACAGGCTCTCAAATATGAGGGCCTGTTTTTTTGATTCTGTATTTGTTAGGATATGTTAAAATATATTGACTATTTCAAAAAAATAAAGGATAATGTTTATTTGGCTTAGAATATATAATAAGTGGAATAAATCTTTGTTCCTATATGAAGAATACATAAGATGTTGAATGAAGGGGAGAACAAAATGCTTAAAACACTGCCTTTTCCAGTGACAAAAGAAGATTCTTTTTACGATAAACTTTCCGAATGGATCGGTGATGTTTTTTACGATATTCTTCCTGAAAAGGGATTTGAGCTTCGTGATGAACAAGTATTTATGGCTTTTCAATTAGAAAAAGCATTCAAGGAAAAAAAGACAATTTTTGCTGAGGCGGGTGTTGGTACAGGAAAAACGCTAGTATATTTGCTGTATGCACTTTGCTATGCGCGGTATACGAATAAACCAGCGATTATTTCCTGTGCCGATGAAACATTAATTGAGCAGCTTGTCAAAAAAGAAGGCGATATTCAAAAAATTAAAGATGCGCTAGGGATTACAATGGATGTTCGTCTGGCAAAATATCATGATCAATACGTATGCTTGAAAAAATTAGATTATGCCATTAATCAGGTGGATTCAGAAGGGATAGAAAGGCTATACGATGAGCTTCCATCATTTGTTCATGATAATTCTTCGTTGACTGCTTTTACACCTTATGGAGACCGTAAGCAATATCCATATGTAAATGATGAAGACTGGGAACAGGTCGGCTGGGATGCTCTGCAAAATTGTTTCACCTGTGATAAGCGTCATCGCTGTGGTCAAACATTATCGCGAGACTATTATCGAAAGGCGACAGATCTTATTATTTGTTCTCATGATTTCTTTATGGAACATATTTGGACAAAAGAAAAACGCAAACGCGAGGGTCAGCTTCCGCTATTACCAGAGCATAGCTGTGTTGTTTTTGATGAAGGTCATTTATTAGAAATTTCAGCTCAAAAAGCCCTTACATATAAAATCGGAGAACAAACTCTGGATATGGTATTGCAATTACTATCCGCAAATCAAGTGCGTGAGGAAACATTATTTATTATTGAAGATTTAATAGATCTTAATGAAGAATTCTTTGCATTATTAGAAAAGAGCGCTATTCAAATTAGTGGTTCCAACCGATATGAAATTCCAATTTCACCACAATTAACGAGCTTTGCCGTTGGATTTCAACGTCAAATTGAAAAGCTAGAAGAAAACTTAGTATTTGAAGCGGAAATGTATACAATCAATGAATATGATTTAAATGTGGCAGAGGAATATTTGGAGCAATTTGGCTATTCACTTTCTTTATTTGCTAAAAATGAACAAGCTATTACTTGGTTTGAGGAAATGGGAGAAACGAAAACACTAGTCATTATGCCGCGCTTGGTAAAAGATATTTTAGCGGAACAAGTGTTTAATAAAAAGATTCCTTATATCTTCTCATCAGCTACCTTATCGGATCATCAATCATTCCAATATATTGCCGATAGTCTTGGAATAAAAGATTACTTGAACTTCTCGGTCGAATCGCCATTTGATTATGATGAAGTGATGGATCTTCATATGCCATCTTTTGATGAAAATAATCAGATGGACAAACTAGAATATACGATGAGAACAATCGAGGAGAACCAAGGGAAAACACTAGTTCTATTTAAGTCGAAGGAAGAATTACAATGGTTTCAGGAGCAATGCACACAAACGAACTATCCCTTCTATTTTGAGGGAGAAGCAGAAATTAGTGATCTCGTGAAGAAGTTTCAAGAAAATGATCATTCGGTGCTGTTATCCTATCATTTATGGGAAGGATTAGATGTTCCGGGTTCATCGCTTGAAAATGTTGTCATCTTTTCTTTGCCGTTTCCTCCACATGACCCAGTCTTTGTAGCACAGAGGAAAGCGGTTGATCAGCCTTTTGAAAAGGTAGATATGCCATATATGCTCCTTAGACTTCGACAAGGTATTGGACGTTTAATTCGAACAAGCGAAGATAAGGGTTCTATTCATATTTTAATGGAAAATCAGACGCCAACATCGGTGATTGAAAAAGTGATTTCGGTTTTACCTACTTCAGTACAAAAATAATTAGAAAGCGACTCAAACGAAATAGCCCGCCATGAATTGTTTTTTCATGAGGGGCTATTTTTTTAATTACTTTTGTAAAGAAGAAACACTTACCACCTCTTGAATAGACTGATACAAGATGTCTACCATTTGGTTTAGTTCCTCCGTTTTCATAGCTAATCTTTTCAATAAGAGGAACAGCCAAGCCACCAGCCCCTTCAACTAATACGACATCAAACTCTTTTTTTAACTCTTGTATTCGATGAAGGACAATCTGCTCATCTATTTTTTGCTATGCAGTAAAACGTTGTAGCTGAGGTTTTAATCGATAAATGAGTACCGAACATAAAACACAAAGTAGCAAATCTCCTGGCACTGGTAAGATCATGCCATACAATAGCGTGTCTCTGATGGATAAAGGTTTTTCTATTATCCATTTCATAACACCATACAGCCATGTACAACCAAACAGATAGACAATAAAAAGCGTTGAAACATTGGCTAGAAAAATAGCAAATAGTTTTTTTAATTGCAGCTTTTTAATTAAATACCCGTTAGTAAAAGCCCCTGCCATATAACCAAGTAAGTAGCCAAATGTAGGTTTAAAGATATAACCTACTCCACCTCCATCAGCAAAAACAGGTACCCCGATTAATCCAATTGCTAGATAGACTAATTGACTTAGCAAACCGATGCGAGGTCCTAATAGTGCACCAACAAGGTAAACAGGAACAATTTGAAGGGTAAACGGAATGTATGGAATAGGAATTTTAATAAATGCTCCAACAGCTGTTAACGCTGCAAATAAAGAGACATAAGCAATTGTTTTCGTCTTCAATTCTATTAACCTCCTTTCTTTACAGAATTCAGTGTGCACCATTCAATTTTTATTGTCAACCAAAAATATTATATGGTTGACAATTGGATTTCCCTTTCTTTAACTTTTTACCTGTCGTTATTAGCGTTCTTATTTCTTTCTTTTCAAAATATGGTAAGGTTGTAGTAGTAGAAGGAGGAGTGTAATGTGAATAGTGAAATCAAAAAGATCGAAAGAGAATTTTTAGAATATCTTAAAAAGATTTCTGCCTATAATGAGGCACTTGCTCTTATTTATTGGGATTTGCGCACAGGTGCTCCCAAAAAAGGGGTAGACCAACGTTCGGAAGTGATTGGTATGCTCTCATCTGAAGTATTTAAGATGAGTACAAGCGAGGAAATGGCTTATTTTATTGCAACACTATCATCAGAAGCCGTACAAGCCTCGATAACAGAAATTACGAAAAAAGCGGTGGATGAGTGTAGGGAGAATTATGAACGAAATAATAAAATTCCACCACATGAATATAAAGACTTTGTTATTTTGCAATCAAAATCAGGTAGTGCCTGGGAGGAAGCAAAGGAAAAGTCTGACTTTTCTATATTTCAACCCTATTTAGAACAGATTGTAACGTATACAAGAAAATTTATTGAATATTGGGGCTATCAAGATTATAAATACAACACGTTGCTTGATATCTATGAGCCTGGCATGACAGTCGATATTCTTGATCGAGTATTTGCACAACTTCGTAATCGAATTGTACCGCTTGTCAAACAAGTGAATGAGAGTAAATCTAAACCAGTCTCTGCTTTTTTATATCAACATTTTCCAAAAGAAAAACAGAAACAATTTAGCGTGGAAATATTAAAAGTGCTTGGTTTTGATTTTGAAGCTGGCCGTTTAGATGAAACAATGCATCCGTTTGCTACAGGAATTAATCGTGGCGATGTGAGAGTGACCACTCGTTATGATGAAAATGATTTTCGGGGAGCTATTTTTGGTACCATTCATGAATGTGGTCATGCAATCTATGAGCAAAATATTTCTCCTGCATTAACAGGAACTTTATTAGATAATGGTACCTCAATGGGCATTCATGAATCTCAATCACTGTTTTTTGAAAATTTTATAGGTCGTAATAAGTACTTCTGGGAAAAGCAATATGATTTATTAAAAGAATTTGCTCCAGGGCAATTTGATCAGGTGACACTTGATGATTTCTATAGAGCAATTAACGAGTCTAAATCTTCACTGATACGAATAGATGCAGATGAGCTTACGTATCCGCTTCATATAATGATTCGTTATGAAATTGAAAAGGGCTTATTTGATGGTGAAATAGAAGTGAAAGATTTGCCTAGAGTATGGAATGAAAAGTACAAAGAATACTTAGGCATTGTTCCGAAAAATGATGCGGAAGGAGTGTTACAAGATGTCCATTGGTCAGATGGTAGTTTTGGTTATTTTCCTTCCTATGCATTGGGTTATATGTACGCGTCACAATTTAAACAGGCAATGCTGAAGGATTTACCTAATTTTAATGAATTATTAGCAACTGGTGAAATTGAACCAATAAAAAAATGGTTAAATGAAAAAATTCATCAGTACGGAAAAATGAAAAAACCATTAGAAATTCTCAAGGAAATTACCGGAGAAGGATTAAATGCACAATATTTGATTACCTATTTAGAAGAAAAATATAAAGAGGTATATCAAATCAAAAAGTAAAGATTTTGTAGCTATTCAAACGAGTTCACTTTTGAGACGCAAACAATTAAATATAAAAAAAGCACAAGAGAGTTCACAACTGAATTCTCTTGTGCTTTTTTGTTAAAACTCTTATGCATGATTTTGTTGTGAATTAATTTTGGCATTGCCCCTTTTTTAAGCCAATCTTTTCCCTTCGCCAATGTTAAATGGATTGAAAAAAACTTGTAAAGCTTCAATAGCAATGTCCTTCATAAGAGGAAAGTTTAACCAGACCTCCTTTGATAATTAACATCTATATATGTATAAAATAGAATATTATTTCAAAACAGTATATTTAAAATTTTCTAAAAATACGAATGATAAAACGGATAAACAATAAAAAGTTCGTCCTTTTACTCAAAATGACTTTTCAAAAGAGAATAACGTTGCTATAATTCATGTATTACATTGATTCACTCATATAATCGCGGGGATATGGCCTGCAAGTTTCTACCGGATTACCGAAAATAATCTGACTATGAGAGATAATAGAACTTGAGTATAGATTTGTAAAAATTTTTTTACTAGAAGCTCAGGAGGTATTGTCTCACTTTATAGTGAACAGCACCTCTTGGGCTTTTTTACTATCAGAAATGGGATCTTTATGGACGATAGTACAAGAAAATTAGCTTACGTCTTAGCGGCGATAAGTTTTTTTAATGATTAGGAGGATTCTTATGGAGCAATTAAAGAACAAGATTTTAACTGAAGGAGAAGCTCTTTCAGAATCTATTTTGAAGGTAGATTCGTTTCTAAACCATCAAATGGATCCACTGTTAATGAAAGAAATGGGAGAAGAGTTTGCTAAGAGATTTGCAGGTGTTGAGATTACAAAAGTGTTAACCATTGAATCATCAGGAATTGGACCTGGATTGATGGCAGCATTGGCACTTGGAGTACCGCTTATTTTTGCGCGAAAACGCAAGTCTCTTACTTTAACTGCAGATTTAATTACTGCTTCTGTTCATTCCTTTACTAAAAAGGAAACCAACGAAGTGACCGTATCCAACAAGTATATTCTTCCTGGAGATCAGGTGTTAATCATTGATGACTTTTTAGCATTAGGCCAAGCGGCTAAGGGATTAGCTAATATTTGCGAACAGGTCGGGGCAAAAGTAGTAGGGATTGGTATTGTGATTGAAAAGGCTTTTCAAGATGGTGGAAAGGAATTACGAGAAAAGGGATATCGAGTAGAATCACTTGCGCGAATTAAAGCCTTAAAAAAAGGTGAAATAGATTTTGTAGAAGAATAAAAGGAGAGTTACATCATGTCTAAACAGTCATCTTTAAAAATTGGCTCACTAGGCTTGCAACATGTACTTGCGATGTATGCAGGCGTAGTTGTTATTCCGTTAATTGTGGGTGGAGCATTAGGCTTAACAACCGAACAATTAACGTATTTAGTTTCTATTGATATTTTAACGAGTGGGATCGCCACATTACTTCAAGTTTGGAAAAATAAATTTTTCGGGATTGGTCTTCCAATCGTATTAGGTTGTACATTTACGGCAGTAGGACCCATGATCAGCATTGGTGGACAGTATGGAATTACATCCATTTATGGTTCTATACTAGCCTCTGGTTTAATTGTTATTCTAATTAGTAGTTTCTTTGGGAAATTAGCTAGATTCTTTCCACCAGTCGTTACTGGGGCAGTTGTTACCGTTATTGGTGTGACCTTAATTCCTGTTGCCATTAATAATTTAGGCGGGGGACAAGGCGCTGCGGACTTTGGTTCGCTAGAAAATATTTCTTTAGGTTTTGGAACTCTTCTTTTTATTATTCTTATGTATAAATTCGCTACTGGTTTTATTCGTTCCATCTCAATTTTATTAGGTTTATTACTCGGAACGGTAGTCGCTTATTTTATGGGTAAAGTAAGTTTTACAGCAGTAGTGGATGCTTCTTGGCTACATTTGCCACATGTATTTTATTTTGGAACACCAACTTTTAATATAACAGCAATTATTACGATGACATTAGTTAATATCGTCAGCTTAGTAGAGTCTACAGGTGTTTATTATGCGTTAGGGGAAATTACAGGAAAAGAAATAAAAGAAAAAGATTTAGCTAAAGGATATCGTGCAGAAGGTCTTGCTATTTTCCTTGGCGGCTTATTTAATTCCTTCCCTTATACAGCTTTTTCACAAAATGTTGGACTTGTTCAATTATCAGGAGTTAAATCGAAAAATGTAATTTATACAGCTGGTTTTATGCTCGTATTAATTGGATTTATCCCAAAAATCGGTGCATTCACAACAATTATTCCCGCTTCTGTTTTAGGTGGAGCGATGGTAGCAATGTTCGGTATGGTAGTTGCAGCAGGTATTAAAATGCTAAGCAAAGTAGAGTTTAATTCAGAAAATTTATTAATTATTGCTTGTTCAGTGGGGATGGGCTTAGGGGTTACGGTAGTCCCGGATATTTTTGCTCATGTACCAGAAGCTTTGAAAGTTTTAACAGGCAGTGGGATTGTAGCTGGTAGTATCACTGCAATCGTTCTTAATATTGTTTTTAATGTGATTCCATCTAGAAAAACGAAGTCTGCTTCTTTGATCGAGGAGAAGGCTGCTTAAATAAGATTTTGTTTATGGTCAATGGACAAAAAAACGGGGTGTATTAATCCCGTTTTTTTACATATCATCAGTGATTAAAATGGCATGAAGTGTACCTGCATTTTCTAATTGAATAGGTAAGCTTAATGCATTGTCAAAACCAGACATTCTTGCCTTGCCAATCAGTACAGTTGGTGGTGTAATATCTATAATTGTATTATTTTGTGCTAATGTTGTAGCTAAATTGCCTGCAATCATATTGCCAAGTTCTGCAGAAAAGGATTCTAACATTTCCCCTTGAAGAGGCATGCCAAACATGGCTTCTCCGATTTTACTCATACATTCTTCGTCTCCATCAATGATTAATCTTCCAGGCAGATCACCTGTCATTCCTATTAAAACACTAATGGCTTCTTGTTCAAAATGCTGATTAATAAATTTCGGCTCGTTTATTTCCATTGCCAGAGGCAATACTGATTTTATTGCTGAAATTGTTCCGTTCAAAACGCTAGTCATATGAGTACCGATGGCCATCGTCATACCTCCAGTTTTTTTCAATATATACATCATATCAAAAAAATAGTCATATATTACTAACTTTTTATAAAATTCTCACAAAATCTATATTCTTTCTTAAAAATATGAGAATTATTTATAGAATAATGGTTATATTAACCAATGAAAAAGAAAGAGGTGTCATATTTTGGTCTATATAATGTCAGCATCTCATGCGGAATTACCTTTTTTACTATCACAAGATGACATTATGGAGTTCTCAAGAGAAATATTTGGTGAGTCTTATAGTAATATTGAACGACTGTTAACAGCGTTTAAGAACGGTCAAGTTGAGAATCGCTATTTTTCAAACAATTTAGAGTGGTTTAAAAAGGATCATTCCTTTGCAGAGAAAAATAAAATGTATATTGAACAAGCTGTGCAATTTGGAGTAGATGCAGTAAAAAAATGTTTAACAAATGACAAATTTTTAAAGAAAGAAATAGCAGCAAGTGAAATTGATGCTTTTTTTTATATATCTAGCACTGGAATTGCAACCCCAACAATTGAGGCTCGAATAATGAATATCCTTCCGTTTCAACCACATGTCAAACGAATTCCTATTTGGGGTCTTGGTTGTGCAGGTGGGGCTAGTGGACTTTCTCGTGCTTTTGAATATTGTCAAGCATATCCTAAGGCAAAAGTCCTAGTGTTGAGTGTAGAACTCTGCAGTTTAACTTTTCAAAAAAATGATATTTCAAAAAGTAATATTATTGGAACTTCTTTATTTTCTGATGGTGTTAGCTGTGTATTAATGTGTGGGGATCAAGTTCTAGAAGATGTTTATTGTAAACAGACTCACCAATTCACGATACTCGCAACCCAATCGACGCTAATGCCTCATTCATTAGATGTGATGGGATGGGATGTAAAAGATGAAGGACTATATGTTATTTTTTCAAAAGATATTCCTACAATAGTGAAAAATTGGTTAAAACCGAATGTTGATATATTTCTTCAACAGCAGAATGTAAGTTTATTAGATATTCAATATTTTGTAGCTCATCCTGGTGGTAAGAAAGTGGTGGATGCTTATCAGGAAGCATTAGGATTTGATGAACGGATGACAGAAATATCAATGGGGGTTTTGAAAGATTACGGTAATATGTCTTCGGCGACAATTTTCTACGTATTAGAGCGGTTTATGGAACTGGGTGGAGAGAGTGGGCAATATGGGTTAGCGACGGCTCTTGGACCTGGCTTTTCATCCGAACTTTTGTTAATGAGGTGGTCTTAGTGCTATTTATTGGCTTAATATGTTTTATTGTTATACAAAGACTTATTGAATTAATGATTGCCAAACGAAATGAACGACAATTGATAAATCAGGGAGCGATGGAATTTGGTGCAGCACATTATCCGTGGATTGTGTTACTGCATACCTGCTTTCTTACCGTCCTTACGCTAGAAGTAGTCACTTTACATCGGGAATTGTCGCCACTTTGGATTCTATGGCTTACTTTATTTGTGTTAGCCCAAATGGGAAGAATGTGGGTAATTCAAACACTGGGAAGCCATTGGAATACGAAGATTATCGTTCTGCCTAATTCCAAAGTGATTGTCAAAGGGCCTTATAAATATGTTAAGCATCCGAATTATGTAATTGTTGCAACAGAAATACTAGTCATTTCGCTTTTGTTTAATGCCTTTATTACTGCGATTGTCTTCTCATTGTTAAATGCATGGATGATGAGGATTCGAATTCCCTTAGAGGAACAAGCATTAAAAGAACATACTGAGTATGTATCGGCTTTTCAAAAAAAGTAGGCTTTGTTATATACCTTAGTTGATTTTTGGTTCATTTGATAAAGGGGTTGTTTTACCAAGTCAAAAAATAAAATATAGTCTATTGAAAATAATTATCAGTTATGATATTATCTTATTAAAGATGATAATCATTATCAATTCGAATGAACGTATTATAGATGAAAAACATAAGGATGGTGCTTAATATGGTTTGGATTTTTATCTTGTTGACAGCGGTTACATATAGCTTTGTTATGAAATATGTATTAAGTCATGTTCCAAATACGGTAAAAGTAGTGCATCAAAATAATAATAAAATAGACCAGTACTCCTCCATACATTCAGTCAGGTAAATTTTCCTGGCTGATTTTTTTTATATGAATAATTTGCGAAATCGTTTACAATTACAATTAGATAAAGTGAAACTTCCATTAGTGGGGTTTTTTTTCATCCCCCACTGATGGTTAGTTGAGGCTCACAGTATGTGAGTCACACAGACAGAAGACATAACGATGTGGTGTTCATTAAATCGGACACAATACGTGTCGTTGATCCCACCACCTATCTTCTTTGGATACTCAGAATCTTGAGGTGGGGGTCTTACTGCCCGTTAAGGCGGGATAAAATATAGAGATATAAGGGGTATGGATTCATGATTCAACAAACAAAAGAGAAACATTCAACCATGGAAATTTTGACTGCATTATATGAGATGTTTCAAACAGCCGGGGATATGAGTAATGCTGATAAAATGAAACAGCTATTATTGAAAAGTAAGCAAGAGGAATTTGTCATTGCTTTTTGCGGCCATTTTTCAGCTGGAAAATCCAGTATGATTAATTTCTTTCTTCAAGATCAAATATTACCATCTAGTCCTATTCCAACAAGTGCCAATATGGTAAAAGTGCAAAAAGGGGAAGACTTTGCTAAGGTATTTTATCACAATGCACCACCTGTCATTTTTCCAGCACCATATGATTTTAAAGAAGTGAAGAAATTTGCTAAAGATGGAGATTCCGTATTAGCTATTACAATTAGTTCTAGTGAATTTCCACTACCAGATGCATGTGTCATTATGGATACCCCGGGAATTGATTCAACTGATGATGCCCATCGTGTGTCAACTGAATCTGCTTTGCATCTAGCAGATGTTGTGTTTTATGTAATGGATTATAACCATGTTCAATCAGAAGTAAACTTTTTATTTACAAAGGAATTGGTGGAAGCCAATAAACCGACGTATTTGATTATTAATATGATTGATAAACATGATGAAAAAGAGTTAAGTTTTGAAAGCTTTAAGAAATCTGTTACAGAAGCATTTGCGAATTGGAATGTGTATCCGGAAGGGATTTTTTATACATCGGTTCGAGATTTAGAAAATAAAGAAAATCAGATCGATGTCGTACGACAATTTATTTATGATATGGCTGAGAATGGCGAACCTAGTGGTACGGATACGATCATGCAATCCGCTAAAGTATTGGTAGATAAACATCTTACTTGGCTAGAAGAACAATTTGAAGAGGAACATGCGACAGATTTTGCTTTGTTAGCAGCACTTCCCGATGAAGAGCGAGAGGAAATGACAAAGCATGTAATCAGTCTACAGCAAGAAAAAGAAACCATTAGTGCAAGCATCGTTCATATAAAAGAACAATATTCAGACGACTTGGAAGAAATTTTAAAAAGTGCGTACTTAATGCCAGCTACTACCCGCGACCTAGGGAAGGCTTATCTAGAATCCATGCAGCCAGATTTTAAAATAGGCATGCTTTTTTCTAAAAAGAAAACGGAGGCTGAGAAAGCAGATCGATTACAAGCATTTCTTGAAGATATTCAAGAAAAGGCAAAGATTCAACTCGAATGGCATGTCAAAGAAATGGCAGTTAAAGTATTAGCGGATTCAGAAGTTCATGACGCTAACTTAGAAAATGCAGCTCAAGCATTAAAGATGGTTATTACTGAAGATTTCTTAAGGGGTAGTTTAAAGCCTCAAGCTAGTTTGACTGGTGAGTATGTGCTGAATTATACAAATGATTTGGCAAATGCCTTAAGAAAAGAAGCACGTGATGTGGCCAATCAATTTTTAGCAGACCTACTTTCAGTGATGACGAAAAAAGTAGAGCAAAAGCTAAATCAGCTTTCAAAAGGTTTGGAAAGCTATACTGAGTTTGAACAAGCGTTACGTACTGTAGAAGAATTAAAGGCAAAGGTGGAAACGGAACAAAAAGCGCTTGAAGACATCGTTAATCTGACTTCTGAAGTTTTGGATCAAATAAATGTTGATTCTTTAATTAACAAATGGATGGAAGAAGAGAAAAATGTCAAAGTTCAAATTATGGATATGAGTGGATCCAATCCGTTGTATTCGTCCAACCAGTCTATCATGGCAATCGAGGAAGCTAGTGTAAGCGCTGAGGTGAGAAGCAAAAAAGACGATATTAGAGGGAAGGAAAAACTTCTTGAAACGGCAGGAGCCCTACAAGAAGCTGCGGCACTTATCCAACCTCTAAAAGGCTTTCATTCGCTTTATAAAGAATTAACTGAAAAAGCTAATCGTTTGGAGCAGCAAACCTTTACTGTTGCCTTGTTTGGTGCTTTTAGTGCAGGGAAATCATCCTTTGCTAATGCACTAATGGGTGAAAGTGTATTACCGGTTTCACCAAATCCAACTACAGCAGCGATCAATAAAATTATGGCTTCCAATGAAGAGCATGCTCATGGGACAGCTACAGTAACCCTAAAATCTGAAAAAATGCTTCTTGAAGATGTATCACTTGCACTAGCTGCTTTTGGCAAAAAAGCTGCAACCCTTGATGAAGCTTATCAATTTGCTGGTGAAATTGTTGCAAAAGCGGATGAGCAAGAAACTGGCAAAACCCATCTTTCATTTTTAAGAGCGTTTTATCATGGTCTTTCACCATATAAAAATCAGCTGGGTACCGTACTAACCGTTGACCTTGATGGCTTTAAAAGCTTTGCTGCTGAAGAGTCAAAATCTTGTCTCGTCGATTTAATTGAATTGTATTATGATTGCGCAATGACGAAGCAAGGCATGGTGCTAGTCGACACACCAGGAGCGGATTCTATTAATGCACGTCATACAGGAGCCGCCTTTGAATATATTAAAAACTCAGATGCAATTCTTTTTGTTACGTATTATAATCATCCATTTTCAAAAGCGGACCGTGAATTTCTGATTCAACTAGGTCGTGTAAAAGATTCATTTGCAATGGATAAAATGTTCTTTGTTGTTAATGCGGTTGATTTAGCACAGAACTCTGACGAACTAGATGAAGTAATGGAATATGTTACATTACAATTAAACGGCTTTGGTATTCGATTCCCGAAATTATTTCCACTAACGAGTAAGGGAGCACTTGCGGAAAAATTAAACCCTGGTTCTTTTAAACACACTTTTCTACCAAATAGCGGATTGGCTAATTTCCAGCTGCGCTTTGATGATTTTATTCAGTATGATTTGACTGAGCTAGCCATTGAATCAGCGGAAGCAGCCGTTATTCGTGCCGAAGAACTTCTGATAGATGTGATCGATACTTCTAAGCAGGATGAACAAGCAAAACAGAGAGCGTTAATCACTTTAAATGAGGAATTTGAATCAATTGCTAACATATTAGCATTCATTCCGAGCGATGCTGAGAGACAACGGTTGAAAAAGGAAATTGAAGAGTTAACCTTTTATAGTAAGCAACGTGTGTTTTTACGCTTTTCAGATTTCTTTAAAGAATCCTTTAACCCTGCTGTTATTAAAGACGATGGTCAAGATTTAAAACAAGTCTTAAAAAAATCATTAAGAAATTTATTAGATTCCCTAGGCTTTGACCTAGCACAGGAAATGCGTGCGACGGCGCTACGCTCTGAAGTATTTGTTAATAAGTTATTAAAAGAAAAGCAAATTTCACTTTTGCAACAAATTCAAGAGGTAAGAAAGTCTATTTCTTTGCCATTAAATGAAGCATCAAAAAGAGAAATCCTTGAATTTATCCGGGCATTTGAAGACTTAACGGACATAGAGTTTAAAAAGGAATTGGCTCTATTTAAAAATCCTAAATCATTCTTTGAAAAAAATGAAAAAGTAATGATGCAGGATGCACTACAAGCTCATTTAGATCAACCAGCCCTTGATTACGTACAACTTCAAGGTGAACGTCTGTTTGCAGACTATACTGCGATGCTTGAGGAAGAACTAAATATCATTCAACATAACTATCAAACAGAAACGGCTGATATTTTAGACGGCTTACGTTCTGCTCTAGAAGAAAAAGTCGATATTCCGTATTATGAGGAAGTATTAGCGAAAATGAAGAATAAGCACGCTTAAGTTAACGAAATAGAAGGAGATGTCACAAAGTCCATTAACTTGGAATATGTGGCACTCCTTATTTCTTATAAAAACTTAATTAGAATGGCTAAAAGGCATGTAATTGGTTTCTTCCAATCTTCTTTACACTACATATAGAACTTTTCTATCATTTCACTATGCTCACGAAAATCATGGTAAAATAAAAAAACATCATAGTAGAGGTGATTGAGTCATGAAACAAGAAAACGAACAGCGCCCATCATTTATGCTTGTGGATGGTATGGCGCTTTTATTTAGATCTTTTTTTGCAACGTCAGTTAGTGGACATTTTATGATAAATTCTAAAGGAGTACCAACTAATGCTGTGCAAGGCTTTTTAAAGCATTTATTAATGGCTACTGATCATTTCTCTCCTAGCCATGTTGCGGTATGTTGGGATATGGGGAGTCATACGTTTCGAAATGAACTGTTTGATGGCTATAAGGCGAATCGTTCGGATGCGCCAGTAGAGATGATTCCACAGTTTGATTTAGCGAAGGAAGCGGTTGAGGCATTTGATATTCCAAATATAGGACTAGCTGGGTATGAAGCGGACGACTGTATTGGTACGATTGCCAAGGCCTCAGCTACTGAAAACCGTGTAGGTATTTTAACAGGTGATCAAGATATGCTACAGCTTTTGGATGATAATATTTCGGTAGCACTCTTGAAAAAAGGGTTTGGAAATTACGAAGTGCATAATCCAAACAGCTTTTTTGAATGGAAAGGGATTACTCCAAGGCAAATGATTGATTTAAAGGCTTTAATGGGGGATACCGCAGATAACTATCCTGGTGTCAAGGGGATTGGCGAAAAAACAGCATTAAAGCTATTAATGGAGTACGAAAGTATTGAAGGGATACTTGATAATCTACCTTCGTTAACGAAAGGGCAGCGGTCCAAAATTGAAGCAGAGCTCGAGATGCTCCATTTATCACGTCAGCTTGCTGAAATTAAGTGCGATGTTCCGATTTCATGCTCCTTAACGGAAGCACATTTTCAGTATGATGAAGAGAAGGTACGTCAAATGCTAGAAATGCATGAGTTTCGATCCGTGTTAAGAATATTATAATATGAATAATAAAGGAATAATTTGCTTTTTAAACTTTACGTTTAACTTCTTTAAAGGATTAAAGTATAAGAATAGAGGTCCTTCAGCTCATGCCGTAGGTACATCGACATTCGCCTTTAGGGCGATAAGTCATGTTTTTTTCTAAAAGTTTTAGATAGGAATGGAGAAGATGTTCGGTTGCGTCAGTCAGTAGTAGATTATGTCGCTTTTCTTGAGGGTAAAGGTTTTTCTTTCGGAAAAGATGATATTGGATTTATTTATTTTGGAAAGCAATACGCAAATGCAAGTGACTTTTTAGTGAATATGGCAATTGAAATAACACTTAAAGCTCAAAAGAAATTTGATGGTAGTTTTTATATTTCCCTGCTTGAAAATTTAACACAACGCAATATTCAAACTAAAAAGGAAGCAGAACAGTTTGCAAATGAATATGGTTTACTTCAATAAAGGGGGCTGTCCGATAAGTCGATTTTTCGGCTATTGGTTGCCCCTTTTCGGACCGCCCTATTTTTCATGATTAC
This sequence comes from uncultured Bacillaceae bacterium, assembly GCA_963751845.1. GTDB lineage: Bacteria > Bacillota > Bacilli > Bacillales > DSM-1321 > Peribacillus. The sequence continues at coordinate 404,939 of CAVVWH010000016.1, forward strand.
ATGCTGGGAATGGGTCTTTATTGACTTGATGAAGGACAGTTATCGTGATTTCAAATCGGGCATTGTCCTTTATTTCTTTGATAAGGAACTTTTCCTCGGTGCCAATCCTTCTTTCCGCCAGCTACTTTCAGAGAAAAACCTGAAGATTATAAAAGGAAGTGGAGGAAAACCACTGGATTTTTCCCCACTTCCTTTATTTAAGGGATTTATCGGACCGCTCCTTTTTTGGTAATTCAGCAATGATCATCCCACATAAAATTAAAATACAACCGGAAATAGATGCTGCAGTTAACTTTTCTCCAATCCAAAAATAAGAGGTAACTGCTGCAAATACCGGCTCAGTTGCAAAAATTAAAGCAACCCTTGTAGGTGATACGTACGCTTGTAAATAGGTTTGTCCTAAAAAAGCGAATGCAGTGGCAAAAACGGATGTAATAAGTATAGCCATCCATACATCTGTCTGTAATAGAATGGATGGGTCAATAATCAGCGAAATGTCTTCATTAAAAATGACCGCAGATAGGAATGATAAGAGAGATACGGTACCTAGCTGAATAATGGTTAAAGGGAGTGCTTTTAGGTCACGAGCATATTTTGCAGTCATAATAATCTGCATCGCAAAGCTAAACGCACATAATAATATTAGTAAATCGCCAAGTTTAAAAGTTGAGCTATCTACAATCGTCATTAAGTAAAGCCCAATAGTGGCAGAAATCACGCCAATGATTGCATATAGTGTTAATCTTAATTTTAATAAGATGACCGAAAAAAGGGGAACCATAACAACACTTAAGCCTGTGATAAACCCAGCTTTTGCTGGAGTTGTCATCGCTAAGCCAAGTGTTTGAAAGGCATATCCTAAAAAGAGCCATATTCCAATTTTAAATCCTGACATCAAAAGTGTTCTTGACCAAATTTTGGCCTCTTTCTTGAAAAATAGGAGATAAACAAATAGTAAGATTAAAAAGGCAATAAAAAAGCGCAAAGCATTAAAGCTATGAGCCTCTAAAAAGGAAAGTGCATTTTGTACGATAACAAAGGTCGCACCCCAAATAAAGGCAATAAATAATAAAGTGATGTCAGCTATTTTTTTCATTTGTTCTCTCCTCGTTTAAACGAATAGCACGTCTAGCTAATTGATCAGCAGATTTATTTTCACTGCTTGGAATCCATTTTATAAAAAATAAATCAAGCTTTTTCACTAATACAAGTGCTTGAGCTAAAAGTGTGGCGTATTTTTTATTTTTGGCGAATTCTTTTTCCACCGCTGAATAAATCGCTTGTGAATCCGTACGAAAGGAAACGCTCTGATAGTTATTAGCTACACAAATTTCTAACGCTTTAATGAGTGCATTGTATTCGGCTTCGTGATTTTCCATTTCTCCAAGTGGAATGGAATAGCGTTCGACAGTACCATTATTGTTAATGAAAATGCCGGCACCGCTTAATCCAGGGTTACCTGCACTAGCTCCGTCAATATAAACTTCAATCATAACAGCTCACAGAACATATCGTAAGACTACATCTCCTATAACGGATGTCTAACCAAGATTGTCCTATTTCCTCCTTCTTCTATGAAATACTGATTATGTAGTGTTACACATTCGAACTTTCTCTTTCTGTATGCTATCATTATTTTTCGTAGAAAATAAATAAGAAGATATAAGTGATGTTGCGGCATACTTTTAAATTATAACGATAAAAAATTGAAATGGATAGAGAAAATCAAAAGGGGCTGAAGGCATTGAAGGTGATTATTCGCTGGACATATTTTTTAAATAAAGCAGGAACAGCCATGTTTCATTCTGATTGGCTACAAGCAGAGAACGCATTATCTATTGTAGAAGATCTTGAGAAAACAGGTCGATTAAAAGATGTAGAATTTGAGGATGAGGTCGGAACGGTATGGACGAAAAAGGAATTGACGAAGCTACTTGCAAAGGTTGTAGATGAACCGCATAATGTTACGGTATTTTTTGATGGTGGCTATCATAAAAATGAAGCACGGTCAGGATTGGGTGTCGTCATATATTTTGAGCAAAATGAAAAGAAATGGCGAATTCGTAAAAATAATCTTCTTGAGCAGTTAGATTCTAATAACGAAGCAGAATATGCAGCTTTTTATGAAGCGTTAAAACAACTTGAAGAACTTGGTGTACATCATCAAAGCTGTGTATTTAAAGGAGATTCTCTTGTTGTCTTGAATCAGCTTTCTGGAGAATGGCCTTGCTACGAAGAACCTTTAAATCGATGGATTGATCGAATTGAAGCGAAATTGGAAAAGTTAAATCTTCGGCCAGTCTATGAGTCGATTTCTCGAAAAGATAATCAAGAAGCAGACGGATTGGCTACTCAAGCACTAAATGGGGAAGAAATTTTCAGTAAAATGGAATTAGCTAAATGAAAGGGACTGAGCAATAGATGAAAAGGAAACAGATCTATGAAGAGCTTGAAGTGGCACTTTCCTTTTGCGAAGGATGTTTTTTACAAAAGCATTTTCGCAAACAAAACGGGCGTACCTTCGCTCATCAATTTTGTTTATCACAATGTACAGTGGGAGAAAAGTTAAAACAATTAGGGAATGAATTAACGGATTCAAAATGATAACTAAAAACAATAAATAGACCTTATACTTAGTTTATGGTCTATTTATTACTTTTTTTATATCTCATTTTACACTGTTTCATTTGACTCTTCAGTGTGTCCGGATTGAAAATATGCTTTTAGCATCACTTTATTTTCAGTGATATCTGCTAATGTATATTGGTCAAGCACCTTGATGAATGCATCTAAAGCATCGTTTAGAATGAATTTCAAAGAGCATACTGGCGTAATAATGCAGTTGTTATGATCTTTCATACATTCTACAATATGAAAGTCCTCTTCTGTTTGACGAACTACTTCTCCTATATTAATGTCAGCAGGTTCTTTTGCTAGACGAAATCCACCATTTCTACCCCGAACAGTTTCTATATAGCCCATTTTTCCAAGGTTATAAACAATCTTCATTAGGTGATTCTTCGATATATGATAGATTTCAGAAATCTCTTTAATGTTCGTTAGTGTATCCTTATTTTGGGTAGCTAAATAGATTAATACCCGAATGGAATAATCAGAATAATTTGTTAATCTCATGTTAAACGCCTCACAATCATTTTCCTACTAGACTTTATGAATAATATCCTTATTTTGGCAATAAAGCGAAATTCCTACTACAAAATGAATATTTTGTAGGGGAGTTTTCTTTTATCATAGCATAATTGTGAACATTTTATAAACATTAAGAAAATAGACCATAAAAGATGTATATAAAATATTGCTTTATTAATTAATTAACACTATTATTAACGTATAAAAGATGTATTTAAAATACTTTTTTAAAAAGAAAAGGGGTTTAGTTATGTTATCTGAAAAAACTATTGATATTGTAAAATCTACTGTACCTGTATTAGAGGAGTATGGAACAACCATTACTAAAACATTCTATAAGAATATGTTTGCTGCCCATCCAGAATTATTAAATATCTTCAATCAAGCCAACCAAGAACAGGGACGTCAACAAACAGCGTTATCAAATACAGTAATCGCAGCGGCAAAATATATTGATAACTTAGCAGTCATCGTGCCGGTTGTTAAACAAATTGCCCAAAAACATAGAAGCTTAGCTGTTAAGCCTGAACATTATCCAATTGTAGGGGAACATTTACTTGGTGCAATAAAAGAAGTATTAGGTGATGCAGCAACGGATGATATTATCAATGCGTGGGGAGAAGCATATGGTGCAATCGCAGATGCGTTCATTGGTATTGAAAGAGATATGTATACGGTAGCTACTGAACAAGAAGGTGGCTGGTTAGATTATAAAGATTTTACTGTTACGGATAAAGTACAAGAAAGTGATGTTATAACATCTTTCTATTTAAGACCAGCAGATGGTAATAAAGTGCCAACTTATTTGCCTGGACAATATATTACCGTTCGTGTCAAAATTCCTGGTGAGCCATATTTATTGAATCGCCAATATAGTCTATCAGTAGCTCCAGGCCAAGAATACTTCCGAATTTCTGTGAAAAAAGAAGCAGAAGGCCAAACGCATGAAGGTAAAGTGTCAAATTACTTGCACAAATCTGTTCAAATCGGTGACACAATAGAAATTACCGCTCCTGCTGGTGAATTTACATTAGACAAAAAAGAAACACCGGTTGTTTTCCTCGCTGCTGGTGTTGGAATCACACCGTTACTTAGCATGGTGCAAACCGTATCAGCAGAGCAACCTAAGCGTGCCGTTCAATTTATTCAAGCAGTGAATAATGGAGCTGAGCAAGCATTTAAAAATGAATTAACCAATATACATTTACAAGATTATAGCCTTTCATTTGTATACGCAAATCCTACAGAGGCTGATGAACAACATCCATACTTTGTGAAAAAAGGTTATGTTGATCAGGAATTATTAACAAACACACTAAAATCAGATGCGGATTATTATATTTGTGGACCTGTCCCATTTATGCAAGCAGTGGTTCATGCATTGAAAGAGCTGGGCGTTCAGGAAGAAAAAATTCATTTTGAATTCTTTGGCCCAGCGATGCAATTAGGCGCTTAAATCTATCGGGAAATTCAAATAATTATAGGATTCTAGCATTGACATTCTTAAAAATATTTTGCATACTATAGAAAAAATGAACGTTAAGAGAAGACTAGTATGTGAAATCTTACTGTAACAGAGAGCGGTGTTTGTTAGCTGGAAGACCCGTAACAGAAAAGGCACAGAACCTACTTCTTGAGTCCTATGCAAACATAGGCGCAGTCTCAAGCGTTATGAGGTTAAGTGGGATATCGTTATAGGATATCCAATAAAGGTGGTACCACGGAGAGCAGCCCTTTTCGTCCTTATTTATAAGGATGAAAAGGGCTTTTTTGTGTATAGGACTTTTTTAGTAGTTTAGCATGCAAATGGAACAAATGATATTGGAGGCAGCAAGGATGGAGAAAAAGCGAATCGTTGTCAAAATTGGTAGCAGTTCATTGACAAACTCAAAAGGTGAAATCGATCAAGTAAAATTCTCAGATCATATACAAGCAGTGTCCGAGTTGCGAAAAGCAGGACATGAAGTCATTCTCGTGTCGTCTGGAGCGGTTGCTACTGGATTCCGAAAGCTAGGCTACTCATCTCGTCCTGTTACATTAAAAGGCAAGCAAGCAGCTGCAGCGGTTGGACAGAGCTTGCTGATTCAGTCATATATGGAGCAATTAGGACAGTTCAGGATTATTCCAGCACTTATTTTATTAACGAGAACAGACTTTTCAAATAAAGAGCGCTATAAAAATGCATATGATACATTAACTGAATTATTGGATCGAGGAATTTTACCAATCATTAATGAAAATGATACCGTATCGGTAGCTGAATTAACATTTGGCGATAATGATATGCTTTCTGCGCTTGTGAGCGGACTTATTCATGCAGACCAACTAATCATCTTAACGGACATTAATGGTCTTTATGATTCCAACCCACACACAAACCCAGACGCGAAGCGATATAACCATATTTCTGATGTGACAGATGACTTGGTGCAATTAGCTGGTGGTTCAGGGTCAAGCGTTGGTACAGGGGGGATGAAATCAAAATTGCTGGCTGCGAAAACGGCTTTGACTCTTGGGGTAAAAGTGTTTATTGGAACGGGAAAAGGCAAGGATAAGCTGCTCACCATTTTAGAAGGAAATGGTGACGGAACGTATGTCGGCAACGACTTCCTTACAACAGTAAACAAAAACAAGCAGTGGATTTCTCTTCATTCAGATGTCTCAGGAAAGATATTTGTTGATGATGGCGCTGAACAAGCACTCGTGTTAAATGGTAGCAGCTTATTGCCAGCAGGTATTTATGAGATTAAAGGCAATTTTGAAAAAGGTGATGTCGTTGAAGTCTATGGATCTAATGGCTTATTAGGCCGAGGAGAAGTTCAATATTCGGTGGACGAGCTAACACAAGCCATGGGAAAACGGACAGATGAGCATGAGTGTTCAGCGATAGAAGTTATTCATCGAGATAATTGGGTTAAAGCATAATATGAAAAGGGGGATTTAATATGAGTGAAATTAGGACAAAAGGAAAAGCTGCAAAGGCTGCAAGTTATTTAATTAATGGGAAAACTACTTTGGAAAAAAATGAAGCGTTAGCAAAAATTGCAGATCAGTTATTGTTGGATAAAGAAGTTATCATTCTCGAGAATCAAAAAGACTTAGCACAAGGTAAAACGAAAGGTTTATCAGACGCTGTATTAGATAGAATAATGTTGAATGAAAAACGAATTGAAGATATGGCAGCAGCCATTCGTTTATTGATTGATTTGAAAGATCCAGTAGGTGAAACTCTCGAGACAATTAACAAAGATAATGGATTACTGATTCAAAAGAAACGTGTTCCACTAGGCGTTATTGGCATGATTTACGAGGCACGTCCTAATGTTACGATTGATGCATCTACATTATCGTTAAAAACAGGAAATGCAGTCATTTTACGTGGAAGCTCATCGGCCATTTATTCGAACAAAGCACTTGTTCAAACCATTCACCGTGCCCTAAAACAAACGTCCATCCCATTAGATGCTGTTCAGTTAATTGAAGATACAGATCGTGAAAAAACAAAAGAACTTTTTCATTTAAAGGAATATCTAGATGTGCTTATTCCTCGCGGCGGCAAAAATCTAATTGATACGGTCGTTAATGAATCTACCGTACCTGTTCTTGAAACTGGTGCTGGAAACTGTCATATTTTCATTGATGAAACAGCAGAGTATGATATGACAAAAAAAATTGTATTGAACGGCAAAACACAACGTCCATCTGTTTGTAATGCTACAGAAAGTTTGCTTATTCATGAAAGTTGGTTTGAAAAGTACGGAACAGATTTATTAAAAGTTCTACATGATCAAGGAATTGAATTATATGGAGATCAAACGGTCTGTGCGGCCTTTCTAGATGCAAAACAAGCAACAGAAGAAGATTGGGCAACTGAATATTTAGCGCTTAAACTAAGTGTGAAAATTATCAAAAATACTACTGAAGCAATTGAGCATATCAATAAGTATGGTACAAAGCATTCCGAAGCCATTATTACAGCTGATGAAAAGAATGCAGACATATTTTTAAATGGAATTGACGCTGCAGCCGTTTATCATAATGCATCTACACGCTTTACGGATGGGTTTGAATTCGGCTATGGTGCAGAAATTGGCATTAGTACACAAAAGCTGCATGCGCGAGGACCAATGGGTCTACCTGCCTTAACTTCAAGTAAATATTTTATTTATGGACAAGGACAGATTCGTGGTTAAGTAGCGAACACAAAGTAAAAAACTGCATCGAAATCTCGATGCAGTTTTTTACTTTGTACTGCTATTTTTTGTTACTTCATTAGAGGTGAGTGCTAGTTTAAGGGAAATTCGTCAAACTTTATGAAGCAAGATAATCCCTTTATATTAATTTTCGCGTTTTGAAATTCCATTCTTGAACGAGCCAATTTTGCGGGAACGGATTTCCAAGCACCCAATAACTTACGCCACGAAGTCCATATTGCTTTACGGTATTGAATTTCGCCTGCATACTCCGAGCGTCTTCAAACCATACTTCATGTTTTTGACCTCCTTCATCTGTGTAGCGGAAAAACGGAGATTGATAGGTTTCATCATATTGAATGGCAACACTGTATTTTGCAGCTAGATGAACAGCTTCCTGCGGACTAACTGTTCGTGCGAAGGTCCCCTGAACCCATGGAATCTTCCAATCCCTTCCGTATAGCGGCGTTCCCATGAGAATTTTATTAGCTGGAATGGCTGTAACTGCATAATCTAATACCCGTCGTACTTCATTAATTGGGGCAATCGCCCAAGGCTTACCACCAGCCCATCCCCATTCATAGGTCATAAGTACAACAAAATCCACAATTTCTCCATGTGCTGGATAATCATGTGCTTCGTATAATAATCCTGTTTGCCCAGCAGTAATCTTTGGTGCGAGGGCTGTAGAAACAGAAAGACCTTCCGGATGTAATCTAGCCACAACACGTCGTAAAAATTTATTATAATTTTCACGATCATTCGGATGGACGTATTCAAAGTCAATGTTTAAACCCGTGTACCCTTTAGTCTTGATGGTCTTAAGGATGTTGGTAAATAATGTATCTTGCAGGCTTGTGTTCTGTAAAATAGATGCTACCAGATCAGAGTTGAATTTTCCACCAGAATAGTTTGTAAGAACAAGAAGAGGTGAAACATGCCGTTCTCTTGCAGCGCCAAGAATGGCTTCGTCATTCATTGTAGTAATTGTGCCATCTTCCTTGATCGCATAAGTAAATGGTGTGAGGTAAGTAAAGTATCTTCCTAAGCTGAGAACTTCTTGTCTTCCCGCTTCACTCGTATTGGTCGTGTAAGCATTTACATCCAATATTGGTTTGGTCCTTTCAGGAAGTATTAGCACTTGTCCAGGGTAAACTAAGGAAGGGTTTGTAATGTTGTTTGCCTGGACAATCGCTTCTACGGTCGTTCCGTAGTTTTTTGCTATCATCCAAAGAGCCTCTCCAGATTGTACGGTATGATATAAAATAGGAATGGTTAATACCTGTCCGACATAGATCATAGAAGGATCGGCGAGTTCGTTTGTCTCTGCAATAGTTTGTACAGTGATACCATATTTTCTAGCTATTGCTGAAAGGGTATCCCCTCGCTGAACAATATATGTTTGATAAGGTGTAGGGATAACAAGTGCCTGACCGACTACTAAAACATTTGGATTTTCCAGCTGATTAGCAGTAGCAATTTGATTCATGTTAACGTTGTAACGCTGTGAAATCAGCCATAAATTTTCTCCACTTTGTACTACATGTATGTTCATGGACGGCCTCCTTATATTTTGCTTCTTAGAATTATATTCGCGAATATTCCATACATGATTCTGCTTTTGGAATTGACTAGATTTAAGATTTAGGAGTTTGCTCATTCATGAAAGTTGGTTTGAAAAGTACGGAACAGATTTATAATCAGTTCTCTATGATAAAGGAATTGAATGATATGGAGATCAAACGGTTTGTGCAGCCTTTCCAGACGTAAAACATTTTTTTAATTACATCTCATTTTCGTAAATGGTATGATAAAAGAATGGAATTAGGTTTAGGAATTTGAAAGAATTGTAATCAATACTATTAGAATTGTATCTAATGGATGATGGTATAATAAAACATCGACTTTCCTCACTGGAATAAAAAGTCGTGTTTTTCTAACAGTTTTTTGTAGTAGGAGTTGTAAGTATGAAATTAATCATTGCAGAAAAACCGGATCAAGGCTTGAAACTTGCCTCTCCGTTTTCTTTTAAGAAAAGGGATGGTTATGTAGAAATCGAGCCAAATGATATATTTCCAAATGGTGCTCTGTTAACATGGGCGGTTGGCCATTTATGTGAGCTCATCTCTCCTGAAGAATATGATCCAAAGTGGAAAAAATGGTCTCTTGATACATTACCAATCATACCAACTAAATTTCAATATAAAGTGACAAAATCGAAATGGAAGCAATTCAATATAATTAAAGATTTAGTCCATCGAAATGAAATTCATGAAATCATTATCGCCGGAGATGCTGAAAGGGAAGGAGAAGCGATCATTAGAGTAATCCTTAACCAATGTAAAAATACAAAACCTATGAAGCGTTTATGGATTTCATCACTCACTAAAACATCGGTTATAAAAGGTTTTGAAAATTTACTTGAAGAGCAGCAAACGAGAAACATCTACTATGAGGCGATAAGCCGTGCATGTGCAGATTGGCTTGTCGGGATGAATGCGTCTAGAACCTATACACTTTTACTACAGAAAAAGGGAATCTCAGATGTTTTTTCAACGGGACGTGTGCAAACACCCACTCTTGCTCTAATCGTTAAACGAGAAATTGAAATTGAAAACTTTACATCTGAGCCATTCTGGGAAGTGATGGCTACATTTAATATGGATCAAAAAGTATATAACGGTAAATGGCATAATAAAGGTGAATCACGATTACTTGATGAGAAAATGGCTCATAATATTGCTCAATTTTGTAAAGGCAAAGAAGCTGCTATTGATTCCATTGAAAAGGAACGTAAAGAGTTTCACCCACCATTTTTATTTAACTTATCGTCCTTACAGGCGACCGCTAATAAAATGTATAAGTTTTCACCTCAAAAAACCCTTGAAATTGCTCAAAAACTTTATGTAAAAGGTATTATTTCATATCCTAGATCAGATTCTAGTTATGTTACAAAAGAAGAGGCTGCTTTATTTCCTGATACATTACAAAAGATAAGCAAGCTCGATAGCTTTAGTAAGTTCTTTCCACTGCCTGTTGAATCTCTATCGGATAATAAAAGATATGTTAACGAAAAAAAGGTTACGGATCACTATGCAATTATTCCTACAGAGCAAGTAACGGATCCTTCAAAAATGTCAGCAGAAGAAGAAAAAATTTATACATTGATTGTCAAAAGATTAATAGCGGCTCATTATGAAAAAGCTATTTTTGACTATACAACTATACAAACAGTAGTTGAAGGTAGAGCAACATTTATTTCGAAAGGGAAAGAACAAATTCAAGAGGGCTGGCGTAAAGTCATTTATGGTAAAAAGAAAGATGAAGACGCGGATGAAGATGAACAGGATTTACCTTCTCTCCAAGAGGGTGAACAAGGTATAGTTCAAGATGTTAAAGTGAAAAATGGGAAAACTCAACCTCCTAAGCGCTATACAGAGGGGCAGTTAATCACATTAATGAAAACGGCTGGAAAGTATTTAGAGGATGAAGAATTAGTAAAAGTCTTAAATAAAACTCAAGGATTAGGAACAGAGGCAACCCGGGCTGGTATTATTGGCATCTTAAGAAATAGAAAATATATAGATGTGAAAAAGAATCAAGTGTTTGCCACAAATAAAGGGAAGGTGTTAATACAATCCATTGGACCGAGTATTTTGGCTTCACCTGAAATGACTGCTAAATGGGAGCAGCGTTTAAATGAAATTGGTGAAGGAAAAGCTTCTGCAAAAGATTTTATGGATCAGGCTAAAAAACTTTCTCTAAAATTGATAGAGGATGCAAAACAGCATAGTGGTGTATGGTCTTTTGAGAATTTTGATCTCAGTGAATTTAAACGAGATTTTGGCAAAGGTCGAGGTAAAGGTAAATCAATAGGAACTAAAGTAGGTTCATGCAAAAAATGTGATGGAGATATGGTGGACAAAGGTTCTTTCTACGGTTGTTCTAATTATTCTACGACTAAATGTAATTTTACGATTTCTAAAAAAATCCTAGGAAAAACTATTTCACAAACGAATGTGAAGAAGCTATTAAAAGATGGTAAAACAGATTTAATTAAGGGATTTAAAAAGGGCGAAAAAACATTTGATGCCAAACTGAGCATGGTAGAAAATAGAGTTCAATTTGTGTTCGAAGAAAAACAACAGGATCACGTGTAATTTGAGCTAGTAAATTGGGGAGGCGAACAATGTTATAACTGTTTGGAGTGATGAATGTTCGCCCAAATGTCAAATTAAAATCAACATACAATCTATACAGTATAAATAAAATATGGCATCATTATATAGTGTCTCGACACGACCTTGATTGTTTCATCTTGCAATTTTTATTAAAGGGTTTAAATGATGTCTAGGTCCTAAGGTACACAGACTTTTGCAAATAGTGCGTAAAGTCTTGTTTTAAATATGGTTTTGAATTGGAGGATTATTAATGCCTACACCAAGTATGGAGGATTACATAGAACAAATTTATATTTTAATTGAAGAAAAAGGATATGCTAGAGTTTCTGATATTGCTGAAAATCTTTCTGTTCATCCCTCATCAGTTACAAAAATGGTGCAAAAGCTGGATCAAGAAAAATATTTAATATATGAAAAATATCGTGGCCTTGTCCTAACTCCAGATGGGAAGAAAATAGGCAAACGACTTGTGTATCGACATGAATTATTAGAGCAAATGCTACGATTAATTGGTGTGGAAGAAGAAAATATTTATCATGATGTAGAAGGAATTGAACATCATCTGAGCTGGAATTCTATTGATCGCATATATGATCTTGTTGAATATTTTGAGGAACTGCCAAATCGAGTTGAAGATTTACGAGCCATTCAAAAAAGAAATGCACAAAATACAAAATAAGACCGCCTTTAGCGGTCTTATTTTGTATTTTAATTATAAAGTTGGTTAAAAAATAATTTTTTAAAATAAGTTTAGTAAGATTAAAAGGAGTTTTTTTGATGAAACGTCATATAAAGGTAAATGTAAAGCTTCTTCAAACAAACAAGCGTTTTTCACAATTGAAAAATAGCCAACAGGATTGGATTGCAACGGAACTAAAAGAACATCATAAGATGCTCGTTGAGAGTAATTATTTTTCAGTTGCTATATTCCCCATTGCAATAGAAATTCTATTCCAATTGTTGATTTGATTGATTATTAGAATAAGGTCAACATATTGTTTCTCGTCATAATGTGCACGTACTCGTTGATAAAGCTCATCTGGAACACGTTTTGTCGGGATTAATGTCACGTACTCTGTCAATTCTAATGCTACTTTTTCTGCTTCTGTGTAGAATTCACACTCTTTCCATGCACTGACACAGTATAGCCGTTGTTCGGTTTCACCCATTTTTCGGGCATCTGCTGTATGCATATTCAAACAAAATGCACATCCGTTAATCTGAGAAGCACGAATTTTAATAAGCTCACAAAGTTTTTGTTCGATTGCTATCGTTTTCGTGTACTTCTCCATATCCATCATAATTTTCATACCATCAGGTGCAATTTCATAGTAGGGAATTCTTTGGCCCATAAAGTAAGACTCCTTTGATTTAAGATAAGACTATTATACCCTGACAAGAACATTTGTACTATTTTTTTGCTTTTTTGACATTAATTCAAGAAGAAAATATTCATTAGCTTATTCCATAAAGGGGCAGTTTTTTGAAACTAAAATACTTTTAAGATGTAGGTAATACAACGATGATTGTTAATAGAGGACTTGGAAATAGTATTATTCCTTTAAGGGTTTTTAATCGTCCAGAAATAGTTGTTGTGACATTGAAAAGGGTAAAAAACTAATAGTAATTTGATAAGTAGAAAAGATTAAGTCTTATTCCATTAAATAGCGATTGTTGAACAACCCATTAATTTAAGTGACTTTATTGTAATATATTTTGTATAAAAAAGTATAACACCGTCCACATTTCCGGACGGTGTTATACTTTTTTATAGTAATGAAAGTAAATAACTTTATTATTTCCAATCACATAATTTTTTTTGTCTAGTTCAGCAAGGAATAAGTTAAAAGATCTATGTCCACATGAAGTCGTCCTTCCAGTGTGACCTAGCCCAGTTCTACCTCTTTCAATTCCATTCAAAAGGAGTTAATTGGTATACATAGTAATTTAACCAATTAGAAAATAGTAAGTTACTGTGACTTTTCCATCTGTGAAGAGGCGCCTTATTTGGATCGTTATTAGGGAAATAGTTCTCTGGAATCTGTGTTTCAATTCCTCGTTCATGATCACGAGTATATTCAATACCAAGTGTTGTGGCATCGTATTCCAAATGCCCAGTAACCATAATGTTTTTACCATCCTTTGAAGCGACAAGTAGTATACCCGCTTGATCAGATTCGGCTAAAACGAGCAATTCCGGATGATTTTTTAACTTGTTAAAGTCAATATCAGTATATCGTGAATGCGGTGCTAAGAAAGAATCATCAAAGCCACGAACTAGCTTTTCGTTGGAGTTCAATAATCTATGTTCATAAATACCAAAGCATTTTTCTGGTAACTCATATTTGTTAATTCCGTAATGATGATATAATGCAGCTTGAGCTCCCCAACAAATATGCAAAGTGGATGTGACATGTTCTTTAGACCAATTCATTATTTGCTTCAATTCTTCCCAATAAGTCACTTCTTCAAATGGAAGCTTTTCAACCGGAGCACCTGTTATAATCATTCCATCATACTTCTTGTATTGTATTTCGGAAAAAGGTTTATAAAATTGCTCTAAATGAAACTTACTAGTATTCTTTGAATTATGTGTTGTTAGGCGTAGAAATGTGATATTTACTTGAATAGGTGTATTACCTAATAAACGAAGTAATTGAACTTCAGTTTTTTCTTTTTCAGGCATTAAATTTAAAATTAATATATTCAAAGGTCGTATATTTTGATTAATCGCACGTTCTTCATCCATAACAAAAATATTCTCTTGTTCTAATATTTCTTTTGCGGGCAATTGACCTGGTATCTTTATAGGCATTTTTTTCCCCCTCGTCCCGAATTATTGATAATATTTCTATTATATAGAATATTTTAAAATAGAAAAGTATTTTTTTTATTATCATACATTTTATCATGAGGATGATAGTATAAGATAAGTTATGTTTTTCTAATTCTTGTCGGGGTAGAGACTTTATCCCACTCTTAACGGACAGTAAGACTCCCAATTCAAGATTCTGAGGATATAAAGTTGGTAAGTGGGAGATCAACCGCACGTATTGTGTCCGATTGGTTTAACTAACCATCAGTGGGGGATGAACGACCCCCCCACTGATGGAAGTTTCACTTTATCATTTCGGGCGAGAAGACCCCTTCCTCAAGGAGTGTGAAGGGCGTTAGCCCAACGAGTAGGAAGGGGATGAATCGCCTTTCCGTAGGAAAAGTTTTAGTAGATATGGGAACGTACATTCTGCTATAATAGAAGTATTAATAGCACGAAAGGAGCATGAGTGATGGTAACGAAAGCCTATTTTTCCGTAAGAGTCTATAAAAATAAACTCTCAAAAGAATATCTTGAAGCCATCGCCCATGCCATTCTGGTTTTCAATCGTGCCAAACAATTTGCATTCAGTACATCTATAAAAGAAAAGCGTTCTGACAAAAGCAAACGTTCTAAGTCCATGCATCTTACGGTAAAGGATCTTTTTAGTCTGGATGATTATTATGCTAATAGCGCTGTTCAAGAAGCGAATGCTATTCAACAGAGCTTAATTGAGTTAAACAAACTATACAAAAAAAATAAAGAAGAACAGGTTAAATCTGTTAAGAGTAAAATTAAAAAAGTAAAGTCTCGACTAACCATATTGATAAAGATAAAAAAGTCTTTTGTAAGTGGTAATCCCTCTTTCCCTAAGAACTCGAATATTAAGAAATTAGAGAACTTTTTTGTTGTGCGATTTAAAAAGAAAACAGACTTGTATTACCATGCTTATCATTTTGAGCATGGATTTTTGGATACAGAAATTAAGAAACTAGAAAATAGAATTGGTTTTTTAATTTTTAAACAAAATCGATTCGAAAAAGAATTAAACAGTTTAAAAATGAAGATTTCAAGTGTCGTTTTTGGCTCAAAAAAATTGTTCAAATCTCAATATACGAAAGATGAATATATAAATGACCATTCAGCTTGGGCTCGAAAATGGAATCGCTCTCGATACAATCAAATGATGATTTCTGGTCGCAAAGATTCTGGGTCAGGCAACTTCGTATTTAAATACAGCTCAGATGAAAAAATATTGAGATTTAATACGCCGTCAGGCACAAATATACAAATAGAAAATCTTGTATTCCCTTACGGTCAAGAAAAAGTTGAAGCTGCCATTCAAAGACAAATGAACTGTAAGGATAAGAAAAAATTCGGAAGACCGATTGGTTGGTCAATGGAAGACCATGGAGAATACTATATTTTCAAATGTATCGTGAATGAAGAAGAAAATGAGTACATCAATTTTTCAAAAACAGATGGAATCATTGGGATTGATTGCAATACAGACCATTTTGCTATTTCAGATATGAATGCTAAAGGACAACTCGTCTCTTCTTTTTCTTTAGACTTTGATATTTACAATAAAACATCAGGTCAAATTTCGAAAATTATCGAAACTGAAGCAATTGAATTAGTCAACATTGCTTCGAATAGCAATAAACCCATTGCGATAGAAAAATTAGACACTACAACTTCAAAGGCTTCTAATCGATATGGGAACAAAAAGGCAAACTTCAAAATGAGCATGTTTGCTTATAACAAAATGATTTCGGCAATTAAATCGAGGGCTGAAAAAATGGGCATTGCCGTTTTTGAAGTGAATCCTGCCTACACAAGTCAAATTGGAAAAATGAAGTATATGAAACGTTTTGGAATCTCCATTCACGAGGCAGCGAGTTTTGTAATCGCTCGTAGGGCGATGGGATTCAAAGAAAAACTTCCACCAGTGTTGAGTTCACTACTACCAGAGAAGATAGTTGGTACTCATCATTGGGTGCAGTGGAAGTATGTTACGAAAATGCTGAAAGAGATACGTACGCACTCGTTCTACCTTTCAGAGCTTTTTGATATAGACAAGTTTCGCCTAATAGGTGAATTCTTCTTACCAGGATCGCTTTCAGACTTGGAAGTAAAAAGTTTGTCGAAGTTGAAAAGTGGAAAAACCGTATCCTAGTTGAACGGGATACGGTCATATGCCTATAGCATGTGCCTTTTTTCGAAGGAATCCCCTTCTTCAAGCGAACCGTAAGGTTGGTAAGGAGGGGTAGTTCA
>CAVVWH010000017.1:0-55133 GCA_963751845.1 uncultured Bacillaceae bacterium
TACATAATCCTTCTATCACTTTAAACTAATTTTCTGTATTACTTGGAAAAGTATTTTAGATTTACTAGTTTTATTGGTATTATAGAAGAAACTCATATTTAATAAAATGAGGTGTATAAAATGGAACGAATGAAAATCCCACAAGACGCTGAAACGATTGTCAGTACATCAAGTAAAGGCGACCAATCAAAACAATCATTTCAATCCAGATGTTTCCAAAAATAGAAATCAAATATCCCCTGAAGTTTTGGGTGTCTGGCACCTCGGATCAAATTTTCAAAAGAGTCTTTCCCAAAAGCTGCTGTAATTGAAGAAAATCCGCGTTGAAATGTACATTTCAACGCGGATTTTCTACGTGAGATTATTGGATTTTTATCCTGAAAAAGTCTGAAACACCCCACTACTTTTCTTACTACAAACATCATTTTCAAAATGGAAAAATTTATCCCGCCTTAACGGGCAGTAAGACCCTAACCTCAAGATTTTGAGTATCCAAAGAAGATAGGTGGAGGATCAATAGCACGTATTGTGTCCGATTGGTTCAACTAACCATCAGTGGGGGATGAAGAAAACCCCCACTGATGGAAGTTTCACTTTATCTTCGACTTTGCATGATTTATTTTCGATTATTTCATTTTATCTACGAAAATGACTCATTTATATTCGATTTTATTTATTATACAAATTTCACGCTTTTTCTGTAATAAGAAGACGTTCATCCCAACAATCTAACCCGTTATTCCACGCTAGAATGTGCAAAATCAGCCTCAATCCGGCTCATGAACTCCTCTGCAGCGCTGTAACCTTGTTGCCTCAAATACCAATTATTTGCAGCTGCTTCAATTAACCCTGCCACATCACGTCCAGGCTGAAGTTGAATTTCAATCGAGGGAATTTTAACACCCATATAATCTGTATATTGTGGTTCATGCTCCAATTCGTTATTTAAGTCATCCTTCTCCCATTTCGTCAAATGAATATCAAGTGCAATTCGTGTTTCGTCTTGAAAAGCCTGTTTGCCCGTATGAGCGAACCACATTCAGCAATCCGATACTACGAAGAGCCAAAAATTCCTTGGTCTTTTCATCATGAGTACCTAAAATGGTTTGCTGACTAAGCTTCTTTAGAATGACGACATCATCCGCCACTAGTCGATGTCCTCGGCCAATTAATGTATGCGCCGTTTCACTTTTCCCTACTCCTGAATGACCACGAAGCAAAATTCCAATGCCGTACACATTCACGCATACTCCGTGCACAGTCAGTTCTGGTGCTAATTCCTTGGTCATATACGCATCCAATTTTGGAATAAATTCTGAAGTCGTCTCCGGCTTATTTGTGAGCAACAAGGGAATTCCCTTTTTTACACAAAAATGTTTTAAATATGTAAGTCCTTCTTCACCAGCTGTGACGATAAAACATGGCGGGTGATATTGAACAATATTCCCGATTCGAATTTGACGTTCCTCTTTACTTAATTTATGCAAATAGTTGATTTCTTTTCTTCCTAAAATTTGAACTCGTTCTTTTGGAAAAAAATCAAAATGGCCTACAAATTCCAGACCTGGACGATGCACCCGTGGTTGCGTAATCGTTTTTTGTAGCTGATTTTCACCAGTCAATACTCTCAATGAAAATTTTTGAACTAAGTTTTCAATTGTTATGTTTTTCACCATCATCCTCACCGTCCTAATAGCCTTCTATCTTTTTATTATACTTGAAAAACTTGAAACCGTCATCATTTTACAGATTTCTCTAAATTTTCTATACCTACCCCTACCTTTTCAAGTATTGGGTGCCTACACCTAGACTATTTACCCCCACGTTTGCGGAACGGATGCAAAAAAACAAATTAAAATTTTGTGTAGGTAAACTCCAATATTTTGGAATAAATATTTTTATAAAAAAATATGTAACATCACAAACCCGAAAAAGATGAATGCCATTATGTAATGAAATTTTCTTCTTTTTCCTGTTGCTTTCCATCTTCGCAATAAGCCGCTACATAATAGGACGATGAGAACACACATCGTAACTGCACCAATGATTATTTTCGCTTTCCAAAGATGTTCTAATCGTGCATAAATCATGATTATTGCATGAAAAAGGATAAGCAGAGAAGCAGTAATGGCAATAGGAATATGATATTTCATCATTCTCTTAGAAATTTTTGCAAGCTTCACCTTCATAGATCTGACTTTGCTTTTTCGGATTAAGAGGAATACGAAGTACATATTAACGTTGATTAAAAACAAGAAAAATGCTGCTTCCGCAACCATTTTTCCCATCAAAATATAACTTGATTCATATCCCTGATACAAGCTCCATAAAACAATAAGCAGGACAGTTAAAATATTAATCGCCAGCCATCTAAAAATCATCTTGCCCCTCCTATTTTTAATACAATACAGCATAATTTTTATAGGAGAACAGTGCTAGGCACTATTCCCAATTCAATCAAAGTTTTTCATGCACTTCTTCAGCCAATTTCACATCCACCGTAAATTCACCAATCTCGTCAATTTTAATACGAACACGGTCTCCCGCTTGAATCGGGCCGACTCCTTCTGGTGTACCCGTTGCTATTATGTCTCCAGGTAAGATTGTCAGTTCACAGACTATTACTACTATCATGTTTACATTAATCTTTAAGTATCCGATCATCTGGATTATCTTGATTTCATGTTCATCTGTTAAATCTGTACTTGTGTTACCACCAGCAATTTAGTTAAATATTATTTTGTTAATTAAATAAGAGAAAGTACCAGATTAATTTAGGTGTTTGCCCTCGGCCATATGTCTATTCATGACTAACATCTAAGAATAGACTGTTTAGGGAGAATAAAGAAAAGGAGCTGGCTTTTAAGTGAATAATAATTTTGAATTCAAATTACCAGCATTACCAGCATTACCAGAGTACCAGCATTACCAGCATTACCAGCATTACCTGAGTTACCAATGACTAATTCATGAAGTAGAAATACAAATGTTGACCATAGTAACAATATTCATGCTGTTAGAGGAATTAATGCAAAATCGTGTCAAAAACTTGCCAATATTATTGGAGGAGAGGTGATTACCTCAACCCCTGTCTGTGTAGTTCAGCGGCTTAGAGATTCGGTATTTTTTAAAAGCTGAGCATTTTCATATAAATTACAACCGTATTGATTCCTTTTGCGATGACTACCCATTTAATCATACCGCTTATGAAGGACATTCCCCCGCCCGATCTACAGCTTTTTGTCCTTCATCCTTCGTATGGGACAAGTATTGGGTGCCTGGCACCTCAGCTCATTTTGTATCCTGGTTAAGCGTAATCAGCTCAATCTTCTTTTTCTACGAATTTATCCTGCTTCCTAGCAACCTATAGGTTCTTTCTTATTCAGATTTCTAAAGTCCTCTAATAGCTTTAAGCGCCTTGATTCTGAATCTTTCTCCATACGTTGGTCTTTCTGATGCTCATGGTCCCCATTTTTAAGCCACCTTGGTACCATTTCCTCACGAATATATTTTTTTCGAGAAGGAGTCTTTTCCTTAGTAGCCTGCTTTGAAGATAGTTCATTTTTCACAGCTTTCTCTAAGTACTTTTCGAACTTTTTTATTCCTGCTATATTTTCGCTAATATTCTTTAAAACTCGTTTATAGGCCGGTAAAGAAGCATGAAAAAGGATAAGCAGAGAAGCAGTAATGGCAATAGGAATATGATATTTCATCATTCTCTTAGAAATTTTTGCAAGCTTCACCTTCATAGATCTGACTTTGCTTTTTCGGATTAAGAGGAACAAGAAGTACATATTAATGTTGATTAAAAACTAGCTTTAAAAACAAGGCCATTTCTTCGATTGTTCGTGGTGCGTTCTGAAACATTTTATTCATTTCTTCTTGATGCTTTCGATGGTTAACAGGAGCGGCCCAAATCTTTCTCGTACTAGGAACAGGTGGCTTTAATGTCACTTCACTTAATAAAAACGACATCCCTGTTTCTGCTCCCCTCACTAAATCTGCTTTAAGCCCATCAAAATGTTCAACCAGCTTTAGAAAGGAATCAGAAGGGTCAGCTATATCCCAACCAGCTACTTTTGATACATCTATGACACAGTCTCCCTTTACAACCCCAAGCACATCGTCATTAAAGATTGCGATTTTCATATTCCTTCTCCCTTCTCTGCTTTCAACCATTTTGCCTTTCCCATGACATGTTCATCTATTAAATCTATACTTGTGTTACCACCAACAATTTAGTTTTTTACTAATTTATCCAAATTCTAGGAGGAATTTTGATAGATTTATTGTATAATTTTACTATATTAATGCCAAATGGTAGTAGTAAATCATTAGCAGAATATAAGGGTAAACCGCTTATCTCTGTAAATCCGATTTACCCTCACAATTAACTATAAAAGGAGACCACTATGGAAAATGTTCTGTCATTAGAAAAAGAATTATGCTTCACCATCTACGAAACTGCTAGTGAAATGAATCAACTGCATTCGAAAGTCCTGCAACCATTTGAATTAACCTATCCTCAATATCTTGTTTTAATGGCATTATGGGAAAATGACGGGATCCTAGTAAAGGATTTGGAAGAACGATTGAATCTTGACACAGGGACCTTCACTCCGATGATTAATCGGATGGTCGCACATGACTGGATTCGAAAGGAACGCTCCCTTTCAGATGAAAGAAAAGTGAAGATCTATTTACAACCAAAGGCTCTACAAGAACAGGCTGAGATTACGCAAAAAATAACAGAAGAAATCCTTTCCTGTCAGATTGAATTACAAGAATACAAACAACTCATGCAACAATTACAGCAATTGCATGAAAAGTTAAAAAATCGAACAAGCAACGTGTAATAGGTTTTTGTCCCCCGACCTTTCCTGGGGGACAGAAACCAATGATCACAATCACAAATAATAGTAACGCTGGATAAATAACAATGTTAGGGTATAAATACTTAAGAAAAATCCCCTCAAATTAGGCAAAAATCTATACCACACGCAAATGCACACATAGACTACTGTACTGTAGGGTATATGTGTATGTTTTTTTATAAGGAGGACATATTCACTCAAATATAAATGAAATTATTTATTGGAGGAGTTTTCTATGAGAAATGTGAACCATGATCATGATCCATCTGAGCTTTGTGAAGAATTCGCGGAAATCCTCGATTCAACTCCTAGTGTTGTCAATGGTGTTTGTTTGGCAACCCGTTCTCGAACTAACATTCATCCGGTAGTACTAGACAGGAAAGCCCAATCTTTTATGTTTGTCCCACAAGCTTTTTCTTTTGAAAACATGGATCGGGAAGGAAAAGCTCTGTGCCTTGGTGAGACTGTCATACTACAAGAAGAAATTAATCCATTCATGAGTATACTTCGAAAGCATGGCATTATCGTAACGGCTCTTCACAATCACTGGCTTTTTGATAAACCACGTCTTATGTATATGCATTTTGAATCGATCGACGACCCAATCTCATTTGCCAGAAAAGTTAAGGATGCAATGAAAGTATTGATTACACATGATATCGGTGGTAGTCCTACATCAAGAAACCGTGATATAAGAGTGGATGACCTTTGTGATGAGTTTAATGATATTCTTGGTGGAACGATGCATACATCAGAAGATGGAATTTGTATGGTGATGAAGTCTCGTACAAATATCAAACCTGTTGTTCTTGGGAGGAGCGGAAGATCATTCTTACTCATTCCACAAATGTTTACATTTGAATCCATGACAAGAGATGGATTTGCCCTTTGTAGTGGAGAAACTGTAATCCTTCAATCTGAGATCAACAGATTTATTAGTAAACTGCGTAAACATGATATTATCGTAACGGCTTTTCATAACCACTGGTTATTTGATAAACCACGTCTAATGTATATACATTTTGAATCGATTGATAAACCGCTTTCATTTGCAAATAAGGTTAAAGACGCCTTAAGTGTACTAACTACTAGAGATGTACGTTCAAAGAAAAATAAATAATTCTTTGAAGAAAAATCGTCTGTATCGTTAGAAGTAAACTTAATTAATTTAATAAAAATAACCTTGAGATATAAACAAAATATAAGCCTCTAAAACTTAATCAAGTTGATATCCAATTTCATATTTACTCCTCTCCCATTTAATACTTTTACTATAACAACTCAAACAGTCTTCTAGTGTTTATTTTGTAGCATAATTCTCTTTTTTAAATGGTTATAGCAAAAAACCCTCGTTAGAACATCCACTCTATATTCTAACGAGGGCCTTTTCTCATGATGCGTCTGAGCGTTCTGGCCCCAGAATGGGAGCCTGTCCCCTAGCGAACAGTGCCTGACACTATTCACAATTAATATTTATATGATTGCCCTCCATCAATTGGTATAACGACTGCGTTGATGAAGTTTGCCTGGTCAGACAATAGAAATGCAACTAAAAAAGCCACTTCTTCAGGTTTACCGAACCGTTTCATTTTGTTTCATCTAAAGACTCAGAGTTTAAATCAACAAGTGAAAGTTTTGCTCCTTCTTTGGCAACTTGTAAAGCAGATGCTTGGCCTAAACCTGAACCTGCTCCTGTAATTAACACTACTTTCTCATCAAAACGATCACTCATGCGTGTGACCCTCTCATATGTTTTTTAAACCCAAATAAGCCTTTAAGGTTTATTATTGAGCTGTATAACCACCATCAACAGTTAAGCTATTACCAGTCATGAATGAAGAATCATCAGAAGCCATGAATAATACAGCTTTTGCCATTTCTTCTGCTTTACCAAGGCGTTTCATCGGAGTGATCGCAGCTAATGCTTGTTTGCTTTCTTCTGGAATAATTGGTGTATCAATGAAACCTGGACATAATGAGTTAATCCGAATATTTTGTTCTGCATATTCAAGTGCAAGTGAACGTGTTAAGTTAATGACACCGCCTTTTGCTGCGTTATAGGCTGCTGAACCAGGTGAACCAACCCAACCGTACATTGAAGCAGTATTCACAATGGTACCGCCACCCGTTTTTAACATTTCACGGATTGCTTCACGTGCGACCAAGAATACACCATCTAAGTCAACATTTACTGTGTTCCGCCACTCAGAGTAATCTAAATCATGTGAAGAATGAACGCGTCCGATACCTGCATTGTTGAACACAACATCCACTTTACTAAAGGTTTCAACTGCTTGTTTAAAGACATTAGCTACCTCTTCTTCAAGAGTAATATTTGCTTTTACAAATAGAGCCTTCGCATTAAGCTCCTTCAATTCTTTTTCAAATGCTTTCCCTTTTTCTTCATTTAAATCAACAAGAACCACTTTGGCTCCTTCTGCAACGAAAATACGTGCAGTTGCTGCACCAATACCAGATGCTCCCCCAGTAATCACAGCTACTTTATCTTGTAATTTTCCCATAATAGATCCCTCCAGTATAATAATGACAATAGCATTGTCATATTATAACCAGAAATAATATATTAAATTAACATTTATGCTATTACAAATTGAGGAAAAACATAAAATAACTGTTTATTAAAAAGAAAAAACTCCTGATGGAAAAAGACGTTCAGCAATCTATTGCTGCCATTAATGAGCTTAAAGAGGTAAAAATGTCCAGGTAAAAGAGGTAAAAGATCCCGAAATAAAAAATGCGGATGATAGTATTGTAAAAATAACAACATCTGCTATATGCGGCTCAGATTTGCATTTGATTCACCAAATGATTTCCAATATGCCCACTGATTATGTAATTGGCCATGAGCCTATGGGGGTTGTCGAAGAAATTGGCCCGGAAGTAAAGAAATTGAAAAAGGGCGATCGGATCATCATACCCTATAATGTAAGCTGCGGGCAATGCTGGTACTGTAATCACGATTTAACCAGCTAAAGTTATTCTTAAACCATAATTAAAAATCACTTTTAAATATTTAAATAAATATCTTCTCTCTAGGCAACCTACCAAGAAAGGAGGTGTAAGGATGACTGAACCGCAACAGCCTGGAAATAAAAATTTACCGGATTTTAATGAGTTAAATGATCGTGTCATTGCCGAACGAAGTACTTCAGGACCAGTTTTAGTAATAAAAACGAATCTAGACCCAGAAGATCCAAGTGTGGAAAACCCCTACATTAAAAATGTAAATGATAAAAATTCAGAGTCATTAAGGGATTTTTTTGATAACTAGATAATACATGAATAGTCAACCACCAGAACTATCTGGATGACCTTATAGCAAAGGGTCCTGTCCCCCGACCTTTTACAGCGTTAAAGTCTTGGGAGACAGACCCTAATAAATCATTTACTAACAAACGCATCTTGGGTAGTTACTTTCCCATAAACCTGATAGAAATAAAAATTTGACAATTGAATATCATATATTTCCTCTTCAGAAGCTTCAACAATGAAAACGTTTGGATGAAGTCTGTCAATGATTTGAATATGAGAAGGCAGGTTTTCTACAACTCCTCCTATTGCCCAATAAGTATTGGATTCCTTAACAGATAATCCATTTTGTTCATTTGAGAAAATTGGTGAAAAACTAGGTTTATTGATATAAACTAAATCTTCAATGATGGCACTGGCCGTCGGAAGCATTCCAGCTCCTGGACCTTGAATGCTGATATTCCCCACAATATCTCCATCAATGGATACTGCATTTTGAACGCCTTCGATGTGATAAAATGGATGTGTTTCATTGACAAGTACAGGTTTGACTGCACATATAATTCCTTTTTCTTCCTTTTCTAGAAAAGCGACATGTTTAAATCGGTAGCCCAGTGATGAAAAGAGTTCAATTTGCTCACGGGTAATGGATTTAATCCCGTTTCGAATCGATTCCTCCCAATTAGGTGTCTCTCCAAAAACTAGTTCACTTAAAATGACTGCTTTGTAAAAGGCATCATAACCTTCAACATCATTTGTTGGATCAGCTTCTGCATATCCTTTTTCTTGCGCTAGTGTTAATGCGGTATCAAAGGAACAGCTATCTTCTCTCATCTGTGTCAAAATAAAATTAGAGGTACCATTAAGAATCCCTTGTACTTTTTGGATATTATTCACTTGTAACAATTGACGCAACGTTTGGATAATAGGAATGCCACCTGCGACTGTTGCCTCAAATCCCAATGTTACACCTTGCTCCTTGGCTAACTGTTTTAATTGAGTTCCATGATAGGCAAACATTTCTTTGTTTGCTGTTATGACATGGCATCCTTTATGTATTGCTTGCTGCAAGTAATGAAAGCTAGGCTCTTTACCAACGATGGCATCAATTACTACATCAAGCTTCTCAAGTGTAACAATCTTCTTAAAATCATCAGTTAACAGAACATCACAATCTGGTGCATGATATTTTTCTATATTCTTAACTAAGATTGCAACAATTTTTACATCTTTCTTAAAAATACTCTTAAGCTTTTCCTGATGTGTTTGAATTATTTTATAAACACCCTTACCCACTGTACCGTAGCCTAATAATGCAATATGTAAAGCTGACATATAAATTCCCCCTACCCTATTTATAAATGACTTAAATAAAAAAATCCCCACTGCATATGAACAGAAGGGGAGTTTGAATTTTTATATTCAATATGTATCCACCTTCTTATCTTCGGAATTGTTAAAATTCCTCTGAAATTGGCACCGGGCATGATATGCTGGTTGCCGAGGCTTCACAGGGTCAGTCCCTCCGCCTCTCTTGATAAGAAAAGTTATTCATGTAAAACTATGTATAGTATTATAAATCCTTACAGGTTTATCGTCAATAGCTTGGATCAATCCCCGTGTCCATATCAAAACAAATAAACGGTTCCATGATTTCTGGGGTTTGACAATATAGCAAGGTTCTTATTGCCTGACTTAAATATGCATGAAAAACGCTTTTAGAGAAAAACTAGGGAAGAAATATTGAAAGGAGAGAAGTAATATGAGCCGAGGTAAGCATTTTAATCATAAAGAAAAAGGACATCCTGGAAACTTCCCTGAGAATAGCGTAAGCGAAGGAAAAAACAATATCCAATACGGTAAACCCATTGAAAACATTATTCCGCAAGAAGCTTTTAAAAACCGAGTGACAGAAGAGTAACTCAGTCTATTCAACCTACTTTCACTTTTAACCACTAGACAGAGAAAACTAAACAAAATGATGCTTTCTTTTTCTTCAAAAAAATCCATCCAATCGACTTGCGACTTGGATGGATTGTAAGACAATAGCTAGATCTGTTTAATTCTCGCTTTTTCATCGAATTTGCCTACGGTCTGATTTAATCTTGGATTAGAGCCGGTGCATATTTCTCTAATACCTCACGGTGAATTTTATAGTAGCGGTACGTACCTTCTTTTCTTACAGTTAGTAATCCACAATCTATTAATAATTTTAAATGGTGTGTCAACGTTGAATTAGCTTGAATATCTAGTTTATTCGCCATGACTGCACAAGCCATTTCAGGTTCAGATGCTAATGCTTTTACAATGCGCAAACGAGTTGGCTCACCAAGTGCTTTATATACTTTTACTGCCACTTCATCGTTCACATTCAAAACCTCTATTCTGTACTTATTATTAAATGAATATATACTTCTATCTATTTTAGTTATAATTTACAATAATTCTTGTGGCCATCTTGATAATATTGCTCGTCTTTAATAAGAATTATTCTTCATCAACGACTTCTTTCAATATTTCATATGAACGTTTTTGTTTATCTGGATCAAAAATATAAGAAACCACCATGATTTCCTGAACATCATATTTTTCCTGAAATCCTGTCAGCTGCTTTCGGATTGAATCTTTACTGCCTAATAGCGTGATTTTCGAATTGGATTGGGCCATTTCTTTTTCCGCTGTATTCCAAATTTCATCCATGTTATCAACAGGTGGCTGCAACGGCGTTTGCGCCCCGCGGATCACATTTAGGAAAAATTGCTGCATTGTGGTTGATAGTTTTGCAGCCTCCTCATCGGTTTCTCCTGCAATCACATTTAAGCAGACAATCATATAAGGACGGTCCAAATACTTTGATGGCTGGAAGCGATCACGATAAATCGAAATCGCAGCATCCATATATTTTGCTGCAAAATGGGAAGCAAATACATATGGCAGACCCAGACTTGCTGCTAAGTATGCAGAATCAGTGGACGAACCCAGGATATAGAGCGGAATATTCGTACCCACACCTGGATAAGCTTTCACATAACTTTGCTGTTCTTCTGGGCCAAAGTACGTAAGCAGTGACTTGACATCTTCGGGGAAAGTATAAACAGAATCATTTTTTGAACGTCTCAAAGCGTTTGCCGTCAGCATATCTGTACCAGGAGCCCGGCCAAGTCCAAGGTCCAGTCGATTAGGATAAATCGTGGCCATCGTTCCGAATTGCTCCGCTACGACTAACGGGGAATGATTCGGCAGCATAATACCGCCTGATCCGACACGGATGTGATTGGTATGTTCTAGTGTATGTTTAATTAAAATGGACGTGGCAGAGCTGACCAGAGTTGAAGTATTATGGTGCTCTGCAATCCAATAACGCTGATATCCCATTTTTTCCACGGACTGTGCAAGATCGACCATCGCATCAATGGCCTGCTTCGCATTTTGTCCCTGACGAATAGGAGCGAGATTTAATACAGAAAGAGGTATTTTTATATTTGCCATCAATTTCATCCTTTCCTATCAATATTATAGTAAAAATAAGAAGCAATTTAGATGATTAAACACTCTATCATTCCTTAAAATTAACTATTTAAAAGTAAGCTTTACTAAACAAATTCCTTTAGCCGCACCTGTTATGATAGTAACTTTACTTGCAATTCATCCATTCTATATGGTCCCTTCTCTCGAAAGTTACAAGTATTTTTTTGTTCTTATTTCGATATTTATAGAAATAAAGATACTCTTCCACAACGTTATTTGTCAATCATTTAGAACCGGATCACTTTATAGTCCTTGTTGAATACCCTTCAAACCATTTTCATATTTTATTATATGACCCAATTGGTGATCAAAATGAAAAACCAAAAAGCGTTCGATATCTCGATTAATTCCAGATATCAAACGCTTCATATATGCTGCTTTCATGTAATTACCCAACTATTTTTTATTGAAAGTAACTATAAATACTTGGGAAATAGGATTGAAATTCTGAAATAAATTCATCATAATGGAAGAACTACTTTACAAGTATAACAAAATGGATCATGTATAAAATTTATCCCGCCTTAACGGGCAGTAAGACCCCCACCTCAAGATTCTGAGTATCCAAAGAAGATAGGTGGGGAATCAACAGCACGTATTGTGTCCGAATCAATGAACACAGACTAAGAACGCAACATCCTGTTGCAACGTCTGTGTGACCCACATCGTGTGGGCCTCAACTAACCATCAGTGGAGGATGAAGCCCCCACTGATGGAAGTTTCACTTTATATACTGGATTCCATCCCGATCGTTGGAGGTTTTTTTTTGAATGTTATAGTAAACAAATTAAAAAAAATGACTTACAAACAAATTATATTGTACTCCATAATAGGACTTTGTTTTGTCGTCTCTGTTTTTTTTGTTAATCACAATGATTCATTCTATGAAAGTCCAATAGCCGAAGTCATAGATACGAAGCTGGAAAATACAACTAAAGTGGTTGATATGTATCAAAATGAAGATCGTCTATTTACCCAGAGTATCATAGCCGAATTAAAGAATGGAAAAGAAAAAGGACAGCTTATCCATTTAACTAACAAGTATTCATCATCTGGAGCCTATGATCAAGAATACCATGTGGGAGATGAATTATTTGTTTTGATTGACACGAGAAACGTAGAAAATGCAGATGTAACGGGAACTATAAAAGACGTGAAACGTGATAAATACGTTTTAATCATCGCATGGATTTTTATCTTTACTCTACTGATCGTCGGAAATAAGCAAGGGCTATTTTCTATTATAAGTTTGGCAGTCAATGCCGTTTTGATATCATATGCATTGGATGTTTATCTGAATACATCACACATCAGTTTGCTAGTGATATGCAGTGTAAGCGTTATTTTATTTACTGTCATTTCTTTGTTACTCGTTAATGGTTTTAATGAAAAAACCTATGCCGCTATTGTTGCAACCCTGCTAGGAACTTTTATTTCGCTGTTAATTACCAATCTTGTCATGTGGCTAACATCCGAAAATGGACTTCGATATGAAGAAATGCAATTTCTAACTCGCCCTTATAAAATGGTGTTTATGGCCGGGGTATTCATCGGTTCTTTAGGGGCCGTCATGGACGTAGCTATTACAATGTCTTCTTCAATCTTTGGGTTGTATGAAAAGAATAACAACATATCAGTAAAAGCACTTAAAACTTCTGGAATGGAGATTGGAAAAGATATTATGGGAACCATGACAAATATTTTGTTTTTTGCTTATATAAGCGGTTCCATTCCGATGCTAATTTTGTATTTCAAGAATGCTTCTGCATTGGGGTTTACCCTTTCCATGAATCTTTCATTAGAATTGGCTCGAGCCCTGACTGGTGGGATTGGAATCGTATTAACTATTCCCATAGGTCTATATACTTCTATTTTTTTCATTAATCGAAAAAGGACAAGATTATGAATGTATTAGCGTGGCTGGCAGCCATTTTATTGATATTAATGATACTTATTGGTGGAAAAAAAGGAGCACGGTCTTTTATTTCTTTATTCTTAAACTTTGTTGTGCTACTTCTTACCATACTTTTTATGACAGATTCACATGCTAATCCGATTATCTTAACGTTGATTGCATGTGCAGTTATTAGTTATATAAACCTATTTTATATTAATGAAGTGAACAGTAAAACAATAATAGCATTCATTTCTACTATTATCACAATTTCCATTTTGCTTGTTTTTATTGACATTGTGACACGAAATGCTATGATACAGGGGTTTGGTGAAGAAGAAATAGAGGAGCTTAGCATATTTTCCCTTTATATCGGGGTAGATTTTGTTAAAATTGGAGCTTCCGTGATTATTATGAGTACAATAGGCGCCATTACCGATGTTGCCATTTCCATTACATCTCCCATGCGTGAAATATTTAATCATAATCCATCAATAAGTAGGAAAGATTTATTTACATCTGGATTAGGGATTGGGAAGGATATCTTAGGAACAAATACGAATACATTATTTTTTGCCTTCTTTGGAGGCTATTTGGCATTGCTTATATGGTTTAAGGATTTGTCCTATTCTGTTGGAAAAATCGTAAATTCAAAAATATTTAGTGCTGAAATGATCACTATATTTTGTGCCGGCATTGGTATAGCTCTGATTATTCCAATTACTTCCTGGATTAATGCCTATTTTTTAGTGAAAACAAGAGATAATAAAAAGATATAGGCTTCATGACAGGGAAGCTAAAATAATTTGTGTTTGCAATCTTAATTTAGACTGAATAATTATGAGTCATTCGGTTTTACTAAAGAAACGCTTATGTATATATAACATTTGAATTAAGTCGCATTGCGCGAGTACTTACGTTCAACGAATATTAAAAGGACCACAACATTTTAGACATATCTAAAATGTTGTGGTCCAATTTGTTTTGTATTTTCACTAACTCTATCCGTTAGCTAACGTACATGTTTTCACAATCTTATAAAGCGACTGTACTTTTAAGGTTGTTTGTATCCTTTAAGGACTTCCCCGTTAGCATTCCTCAATTTTTATTGTTATATTTTCTTCGCTGCTTGTATTGAAAACAACTCTAAATATATTTTAAAAATAAGGGAAGAATAAATTTGTCATGATTTAAAAAGCAATTTTTACATATAAATCATCACTATTTTTAGAATTAGCCTTGGAAGGCGGTCTTATATACCATGAATAAGAAAAAAGTTAAACTTTGGACAAACCAATATTTAATTATTGTAATATTGTCTTTAGTAATGTTCGCTTCTTTTTATATGATTACAGCAGGTTTCCCAATTTTTGTATCAACCATTAGTAATAATCCTGCGATTGCAGGAATCATGACCACGACCTTAATGCTAGCATCACTAATTACGCGCTTCTTTGCAAGTGTCATTATCCAAAAAGTGAATATGAAATTGCTCCTCATTATTTCCCTCCTTTATTTTTTGGGTACAATCGGTCTTACTTTTATAAACCAATCAATCGGATTTTTAATATTCATTCGAGCACTACAAGGTATTGGATTTAGTATGCTTACGATTTTAGTCTTTACAATATCAAGTAATATTGTTCCTAAATCTCGGTTAGGTGAGGGCATTGTTTTTTTCGCACTGTCTACAAGCGTTGGGACGACAATTGGGCCACTAATCGCAATTTCCTATCTTGCAAATTTTTCATTCCGGTCGATGATGATGTTAACTCTCGGTCTTATGTTGTTTTCATTTTTGTGTAGTTTTTTCACAAAAAATACGGTTGTTAAAAAAGAAAAGGAAAGTCCAAATGCGACAAATAAAGAACCTTTCTATAAGTACATGTTCGATAAGCGTGTCCTTCTTCCATGTATTTTGGTAATGTTCAATTATATGGCCATTGCAGGAACAGTCAACTTTATGGGGGCGTTTGGTAAAGAGATCAATGTTGGTGGAAGAATTTCACAGTTTTTTATCGCACAAGGGATTGCAATGGTATTAGTTCGTGCTTTCTCTGGTAAAATTTTCGATAGATTCGGTCACAGAATCTTAATTATTCCAGCCGCTATTTCAGGGGCTGTAGGTTTGGTTCTTTTAGGCTTCTCTACTAGTATGATGATGATTTTGGTTTCAGGGGCATTATTCGGAATCGCTTATGCCATACTCCAGCCAATTATCCAAGCTTGGGCAATAACTCTTGTTCCACCCGAGAAAAAAGCAACAGCCAATTCTATGCTACTTATTTTTATAGATTTTGGTCTGGCCATTGGATCAGTAGGTCTTGGATTCTTAGCTAAAATTGTTGGATACGGCATGACCTTTAGTTATTCTGCAGCTTTTATGATTGTTATTTTGTTATTGTATCTAATAGGGAGCAAGAAAACGGTAACATTAGAAGCTAAAAAGGAAAAATTATCCTAAAGGGAACATACTAGCATACGAACGGGATAAACCATAACAAACTGGGGCTGTACCATTGTCAACATTGACTTTTGGGACAGCCCCTACTTGACTAATGCACTCCGTTACTTTAAGTGCAATATTTCATAAGCTATATCTTTAAATAAGAACTAAGCCTACCTGTAAATACGAATATCATCAATATTTGCATTAATGAATGGGTACTTCTTTTGTTGAGGTTGACATTTTTCTCTCTTTTTCTTTTTTCAGTTGAACATCCATTTCCTTTGCTTCATTTTTACTGTAGTATTTACCCTTCGTATAAACGGCTACCACAATCGTAAGGAATGAAGCTAATATTGCAGCAAAGAAAGTAGCCGTATTTTGTAAGAACGTCCCCATGTATCCTAAAGCAGCAATCGTTCCGAGAACACTTGAGATAATTAATGGCACAACCCCAACTGGATTCCATTTATATAATTTTTCTTGTCTCGCTTCATATTCTTTCGGCGCAATTTTTAACAACTTCTTCACGACTAATGCATCTGTGACTAAAATAGCAGCCCACGCCATTAAGAGAACCCCTTGGAATGTCATCGCACTATCTAAATAATCTAATATATCACCAAGCATTAACGCAATCGATGCGACACCTGCGATAACAACCCAAAAACGACGATCGGGTTTGAAATGAAATACATTCTCAAAAAAATTGGACAACGACAGGGAAGCACTATAAATATTTGTGATGTTAATACGTAATTGTGTTAACAACGTAAAAATTACTCCACCTAGTCCAAGAAGTGTGACAATGTATATCCCCGGATTAGATTCACCTAATCGGACACCAAACCATATTCCAAGTAAACCCATGACACCAAAACAGAAAATTTGCGGAACAAATCCAATCATAATGGATCCAATTTTAATATCTTTTGGTTTAAGGAAACGCGCATAATCTGACGCAATTAAAGCTGTTAATCCCATAATACCGTGTTGCATTCCTATACATAATAGTAAAGCTGTTCCACCTATCTGTACACCGTCTGGTAGATATGTCCAAAATTGCCCATCAAATTTAGATGGTGTATTGAACGCGACAATTATTGTGATAATTAAAAAGATACCGAAGATTGGTAATGACCATTTTTGTAATTTGTCTAATTGTTTAATACCAAACCAATTTAGTGGGATGACAATTGATCCAAATACTATAATTAGAAGCCATAATGGAATTGCGGGGAAAAATGCATGTACGGCGGTAACGAGAATCATACCTTCAAATGCACAGTACATGATAAAATTTGATGCGTAAATTAATGAAGTTAACGAAGCTCCAATATATCCAAAACCTTGTCTAGACATGAGATTTACGTTCATCCCTGATTTTGCGGATAAATAGGCAATGACTGTACCTAAGACTCCGGCAATTACAATGGCATAAATCGCTGAAATAATGGCGTTCATCGCGCCAAACTGAAGGGCCATAACACTACCTGTTTGAAAATAAAAAATCGCAGTAGCAATGCCAAACGTTATGTTGGTTACACTAAACCACCCCATATTCCGTTTTTCTTCCGGAACCTTATCAAATGAATAATCGTCTTTTCCTTCTTCTTTGAGATCCATTGTTTGGTCTACACTCATCCAATCATCCTTTCATGATGCTCTTCACAGCCTGTCTCCTCCCTTAGTTTAATTTCCACATTCACCTATACCCTTTCAAGATTGAATGCTTGTTTTTGGAGGGTAACAGAATGTGTATTTTTTAGCATGTTTTATTGAGAAAAAGAAAAAAATATAACTCTTCTTCGCAGACTATATTTTTCTACTATAATAATATTATATACATATTTAGTTGATATAATCAAATGTCAATAGAAAATTTCACCGTTTTGTTTCATAATCATTGAAATCCTTTCTTTGTTCACAATATTCTTTGGTGAGAAGAAATGTGGCATCATTTTGATTAAAATTTATTACTTTTGCAAATAAATTTTAATCAAAATGAAAGAATTTAGTAAACGTGTAAAAATCTATCTATGATACAGTTAATTTAGCCTTTTAAGGAGTAAAAAACGTAATAAAGAATGAGTTGATCAAATGTTAAAGATGAAAGAAGTTATTCGGCAATTAAGTGAAGAAGGTATAACGGCAAATGAACAACTTATTACACGCTGGATTAGGGAAGGGAAAATCCAAGCTTCAAGAACGACTCGTATCAAGATTGACTATTCAATTGATCCTGACGATCTGGCAGCATTTATTTTAGAAACAAAGCTCGGAAAAATGAAACAACAGTTTGACATTGATGTACAGGAGTGGGAACAAATATTTTCTGAAAACCAGAAATTAAAAGAGGAAATGGAAGAATTAAAAAGCACGATTCGCATTGAACAAATCAAAATACGGTCCCTGAAAAAAATGTTACAAGCAGAATATGCACTTTCTGATTCTAAACCGCTGACTTTAAACAACCTCTTAGGGATAGATTCTGCTGCAAAAAAAGAACTAGTTAAAAGAGAATTAAAAAAAATTCTCAAAGCCCTTCACCCTGATCGAGGTGGTGATGAAAGGCTTTTCAAAGTGTTTTATGATCACTATGACAAAGTAAAAAAAATAAATCACACTTTTCCAAAGAAGATGACCTTTTATGTTTTTTAATAGCAAACAGGATAATCCTAAGAAAAGAAATACATATCTTACTGCTTGTTAAGAGTGGGATAAAAACAGAGCACCCCCCTCTTTAGTTGGGTTGCTCTGTTTGATTGATTTACAGTTTAAACTTACGAATTTGTTCTTGTAATTCCATTGCTAAATTAGCTAAGGAATTCGAGGAAGCTGTAATTTCTTCTATAGCAGCAAGTTGTTCTTCTGTTGTTGCAGCTACTGTTTGTGTAAAAGACGATGCTTCCTGGGCAACTTCCGCACTGTCCATTACAGTTGCGGATACTTCTTGTGCGCCTGCTGACATTTGTTCAACTGTCGCTGCCGTTTCAGTCACTTTTTCTTTCATACTTTCTAACATGACAACAATTTCTTGGAAACTAATTTCGGTTTTCCCAACAATCTCAATTCCTTCTTGTACTTCGATTTCCACTTGTTTCATCGATTCTGTTGAACGAGACATATTCTTTTGGATATCTATAATTAAGTCTGAAATTTCATGAGAAGACGCTTGAGATTGCTCTGCCAATTTACGAACTTCATCAGCTACAACCGCAAATCCTTTCCCATGTTCTCCTGCTCTTGCTGCTTCAATGGCAGCATTTAAAGCTAATAAATTGGTTTGATTAGCTATTGCGGTAATCACTTTTGTAATTTCACCAATTTTATGGGAACTTGAATCAAGCAATTCCAACACTTTTCCACTTTCATTCACCTTTTGATGGATTGAGTTCATTTGCGTTACCGTATGTTCTACATATACATTTCCTTGTTCAGCATGCTCCGTAATGGTTGCTCCAACTATGGAAATCTCAGCGGTAGTCTCAGCTAAATTCTGAATAGCTATAGATACCTCTTCCATAGATTGCGAACTCTCTGTTAAACTCACGGTATTCGATTCCGCAGCAGAGGCGATATGTTGGATGGAATTCGTAACTTCCTCCGTTGCTACGCTTGTTTCCTCTGCGCTTGCTGATAGTTGTTCGGCAGAGGATGCTACATGATCTGTTGAACGAGCCACATGAGTGAGTAGTTCTTGCATATTTTGTTTCATTAAATTATAATCTCTCGCTAACTCTCCCACTTCATCTCGGGAAGTAATTTTTATACTTTCACCTGAAAAGTCACCATGAGCTGCACGGTACAATTCCTCTTTTATGAGAGTTATAGGCTTTGTTATTCGAATCGCCATAAAATAGGCAAGGATGGTACCGAGAATAATCGCGATGGCTGTGATCACACTTACCGTAATTGCTATATGTGTTGCACCCGCATTAAATTCTTTTTCATAAGCACTTGAACCAATTGTCCAACCCCAGTATGGATCTCGTTCAACATAGGCCATTTTAACGTCTACTTTTTTCGTCATTAAATCTTTCCATTTATAATGAAGGATCCCACCTTTTTTCCCTAACTCTATTGAATCTGGGCCAACCCTCACACCATCTTCTGAAATAACGTTGGCAATACTTTTCCCTTCGTTGACAGGCTCCATAACGAAGGTAGATTGATTATCTATAGCCCAAATATAGCCATTTTTACCAAAGGCATATTCTTCTTTTATATGACGTTTATTGTTAGCATCTTTTGCTCCATATAATTCTTGGCGCAGCTGCTCTTGCGCATCTTCCTTCGTCATTTTTCCAGCTACAACTTCCTTATTCAATAACTCAATCATTCCTATGACTAATTCAGTGCTTTTTTGCAATTGTGTTTCTCCTGCTTGAGTTAGTTCACTTTTAGCAATGTGGTAAGAACTGACTCCTATTGCTAATGTTGGGATAATTAAGATCGTTAGACATAGCATAATTAACTTTTTCTGAATCGTTAGCCCTTTTTGTTTCATATCAAAAATTTCCCCCTTTGTCATAGTTAGTCTATTATTAGTAGATTTCATAATTACGATCTTGTATTAACAAATAAGTACATGTAGTAAAGACTAAAATAGATAAACATTACTCTTTGAACAAGCTCGTAACCCAATGGATTGAAACGCTTTCAAAAAGTAAGTGCCTTATAGTAATTTCCCTTTGATGCCCCTCATTCTTTCTGAAAGAACAAGATCAAATCGACGATTCTATTCCATCCTCTCCCTTGTTATGTAACTAAAAATAGACTATTCTAGAGGTCATAAAATAGCCAAATAGATTAGTAGAATCAAAAATTTGATAACCAGGCGATTATAGTAAGGTGGATTACTCCCATTCTGTCCTTAAACAATAGGTCTAACACCCTAACCTTTCGTATTGTTTACCTTTATTTTCTACAAATATAGGAATAATTAATCAATTTTCACCTATAATATATTACTTTATTGGGAATTTCAATATAATTCTGCATTATTTTGTACACTTAATATATAATGTAAATCATTACTTAAATTGGTCATAAAAATGGAGATGGAAAAATGATCGCAAAAATAAAAAATTGGGCTAAACAGATCAAGCGACAATTATATGTCCTTTATTTTGCCTATAAAGATTCGAGAGTTCCTTTATTTGCAAAGATTTTTACTGCCTGTGTTGTTGCCTATGCGTTTAGCCCTATTGATTTAATCCCTGATTTCATTCCTATTTTAGGGTATTTAGATGACGTGATCCTCATTCCGTTAGGCATCTACTTCTCACTGAAACTAATACCAAAACCCATCTTAGAAGAGTGTAACTTAAAAGCTCAAACACTCTTAAATAATGAGAAACCTAAAAACTGGATTGCTGGTACAATTATTATCTTGCTTTGGATTTCAGTACCTATTTGGCTGATCGTATGGTTTTACTAAATTATTTGTTTTTATTAAACTATTTTTATACTAATTCTATGCAAAACAAGGAAAAATTTTAGTTAGTATTAATTTAAGGTACCTGAGATTTAATAATAAGTAGTAAATCGAAGTCAACTATCATGTCGCTAATCAAAACAAAAAAGTCCATTTCTAAGTAAAATTTACTTAAAAGTGAACTTTTGTTTTTTCTCTATTCTACGAACCAATGGAGCCTAATTTAGCGCGCTAACTTCATTTAAGTTCAAATAATCCTATTTAGTTTCATCATTTCATTTCCTTGTCCATTGATTGCTGATGCTCGAACAAACTAATTTTTCTAGAACCCGTCCCTCGATACATTTAGGCTTTACTATGATAAGGGGCAAATCCCTGGCACCGTTTCAAAGGGTTTAGACACCGTTCTCCATCCTTATCGATTCAATTATGGGAGACTCTTACAAAGTATTCTTTTATTTTCTCCCAAGCCTGCTGTGTTTCTAAAAACTCTTCATAATGTTTTTTAACATTTCGATCATAACTTTCTAATTCAGTTGCTATTTTCATAAAATCATCTCGACCAAAATATTGACAGATTTTCGGAAGCGTAGCTGACAACTGATCTTTCATTTCTTGAATTCTTTCATGGTAGGAATCGGGCTGGGTTATAAATAACAATAGTGGTTTATAACGAATCCAACCTATACATGCCCGATAAAATCGCTCAATTACTTGTTCAGTATCTGCTTTAATATATTTAAGTTTAGTGGGTAACACTCCATCTAGAAGATGTTTGTAAGTGGAAAAGCCATCGTGGAAGGTATAGCATGGCACTCTTAAAACTTTTCTATCTTGAAGACACGCACTTAAAAATGTATCTTCACCACGTGCATTAGGTGGGTTATAAAACGGATTGACACGACTTGGATTAGTCAAATTGATACATAGATTGGAACCAGAAATGAATTTAGTATGATTTATTTCTCGTACTTCTTCTACTTTCTCGCTTACCAGCACATTCGTATCAGCGTAGGTAACTCCACCATTCTCCATTACCGATTTAATCGTATCCCAGTTTATAATATCATTGCTGATTGCTTTAATAAAAATTTGGAAATCCGATTCTTTTAAACAATCATTAAATTCAATGTAAGGAATCGGCGAAATATACCCACAGTGGTAACCATTAGTAATGTCTGCATCCTTTATATGAGTCAAATGGGTTTGCAAACCATGTTGACCACCCCATATTGCAGTTGACCGAGTTTTCGTAACAGCTACAGGATATTCGTCATCATCCAAAAAGAGAAGATAATCAATATTTTCTTTTAAAGCCATATAAAGAATAATATTGCGTTTAGCGGCATACCCTCTACCAAAAATTAATTTTGATTGTTTTTCTGTAATGATTTGATTCTGAATTAACTCGATGATTTCCCCCTGAATCTTTTCTTTACCAATAAAACTTGTATGATCAACCATATCTAATAATTGCGAGTTAATATTCGTATAATCAGTTGATTTAGTATTTGCATAATTTAGATCATAGGCAACAAAAAGGTTTAAACTAATCTTCTGACTTTCTGTTAAATCAGATTCTCTCCAGTTAAACAAATAAGTTTTAAGAATCCTTTTAAAATTTTTACGTCCTGTTGCAAATCCAATTCCCACTTTAATGACCCTTTTTCCCAATTCCACTAGGCAACACCCTTCTTCTGACAATGTAAATGTTTACTTACAGATTTTATGTGAAATAATTCGCATAAAAAGTGGTATTATTCAAGAGGCGATATTAACCTCCAATAAAGTTTCTTCCCTTCTATTATATCATATAAGTAAAAGTCGATTTCCTAAGTAAGAAATCAACTTCTCTTATTTATTCTTGTTTCACAAAAGCTATCCGTTAATAAGGTCATACCAGCCAACAAATACGGATTATCTTAACTATCCGAAACGGATGACTTTACAGTATTCAATGTAAAGTTATCCGTTTTTTTGTTTCTTAAAATCCTAGATAACTGTATTCAACTTAAGGTACCTGTCCCCTATTGCTTTAACGTAATGGGGGATAGGCACCTTATTAAAACCAGAATGATAAACAACAGAATAACAAACAAAATGGCTATCCTATAAGTCCCTAAGAGTGCACACAGGAAAAAGTCCTTTAGCACCGCTTTGAAGGACTTTGATTAGCTGTGAACGCTGATAAATGTCCTTTAGACCCGCTATGAAGGACTTTGATAAGCTGTGAACGCTGATTAGTGTCCTTTAGACCCGTAATGAAGGACTTTGATTAGCTGTGAACGCTGATAAATGTCCTTTAGACCCGCTATAATGGACTTTTCTTAGATGTGAACGCTGAAAATGTCCTTTAGACCCACTATAAAGGACTTTTCTTAGGTGTGAACGCTGATAAATGTCCTTTAGACCCGCTATAATGGACTTTTCTTAGATGTGAACGCTGAAAATGTCCTTCAGACCCACTATAAAGGACTTTTCTTAGGTGTGAACGCTGAAAATGTCCTTTAGACCCGCTATGATGGACTTTTCTTAGATGTGAACGCTGAAAATGTCCTTCAGACCCACTATAAAGGACTTTTCTTAGGTGTGAACGCTGATTAGTGTCCTTCATCATCGCTATGAAGGTAAATTCTCTGTATAACAATTGATACGGACGTAAAGTGGACTATCGAGATACATGTCTAATTCTTTCATACAGCCAAGCATTTGACCTGAGTATGCTTCATTGATTTCATATAAATCAATATTCTTTGGTCATATTTGCTTTTTCTAGTAGTTTTCTTATAGCAAATACTGGCCCAAGTCCCATTAAAGAAGGATCTAGTCCCGCAACAGTAAAATCCAAAATTTCTGCCATTGGAGTCAGTCCTAGTTCTTTTGCCCTTTCCTCTTTCATAAGGACAACGGCTGCCCCTCCATCATTTAATCCTGAGGCATTACCAGCTGTAACTGTACCTTCTTTTTCAAAAGCAGGTCTTAATGTAGCAAGAATGTCCAAGGTGGTGTTTGGCTTTGGATGCTCATCTGTATCAACGACAGTAGTCGCACCTTTCCTTCCTGTTATTTCAATAGGAATGATTTCCTTAGAAAATCTTCCTCTTTCAATCGCTGCTTTTGCTTTCATTTGGCTGTTATATGCAAACAGGTCTGAATCCTCTCTTGGAATCTCATATTTTCTTACAACATTTTCAGCTGTATTTCCCATATGCATAATAGGATATTGTGGATGTGGCTGAGCATTATGGTGGAATTTCGTATTTGCATCTCGTAATTCTTGACTTCCCATTTTAAACCCTTCATAGCGAACCTCTAAAGGAAGGTAAAATGGTGCTCTTGATAAGCTTTCTGCACCACCTGCTACAACGATTTCTGAGTTACCCGTCATAATATCCTGAGCACCATTAACAATAGATTGAATACCGGAACCACATATTCAATTCACTGTATAACCTGGCACCTGATCTAATCCGGCAAGTAATGCAGCATTTCTACCTAAGTTTGGTGCATCACCAGAAGATTCCACATGACCCAATATAACATCATCTACAAGTGCTGGGTCTAAATCATTTGACCGTTTCAACGCTTCTTTGATTGCAGTGGCTGCTAATTCTTCAAGCTGGGTCCGTACCTACCATCTCTCATCATGTTTTTTAATAGAAGCGGAGGAGCCCAACGATTATCATTAAACTCGTTTTTGAAATATTCCATGACATGGTAGCCGATATCTACACCTGCATAATCTTGAAGTTCAAATGCCCCCATTGGATGATTTAAACCATATTTCATGGCTTTATCAATATCTTCAGCGGAAGCAATCCCTTCCTCAAGTACTTTAATTGCTTCAATAAATTGAGGAATCATAATACAGTTAACGATAAATCCAGGTGTGTCTTTTGAACCTGCTCCAACGACTCCAATTGTTTGAATCCCCATGTTATCTCTTCTTTGTTTATGCTTTGTTAATAATTTCATTATAAAGATTGTCCTCAAAGTATATTACCTGCATCGTAAAGGTGGATTTCCCGATTTTTCATACAAAATGCCGAAAAAAGAATTCTTTATTGTTGTTACATGAAAAAAAGACGGACTATTACATTCCGTCTTTAAAAATCTATAGTTTTGATTCTGTCCATCGAACTTGATTATTTTATTGACTCTAATGTATTAATACACGATCCATTGAACCATATTAAGAGTTAAAATTCATGACCCGTACGAGTTCTTTTTCAAAATCAGCTGGCTCATTTGCATAGTTATAGATCCCTAAAAACTTCTCTATCAATGAAGGGTGGGCACTGATGAGTTTGTTTACAGCATCTTGTTGTTCTGTGATAGGTTCATTCTTGGATAACTCACATCCCATATAAAAACGAACCATAAACTCTGCTTCTATCGTTTTTTGATAGTCCTCAGCTATTTTGTTCCATTGATTGAATTGACCTTCATACTTGATTAAGACATTGGCTAATATCTGTGCTCCAGAGATTGCATCATGGATCCCCTGTGCTAGAGCTGGGTCCTTAAAGCAAATTGCATCTCCAACCAACGCCCAGCCTTTTCCCATGCCCTGATACCAAATATTATCATATCCGAGAAGTCCTTTGATTGGTTCAACAAGATGTGCATCTTTTATACGAGCACCTAATGAAAAATGATCGATTAAAAACTGACGTAAACTATTTTCTGGATCTTTTTTAAAGTTAGCTATTAAGCTATTATTTTCTAAAGGAAAATTTGCAACAACGACATATTGATTATCATTCGTTGGAAAAAGAATAGCTACATTATCTTTTTTCTTATACACCTCAAATTTAGGAGAAGAATCATGATGAACTCCAGAGAAATACCCAAAATAGACAGCAACTGTGGAAGGGCTACTGATTTTTAGTTCACTATTTACCAGCCTGCGAATCATTGAGTTTCTTCCATCTGCCCCCACAACTAGACGGGCCAGATACTCTTGTTTTCGGTTAGAACGATCTACCCCTTTCACACCAATTACTGTATCTCCGTCATAAACCATATCTATTACACGAAATCCTTCGATCACTGTTATATTGTTTTGCGATTTGGCATGTTGAAGTAAAATATAATCAAGATGTGTTCGCCTAATACAATATCCAGTATCCTCTCCAGCAACCTCTGGAATAGGCCCTTCAATCACAGTGTCCTCAAATTGAAATTTAATGGTCCGAACCGGTGTAACATTTGTTTCTAATAATTGATCCATAACACCTATTTCCCGAAGAAGGGCTACCGTGTTATTAAAAAAAGTATTGGTAGATAAAGTGTCGCTTGGAAAAGTCGCTCGGTCTACTAGCAGTACTTGAAAACCTGCCTTGGCTAGATAAATAGCCAATGTTGACCCGGCACACCTTGCTCCTGTAATAATTACATCATATCCTCTATTCACTGTATCACTCCATTTTCTTTGTTAAATATAACAACTGCAATTCATGATAAGATTGATGAATATATGAAAAAT
Source organism: uncultured Bacillaceae bacterium (assembly GCA_963751845.1). Lineage (GTDB taxonomy): Bacteria > Bacillota > Bacilli > Bacillales > DSM-1321 > Peribacillus. The sequence continues at coordinate 26,941 of CAVVWH010000017.1, forward strand.
ACTTCCTATTCAAAATATGAACGGATAAACAAAATATTCATAGATCTAATGTAATTGATATCAAGATGTGTAAAATTCATCTAACCATAAAAAAACCGCCCGAGTTGGGCAGTTAATTGGCTAATTTATTTATAATCATTCATCGTACTCAGAGAGTCCATATGGCTTGCTATCATGGCTATAATTGTGCTGGCTTCTTCCCTACTAAAAATAAAGTGGCTTTCATCTTTTATCAGGTCCTCATCCTCTGTCCAAATACGGTTGATTCGTTTTAATACACCATCCCCCGTTTCCTCGATAATTCCAAACTGATAAGATACTTCTACCTCATTTTCTTGATAATAAGCAGTTACCTCAGGAGTTTCCCATTGTACATCGATTTCCTCTAATAATTCCGCTTCTTCATTTTGATCTGAATCTGAATCATAATAATCATATTCATCCTCAATCATTTCTTCCTCCAATAGATCATCATCCATATACATATAGAAGCTTTCATGAACAGCATCTATTATATCCTCTATATCTGCTAGCACGACCTTGCCTGTGTGACCAAGATCCATTCTCGAAAGACTCAATATAGAATTCTTCATTATGCGGATCAAAAAAAGTGTGCAAAAATACTCTCTGTTATCTCCTTCATTTTCTATGAAAAAGTCAACTCTTGGATGCTTTGCACCACGCTCTATTGACATCCCGCCTGTTTCATTATATTTACTACAAATTGAATCCAGACTATCCTGTAATTCACCGCAGACTCTGTCAAACCATTCTAAGGTCATGCTATCCCCACCTCTCGATGTTAATAACCTTATTATGACCATGAAGTAAAAATTCGATTCTACCATATAAATAAATCATCTGTCTTATATAATCATCGTATAGTTATAGTTCGAGCTTTGCTCATATTTCCAGATTTATCTTTTGCGGTAATAGTTATTTTTGTTTTCTTTTTCTGTGACTTTATTAAAACTCGGTAGGAACCTTTTGATGTAGCTTTTCCTGTTCCAAGTTTTGCACTCCCACGTTTTACCAATATAAAAGAATAAGGTTCAGCCTTTCCAGTCACAATCTTATGATTATAGTACACGGTATTCACCTGAGGAGGTGAGGGCGACGTTTTATCCAGTGCCTTAATCTTTGTGGAATCACTACTATTCCCTGCACGATCCTTTGCTTCCAATTCTACTATTTTCCCTGCTATTACTTTAGGTAATACGTATCGATATGTGCCGCTAGGAGCCACTTTTGTTGAATAAGTTTGTCCGTTATGACTAATCGAGATAGTAGAATCTGGTTCTGCTTTTCCATATACCGTTCGGTTTAGGTCATTTACAATATTTACACTTGGTTGATTTGGAACGATTGTATCGTTCTGAACATCTACTGTCACCACTTGACTTTCTAAACCATTTTCTTCTTGCCAAACTTCTAATGTAGAAAGACTAGGAAGTTGATCTTCTATATAAATCTGAAAATATCCATCATTATTTGCTTCACCTGCGTATGTTTTTTCGGCATATTTATACTTTACGGTAGTGTTTGGGATAGCTGTCCCTCTTAAATAATAACTAGAATTATAAACATTTTCTACAGTTGGCTTTGGTAGCTTAATTTTTAATTCTTGTTGAACCTTTAGATATTTATAGGATGCAGTTAAAGTCGTAGTTTCTATACCAGGATACTTTCCCTGTAAGTAGGGTTGAAATACGTTAGGTTGTACAACTTTAGATATAATATGGAATTGATTGGCGTGATTTAAACGAAAATACCAGCCACCTATTGGTAGCTTACCAGTTATCCCATCAGCCCTTGTTCCGATTACATGAAGAGGAACCTCTTCACCAACATAGAGACTTGAAATCTTCGGGGAGATTTCGATTGCCACAATTCGTTCAGAGAGTAATGTATCAAAGTCGATGAGATTGGCTCCATAAGTGTGAGTTTTATCTAGTAACAGCCATTTTCCATCCTCACTCATTGATACATTTTTATATTCAGGAAGCTCAACTAACAATTCTCCAGTATATGCATCATACACGCAAATTGTTGTACTTTCACTTCGGGTAATAATGTACTTTCCTGTTGGGTGAAATATGATATCTTTTACATGCCCGAGTGAAGGCGACGATTGAAAAAAGTTGTATGGTGAAATTAATTCATAGTTATTCGTCGCATCAAACATATATCCTCCTACCATTAGTTTTTCGTGGCTAGGCGAAAAAGCCATTGAAAAGTTATGAATATATCGAGACGATTTAGTAAATAATACAGCTCCAGTTCTTGCATCTAAAAATGTTAATTTTTCCTCAGTAGCTAGGATTAATATTTCCTCAGATGGATGAAAAATGATAGATGCTCCCACTTGATCAGGTGTCTTATAGGTAAATAGTTTTTTCCCTGTATCTAAGTTATATACAACAACATATGTATTATTATATTCAATATTCTGAATCGCTAATAAGGAACCATTCTTATGAAAAACATATGGGCCCTTATGTTCCGGAAATTCATATAATAGTTCTTTTGTATCCATTCGATACACCTGTGTTTTTAAATCACCAATAGATATGAGGAAACGCCCATCTGGACTCAATAGATGTTCATTATAGCCATTTGGATTTTTAGGTAGAGTGAACCCCTCTTTAATCTGTCCGGTTTCTATATCATATAAAGTAAATTCATTGACGCCCTTACTTGTTTGAAAAACTTTTTCCATTAAAGCACTTTTCCCATCTGAAGATAAAAAAGAAAGCTCCCCTGGAAAGTTTGTAATCACGTTTTTCTCTGGAGGTAACATTTCCTCAGCGCTTACATTTTTAGAACTAAACATCATAAAACATAGAATTATTACACCTAATAAGTAAAATAACTTTCTACTCTGTATTTTAATCATAACTCGTATACTCCTTTTGTATGAAAGTCCCTCATTCTTCCTAATATATCCACTTTTGATTATTCTTTGGTTCCCCCTTAATTTTAAATGATAAAGACTAATAGTTTTTGTTATAGATATTACATTATAAATATTGTAATATCTATAACAAAGTATAATTAGTACCGAAACTATCCATTCATTTTTTTATTACTATATAAAAAGAGACTTAATATGTTGAAAACTAGCAATTAGCCTTATACATTCTTAAAAATATCCATCGAAAGAAATGGTGAATCATTTGAAGAAATCCATAAAATTATCTATCATTCTCTCCCAAGGGATATTTCTATTATTATATCCTTTTTTTTCTAGCTTAGTTTCCTATTTACATCCTATAGTATTAGTAGTCGTTTGGGCTTGCCTAACAGGGCTTGTTGTTTTTTTAGTGTTTTGGATTAGAAAAGACATCATCTCCATTTCATATTCCCTTTTTATAAGTTTTTTTATTCTTTACACGGTTAGTCTCATGGTCCTTCTCTTTTTTCGACCGCATGATCAAAGTTATACCACCTGGAATCTTGAACCATTTTTGACTATACTATACTACCTTTCTGGAGAGGTGACACCTCTTATTGCCTTTTATAATCTTGTTGCAAATATAGGATTATTTATTCCATATGGTATTTTTCTCATGCTTCGAAATGAAAAAGTTCGTTTCCCTGTCTTTCGGCTTTTGTACATACCATTGCTTTTTATTTCTTTCATTGAATTCATACAGTTTATAACTCACCGTGGAAGTTTAGATATTGATGATTTGATTCTCAACATGCTTGGGGTCTGTCTAGGTTATCTTTTATTTCCTCTATTTAAATGTGTAGTTCACCTAAGACATCCATGAAATAACATTGTTTGTAGAGAAGGATATTTTCTCTACAATATTTTTATAAATTATATAGTAATCAATCATATCCCATTTTTTCCATAATTGGATTTGGTAAACTAATGACTACATGCGTTTATTTATGTTAAATTAATTTCTGTAGTTGATAAACAGAACTAATCATGAAATGGTGAGTAGTCGCGGCTCATGTTTTACATGAGTTGAGGAAAGTCCAGGCTCGCCCGGTGCTGAGATGCCCGGAGTGTTCGTGCCATCTGCAAAGGTGGGCAGTAGATTTAGTTCTGCTGACGGCGGTGAAATCATGCTAAGTCCTAAAAGGATATGCTGAGATTAACCTGAAAGTGCCACAGTGACGGAGTTCTTTTGGAAACAGAAGAAGTGGAACGAGGGTAAACCCCACGAGCGAGCAACCCAAACTTTGGTAGGGGCACCATCCAGCGGGAATAAGAACCAAAAGGATGGATTGGTTAAACAGACCAATAGTTAAATGACTACACCTGTTGTGCGAGATTGGCATCGTTTAGTACGCAGGAACAGAACCTGGCTTACAGCCATTTCATGAGCCATATTTTATCAGTATCACAGAAAAATAATTGATTAATCTACATGGTCATGACGGGGGCAAATCCCTGACGTGTTTCTTCTATATATACATATTTCACGTATCTTTTTCCAATTTTATCCACTTAATCCCTCGGAATTTTAACCTTACAAAACAAATTTTGATAAGGCACCTTTTTCTAAATATTGCCATCTAATTCAAAATATTCACACAACAGACATATTTACCTTTCAATTACACCTAAATTACTTTAATATAAGACTTATGGAGAATAAGGCGGATTTGTGAACTTCATAAGGGGTGCTTGGAATGTCTGAACCAATACATACAATTTTCAATCTATTAACAGCCCTAGCATACTTCTCGATTCCTTTTTCTTTATTAGTCTTTTTGAAAAAAAGGAAATCCAAGGAGTTTACCTGGGTGTTTATATGTTTCACTATGTTTATCTTATTATGTGGAATTACGCACTTGATGCATTTCATAGTGTATCTTATTCCCACCCATACCATCCATATGATTAATGGGATTGCGATCGTTTTAACCGCTGCCGTATCCACATTTACAGCAGTATTACTTTGGAAGATGATACCTAAAGCTTTGCTCATACCAAGTCCTTCTGAACTGGAGGAAACCAATCAAGTCTTACAAAAACGTACGGAAGAAGTATACCAAGTTAACCAATTATTAAAGCAAGAAATTAAAGAGCACAAGAGTACATCTAATAGAATGCTAGATTTGATAGCGATCATACAGTCCTCTAATGACGCCATTATTGGTGTTACCTTAGATGGAAAGATTTCTAGTTGGAATTTAGGGGCATCTGAAATTTTTGGATATTCAAGTGAAGAAATTATTGGTGAATCCTATTCCAAACTCATTCATGTTGATCAAATAAACGAAATGAAGTCGGTCTTTCTACATGCTATAGAAGGACGAAGAATATCTCAACGTGAGATTAAACATATTCTTAAGGATGGATTGATCATTCAGGGGTCTCTTACAGTATCTTCTATCAGAAGTCCAGAGGATGAACGAACCATTATTGGGACATCTGTCATTCTTCGTGATGTTACAGAAACGAAAAAACTCCAAGATGAAATGAAGAAGCTTGGAGAATTAAAGACAATTAGTCAAATGGCTGCGAGTATATCTCATGAAGTGAGAAATCCTCTCACTGTGGTTAGGGGATTTAATCAATTACTACAAAATCATGATCTTACTAAGGAACAAAAGCAACTATATATCCAGTTAAGTTTAGAAGAATTAGATCGTGCAGAAAGTATTATCGCTGATTATCTTACATTTGCCAAACCATCATTAGAGCATTTAAAGCCATTAGATGTAAGTAAAGAGATTGACTACATAGTACACGTATTGAATCCATATGCCACCATGAACAATATTTTCATTCATGTAGAACAAGAAGATGATTCTCTTCATATTTTTGGCGAAAGTAAAGAACTTCGTCAATCCCTGATCAATATTATAAAAAATGGAATTGAGTCAATGGAGCCTTGTGGAACCTTATTCATTCAGCTAAAAAAAGAAAATGATAGCGTTATCATTGTTATTAAAGATACTGGAAAAGGGATGTCTACAGAACAAATTGAAAAGTTAGGAACACCGTATTATTCAACTAAAGATAAAGGAACAGGACTTGGGACCATGGTTGCCTTTAGTATTATTAAAGCGATGCAGGGCGAAATTGAAGTGGAAAGTGAACTAGGAAAAGGCACTAGTTTTTCTATCTCAATTCCCTTAGTTAATCACTCATAATCCTGAAAGTTATTTTCTTCTATCCATACAAAAAACAGGAGCAGTCATCACTGCTCCTTGTACGAATCTAATTAGCTACTCTTGCCTGTAGTTCAGATAATTCTAAGCGAAAATACACTTTATAAACATTACAATCCTCTTCGGTAAAACTGGAATGTGAAATATAGTCCCCTTTATAGGTTCTACATTCCTCATCAAATAGAAAACATTCCTGACCTTTTTCTCCTGCTTCAATCAAACTTAAAAGAAGGTCAGGTTTTTTATACATCTTTTCTCGAAGTATTTCATGGGTTAGAGCATTACAAATTTGCAGTTTATACAATTAAAGCACCTCCCAAATGTTTTCAAATTAATCATACATCACAATGGAAGCGTTTTCAACATAAGATTATGAACTTTTTAAGAACATACAAGGAGGACTCTCGGAAGGCTAATTAATCGTTCCCCTCGCTTTCCAAGATTTTTAAAGTCCTCTAACAGGGGTTTCAAAAATTTTGTAAGCTAAGCTAATTTCAACCTAAAAAAGTCGATTTCCAGTACAAAAGGAATCGGCTTTTTATTGCTTGTTGAAGTAGGAAATTGGAATTTCATTTTCCAAAACTTACTTTCTTACTCTTTTTTTTCCAAAAATAATAAAAATAATTAATACGATTAAGAAGGTCAAAATTAAATAAAGACTATATTTTACTACATATGATTCAACTTGTTTCCAATCTTCCCCTAATTTTCTACCTAAAGTGATAAAAGTAAATGTCCATATGAATGCTCCAGTATAGGCATAAACTAAGAATTTTCTAAAAGGGTATTTATTTATTGCTGCGATGTAAGCAGCAATATGGCGAACTCCAGGAATAAAATAGCCGATTAGTAAAACTGTCGGACCGATTTTTTGAAACAAATTCTTAGTCAAATTAATTTTTTGCTCAGTAATATGAAATTTAGGGCCATATTTATGTAACAATGGTAATCCAAACCGATAGCCAATATAGTAACTACCCGAGATTCCACCTACGGCACCTAAAAAAGCACTTAACAAAGACAGTATGTATGTTAATTTACCTTGAAAAACAATGTAGCCAACATATGTTAAAAGAACCTCATCAGGTATCGGAAGACCTACAATGCCGCCAATTAACACTACAATGATTCCCAAATATCCAAAATGCCCAATTAGGAAATCTATATGCTGCATAAATACTTCCCACCTAGAATTAAATATTTTCCTACTTAAAACAAAGTCTACTGAAATTATTCCAACTAATATTAGCAGTACCAATATAGAAGTATATATTGGCGTATAACTTTTTTGAATGATAGAACAAGCAAAAATAAGCATGTTACGTAATTAATTAACATAAAAAGGCATTTTAACAATGAATCTAAATTAAAGTTTTTTTACTCTAATAGGGCTCACCATTAAAACAGCTAGGATTAAGGTAATCCATGCATTGCTATATGAAAAGAATCCCATACCAGCGAGTGGCAATCCCGCAACTGGAATAGGTAATCCGCTAAAATACCCAATGGTTGGTTTAACATTAAACTTAGCTAATCTTATCGCCCCCATGATTGGGAAAAGGATAAATGCCAAAGAAGTTAAAATGGACGGTGCTGCAATTGTATGAAATAAAAGTGCGGGAGCAACACCAAAACTTACAATATCGGCTAAGGAATCCAACTCTACACCTAATGCACTGTTAACTTTTAATCTTCTAGCAACCCTTCCGTCAAGAAGATCAAAAATAGCTGAAAAGAAAATTAAAATGGAGGCTACTTCTAAAAAGCCACTCATATTACAGGTTATTGATAGAACGCCGCACAATAAATTACCGAGCGTAAATAAATTGGGTACCGCTTTTGCTACTTGGCTAAACAAGGTAATCCCCCCTGACGTTAACGATTCCACCCATTTAATTAGCATTTTCTATATATTCTTTTGTTATTCTTTTAAACGAAATTTTGCATTTTAATGAAATATTAATGGTTTATTAGGGGAATATACAGGTTTATTTTATATCATTAACTTGCCCAATTTGATTGAAGTGCCATTCTTGAATTCACTACAGTAAACGATAAGGTTATTCGGGTTAAGTTTATATAGACTTTGGGGAGGAAAAGCAATGAAAAAATTAGTAGAGGCAACCATGCAAAGAGCCATTCTTATGATTGTGTGTGTTGTCATCATTTTGACTTGGGGCGGTATTTCTGCTTACCAGATGCAAAGAGATTATTTGCCTGGGATCAACAATACTACCCTTTCAGTTAGTATGAGAGTAGCTGGGTATCAAGCTGCACAGGTAAAACAACAAGTAACAGATAATCTGGCAAGTGCCGTCAAAACAGTGGATGGTTTGGCCAATGTAGAAACCACTTCATATGATGGTGGACTATTTATGAGTTTATATTTTCCAATGAATACAGACATGAAACAAGCTGAAGATCAGGTGAATAAAGCGTTAGCAAATGCAGATCTTCCGTCAACCATTACAAGCACTCCTTCGGTAACAAGGTTAACAACAAGTTCATTTCCGATTTTGACTTACAGCTTAACAAGTTCAAAATTAGATGAACAAACACTTCGTTCAACTGCAACACAGGAAATTGTTAAACAATTAAAATCTGTTCCTGGTGTAGCGGATGTTTCCGCAATCGGTGGAGCAAAAGATGGATATGTATTAACTGTCCGCATGAAAGACCTTGTAAAAAGTGGATTAACGTTGGATGATGTCAATAAATCGTTTGCTTTGGCTGTTCCATCCATGCCACAAGGAAATATTGTTAACAATCAATTATCCATACCAGTTTCCTTTGATGGGTTACCATTAACTGAGCAGCAAATGGAAAACGCAACGATTAAGAATAAAGAAGGAAAAGTAATTCCTGTTTCAGCATTTGGTACCATTACGCATTCTTTAAACGATGTTAAAACCGTCTCCAGAACAAATGGGGCAGCAAGTGTTACTTTAAATGTAATCAAAACACCATCTGCAAATATCACGGATGTTGCTAACCAAGTAAAAGATCGTGTTGCACATCTTCACTTGGATACAGTAAATCCAAATGATGTTTCGTTCCAAGTTTTACTTGACCGGGAAAAAGAATTAAACAGCTCTCTTTTCGGTTTGGTAAGAGAAGGATTACTTGGTTGTTTATTCTCCATGATATGTGTGTTCTTCTTCTTCCGTAATGTAAGAAGCACATTATTAATTGCAATTTCATTACCAATTTCATTGTTAGCAACAACAGCTTTCTTAAAGTCAATGGGTATCACGTTAAATATTTTAACGGTTTCTGGTTTGATCGTAGCGATGGGACGTATTGTCGATGATTCCATTGTTATCTTAGACAACATGTATCGAAAACGCGAAGAAAATATGGATAAATCTTTACTTTCCATTCTTGCATCATCTGTTGTTGAAATGATTCCGGCTATATTGGGTTCTACGTTAACGACGATTGCTGTTTATATTCCAATCGCCTTTGTTGGCGGAGTCATCAGTGCATCGTATAGCGGATTTGCCTGGTCAGTCGTAATTGCACTCATTATTTCATTCTTTGTTGCGATGCTTGTCATCCCTTCTCTTGCTTTTATGGGATGGAAAGGTGGAAACTTAGGAAAACAAACTATAAAACTCGATTCAAAAATGAAACCAATCTTGCAATCTGCTTTTAAACATAAAAAAGCAATGATTATTGTTTCGATCTTAGTCTTCTTAGCTGCTGGTATTTATTCTGCATTTCTTCCAGTAAGTTTATTACCTAGTGGAAAAATCGGACAAATTGCCATTAAGGCAGAATTGCCTAAAGGAAGCACATTAATTCAAGTAGATTCTGAAGTACAAAAAATTGAAAAAGCATTAAAGGAAAATCCAAAAGTCGATGCGTATTCAGCAAATTTTGGTTCTACCATGACACCACAAAGTGATGACGTGTTTGACCAAGGTGGAGGTTTTATCACCTATCCAAATGTCGCTAACCTTTCTGTTGTTTTGAAAAACGACAAGAATTCTGATTCTGTGATTAAAGAGTTGCAAAAACAGCTACCTACAATATCTAAAAATGTAATTTATACCGTAACAAGCCAGAACATTTCTGGTGATGATTCACAAATGCGTATCCTGTTTACTGGTTCAGACCAAGCGACATTGGATCAAGTAGCTCAAGAAGCAAGAACAAACTTATCAAAAATTGCGAACCTAAGTGTAGATGGAAAAGTGGATTTAACAAATGGTTCACCTAAGTACAAAGTTACTTTTGACCAAAAAGCGATTCAAGATAAAGGGGTTAAAGTTGCTGATATTCTGACAAAAGTTAATCGTTACATGTCTTCTTCTAAAGATGCTACTATTATGATTGATCATAAAGCACTTCCTGTGGACCAATATTTAGATCAAATTGCAACAGGAACAAATTCAAAGATTACCTTAAATGCCACTGCTAATGATGTTTTAGCATCTCTATCTGCTGAAACGTTTAGTGGAAATAATGGTGAAATGGTCCGTTTTGACCAAATAGCAAAGATTACAAAAGATCAGTCTGCTTCAACGATTAGCGAACGAGATGGTCAACCATTCTCTCTTATCACAGCACAGATTACATCAAATGATATTAATAAAGTGTCAAGCCAAGCAGACAAAGCTCTAACCAGCATGGAACTTCCTAAAGATGTAACGTACTCATTGGGAGGAATCACTGAACAAGTAAAAGAAATGATTTTTGATATGTCTGTTGCCGTTGCATTTTCTGTCCTTTTAGTATTACTAATCACTTCTACTATTTTCAAAGGATGGAGAGCTCCATTATCTGTATTGTTAAGCATTCCACTTGCTTTGAGTGGTGTGGTTATAGCATTAATTTTATTCCATGGAGAATGGAATCTAGCAGCATTAATTGGTATTCTTATGCTTACAGGTATTGTGGTAACCAACGGTATTGTGTTAATTGACAAGATTGAAAGAAATCGAAAAGAAGGAATGCCTGTTAAGGAAGCTGTATTGAATGGTAGTCTTTCAAGGATTAGGCCAATCTTAATGACAGCTGCAGCAACAATCCTTACGTTGTTACCACTTGCATTTTCACACAATGCAGATACTGTTATTTCTCAAACTCTTGGTATTGTTGTAATTGGTGGTATGGTAACATCAACAATCAACAGCTTTATTATCATTCCTATCATTTATGAATGGTTGCATAAAAAATCATCAACAAATATATCTTTTAATACAAAAAGTATCAGCTAATAACTTTTAAAAGGCTTGGAGGTTACCTCCAAGCCTTTTTCTTTAATAATTAAAGTATTATTATATGATAACCTTCGAAATTAAACGATCTCTTAAGGGGACTTTTTAAGATTAGCCCTTTTTTTCGATTTTCTGACTCCCTCGCTTTTCTTAGTATAGCTGATAAAACCATATAGCAGTTGTTGGCCATAATACCTAACTGTGTACAAAGTGATTAGGCTCTTACAAATACTCTATTAAATCATATACTCATTATTAATTCACTTTATATCTGACTACCTCTTGGTTATAGACCAATTCAGCTTCTTTTGATTGGACACTTTCTATGGCCTTCTTACTTGTACCTTTCATTGTTAGAACCACCATTAATATGCAGGCCACTCCAGCTGCAACTAAATATATATTGTATGATCCCATCGAATCAAAGATTAATCCAGCGATGGGTGCCCCTATCATACCACCCACACTAGCCGCTGCATTCGCAAATCCAACTAAAGTTCCCGCTTCCTTTGTTCCGAATACAACTGGAAAACTAGTGGGACCAATCATACCTGATGCATTTAAAGAACTAATCAATACTGCGATGATCATAGCTCCGACAAAACCAGTTAAGAAAATGGCTATGAAAAATGTAGCCGCTGCGATGATTCCATATATAGCTGTTGCTACACCAGGACCAATTTTATCAACTAATACTCCATAAATTGGCACCCAGATTAGTTGTACTCCATTAAAAATAGACAAACATAAAGCAGCTGCCATCGCATCTAGTCCCATATTTTGAAAAAGTGCAGAGCTGTTATTTAAGAACCCAGTAAATGCCGTACTTACTAGTATGATAGAAACAATGATCATCCAAAAAGCTGATACCTTAAGCATTTCTTTTATAGACAAATTGCTTTCTACCTCATCATTGTTGGGATCTACCTCTTGCTCAGCATATCCTTCAGGCCTTAAACCATAGGTATTAGGATGCTCACATAACATAGTAAATGCAATTACTATGATTAAACCACCTGAAATAACTCCTTGTAACAGAGCTACATTTTGGACTCCATATGTACCTATTGCTTTTGCAATTATGGGCATAAAAACGAGTCCGAATATTCCAAGCCCAATGTTTAAGTAGCTCATAATTTTTGCTCTGCCTTTCATAAACCACCATGTAATTTCTGTTTGCGCAATCGCAAAACCAGCGAATACTGTTGCAAATCCATACAAAATAGCTGCCATATAAATCAGCATCAAACTTTTTCCAAAGAAAATACTACAAAAGAATACAGCTAATACTACTCCAGCAATCGATACGAGTACTTTTACTTTTACCCTCTTTAACAACTGACCAAATAGTAAAGATGATATTAATCCTCCAGTCGCTTGAAGTGAAAATATGAACACAACTTGACTAATCGAAACGTTGAATAACTCGCTAAGTGGCACCAAATAAATAGGTAGTGACAAGGCTGATCCTATTGATAACATGGTTATTACAATACTTCCAATTGCTACATTACGTGCTTTTGTATTCAAAATTGACACCTCTTAACATTAAATTATGATAATTACCAGAATTGCCTTTCTAAAAAATCCGAAACTTAAACCCCTAGTTGAAAAAGAAGTAATACAGTGATTTGAAGTGAAAGCTTAATTAGGAAAAGATTCTTAGTTTCCATTACTTTATAAAGAGTTAATCCATCACAGGTTAAATACACTTTGACACCGATAATGTAAGCGGTTTCTTTTCTATGAACAAACTTCCCATCATTTCAGTAAGCTTTGTACTTGTAGAATGCATATATAATTAACCTTTATTACTTCTTTCTTAAAATACCCATTCATTGAAAACGCTTTAAATTAACTATAGTAAAATATTTTATTGTAAACTCGTAATATATTGTGTGAAATCGTACACATAGTATCTTTTTTATCTTTTAATGGAAACAATGTGAAAAATACACAAGTTACTAACATATCCAACTTGTAAACGTTGTAAATAAGCATAAAAAAAACTACCCCACTAAGGACAGTCAAGTGAATAGTTCCTTGTATTGTTCATCCATTTAAACTAAAAAAAGAACCCAAATAATCCTCTGATTTATTTCTGAGGCTATTTAGGTTCTTTTTTCATAATAAGATTATTGAATGATTATATATTGTCTTCCTCAATATTTTTCATACCATACTTATGATCGTACCAATTTATGACCTGTGTCAGGATGGTAAATACTAAAAAGAAGTTCATTGCCCACACGTTAATAAACGGCTGGATTCCTCCGAATTCAATCGTTGTTGCCCCTTTTAATTTCAAAACAATCATCGATTCAATGTAAATAAGAATAAATCCAATTACACTTGAAAAAATTGTTCTAATCATGCTTCTTCCCCCTTAGACTCATGATCAATTGAGTTACAGCCCCAATCATTGTTCAATAAATATTGAATATTCCCTTAACTCTATTATATTTGAAAAATAGGAAAAAAGACATCGTAACGCAGCGACACTATTAAAAAAAAATCTACTTACTAGAGACAAACTAGTTAAAGTTATGCAGTTCTTACTTTGTTCATTGATTGTTCAAATTGTTTTTACATATATGTGAAATAGTGAGCAAACTTTGCCTTTTCATTTAAGAATTTGTTATATTCACATTGTCATTATTATATTTAACTTTGATAACTAAGGAGTGTTTTTTATGGTAGTAAAATGGTTAAGAGAAAGTAATTATTCGGCTGGAATTTTGACAATCATTCGATTATATATCGGTTTTTCTTGGTTAACTGCTGGATTTAAAAAACTAACTGGCGACTTTGATGCTTCTGGATTTTTACAAAATGCAATTGCCAATCCAGTCATTGGCCCTGATGGAAATGTTGTTTATAGCTGGTATGTATCTTTTTTACAAAGCTTTGCCCTCCCAAACGTTGATTTATTTAATACAATCGTTCCTCTTGGGGAATTTTTAGTAGGTTTAGGACTTATTTTAGGATGTTTAACAACGGCAGCTATGTTCTTTGGTCTAATCATGAACTTTTCATTCTTTATGGCTGGAACGGTGTCTCATATTCCAACAGACCTTTTCTTCGGAGCTATTCTGCTATTCGCTGGTTTCAACGCAGGAAAATTGGGTCTAGATCGTTGGGTTATCCCATTTATTCGCAAAATGACTATTAAAGACAATCGTGTATTAGGTGAAAAATTGAAATACTAGATATTTTTACTAAGCGGTGAATCCGTAGCAAAATAAACCCTCGCCTCTTTCTGGCGGGGGTTCTCCTCTGTTTTTGAGGCTAAATTAAAGGTAATATTGTTCATTCACCGAGATAACTTGCACCTAAATCTTTCATTATATTAAACCAAATGTCATTTCCTTTCCTCTTTGTACCTTGTGATACTACTATAATCACTTTCTAGTTTAACACTTTTCATCGTATAGCTACTCAATCATCTACGTACAAGGGGACTGACCCCTACAACCCATAATTGATCAATGTCATATCACTTTACCAAAATATGCTTCTTGTACTTTTGGATCATCCAATAACTCTTGTGGCGTTCCGGAAATTGAAATTTTCCCATGGGCTAATACACAACCTCGATCAGCAACTTTTAATGCGGCTTTTACAGCTTCCTTTTCTAGGTTATTTATAATTTTTATTCATTGCAACTTTCGGATATACCACTTGATTTTTGTATCATTTAATCTGTGACCCGCATGAAACGATTGGGTTAAAATGAGCTATTAATCGTTTTATCAACAATATTATTAATATTATAAAATTAAAGTAAATTATTGGTATTATAATTATTTATATGGTAAATTAATTACGCTTCTAAAAGTTATTATTTTGCTGGTCAAAATTGGTATAACTTACACCTGAACGATGTCTGTATAAAGATTCCTTATTTACAATTTAATTATTTTTCAACTCATCAATTCCATTGTTGCTTTCAAATGATAGTGAACTATTTTTCACATTCGATCTCCTATCATCTCTTTTGAAAATGGCAATATCTCAGCTACCAATTTGGGACAATACTAAAAAGTGAGGGGAAAAATGAGTACATTTACAGTAATCTTAATATCAGTTGTAATAATTGGGCTTTATATTTTCGATGGATTTTCTTTATATTTAATTGAAAAGAAAGAAAGATGATAAAAAGCGATATCACTTCCCTCTGATTCTTTTTAGCCTTACCATACGGGGGACAAGCACCAAGTTCCTACCTTTATCAAAATAAAAAAGCCCAAATATGAGCTTTTAATCATTTTATATAAGATAATACTTTTTCAACGGCACTAATTACTGGATCCCCTTTATAATTTGGGTACTCTTTTTTATGTTGTATTAAATAATTTAATATGAGGTGTCCCTCAAAAGAGAAAGCGCTAACCTACAACTCTCATCAATTTTTCGAGAGTGATTAGTTATCATTCGAAAATAAACCTGGAAGACTTAGATACCGTTCACCATTATCAGGTGCTATGCACAGAACCCGTTTCCCTGGTCCTAGTCTTCGCGCTGTGTTGATTGCTGTCCAAACCGCTGCACCGGAAGATGGACCAACAAGAATTCCTTCATATTTTGCTAAGTCTCGAGTCGTTTGCCATGCGTCTTCATCGCTAACATGAACGATCTTGTCATAGATTTCTTGATTTAAGATGGATGGAATGAACCCAGGACTTGTTCCGACAATTTTATGAGGTCCGGGTTGTCCGCCGGAAAGTACAGGAGATCCCTTTGGCTCTACGACTAGAATTTCTAAATTTGGAAGTTTTTCTTTAAGAACCTCACCTGTTCCAGTAATTGTTCCCCCTGTCCCTGCTGTGGCAACAAAGGCATCAAGCTGCCCTTCCGTTTGTTCTAGAATTTCTGGAGCTGTCGTTATTCTATGAATAGCAGGGTTTGCTGGATTTTCAAATTGCTGTGGAACGAAGCTATTTTCAATTTGACTATGCAATTCGAGTGCTTTATTAATGGAACCAGGCATTTTTTCTTTTGCTGGAGTCAAGACTACCTGCGCACCGTATGCCTTTAAGATGGAAATTCTTTCTTGCGACATATTGTCAGGCATAACGAAAATGGCTTTATATCCTTTGATGGCCGCATTCATGGCCAGTCCAATACCAGTGTTACCACTAGTAGGTTCAATTATGGTTGCACCTTTTTGAAGTTTCCCCTGGCGTTCAGCAGCTTCAATTAATGAAAACGCAGCTCGATCCTTCACACTTCCGCTAGGATTAAAATATTCCAATTTAACTAGTACCTCAGCGTAAGTTTTGTCAACCAGTCGATTTAATCGTACGACGGGTGTGTGACCAATTAGTTCATAAACAGAATTGACTATTTTATTCGACATGGAAATCCCCTTCTTATTTCTTATCTTTCCATTTTACCACAAAAGATAAGAATCGCTATCATGCTTCAATCTCTGTTCCTTCAGCATTGCCCCATTCAGCCCATGACCACAACATATGATCTAATATTTGAATAACCTAACAAACGAAGTGTTAAGTATGTATGAGAGCCCCGACCATTCGTCTGAATCATCTTCACTTACTATGTAGCCGACAACTTCATTGTTTGAATCTACCTACCCTTTTGTAGTACTAGTCAGCGTCTGATTGCAAAATGCTTACCATTACTTATAAAGAAGACTTCCATCAGTGGGGGTTTTCTTCATCCCCCACTGATGGTTAGTCGCACTTATCAGGTCTTTACGGGCAGTTGATCCCCTACCTATCCTTCCTCGATTTACTCGAAGTCTTGAGGTAGGGGTCTTACTGCCCGTTATGACGTGATAAATGGATCTAACCCTAGCAAATACTACTAGGGCTAGTCTAATCCAAACCAAGTTTCAATCATAATCTAGGTTGAGTTAGAATAAGTGGTTACATTTGAAGTGGAACCAAGCAAACGTTCTACCCCCAACAAACACACATTTTTTGTCTTGTACTTTAAGTGTAAAACGATACAAAGGGACTTCGCTCCTTCAACTCTTTAATCCGTTCCTGCAAAATCTCTTCCATTTTAGGATGATAGCCGAGATAATTACACAATACATATTTTTGTTTAGTCATGCTGCTAGTACGAGTAATCTCTTTTTCCATGCCTTTCATTAATATACCGGTAAACAGTAAATACGGAATAATAAATACAGAATCAGCACCGGAAGAGCAGGAGTTTTCAAGTATTGCTGCAAAACTGGGCTTAGCACCAGTTAAATAACAATCTTCCACTCTCACACCATTTAACTGCACGCTTAACCTATTCGCTATTTTCTGCAAGTCTCTTTTTACATCTGGGTCACTTGATCCTCTGCCAACTAATAAAATGAGAGATTTGTTGGAAACCACTTCATTCATTTCCATAATCCGTTCAGTAAGTATATCTACCATGTTTGAATGAACCCCAATCGGACGCCCGTAAGTAAGAGCAACATCAGGATATTGTTTAGCTATTTTGTATAAAACATCTGGAATATCCTTTTTTGCATGTGCAGCTGTTAATAATAATACCGGAATCGCTAGAATAGAAGTCGCTCCACTTTGCACACATTGTTCATAGGCAGCTTCCATTGTCGGTTCTGATAGCTCTAAAAAGCAATATTCCTGAATCCTTTCTGGCCTTTTCATTATGCATGTACGGATAAAAGAAATTGCTTCTGTACATGCTTCTGGAACACGACTTCCGTGGCAGATGTATAAAATGGCTTCCATTTAAAATACCTCATTTACCAGTAAAGTTTCTTCTTTCATTTTTTCAAACCAATTAATTTTATTATGGAATCGGACTACTTCTCCAATGACAATCATGCTCGGATTCTCAACCAGCTCACGTTCCGCTGTATCAACGATTGTTTCAAGCGTACCTATCGCTATTCTTTGGTTTTGTAATGTACCCCAGTGAATAAGCGCAACTGGGGTATCCGGTTTTTTTCCATGTTCAAGCAGTTTTTTTCTTATATAGGGAAGGTTTTTCACACCCATATAAATGGCGATAGTATCAATCCCTTTTGCGATTGCCTCCCATTTTATATTGTCATCTTCTCCTGCTTTTCTATGACCAGTAATAATCGCAAATGATGAGCTATAATCGCGGTGAGTGACTGGAATACCAGCATATGCAGGTGCTGCAATGCCAGCTGTAATTCCGGGGACCACTTCAAATGGTACGCCTGCTTTTTCACATACTTCTGCTTCTTCTCCGCCTCGACCGAACACAAATGGATCTCCACCTTTTAATCGTGTGACCGTTTTTCCTTTTTGGGCATATTTCACAAGAAATCGATTAATCGTTTCTTGTTGTAGTAAATGATAGTTTGGTAGTTTACCACAGTTAATCAGCTCAACATTAGGTTTAGCGTAGTCTAACAGTTCTTTGTTTACCAAGCGGTCATATAAAATAACGTCCGCCTGCTGAATGCACCTTACTCCTTTTACGGTGATCAGTTCAGGGTCTCCTGGTCCTGCACCGACTAAATACACTTTTCCCATCATGATCTTTCGCCTCTTTTCTTCTTAACTAACTCTCGTTGCCTGCTCACTATCACTTTTGATCAACCCTTTTTTCTCTTCTCCCCGATGTGTTACATATAACGCAAGACCGGTAAACAGTAACCCACCGACAAGATTTCCAAGTAGCACTGGAATCTGATTCCATAACCACCAATCAGCTATCGTAACATCCGCACCAAGCATCATTCCTGCAGGGATTACAAACATATTTACCACTGCGTGTTCAAACCCTTGAGCAAAAAACATCATAATTGGTAGCCACATCGCAACGATCTTTCCTAATGTAGATTTTGAAGTCATCGCCATAACAGCACCTAAAGCGACCATCCAGTTACAAAGGACAGCTTTTACAAAAACAATAAGCAATCCACTAGAACCTAATGCAGAATAAGCTAACGTTTTTGCTTCTGCTACTTTGACTAGCTTTTGAGCAACCGCATGATCAGACACGGGTATATGACCTAAATGGGTAGCGGCTATCACATACAACACTGCATAAAAGGAACCACCGATTACATGACCTATAATGACCCAGAACCAATTAGAAATCATTTCCATCCATGTTGCCTTTTTTTCCAATACGGCTAACGGCAATAAAGCAAAATTACCAGTAACCAGTTCTAAACCAAGTAGTATAACGATAACAAAACAAGCAGGGAAAAGTAGTGCACCTAAAACCCCCATTTGTGATTGTGTTTCAGCCGTAAATGCTAAGGTAGTACCAAAGCCGAGAAGTGCTCCGGCTAATCCTCCTCTAATTAATAGATCCTTGATAGAGAGTTTCGCTTTTGTAGCCCCTGCTTGAACCATGTTTTCAACAACTTGTTCCGGATTCACGTATGACATCGGATTCCCTCCTAGTTCTTCATTTTTTTATTTATCTCATTTTCGGCACACACAAGGATGTGATAACACTGGAGAGAACATATGGCCGCGGTGCTATTTGTCTGTTTCCTTTCAATCATCAGCGGGAGGTAAGGCACCCGCTGATAGATATTTCACTTTACAAAACGATATAGACATCCTCGTTTTCTACTTCCACTTTGTATGTTTTTACGCATCCATGATCGGGTTTTTGGACATTTCCATCCTCAATGCTGATTTTCCAATCATGCATCGGACAGAAGACATGCTCACCACTTACCATCCCTTCCACCAGAACGCCACCTTTATGTGGGCAACGATTTTCAATAGCCCGAAATTTACCACTCGCTAGATGAAAAAGGGCAATATCATGAGAACCAATCCTTACTGTTTTTCCAATGTTCACTGGCACTTCATCCACTGTGGATACCTTGATTCGTTGAAGAATTTGAAGAGTTTTTTCCATAATCGTTTCCTCCAAGTCCATTTATTTAGTTGTTTCGAGTATTTTTACTTTTTGATATAACTCTTTTTGAAGCGTTTCGTTGTTAATGACTTCTTTCCATGGTTCACTTAGTACAGATAACGCTTCATCTAAACGTTGATTCAGCTCGATGCGTTTTTTGCTTATCTTCAATCACCGCTTTAATCGCATCGAGTCCCATTCGCTCAACCCACTTAGAGGTTCTTTCCATATAAACCCCTGTTTCTCGATAATATTGGAAATAGGCGCATGTGATCTCCATCACTTCTTCACTTGTTTTTACTTTGCACAATAGGTCAGCAGCTCTTAAATGAGTGCCACCGTTTCCACCAACATATATTTCCCAACCACCATCAACTCCGACCACACCAAGGTCTTTAATTCCAGACTCAGCGCAGTTACGTGGACAAGCAGAGACAGCCATCTTAAACTTATGCGGAGTGCCTACCCTTTCTAGTTTTTTCTCTAAAGCAATGCCAAGTCCAATGGAGTCTTGAGTACCAAATCGACAGAAGCTTTCACCGACGCATGTTTTTACTGTTCGCAGCGTTTTCCCATAAGCATAACCAGATGGCATATCCAAATCTGCCCACACACTTGGAAGGTCTTCTTTTTCAATCCCAAATATATCAATACGTTGTCCACCTGTAACTTTTAGTAACTTAGCATTGTATTTATCGGCAATATCAGCGATTTTTCGCAATTGATCTGGATTGGTGACTCCCCCATACATCCTTGGTACGACGGAAAATGTACCATCCTTTTGAATATTGGCGTGGAGACGTTCATTAACATAACGCGATTCTTTTTCATCCTCATATTCAATAGGATTGATCATTCCTAAGTAGTAGTTCAACGCTGGTCTACACTTCGAACAACCTCCCTCCGTATTCCAGCCGAGAACATTCATCACCTCACGAGTATGAGTCAGGTTCTTTTCACGGATTGCGGCTACTACATCATCTCTGGATAATGTCGTACAGCTGCAGATTGCTTCTTTTTGATTAGATTTACTGAATTCATCTCCTAATGTAAGTTCTAAAAGTTCACCTACCAAAGACTTACAGCCCCCACATGATCTTGAAGCATTTGTACAGCCTTTCACCTCTTCAATGCTAGTCAAACCTTGTGTTTCAATTGCTTGGATAATATCACCCTTCGTTACCCCATTACAGCCACAAATAATTTCTTCGTTAGACATTGATGCCACAAGACTGAGACCAGATTCTCCGCCTTTTTCGGTTTCAAAATATTCTGAAATATGAGCGCCTTTATTAATCATGCTCAATAATTTCGTGCCTTCACTTGTATCACCGAATAATACAGCTCCTACTATTTTTTCATCGTGAATTAATACTTTTTTATAAGTACCGCTCCAATCATTAAATTCCTTAATTGATTTTGTCTGTTCATCCTCAAAAATTTCTCCCGCTGAAAATACATCAACACCAGACACTTTTAATTTTGTAGATAGGACCGTACCCTCATATGCATCATCTCCTACCCCACAAATCTTTTTAGCCAACACCTTACCTTGTTCATAAAGAGGTGCTACCAAGCCATAGACCATTCCGCGATGTTCTGCACATTCCCCAACAGCATATACATTAGGAATTTCTGTCTCCATATAGTCGTTCACAATAATTCCTCGATTAACCGGAATCCCGCTTATATTGGCCAGTTGAGTATTAGGTCTGATTCCAACTGCCATCACCACTAAGTCAACATTGATTTCCTCCCCATCACTAAAGCGCAATCCCTCTACATCATTCTCCCCGATTATTTCCTGTGTTTGTTTCCCTAATAAAAAGTTCATCCCCTGGCTTTCGAGTTCCTTTTGAAGCATTTTTCCTGCTGTCGAATCCAACTGTCTTTCCATCAAATAATTGGAAAGATGAATTACGTCTACCTTCATTCCTAAGTTCAATAGCCCCCTTGCGGCCTCAAGGCCTAGTAATCCACCGCCAATAACGGCTGCTTTTTCATATTTTTTCGAATATTCAATCATTTTTTCGCAGTCTTCAATGTTCCGAAACGCCGTAACACCCTTTTTATCAGCGCCAGGAATCGGTAGAATGAATGGAACTGATCCAGTAGCAAAAATTAATTGATCATATTCGACCTCACGATTTTTATCTGAATAAACCATTTGCTTTGCCGTATCAATATTCGTAACAGTCTCACCTGAATACAGTGTAATATTGTGTTCTATATACCAATTCCAATCATTGATTGTTATATCTTCTATCGTCGTATCCCCTTGCAATACGTTTGATAGTTGAATTCGATTATAATTCGGATGTGGCTCACTTCCAAATACAGTCACCTCAAAACTTTCTGGCTTAATCTTTAAAATTTCTTCTATACATCGAACCCCTGCCATACCATTCCCAATTAGTACTATTTTTTGTTTCGTCACGCCATTTCCTCCCATCCGCTAATACGATTAAAAATATAAACCATTTATATGTTATATAATATCACATTTTAATGTTAGTAAAACTAACTTTTGTTCTATTTTCAGAAATTTTAGTTTAATTTTTATTGTTCTATTTATAAAAAGCTCATAAATCAACACTTAAAACGTTTTCAAAACAAGGAAAATTTTTATAAATGTTATTAAACCTAACATTCAATTGGTTAATCTTACCTAGACTTGTATATAAAGTGGAGAAAATTTTTATAAATAGCCTATTCTTGAAGTTTCTTTTTCTTGAATCTTCATCGAAATATCCAATATCATACCAAAATAAGGGTGTCCCAAATTCGGGACACCCTCTTCACATCAATTCTCCGTGATTCCTTTTTTCACAAATTTTTTCACTTGATCTATAAATGTTGTTTGAGCATTTGTTACCGTACTATAAGAGTGACCGAAATTATATCCGTAGGCATCACCATTTTTGGCCCGATAGACATAGGAAGGAGCCTCTCGGAATCCTGGCATATCACCAATATCATGATCGACTGCTTTTTGATTAGCCGGTATAGTAAAAGGAAGTTTACCAGTAGGATTAAATCTCCCTCGAATGACATCTACTAGCGCTTCCGTCTTTACGCCAAAAGTGGCAATAACGGCTGCTGCATTTGGTTCGATTTCATTGATTAACCATGGACTTCTAAAGTTAATAGCTGTAATCGTTGGAACCTTTTTCTGAATTTCAATGATTCTGCTTACATTATTAATTTCCGTTTCAGGTCCTATTGTGAGTGTCGGTTTTCTTTTGATAAAGTTTTGCTTAGGTTTCACCCAAACAAACGCATGAGTTGCCTCTTCCAAACGATCCGTAATGATGATTTTCTTATCATAATTTCGAATGATTTGTTTTAGTTTTGTGGTACTCTCTCCTTTATCTCCTCCAGGAAACACTTCAACATACAGTTTCATGCTTGTTATTTTTTTATCTGTTAAAGGCAATACATTGTTCTCATTTCGCAATAGTACAACGGACTTGCGATGAGCCAAATCTGCACGTTGTTGTGAAGCAGGGTTATTCACTACTTCCAGTGCATGTTTTGGGTCTACATAAGGATTTTCGAATAGACCAAGTTTCATCATCTCTGTTAATAAATAGGTGGCGGAACGATTCACTTTTTGTTCACTCACAAGCCCCTGTTTTACCGCATTGATGATTGGCGTTGGATTAGCAACACCAGAGAAAATATTCGTTCCTGCATTTAATGCTTTTGCAAATCTTGCTTCAACTGACAAATTTTTTGCTCCCCATGCTTTATCAAGGATAGCGCTTGTATCCGAGTTCACATATCCTAGGAACCCTAAATCTTTACGCAAGTAATCGATAAATGGCTTGTTTAAGGCAAAACCAACTTCTTCAAACTGCTGCTTTGCACTATATGGTGGCAGACCTTGCTTTGCACTTGCATTACTAGGATAGGCGTAATATGGCATAATTGATGTTGTATCTGCTGCGATTGCAGCTCTAAAAGGGGGCATATGAATCCTTACCAGACTGCCCGGCGTTGGGTAAAGATTATACTTGCCTTCTTCAAAATGAGGATCCGTTCCTTTCACACGTGGTCCCCCACCTGGATAATGTCTAGTTGTTGTCGTTACACTGTTATCATTCAGGATATCCCCTTGATATCCTTTGATAATTCGCCAAATGATGTCGGAAATGATCCTGGGGTCTTCACCAAATGTTTCATCAATTCTCGCCCAAAATGGATCGGTCGCGACATCTGCTGAATATCCAAAGAGCTTACGGATCCCAGTAGCCCTAAACTCTTTTGAGGAGATTCGGGAAAATTCCGTTATTAGATTCAAATCACGTGTCGCCGCGAGTCCTAATGGACCTGGCCAATAAGAGAATTGCCCAGGCTCTTCTATATTCGTATCTCCTGCAGCTGTAAGCGACTCGGCATGATTTCGTGGATTTGAAATGATCACAGCCGGAATGCCTAATCTTGTTTCCTCAGCCGCATTTTGAATCTGGTTATTATAACTAGCAATCACATCAGCACTTGGTGTTTCACGAAAGATAAAATAACGGGTATTTTGACTAATCATCTTATTTGGGAGTACTAATTTTCCATTTTTAAATGCCGGAAATTCAGGAATAATCAACAATCCCGCCTTTTCCGCAAGGGTCATCTGTGAAACCAGATTTTTCACTCGCTCCTCATCTGACAATTGCCAATTTTCATATGGGTCTAGTTTTCCATTTCCATTTAAATCTTTGAACTGCTTACCATTAACAGTTAGTTTTCCTTTCACTCGGTATTCCATTTGGGGTTGTGCATTTTCTCTTTTTTCAGCACTTACCTGAGGTATAGAAAGTGAAACTGATAGAAAGACAGCTAAAGAAGAAGCGATTATCCGTTTTATGTACATTTTTTTCCTTCCTTCCCTTTTTATTAAGAATTTTCATCTTCCTCCTTTACTGTCTCTTTTATATAGATAAAATATCCGAAAAAAATGATGATCTATCCCATAGAACCACTGTCTAATAATTGTGGAGTATTCATGCTATTTAAAGCTGAAAGAAAAATCCGTGCCATCAGCCTGTTAAAAATATATTTTTTATCTACATTTTCATAGAGAAAAAGGGACAAAGTAAAAATAACCAAAAAAGAGGAGGAAATTTTATGGCGGAAGTGAACAGAGACCCCAAGATGACATCTCAAGAAATTTTGAATGATAGTATGGATAAGGGACCAATTAGTGATCACTTAAACAGCGATAACGCATTTAATGATCGTGGTTTAGAAAATAATAGGATCCTTGATAAAGCAATGAAAAAAGGAAAATCTGAATAGGTGATTTTAAACAAACTTTTTTAAAATGCTTTACATCACAATATAAAAATAGTGCCAACTTCTCTTTAATAGAAATTGGCACTTCGTTTATTCGCTATACGTTTAGCGTGACGCTTTTGTCGGTTGGCACACGTCACATTTACGTTGGTTATTATTTTTAAATTTCTTAAATGTTTTTTCAAAGTTTCTACCACATGCACATTTAAATAGTAACTTTTGAGAAAAACCTTGATATTCCGTCGTTAGCAACTTACTTTCCGAATTGTTCTCAACAAATTCTTTAATTTCACCAATCGTCCATCGTTTATTCATTCTCTTACACCTCCATATTTTACGCTTGCGCGGAGGCTTTTCTTGGCATCCGTTCAATTATCAGTAAAAGTCGTAATTATCTTAAGTTCCTCATTATAACATGAGCTGGCACACAATTAAACAGATGGAAGGTATCTTATTCAAACTAAACTGCACCGCTCAATATGAAAATGAGCTGTTGACCATCTTTTTTAGAGTACTACAAATGTTGTCCAATTGAACTACTCCCACTTAGCAAGCTTGAAGTGGGAGATTCCTAAGTGCTACCACCTAAGAACCCCATCCGTTCAACAAGATAGGTTAGCTATACAGGATGTCAGAAGTGTCCCTTTGGAACGACCTTTCCTATCCTATAGAAGCAAATAGTAAAGGTACACCATCTTTCATTTGTATAGAATGTGCATATAGAAATCATTGTAATGCATCCAGCTCCAAGAATCTTTATGTCCTTTTGGACACCATCTGCTCCGGTGATGAAAGTGAAAGACTGGTACAATGTGCTATATTTGAACGATTCATTTAACAGAATGCTTTTAGTAATTGTTTTGTTTCTTGTTCTCTCAGAGAGGAGTGATGAATGTTTATCTCTTGATAAGGCTTATTTACATTAAATAGATAATAAAATGAATGTGTATGTACAGAAATTTTTTTATTTAATACAGACCAGTGGTTCCAATGATGTTTTTTGTTTTGAATCATATATTTTTTAAGCACCTTTGGTGATTTTTCTTTATACCCTAAACCTCTACGTCCAATTGTGTAGGCGGCTGATTGATGAATGGAAATACCAAATTTACGCATATATTTCATTTTCCCTGAAATGGATGTGTACGCTGGATTCACTTGAATCACATCTACACCCATTTTATTTGCTCGACTGATAATCGCTTGAGACATTTTACGATAAGCGAATATACTTTTCATCCGGTTTGCTTTCTTATTGCCATAAACGTCGCCCGTTTTAGATAGAGTCGTATCAATATCTTCCATTACGATGGGCTTGTTCTTATGAGCAGCTAAATTAACTAAAGCAATCACTTCTGCTTCCATGATTTTGGTGATTTGACCAGACGTTTTCTTACGAACTGAAAAAGAAAATGTTCCGCTATCAAGATAATTGCCATCCTTTGAAATATCTGCCCAAGCAAAATGGTCTACATTGCAATCGACGCCTATCACACCTTCCGAAGTAGAAAAATTGATATGAGGATTTGAATCAACGCCTACGATGTTTTTAATAATGTAATAGTCTCCGTGATCTTCGACTGACCAAGAAATCGGTTTTCCGAACTCTTTTTTGTTTTTGCATTTCTTTTGATTCTCAATTGCTTGATTCACAACCTCTTTGCCGTATGGAAAGGTAACATCAGGAATTGTTGCTATTTTACCACCTATAGTGGTCATATGAAGTTCATTAGTTTCAGTATTATAATGAAAAACAAAATTACCGGAGCCAGCATCTTTTCGACCAGAAATCATAAATTCTTTATTCCGTGCAGCTAAAAAGAGCTTTCTCCAAGAATCGTGATCTTGAACATACTCTTCTTTTGTGAATTGCTGTTTAAATCGTTTTTTAGAACCAAAAACAACACTTGGAATGTGAGTTTTCAACTTTTCTTTCTTTTGTTCTAATCGAAAAAGACGATGTTCTACACGTCCAATTTTTGCTTTTCTACATTTGATTTCTTTATCTAGATATTGATGTTCAAACAAATAAGAATTAACCCAAATCAAAGATTGTTTCTTCTGTTCAAGTGAAACCATACCACTTGGATGATACTCAAACTTCAAGTTTTCAGGAAACTGTAGGTTTCCTTTGATACAGCTTTCTTTTATTTTCTTTAATTGAGTGAAATATTTTCGTTCACTTTTTAATTTTTTCTTTAAGTGTTTAATCTTTTCTTCGGCTTGTTTGATATATAAATGATTTAATTCCGTTCGAGAGGAGAAAAGAGCATTCGCTTCTCTGACAACGCTATTCGCAACATAATCATTCAAACCAAATTTTTTCTTTACGACGAGATGGATACTTTCTTCGTGTAATTTACGTTTCCATCTTTTTTCCCGCACTAATGTTTGAAAGGTAAATCTCTTGGCACGATTGAATACTTCTTCAAAGTAAGAAATTTCATCAACTAACGTTTTAGACATTTCATTTTTATACAACCGTCTCGAAAAATTAGTTACTTTCATTCATTTCTCCCCTACCTCGAAAGAACATCAGTTCGTTTATTTATGTATATTTTACCTTTGAATAGGAATCATTTTCAAGTCAAAACACTCAAAATAGCTAAAAAAAGAAGCCAATTCATCCCCCACTTAACCTTCGCTCGCTATCGCATAGCTCTGGTTTGAAGGTGGGGGTCTTCTTGGCTAAAA
>CAVVWH010000018.1:0-246171 GCA_963751845.1 uncultured Bacillaceae bacterium
GACTTTTTTCTTTTGTCCATAATGTATGCAAAATCGCTAAATGAACGAAAAAGAAGATATTTGTTTATTGATGTAAAAAAAGGTACACTAAATTTAGAATGTTTTTCTAATCCTTAGAACAACGGATCTAGGGATTTTTATATAGAAATGATGGTAATATGCTTATCAACTATCAATTAGAAAATTACTTTGGTAGTAGGATTGAATATATTAAAGGTGATTAGAATATGAAACAATTTGAGTGGATTTCATATAGAGAAGAAGATACAGAGCAGTTTGCCATTTCATTAGCAAGTCGGTTAAAAGGTGGGGACGTTATTGCACTTGAAGGAGATTTAGGTGCAGGAAAAACAGCTTTTACCAAAGGATTAGCGAAAGGTTTAGGGATCACTCGCACTGTAAATAGTCCAACTTTTACGATTATCAAAGAATATCAAGGACGCTTGCCTTTATATCATATGGATGTGTATCGAGTAAGTGAATCTGATGAGGACCTAGGGTTTGATGAGTATTTTGAAGGTGAGGGGGTAACCGTTGTTGAGTGGGCACATTTGATAATGGAACAGCTCCCTGAGGAGTTATTAGTTATTCATATTCTTCGTTTAGATGATGATCATCGTCGTTTTGTATTTGAAGCTCATGGAAATCGTTATGTTGAGTTATGTAAGGAGATTTTATAATGAAGGTTTTAGCCATTGATACTTCTAATTTCACGTTAGGGATTGCTTTGATTGACGGTAATCGAGTGATGGGGGAATATATCACAAATTTGAAGAAAAATCATTCTGTTCGGGTTATGCCAGCGATTGAAACGTTATTAAAGGACTGTGATACGCTGCCAAAAGAATTAGATAAAATTGTCGTAGCAAAGGGTCCTGGTTCTTATACTGGGATTCGTATTGGTGTGACGATTGCCAAAACCTTAGCTTGGACTTTGAAAATTCCATTATCAGGGGTCTCTAGTTTGGAGGCTTTGGCTGCTAATGGTCGGTACTTTAATGGATGTATCTCGCCCTTATTTGATGCAAGGCGCGGACAAGTGTATACAGGTTTATATGAATATAATCACGGACAATTGACAAACGTTATAGAGGATTGTAATATGCTATCCACTGAATGGGCCTCTCGATTAAGGGAAAGGAATCATCCTATACTATTTGTGGGGCAAGATGTGGAGATTCATCGTGAAGTAATCAGTCAGATTCTTGGAGATTTAGCATTTTTCGCTCCAAGTCAATTATTTAATCCGAGACCAAGTGAGCTTGCTTTTTTAGGAAAAGTTAAGATGGAAGAGGATATTCATCATTTTGTACCGAATTATGTACGTATGGCTGAGGCAGAAGCCAAGTGGCTTGAGCAGCAATCGAATACAAAAGATGAGGAAAGCGACCGATTAAAATGAATAATACAATGATGTTTCGCAGGATGAAAGTGGATGATATTGAACAAGTGCTAGAGGTTGAAAGGCAGTCTTTTACACTACCATGGAGTAAAGAAGCTTTTTTTAATGAGTTAACAGTAAATCAATATGCGGTGTACATCGTTATCGAGGATAACGGGAAAATTGTAGGGTATTGTGGTTCTTGGGTTGTAATCGATGAATCACATATAACTAATATTGCTATTTTACCGGAATATCGAGGTAAAAAATTAGGTGAAACGTTACTTCGCAAAATGATTGAGATTTCAATAAGCATGGGCGCTATACGGATGACATTAGAGGTTCGTGTAAGTAATGCTGTGGCCATTGCTTTGTATGAAAAGTTAGGATTTCAAAAAGGCGGTATTCGGAAAAGATATTATACCGATAATCATGAAGATGCAAACATAATGTGGGTGAATTTCTCGTGAAAGAAGATCAAATTATATTAGCAATAGAGACAAGCTGCGATGAAACAGCAGCAGCTATTATTAAAAATGGTACGGAAATTTTGAGTAATATCGTTGCGTCCCAAATTGAGAGTCACAAACGTTTTGGTGGAGTTGTCCCAGAGATTGCTTCTCGACATCATGTAGAGCAAATAACAATTGTAATAGAAGAAGCTCTACAGCAAGCAAATGTTGATTATGAAGATATCGATGCGGTAGCTGTAACGGAGGGACCTGGTTTAGTTGGGGCCTTGTTAATTGGAGTGAATGCAGCTAAGACCATTGCATTTGCACATGGAATTCCTTTAGTTGGCGTTCATCATATTGCAGGCCATATATATGCGAATAGATTAGTAAAAGAAATTCAATATCCTGCGCTTTCTCTTGTTGTTTCCGGAGGACATACGGAGTTAGTTTTACTTACGGAACCAGGGACTTTTAAAGTAATTGGTGAGACAAGGGATGATGCTGCTGGAGAGGCTTATGACAAAGTTGCACGAACTTTGAATCTTCCATACCCTGGTGGACCTCATATTGACAGACTAGCGCATGAAGGTACACCAAATATTAAGTTACCACGTGCTTGGCTCGATGGAAGTTATGATTTTAGTTTTAGTGGACTAAAATCTGCAGTGATTAACACGCTACATAATGCTGAGCAGCGTGGTGAGAAGATTGAACCTGCTGACCTTGCTGCAAGTTTTCAGGCAAGTGTGATTGATGTAGTAGTGACTAAAGCAATAGCAGCGACGAAAGAGTATAAAGTTAAACAGGTTTTATTAGCGGGAGGAGTAGCTGCCAATAAAGGACTACGTGCAGCTCTTGCGGAGGCATTTACTGAATTACCTGAAGTAGAATTAGTAATTCCACCAATCAATTTATGTACAGATAATGCAGCTATGATTGGGGCGGCCGGCAGTGTTTTGTTTGAAAAAGGAAGACGATCTGGATTAGACTTAAATGGAAACCCAGGGTTAGATATAGAAGCTTTTTAATCGAAGATATACACATGTGAATAAGTTTAAAGGGGAGCCCAGGTTGGCTTCCTTTTTATGTGGATAAAGTTTCTGATAATTTAAAATATATTGTGGATATATCAGGTTTCTGTTGATAAGTAGGATAACTTTTGTGGATATCGTGG
Organism: uncultured Bacillaceae bacterium; assembly: GCA_963751845.1. Classification (GTDB taxonomy): domain Bacteria; phylum Bacillota; class Bacilli; order Bacillales; family DSM-1321; genus Peribacillus. The sequence continues at coordinate 3,011 of CAVVWH010000018.1, forward strand.
ATAAGTGCGAAGAAGATATGAAGTAGAGGCATGTTATTGTGGATAGTATTGTGGATAAAGAATAGGTTATGAAAAGCATCCCAGAAATAAAATTAAGGGATGCTTCATGTTAGCTATTAGTCCTAGATTTTAAAAGTTTGGATTAGTCCTTTTAATTCTTGTGCTATTTTAGTTAAGGACTCTGAAGATGAAGTAATCTCTTCCATTGAAGCTAGTTGCTCTTGAGTAGATACTGCGACATTATGTGAAGTCTGTGCTGAACTTTTAGCAATTTTCGCCATTGCGTTTACAGATGAGGAAACCTTGTCTGTACTTATTGACATTTGTCCCGCTATAGTTGAAACTTTATTTGCTTGTTCAGCTGCTCTAGATGATTTTATCGCGCCGTGAAGTTGTGTTTCAGAGCCACTAGCTACTTCCTGTATAACTGCTGCAATCTGCTGTGTCGAATTTGTTGTTTCTTCAGAGCCAGCAGATAATTGTTCTGATGCAGAAGTAACATGTTCAATAGAATCAGCAACTTCTTTAATAAGCGTACGAAAATTATGTAACATCATATTTATACTTGTAATACTAGTGACTTGGAAACTTTACTTCTCATAACTTCACCTCGATAAACAAAATAGGTCTAATCGAATGGGTAAATAAGACTGATGTTTTAAATATACTATTATTTTCAAAAAGATCCATGTATTAAATAGAGAACTATATTAAAAATCCACAGTGTCATATAAAAAAAGTCGAAAAAAACTCCAAGCAGTGAGACTTAATGAAAAGTTCACCGCTTGGGGTTATTAAGTAATGATTAAAAATTAGTCATCCAACTCTGTCCATTCTTCTAATAATAAGTCTAGAGCTGTTTGAGCTTCCTCTAGTTTTGTTTGGAGATTTAATACTTTTTCATGATTTTGAAACACTTCGGGATCACAAAGAATTTGATTATATTCTTGGATTTCTGTTTCTAGTTTCTCCATTTCAATTTCTATTTCTTCAATTCGTCGCTTTCGTTGTCGTTCTGCTTTTTTAGCCTCTTTATCGATTATATAACTTGTTTTATCTGTATTTTGTTCTTGCTGTTTATTCTGCTGTTGTTGTTGTTCGAGTGCCTCATGTTCAGCTTGTTCTTGTTTTTTCTCCACATAATAGTCATAGTCACCAAGGAACTCTTCATTTCCCTGTTTGGAGAGTTCAATAACTTTTGTAGCAATTCGATTAATGAAGTAACGGTCATGGGAAACGAAAAGTATGGTTCCTGGATAATCAATAAGCGCATTTTCAAGCACAAGTTTACTATCAATGTCCAAATGGTTGGTTGGTTCATCAAGAATTAAAAAATTTCCTTTTTCCATCATTATTTTGGCTAGTGCCAGTCTAGCTTTTTCTCCACCGCTAAGTGTGGAAACATTTTTTAAGACATCATCTCCACTAAATAGGAAATTTCCTAAGATCGTACGGATTTCTTTTTCCGGTTTTAATGGATGCTCGTCCCATAATTCGTTAAGTACACGTTTATTTGAGACAAGATTAGCTTGCTCTTGGTCATAGTAGCTAACCTGCACATTTGTGCCGAAACGAATCTCACCTGATAGGGAAGCTAGCCTGTTAATAAGGGTTTTTAATAAGGTTGACTTTCCAACCCCATTTGGACCAACGAGAGCAATACTTTCACCTTTTGTTATTCGGATATTAATATTTTGCGAAATCTTCTCATTTTGGTAACCTACAGCTAAGTCTTTTAGTTGTAACACTTCATTGCCACTTTGTTTTTCAATTTGAAACGAAAAGGTGGCTGACTTTTGGTCACCTTGGGGTCTATCTAATACATCCATTTTTTCAAGTTGCTTACGTCTGCTTTGAGCACGTTTTGTGGTGGAAGCACGAGTAATGTTTTTTTGAACAAAGTCGCGTAGCTTCTCAATCTCTTCTTGCTGTTTTTCAAATTGTTTCATGTCACGTTCATAATCTTCCGCTTTTTTTACTAAATAAGAACTGTAATTCCCATGATATTTCTTCATGGAATGTCGCGATATTTCATATACTTGATTCACAACTTTATCGAGGAAATATCGATCATGAGAGACTATGAGAACTGCACCATGATAGCCTTGCAGGTATTGTTCAAGCCAAGATAATGTTTCAATATCCAAGTGATTTGTCGGTTCATCTAGAATTAATATGTCCGGTTTAGTTAATAGCAACTTACCAAGTGCCAGCCGTGTTTTTTGTCCACCACTTAACGTGGATATGCGTGTGGAATAATCAAAGTCCCCAAATTGAAGTCCATGTAAAACCGAGCGAATATCTGATTCATACTGATATCCGCCTTGTTCTTTAAATTTCATTTGCAACTCATCGTATTCATTTAGTACTTTTTGATAAACTGTTTCATTGGAAAAAATGCTTGGGCTCGCCATTTTTTCTTCTAATTTACGGATTGCTTGTTCTTGATGAATTAAATCATGAAATACCGTGAGCATTTCATCCCAAATGGAAAGCTCAGATTCTAGGCCAGTATCCTGAGCCATATAACCAATGGTTACGTCCTTTGGCTTTATAATTTCTCCTCCATCATGGGAAATTTGTCCGGCAATAATTTTAAGTAAGGTGGATTTACCAGCCCCATTCCTACCAACTAGTGCAATTCGATCTTTATGTTGAACTTCGAGCTTCATATTAGATAAAATTAATTCAGCTCCGTAATATTTTGATACTTGATTAATTTGTAATAAAATCATGCATTTCACCTCAGGTTGTTTCATCCTATATTCATATTAATTAGTGTAACGTATGATAGAACCTATCGGCAATGAATAATCCTACCATGTTTGGCTAAAGACAAGTATAGAGCGTTATCAAATTGAGTTTTCCCTCAATTTAAACCAGCTGTTACAATCTTGGGAATAATAGTGTATTATTTTAATATGAATATTTATAGAGGAATAATGAAAAGATCGTGTGAAAGCGAGGGTCAATCATGTCTCAAGAACAATTAAAGATACCGCAAGCAACGGCTAAAAGGCTACCCTTGTATTATCGATTCTTAAAAAACCTTCATTCTTCGGGTAAACTAAGAGTTTCATCAGCGGAATTAAGTGAAGCTGTTAAGGTAGATTCCGCGACGATTCGTCGGGACTTTTCGTACTTTGGTGCGCTCGGGAAAAAAGGCTATGGATATAATGTTAATTATTTATTAACGTTTTTTAGAAAGACGTTAGATCAGGATGAATTAACAAAAGTTGTATTAATTGGTGTCGGTAATTTAGGAACTGCTTTTTTGAATTATAATTTTATGAAAAATAATAATACAAGAATTGATATGGCTTTTGATGTCGATGAAAAAAAAGTAGGTGCGCATATATCTAATGTCCCGGTTTATCATATGGACGAAATTGAAGCTCGTATGAAAGATTCAGATATATCTGCTGCTATTTTGACTGTCCCAGCTCCAGTTGCTCAGTCAATTACAGATCGATTAGTTCAATGTAAGGTTAAAGGAATTTTAAACTTTACACCTGCTCGTTTGAATGTACCAACCTCTATTCGAATTCATCATATTGACTTGGCAGTTGAATTACAATCGCTCATTTACTTCTTGAAAAATTACCCATTGGTTGATGAAGAAGTTACGGAGAGTTTAGAATAGAATAAAATAAATGCTAAGGTATCTTTTCCATGACATAGAGACTGGTACATCTTTATGCAAAGTACTTAAATACAGGTACTCATCAAAAATTAATACTTCCTTATCTCTAAATAAAGCAGCCACTATGGCTGCTTTATTTTTTCTTATTTTTTATAGATTTCACTTTAAAATGTAGGAGAATCATTCGTATGCCTGAACCAAAATCCATAGTAGCAATAATAACAAGGATATAGGCAAAGATGCCCCAACCTGATGAAGTAACAGTTTGCACAGCTATAGCGGTAAATAGTACACCTAAGCTGGCATAGATAATTCCAAGTGATAAGGGGGACTGACGTCTCATAAAAAACCTCCGATGAATGCTTGTGTATTTTTAAGAAAAATCTCGATTTCTTGTTGGTAAATTTGGACTAAAGCAACAGCCGTATTCATTGAAACATGGGCAAAAATGGGAACTAGAATACGTTTTGTTTTTACATAAAGAAAAGCAAAGGTAAAGCCCATGGCTGAATACAATAGCAAATGAGCTAGTTCCATATGTGCTAGGCCAAAAATAACGGAGCTAATTAAAGCTGAAATGAAAAAATTAAATCGCTTATAAAGTGAGCCAAAAATAATTTTTCGGAAAATAACTTCCTCAAGTATTGGGTCCGATAATAGAGCTCACAAATAATCATGATGCGGCACTTGCTGAATAATTGAAAGAATTTCCTGAGTATTTTCAGATCCAGGTGTAATACCAAACGACTGTTCAATTAAAACCGCAATACTTTGAGCGAAAAATGCTAGAAAAATACCAAAAATTGACCAAATAATTGAAGTAGGAATTGATGTCTGATTTCGGGTGTATGCAGCCTCTTTCATATCATGTCTCATGAAAAATAATACAACTAGTAATGCTAGGCAAAAACTGAAAATAGTCCAATAAGCGAAGGCTTTCAATCTCAATCCATCTATAGGAACGCCAAGAGCTTCACCGATGTACGCAAAAAGTGGGACACCAATAAAACTAGACAATTGCATCGCAAGATAAGTAATAATGACAAACCAGTATGCTTTTTTCAAAATAAGACTCCTTTAGTTAATCACAATAATATAGTAAAAATGGTATCAAAAATTCAACAATAACTCCACTTTTACATACTATTTATGGTTTTTTTGATTTTAAAAGGTTTTATAAAACAAAAATCAGCAAAGATCTATAATACAGTCTTTTTTAAATAGAATTAAGGGGTATTGCAGGATGGAGTCGAAAATAATCGGAAAAATTATGAAATTTTTTGTTTTTGATACTTGCAAAAAGGGGAAGAATTATTTAATATAATAATTGTGTTAGCACTCAAGTGCAACGAGTGCTAATAATTAAACATTATTTAAACCATTTGAGGAGGTTGTTTCACTTGTTAAAACCATTAGGTGATCGCGTTATTATTGAACTAGTTGAATCTGAAGAAAAAACAGCTAGCGGTATCGTACTTCCAGATACAGCAAAAGAAAAGCCACAAGAAGGTAAGGTAGTAGCAGTTGGTACTGGCCGTGTTCTTGATAATGGCGAACGTATTTCTTTAGAGGTTGCCCAAGGCGATCGTATTATCTTCTCAAAATATGCAGGTACTGAAGTGAAGTACGACGGTGCTGAATATTTAATTTTACGCGAAAACGACATTTTGGCTATTATTAGCTAATTCAGAAAAAACATACAGCGTTTAACGCCCCACATACTTAGAAGGATTGATTTGGTGTAAGCAAAGATCTACGACCGGTCTAGTCTAAAGTATATTTAGACGATTATATCTCTTTATCCTTCAACAGAACAAAATTTTAATGAAATAATTAGGGAGGTACTTATAAATGGCTAAAGAAATTAAATTTAGTGAAGATGCTCGTCGTGCAATGCTACGTGGTGTTGATGCACTTGCTGATGCAGTAAAAGTAACGCTTGGACCAAAAGGACGTAATGTGGTTCTTGAGAAAAAATTCGGTTCGCCACTTATCACAAATGATGGTGTAACAATTGCAAAAGAAATTGAATTAGAAGATGCATTTGAAAACATGGGTGCTAAATTAGTTGCTGAAGTAGCAAGTAAAACAAATGACGTTGCTGGTGACGGTACAACAACAGCTACTGTTCTTGCACAAGCTATGATTCGTGAAGGCTTGAAAAACGTAACCGCTGGTGCGAACCCAATGGGTATCCGCAAAGGTATGGAAAAAGCTGTTAATGCTGCAATTGAAGAATTAAAAGCTATTTCAAAACCAGTTGAAAACAAAGAATCAATTGCTCAAGTTGCAGCTATTTCATCTGCTGACGAAGAAGTAGGTCGCTTGATTGCAGAAGCAATGGAACGTGTAGGTAACGACGGTGTTATCACAATTGAAGAATCTAAAGGCTTCACAACTGAGTTAGATGTTGTAGAAGGTATGCAATTTGACCGTGGATATGCATCACCATACATGGTAACAAACTCAGATAAAATGGAAGCAGTTCTTGATAACCCATATATCTTAATCACTGATAAGAAAATTGGTAACATTCAAGAAATCCTTCCTGTACTTGAACAAGTAGTACAACAAGGTAAACCACTATTAATCATCGCTGAAGACGTAGAAGGCGAAGCACTTGCAACACTTGTTGTGAACAAACTTCGTGGAACATTCAATGCAGTTGCTGTTAAAGCTCCTGGATTTGGTGACCGTCGTAAAGCAATGCTTGAAGACATCGCAGCTCTTACTGGTGGTGAAGTGATTACAGAAGAAGTAGGTCTTGACCTTAAATCTGCTACAATCGAATCACTAGGACGTGCTTCTAAAGTTGTTGTAACAAAAGAAAATACAACAATTGTTGAAGGTGCTGGAAATACAGAAGCAATTCAAGCTCGTGTAAACCAAATTCGTGTTCAATTAGAAGAAACAACTTCTGAATTTGACCGTGAAAAATTACAAGAACGTTTGGCTAAATTAGCTGGCGGTGTTGCAGTCATCAAAGTTGGTGCTGCTACTGAAACAGAATTGAAAGAACGTAAACTTCGTATTGAAGATGCATTGAACTCTACTCGTGCTGCGGTTGAAGAAGGTATCGTAGCAGGTGGTGGTACAGCACTTCTTAACGTATACAATAAAGTGGCTGCCATTGAAGCTGTAGGCGATGAAGCAACAGGTATCAATATCGTTCTACGTGCAATTGAAGAGCCTGTACGTCAAATTGCTCATAACGCTGGACTTGAAGGATCTGTTATCGTTGAACGCCTTAAAGGTGAAGCAGTGGGAACTGGATTCAACGCAGCTACGGGCGAATGGGTAAACATGATCGAAGCTGGTATCGTTGACCCTACAAAAGTAACTCGTTATGCTCTTCAAAACGCTGGATCAGTTGCTGCTATGTTCTTAACAACTGAAGCAGTTGTTGCTGACAAACCAGAACCAGCGGGTAGCCGCTGGAATGCCTGACATGAGCGGTATGGGTGGAATGGGCGGCATGATGTAATAAGCCGCTTCACCCCTTGATATATAAGGGTTTTATGTAAGATAAGAGTGTGATGTTAACATTTTGTTAACATAGAGGAATTAATCGAGGCTTCTCATGAGTTGTGTAAACTTGTGGGAAGCTTCTTTTTTCATTTCTTGGGTAACGTGTAGATATACATTTTTTGTAATTTGATCATTGGAATGTCCTAATCGATCCATGACCTGTTCTAAAGCAATTTAGCCTCGGCAAGAAGCAATGTATGCGTATGGCGCAACGAATGAGGTGTTAACTCAGTATTTAGGCCTGCAATTCTAAGCAATCTTGCCATTCTATTTTGAACGGTCTTAATGACGATAGGATATCCGCATTGTCTTTCCATTTTTGCAAAGATAAAGTCTTTATTGCAAAGCCGAAGAAAATGGGCATGTTCAGTAATAACCTTCGTATATCTGGCACGAAACTTACCGATAAACAAAGTGCCTTCTATTCACCGTTCGATGCGATTTTCATTTGGGCAGAAGCAAAGAAACAAGGAAAAACAACTGCTGTCCTTTTTTGGTTGTCTGAATTAATGCGACATCAATAAGTTAATTGTTGTGCAAGTGCAAACAATTGTCGAGTTAAATGGGGATATAATTTTGGATGATAATTTATCTAACGGAGACGATTATAAGTATATACTGGCTACATCTATTGAAAATGGAAAATGAAAAGAAGTCTTGCCGAACTTTTATCGTCACACGATACAAATTGACTTTAAACAAAATAAGCTCCATATGCTGGTATAATGGAATTTATGGCAAGGGAAGAGTCAGTCCCCCAACATATTAATGTGTTGGGGGACTGACTCTTTTTACTTGGCGGGGGCATGATTGGTAATGAAGCCTCGATGATGGGGTATTGACGCGTTTGGAAACGATGCATAAAACACCGCAAAAGCTGGTGTACTTCACTTAACACATTCACTTGCATTTGAATATACAACGGAAAAATTATTTACTGTCTTCTTTCGTATTAATTGTCTATATGACATTATTTATACTTGTTGCAATGTTTCCTTGTTAGCAACTAGGCTATCCCCATAGCATCAAAGTAAATCTGCAAGTTCTTCAGGATTTGCATACATTGTATTCCATACAAGCACTTGTGATTCTAATTATTAGGGGATAAAATCTATATACGCATTAATGCGCCATTAGGCTCTGGTAATTCTTCTTCCCTGATCCGATTCATTCTACAAAAATGTTCAAAAAAGTTATGTGCTAGTTCTTGTTCCTGTGTGTCACTTTTCAAAGAAACAATATCAAGTAAAATTTGAGCCATCCATACATTATCAAAATAACGGTATTTACCAGTATTCCAAGTCATTTTGTGAGGGGATTTTTCATTTACATAATATTTCCAAAAAAGCATCTTATCAGATTCCTGTTCTGTAAGTTGTAGTCTGTATTCTGGATGAGCAGGAATATATCCATCTTCACAAAACTTACCGATAAAATCTTCACTCACCATATAAACACCTAAGATACGTCTGTCTTTTTCAGACATACTAGAATCTCTTGCTGTTAAAAGGCAAACACTATTTTGGTATATGCGGGTAGGTTTGTTTGGCTTTCCTTTGTTATTACCGCTTTTTATTACGCCAGTAAAAACATTCCACTCTGTAAAAACCCTACTCAGTTCTTCGATGTCACACCAAAAAACCATTTGTGATTCGGGATGAAGTTTATGATTCTTCATAAGTTTTTCATGTTCCAAGCGAAGTTGCTGTTCTTTACGCTGTAGGTTTTTTTCTTCTTCCTTTTCCTGTTCTAGCTTCTCGCGTTCTATTTCCTTTTCTTGTATAACCTGTTCAAGTGAATTGGCAGCACTTTTATCATGTAGCTTTAGGTGTTTTTCAAATGCATCGGGAAAAACAAACTTTTTATTTTCCGTTGCGAAATGTATTTCTATGAAAGAATCATTATGTTTAACAACACTTCCCTTGCCAAAACGCTTGTGTGTTACTTCTTTATTGATTAGATTCATTATTTTTGTCCTCCTTGTAATACTAAAACTTGGTTCACTCTATTAGAGTTACTTGTTAGTCCCATTCAACTAACTTGCATTTTGAGATAAGCTCTCTTATTGTTTGAAGCCGAAGTTTCTGCAGTGCCATTCTCCTATCTGGCTGATGCCCTTCACAGGTGACTTTTAATATTTAAACTACTAGGTCCATTAAAACTTTCCTTTTTCTTCAGTTCCTTCGATTTGAAGAAGGGCTATAAAAAAAGCGCACCCATATTCTATCTGCAAAAAGATTACATAAGAATTTGAAATACGATTTAAGGAATAATTGTAATATTATTGTAACATATTTTCAAAAATACTACAAATTTTATGTTGACAAAATAATTTATTGTGATGTAAAATAAAAGATTATTTTATTTCATTTGTTTATATTTTCATCAATATTCGAGTAACTGGTATAAAAAAACATATACATTAGAAGAGGTAAATAAAAAGTTAAAAAATGAAGAAAGCAGCAGGGGCAAAGTTAAAATCTTACTTACCATTTGAGTCAAATAAAGGTTGGACGCAAACTACAAAAGAGTTTGATAATCTTGATGAATTTATATTTATTGATTCGAAGGTAAAAAATATATATCTTAACTACTTCTAATTCTATAAAGGAGATTCATTCACTATTAAAAATGCTAACATTTTGCTAACACAATTCCATGACAGACGGTAATTTTACGTTAAAGATATTACACACTCTCATCTTACGGGCGGCATGATGTAATCTGCCCCTCTAAATTGAGAAATGGTTAAAGCTATTTTTCACTTATTATGAGACTAGTCATGTAAATGATTTTGTTCGAAAGTATAGACTACTTCCTAATTATATGGGGGTAGTCTTTTTATATTGATAAAATTTGCTTTTCAAGACTTTTTGGATGATAGACGTTTCAAGAACATAACCTAGACGAACATTAGAAATTAATATAAGTTTTTCAAATTTTGTGAATTAAAGGTAATAAACTACTTGACGTAGTAATATTTTCTGTAGGATAATACTCGTAGGTAATATAATTTTTATAGAGACAAGAGGCTGCATAATGGGACAACGAGGCAGACAGAAGGGGTCCATCGGGATCAAAAGCAAAGAGGCAATCCTTGTAGTTGCTGCAGAAGAATTCGCAGAACATGGATTTCATCAAACAAAGGTTAGTACCATTGTCAAAAGGGCTGGTCTAACACAGCCAAGTTTTTACCTCTACTTCTCTAGTAAGGAAGCTATTTTTCAAGAACTCGTACATACATTTCGCAACAAATTAATCAATTTGACGAAAGAAAGCAGACTTGAACCCAATCTGGATAAAAGCATACTTTCGTCTAAAATAGGTAGAGGTCTAGGTGCAATTTTTCAGTTCTTTGACGATCATCAACACTTGACGAGGATCGGCTTTTTCCTGGCAGACGAATCGAAGGAAATTAAGCAAGTGATGGTAATGCATATCACCGAGAATCTACTAGCGGAGCAGCAAGATAACTACTTTCGACAAGACCTAGACATGCAAACAGTTGCAGAGTGTATAATCGGCGCTGTTGAGCGACTCACTATTACGAAGCTATTTACAGGTGAAAAAAACCCGCAACAACTAGCAAACGAAATAGTGGACATTTATTTATATGGCTTGCAAAACACGAAATCATATATTAATTTATTGGGGGACGATGGAGATTAAAACGGCAAACATGGTCGATCTGTTGGAACTTGACGAGGAATGGATAGAATTAATCATCGAAGCTAAAAACATGGGAATGCAACGTGAAGAAGTGAGGGGTTTTTTAGCAGACGGAATGAAAGATGAGCTATTAGGGACAGATTGAGTGACCAAGCCTATGCCGTAATATATAGCGGGTGGGATTCCTGCCGAGAAAAGACCAGCCTATAAAGGAAAAACAAAAACTACTGGAAGTGGAAAGAAAAAGAAGTATTATGAGTGGGACCATATTCATGACGATATTGAAGTATACGACCATAAAGGAAAACACTTCATAATGGAGATTCTTTTCAGCTATTTGAAGGAGAATCATTAAACGTTCAAATTGGTTATTAACTAATTTGTAAGTGTAGAGAGAGGTAAGTATATGAATCAAATGGATCATAACTTAAATTCAGCAAACAAATATGTTAAAAATGCTGGAGAATTGCTGGTCAATCTTCATAATAACCATCTTATTAGAGAAGGTCTTTCATCAGTTTACTGAACTGGTGGAAGGCCTTTTTTTCATATTGGCAGTCATATGAGTGTAAATGGCGCAAATGTTCATGGTTGTCTTTATATTCGTATGTCCTGAAAATTGCTAATTTTTATAGCGTTTCAACATTTTCACAATTCTTTCATCAATTCTAAGGGCATGAATTGAGCGGGACGTTTTAGGTGGAAGTAACTCATATTCCTTTATATTGTTATCCGAGTCATATAAAGTTTTTGTGACATGTAACGATGCTTTCTCTCCATTAAAATCAGTCCATTTAAGGGCAAGTAATTCTCCAATACGCAAACCTAGCGTAGTAAATCTTCAAGAGTTCATTTCTTTACCCTTTGAATCGGTACAACTTTGTTCAATAGTAGAATTTACCCAATTCGAATATGTACAATTGGTGAAACTGGTTGACGCAGATTTTTTAATGATATTATAATAAAATTGTGAAAATTTTCACAACTATAAATACCAAGGATTATACATAAGAATTAATATCTTCTTTTTAAAATATAAAAGTAAGAAAGAATTTAGTAAATAGCCATTAAATTTTGTTTAGTGGCTATTTACAATGTTTTTAATTGAAGCTTTCTCTAAACTATGCGACTAAGTTTTTGGACCCTATCATCATTTTATAACCACTTAGTTCATATATAAGTACAAGACGTTTGTGAATGGACTGCAATTTAATAATCTATCTGTTGGATTAAATTCAACTTGGAACTAACGGCTTTACAAGCTGGAAGGGAGTAGGAGTATGAGAATAGGTATACCCAAAGAAAGTATTACTGGAGAAACTCGTGTTGCTGCAACCCCTGCAACCGTTGGAAAACTAAGAAAACTAGGCTTTGATGTTGCAGTTGAGACTAGAGCCGGTGAGCGAGCTAGTTTTACTGATGAATTATATACCGCCGCTGGAGCTATGGTTGTAACAACTTCTGAGGTTTGGCAATCCGATTTAATCTACAAAGTAAACCCGCCAAACGAGGAGGAAGCGTCAAAGATAAAAGAAGGAGCAACCTTGGTTAGCTTTTTATATCCAGCGCAGAATTCAGACTTGATTAATATGCTGTCTAAAAAAAATATTAATGTATTGGCAATGGATATGGTACCAAGAATTTCTCGTGCCCAATCAATGGATGCACTTTCCTCATTGGCTAATATAGGTGGATATAGAGCGGTTGTAGAGGCATCGCATCTATTCGGACGTTTTTTTACAGGGCAGATTACTGCAGCCGGGAAAGTACCACCAGCTAAGGTTTTAATCATTGGGGCAGGTGTAGCAGGGTTAGCGGCCATAGGAACCAGCAAATCGCTAGGTGCTATTGTTCGAGCATTTGATACTCGTCTTGAAGTAGCAGAACAAATAGAATCTATGGGTGGAGAATTTTTAAAGCTAAATTTTAGTGGTGATGAGGATGGCTCTACATCTGGTGGTTATGCAAAGGTAATGTCGGATGAGTTTATTAAAGCGGAAATGGAGTTATTTGCTGAACAAGCAAAAGAGGTAGATATCATTATTACAACCGCGCTTATTCCTGGGAAACCAGCACCTAAGCTAATTTCCAAAGCTATGGTTGATAGTATGAAGCCAGGCTCAGTAATAGTTGATATGGCAGCCTCTACAGGTGGTAACTGCGAATATACGGTTCCGGGTGAATTGTTTGTTACTAATTCTGGAGTTAAGGTAATAGGTTATACGGACCTTCCTGGCCGTTTACCAACCCAATCCTCTGAAATGTATGCAACAAATCTGGTGAATTTAACTAAATTACTTTGTAAAGAAAAAGATGGAAATATTACGATAGATTTTGAAGATGTGATATTAAGAAACATGAGTGTCATTCATAATGGAAAGATCACTTTTCCTCCACCTGCTATAAACGTGTCCGCTACACCAGTTAAGAAAGAAGAAAATAAAATAGAAGCACCATCTAAAGTCCAGAAAGAGCCTTCAAAACTAAAATACATGTTGGGAGCAGCGGCTGCCTTGTTGTTCGGATGGCTAGGTCATGTATCACCACCAGAGTTTTTATCACACTTTATCGTTTTTGCTCTAGCTTGTGTGGTGGGCTACTATGTCGTTTGGAATGTAACGCACTCTTTGCATACACCGCTAATGTCGGTTACTAATGCTATCTCTGGTATTATCTTGGTTGGTGCATTATTACAGATTAGCAGTACCATACCGATAATCAAGATATTATCTTTTGTTGGAATATTAATAGCATCTATAAATATTGTTGGAGGTTTTACTGTAACAGGGCGAATGTTAAAGATGTTTAACAAGGAGTAGGAGGTGTAACCACATGTCTCAAGGTTTAGTTACAGCAGCATACATTATTGCGGCTATAATGTTTGTTCTAAGTTTAGCCGGTTTATCAAAACAAGAAACTGCTAGAAATGGTAACAGGTTTGGAATAATTGGGATGGCGATTGCATTGATTGTCACCATTTTAAGTGGCGATGTTCAAAGTATGATCTACATTTTGATTGCAATGCTGATAGGTGGACTGATCGGGGTTCGTTTAGCTTTAAAAGTGGAAATGACTGAGATGCCAGAATTAGTTGCTGTCCTACACAGCTTTGTAGGCTTGGCAGCAGTATTGGTTGGTTATAATAGCTTTATCAATATATACACAAATGTTCACATACCTGAAAGTGGGGTACTTTTAAATATTGAATTGACTGAAATATTCCTTGGAGTATTTATAGGTGCAATAACCTTTACTGGGTCTATTGTTGCTTATGGTAAACTACATGGAAAAATAAGTTCAAAGGCACTTTCATTACCACATAAGCATATGCTTAACTTATTGGCACTTATAGCTTCTATTGTACTTATGTTCTTATTTATCAATGATGGAGGCTCACTAATCTATCTTGCCATTATGACTGCCATTGCTTTGATTTTTGGTTGGCATTTGGTTGCTTCAATAGGTGGAGCAGACATGCCGGTAGTCATCTCTATGTTGAACTCTTACTCTGGATGGGCAGCAGCGGCAGCTGGGTTTATGCTTTCGAACGATCTATTAATTATAACCGGAGCTTTAGTAGGATCTTCAGGGGCGATTTTGTCATACATCATGTGCAAAGCTATGAACCGTTCATTTATTTCAGTTATTCTAGGAGGCTTTGGTAATGTAGAGGCCAGTGCTGAAGATACAGAAGAAATGGGTGAATACCGTGAAATGAGTCCGGAAGATGTTGCAGATCTTTTAAAACAATCCAGTTCTGTAATTATTACTCCAGGATATGGCATGGCTGTGGCCCAAGCTCAATATCCGGTAGCTGAAATTACCAGAAAACTTCGTGACAAGGGTATAAAGGTTCGTTTTGCCATTCACCCAGTAGCAGGTCGTTTACCGGGCCATATGAATGTACTTTTAGCTGAAGCAAAAGTGCCATATGACATTGTTTTAGAAATGGATGAGATAAATGACGATTTACCTGAAACGGATACTGTACTTGTAATAGGGGCTAATGATACGGTAAATCCTTCTGCTCAAGATAATCCATCTAGTCCGATTGCTGGTATGCCAGTACTTGAAGTTTGGAAGGCACAAAATGTAATCGTATTTAAACGCTCAATGAAAACCGGCTATGCAGGAGTTCAAAATCCATTATTTTTTAAAGAGAATACACATATGTGCTTCGGTGACGCTAAAGCTACAGTACAAGCGATACTTAATTCATTATAATGATAGTGAAAATCAGTACTGTTTATTTATTTGAATTCTATTTTGAAAGATAGAAATTATAGTATGAATGGGATTGGTGAAATAAACACCATAAAGGTATAGGGGTCTTGTTTTCAATGATCCTTAAAGAGTAACATTGAACCATAATAAGGCTAAAAATTAGAGGGTTTCCATTAATTCTATGAATTTTTGGGAAGCTTCTTTTTTCATTTCTTGTGTTACATGCAAGTAAATATTTTTGGTCGTATCCAGTTATTATAATTAAAGCATTGTATTTCACTAGGAATATGATAATATGTAAAAAAAGAAAGAGGTTATCATATGAATTCTACATACTCACCGACAACAACAACTAAAACAAAAGCCTTAGTCATCAATGCACTTTTCATTGCATTGACCCTAGTAGCTACGTTTATCAACATAAGGCTTCCATTAATGGGCAACGGAGGACTAATCCATCTAGGGAACGTTCCTCTTTTTATAGCTGCCTTTGTTTACGGGAAAAAAACAGGAGCCATAGCAGGTGCCTTTGGAATGGGTTTATTTGATCTTTTATCTGGTTATGCATTATGGGCACCATTTACATTCATCATCGTAGGTGCAATGGGCTTTTTAGCCGGTCTCATATCCGAAAAGGTACCAGGCAAAAGAGTACTTGTAAACACACTGGCAGTTGCTGCTGCACTGATTATAAAAATCGTGGGCTACTATTTTGCTGAAGTTATCATTTACGGTAACTGGATACTGCCATTCGGCTCTATCCCCGGAAATGTTATGCAGGTCGTAATAGCTGGTATAATTGTAGTACCGCTTGTAGCACGCGTAAAGAAAAGAGCTGTACAGATCTAGGAGTAAAATATATTTTGGAACTTTTTCAAAACATTCCTATGGTTGATAGATTTAAAATAAGGTAAATGACCTTTTCTAAAGGATAGACTACTTCTTGAAAATCAGGAGGTAGTCTTTTTATGTTATAGAAGAAACATGAATAGTTACTATTATCTTAGAGGAATTAACTCGGATTTCTATTGTTAAAATCATTTATAAGTTCCTCGTATATCGATATATTTTTAATTTGTTAGTTTAAAAAATAAATTTGTATTTCTCTTGAAAATGTAAACGTTTTCAATTATAATAAAGTTAGGTTGGATGGCACGTGTGGCCGTCATAGTATTTAGCGTAGGTGGAGCGGATACTGAGAGGGTTTGTGAGTATATTAATTAAGGTTCTACATATAGTATTAACCAATAATTATTTACTCGAGACTTAGGGGTTTAATATAAGTCTTTTTGTGTCTTTCTATCTCTAATTTTTAAATATTTTTATTGTTGACTTTTTTATTTTAAAATAGTATTATTAAATTCCTGATGAAGATTTTTTGTATTTTCATTTGGGTGTTGCAATAAAATTGATAGAAACTTAAAATAAAAAAAGTGTTGACAAAATTAAATTTTAAATGATATAATTTAATTCCTGTCGATGAGACAAACATAGTTCTTTGAAAACTAAACAAAACAGAAACGCCAACGTCAATTTTTGAGTGAGTACACACTATAAAAAAGTACAAAGAGCTTAGTCAAACATTTCTTCGGAGAGTTTGATCCTGGCTCAGGACGAACGCTGGCGGCGTGCCTAATACATGCAAGTCGAGCGAATCTTTGGGAGCTTGCTCCCAATAGATTAGCGGCGGACGGGTGAGTAACACGTGGGTAACCTGCCTGTAAGACTGGGATAACTTCGGGAAACCGGAGCTAATACCGGATAATTTCTTTTCTCGCATGAGAAGAGATGGAAAGATGGTTTCGGCTATCACTTACAGATGGACCCGCGGCGCATTAGCTAGTTGGTGAGGTAACGGCTCACCAAGGCAACGATGCGTAGCCGACCTGAGAGGGTGATCGGCCACACTGGGACTGAGACACGGCCCAGACTCCTACGGGAGGCAGCAGTAGGGAATCTTCCGCAATGGACGAAAGTCTGACGGAGCAACGCCGCGTGAGCGAAGAAGGCCTTCGGGTCGTAAAGCTCTGTTGTTAGGGAAGAACAAGTACGAGAGTAACTGCTCGTACCTTGACGGTACCTAACCAGAAAGCCACGGCTAACTACGTGCCAGCAGCCGCGGTAATACGTAGGTGGCAAGCGTTGTCCGGAATTATTGGGCGTAAAGCGCGCGCAGGCGGTCCTTTAAGTCTGATGTGAAAGCCCACGGCTCAACCGTGGAGGGTCATTGGAAACTGGGGGACTTGAGTGCAGAAGAGGAGAGTGGAATTCCACGTGTAGCGGTGAAATGCGTAGAGATGTGGAGGAACACCAGTGGCGAAGGCGACTCTCTGGTCTGTAACTGACGCTGAGGCGCGAAAGCGTGGGGAGCAAACAGGATTAGATACCCTGGTAGTCCACGCCGTAAACGATGAGTGCTAAGTGTTAGAGGGTTTCCGCCCTTTAGTGCTGCAGCTAACGCATTAAGCACTCCGCCTGGGGAGTACGGCCGCAAGGCTGAAACTCAAAGGAATTGACGGGGGCCCGCACAAGCGGTGGAGCATGTGGTTTAATTCGAAGCAACGCGAAGAACCTTACCAGGTCTTGACATCCTCTGCCAACCCTAGAGATAGGGCGTTCCCCTTCGGGGGACAGAGTGACAGGTGGTGCATGGTTGTCGTCAGCTCGTGTCGTGAGATGTTGGGTTAAGTCCCGCAACGAGCGCAACCCTTGTTCTTAGTTGCCAGCATTTAGTTGGGCACTCTAAGGAGACTGCCGGTGACAAACCGGAGGAAGGTGGGGATGACGTCAAATCATCATGCCCCTTATGACCTGGGCTACACACGTGCTACAATGGATGGTACAAAGAGTCGCAAACCCGCGAGGGCTAGCTAATCTCATAAAGCCATTCTCAGTTCGGATTGTAGGCTGCAACTCGCCTACATGAAGCCGGAATCGCTAGTAATCGCGGATCAGCATGCCGCGGTGAATACGTTCCCGGGCCTTGTACACACCGCCCGTCACACCACGAGAGTTTGTAACACCCGAAGTCGGTGAGGTAACCGCAAGGAGCCAGCCGCCTAAGGTGGGATAGATGATTGGGGTGAAGTCGTAACAAGGTAGCCGTATCGGAAGGTGCGGCTGGATCACCTCCTTTCTAAGGAAACATCAAGAATTTCGGTTCTTGATGAACAACGAGGCGTTTCTGATTTTGTTTAGTTTTGAGAGAACTATCTCTCAAGATTGTTCCTTGAAAACTAGATAACAAATGACAAGACATCATTGAAAGTAGTAAGTTCTTTTAATATTAACAAGGTGTATGGAAGCTGACGAAGAAATTCAAAGCTTATCATAGCCGTAAGGTTAAGTTAGAAAGGGCGCACGGTGGATGCCTTGGCACTAGGAGCCGATGAAGGACGGGACTAACACCGATATGCTTCGGGGAGCTGTAAGTAAGCTTTGATCCGGAGATTTCCGAATGGGGAAACCCACTGCTCGTAATGGAGTAGTATCTTTACCTGAATACATAGGGTACTGAAGGCAGACCCGGGGAACTGAAACATCTAAGTACCCGGAGGAAGAGAAAGCAAACGCGATTTCCTGAGTAGCGGCGAGCGAAACGGAATTAGCCCAAACCAAGAGGCTTGCCTCTTGGGGTTGTAGGACACTCAACATGGAGTTACAAAGGAACGGGGTAAATGAAGAGATCTGGAAAGGTCCGTCAGAGAAGGTAAAAACCCTGTAGTTGAAACTTCGTTCCCTCCTGAGTGGATCCTGAGTACGGCGGGACACGAGAAATCCCGTCGGAAGCAGGGAGGACCATCTCCCAAGGCTAAATACTCCCTAGTGACCGATAGTGAACCAGTACCGTGAGGGAAAGGTGAAAAGCACCCCGGAAGGGGAGTGAAATAGAACCTGAAACCGTGTGCCTACAAGTAGTCAGAGCCCGTTAATGGGTAATGGCGTGCCTTTTGTAGAATGAACCGGCGAGTTACGATTTCATGCAAGGTTAAGTTGAGAAGACGGAGCCGCAGCGAAAGCGAGTCTGAATAGGGCGAATTTAGTATGAGGTCGTAGACCCGAAACCAGGTGATCTACCCATGTCCAGGGTGAAGTTCAGGTAACACTGAATGGAGGCCCGAACCCACGCACGTTGAAAAGTGCGGGGATGAGGTGTGGGTAGCGGAGAAATTCCAATCGAACTTGGAGATAGCTGGTTCTCTCCGAAATAGCTTTAGGGCTAGCCTCGAGGTAGAGAGTATTGGAGGTAGAGCACTGATTGGACTAGGGGCCCCCATCGGGTTACCGAATTCAGTCAAACTCCGAATGCCAAATACTTATACTCGGGAGTCAGACTGCGAGTGATAAGATCCGTAGTCAAAAGGGAAACAGCCCAGACCACCAGCTAAGGTCCCAAAGTTTATGTTAAGTGGAAAAGGATGTGGAGTTGCTTAGACAACCAGGATGTTGGCTCAGAAGCAGCCACCATTTAAAGAGTGCGTAATAGCTCACTGGTCGAGTGACTCCGCGCCGAAAATGTACCGGGGCTAAACATAACACCGAAGCTGTGGATGGACATCAACGATGTCCGTGGTAGGAGAGCGTTCTAAGGGCGTTGAAGCTAGATCGTAAGGACTGGTGGAGCGCTTAGAAGTGAGAATGCCGGTATGAGTAGCGAAAGAAGGGTGAGAATCCCTTCCACCGAATGCCTAAGGTTTCCTGAGGAAGGCTCGTCCGCTCAGGGTTAGTCGGGACCTAAGCCGAGGCTGAAAAGCGTAGGCGATGGACAACAGGTTGATATTCCTGTACCACCTATACATCGTTTGAACGATGGGGGGACGCAGGAGGATAGGGTAAGCGCGCTGTTGGATATGCGCGTCTAAGCAGTTAGGCTGGAAACGAGGCAAATCCCGTTTCCGTGAAGGCTGAGCTGTGATAGCGAGGGAAATATAGTACCGAAGTTCCTGATTCCACACTGCCAAGAAAAGCCTCTAGTGAGATGTAGGGTGCCCGTACCGCAAACCGACACAGGTAGGCGAGGAGAGAATCCTAAGGTGTTCGAGAGAACTCTCGTTAAGGAACTCGGCAAAATGACCCCGTAACTTCGGGAGAAGGGGTGCTCATTGAGGTGAATAGCCTTGATGAGCCGCAGTGAATAGGCCCAGGCGACTGTTTAGCAAAAACACAGGTCTCTGCGAAACCGCAAGGTGAAGTATAGGGGCTGACACCTGCCCGGTGCTGGAAGGTTAAGAGGAGAGGTTAGCTTCACGGCGAAGCTTTGAATTGAAGCCCCAGTAAACGGCGGCCGTAACTATAACGGTCCTAAGGTAGCGAAATTCCTTGTCGGGTAAGTTCCGACCCGCACGAAAGGTGTAACGATCTGGGCACTGTCTCAACGAGAGACTCGGTGAAATTATAGTACCTGTGAAGATGCAGGTTACCCGCGACAGGACGGAAAGACCCCGTGGAGCTTTACTGCAGCCTGATATTGAATTTTGGTACAGCTTGTACAGGATAGGTAGGAGCCTGAGAAGCCGGAGCGCCAGCTTCGGTGGAGGCGTTGGTGGGATACTACCCTGGCTGTATTGACATTCTAACCCTCGCCCCTTATCGGGGCGGGAGACAGTGTCAGGTGGGCAGTTTGACTGGGGCGGTCGCCTCCTAAAGAGTAACGGAGGCGCCCAAAGGTTCCCTCAGAATGGTTGGAAATCATTCGTAGAGTGTAAAGGCACAAGGGAGCTTGACTGCGAGACCTACAAGTCGAGCAGGGACGAAAGTCGGGCTTAGTGATCCGGTGGTTCCGCATGGAAGGGCCATCGCTCAACGGATAAAAGCTACCCCGGGGATAACAGGCTTATCTCCCCCAAGAGTCCACATCGACGGGGAGGTTTGGCACCTCGATGTCGGCTCATCGCATCCTGGGGCTGTAGTCGGTCCCAAGGGTTGGGCTGTTCGCCCATTAAAGCGGTACGCGAGCTGGGTTCAGAACGTCGTGAGACAGTTCGGTCCCTATCCGTCGTGGGCGTAGGAAATTTGAGAGGAGCTGTCCTTAGTACGAGAGGACCGGGATGGACGCACCGCTGGTGTACCAGTTGTTCTGCCAAGAGCATCGCTGGGTAGCTATGTGCGGACGGGATAAGTGCTGAAAGCATCTAAGCATGAAGCCCCCCTCAAGATGAGATTTCCCATAGCGCAAGCTAGTAAGATCCCTGAAAGATGATCAGGTTGATAGGTCAGAGGTGGAAGTGTGGTGACACATGGAGCTGACTGATACTAATCGATCGAGGACTTAACCAAATATTTCAATGATGATCTTGTACGTTATCTAGTTTTGAAGGAATAATCCTTCTATAAATATTGTCTGGTAATGATGGCGAAGAGGTCACACCCGTTCCCATTCCGAACACGGAAGTTAAGCTCTTCAGCGCCGATGGTAGTTGGGGGTCTCCCCCTGTGAGAGTAGGACATTGCCAGGCAAGCCCCAATAGGGGCTATTCTTTTGTCTAGCCTTTTTATAAGCGGCCCCTTGGTCAAGCGGTTAAGACACCGCCCTTTCACGGCGGTAACACGGGTTCGAATCCCGTAGGGGTCACCATATGTATAATGGAGGATTAGCTCAGCTGGGAGAGCATCTGCCTTACAAGCAGAGGGTCGGCGGTTCGATCCCGTCATCCTCCACCATATGAAGTGCCGGTGTAGCTCAATTGGTAGAGCAACTGACTTGTAATCAGTAGGTTGGGGGTTCAAGTCCTCTTGCCGGCACCATCAAGTCTTTAACAGAATTAATGAGTTATTAGCTCAGTTGGTAGAGCATCTGACTTTTAATCAGAGGGTCGCAGGTTCGAATCCTGCATAACTCACCATTTATGCGGGTGTGGCGGAATTGGCAGACGCACCAGACTTAGGATCTGGCGCCGCAAGGCGTGGGGGTTCAAGTCCCTTCACCCGCACCATAATGCGGAAGTAGTTCAGTGGTAGAATACAACCTTGCCAAGGTTGGGGTCGCGGGTTCGAATCCCGTCTTCCGCTCCATTTTTTCGCAAAATGCCGGGGTGGCGGAACTGGCAGACGCACAGGACTTAAAATCCTGCGGTAGGTGACTACCGTACCGGTTCGATTCCGGTCCTCGGCACCATTCTTTTATATGCGCTCGTAGCTCAATTGGATAGAGCATCTGACTACGAATCAGAAGGTTGTAGGTTCGACTCCTGTCGAGCGCATTGTTATTTTTCGGGAAGTAGCTCAGCTTGGTAGAGCACTTGGTTTGGGACCAAGGGGTCGCAGGTTCGAATCCTGTCTTCCCGATTATCCTATATTTATAATGGGGACTTAGCTCAGCTGGGAGAGCGCCTGCCTTGCACGCAGGAGGTCAGGGGTTCGATCCCCCTAGTCTCCATCTTTATGATTTATATCATAATGATTAGTTTATTATATGGAGGTATACCCAAGTCCGGCTGAAGGGATCGGTCTTGAAAACCGACAGGGGGGTCAAACCCCGCGGGGGTTCGAATCCCTCTACCTCCTCCATTTATTTAGTTCATGAACAATTTTGATGTTTTATGGTCCGGTAGTTCAGCTGGTTAGAATGCCTGCCTGTCACGCAGGAGGTCGCGGGTTCGAGTCCCGTCCGGACCGCCATTTTTGTGGCTCAGTAGCTCAGTCGGTAGAGCAAAGGACTGAAAATCCTTGTGTCGGCGGTTCGATTCCGTCCTGAGCCACCATTTCTATTATAAATTCATTACTCCCTTATGGAGGGGTAGCGAAGTGGCTAAACGCGGCGGACTGTAAATCCGCTCCTTCGGGTTCGGCAGTTCGAATCTGCCCCCCTCCACCATTATGGCGGTTGTGGCGAAGTGGTTAACGCACCGGATTGTGATTCCGGCATTCGTGGGTTCAATTCCCATCAACCGCCCCATATAAGTGTTACTTTTGGGCTATAGCCAAGCGGTAAGGCAACGGATTCTGATTCCGTCATGCGAAGGTTCGAATCCTTCTAGCCTAGTTCTAGTCCGTTGGCAGCATAGTGGAATAAAGTGGTATGCAAAATCTGCATCACCGATTCAAATTCAGTTGCTGTCTTTTTAGATTTGCGGGTGTAGTTTAGTGGTAAAACCTCAGCCTTCCAAGCTGATGATGAGAGTTCGATTCTCTTCACCCGCTCCAAAAATAAATGCGTAGGCGACTATTCAGCTTTGAGAGACGATGGAGAGCTGGTCGTACAAATCCTGGTTTTGGATTTGTGGGACAGATCGAAGCGGCCAAAAAGCTAGGAGCTGAAGCTAGACAATTATGGGCCTATAGCTCAGCTGGTTAGAGCGCACGCCTGATAAGCGTGAGGTCGATGGTTCGAGTCCATTTAGGCCCACCATAATCATTCTTTTCTAATTGTTCCGCAGTAGCTCAGTGGTAGAGCATTCGGCTGTTAACCGAACGGTCGTAGGTTCGAGTCCTACCTGCGGAGCCATTTTTTTATACCTTAATAAAATGAAACACTATAATAGTGAACAATATGTGAAATATTGAACAAAGTGATTGAAAAATACCTGATATACTAGTATATTTTAAATATGAAGTGAATCACAAGCAAACTTATACCCCTTTGTTTGGTCGTGAAAAATTTCTCCCATCCCCTTATTTATTGAAAAGCCATGCAGTGCATGGCTTTTTTATTAGTTTTGAAAATATTTACTTTCCATCATGGAAGTGTCACTTTAAGGGATTAGATTGTTGAAACAGTCAAATTCATGTGTTACGATGAAATTATAAATTGGATATATTTAGAGGGAGTAACTGCCTGTTATGTCAGGATTCAAAGTCGTCAACCGGATATAATCCCGGCTTTGAAAACTTTTTAAGTTATGTGAGACTCTACAGTGAGGAACTTTGCCACTGTAGAGTCTTTTTTCATACATAAGGATTTACGAATTTTTAATGAGTTATAGGTGTCTAGTTTTGATGCTTCCCGCTTTTCTATCTTGTAAGTTGAAAGGGGTAATAAAAATGACGGATTTTTACCGTAAATCTTCTGAAGAAGTTATGAAAACGTTAGGTGTAACGGACCAAGGATTAAGTCAAGATGGGGTTCAACAAAAACGCGAAGAATATGGCTTTAACGAACTAGAAGAAGGCAAACGAAAAAGTGTATTTAGAGTTTTTCTTGAGCAGTTTAAAGATTTTTTAGTCATTATTTTAATGGTTGCCGCAATCATTTCTGCCTTTTTAGGAGAAATGGAAAGTACAATTGTTATTATGATTGTTGTTATATTGAATGCTGTTCTAGGGACAGTACAACATATTAAGGCAGAACAGTCATTAAATAGTTTAAAATCATTATCCTCCCCTGTTGCGAAAGTATTGAGGAATGGTCAGAAAGAAGAGATTCCATCAAAGGAAGTAGTAGTCGGTGATATTCTCTATTTAGATGCAGGTGACTATGTTAGTGCGGATGGGAGAGTACTAGAAAGCTATAGTTTACAAATAAATGAAAGCTCGCTGACAGGTGAATCATTAGCAGTGGAAAAAAGCAGCGAGCCAATTGATGAAGATCATGTACCAATCGGTGACAAGAAAAATATGGCCTTTTCCGGAAGCTATGTGACGAATGGACGTGGAGTTCTTGTTGTGACGAGTATCGGAATGAAAACGGAAATTGGGAAAATTGCTAATCTACTGGATTCTGCAAAAGAGAAGAAGACACCTCTACAAGTAAGTCTCGATCATTTTGGTAAAAGGTTAGCTTTAGGCATTATCCTTATCTGTTTGCTCATCTTTGGACTTGATCTTTTTCGGGGTAGGGAGTTAGTGGACTCATTTATGTTTGCTGTTTCGCTTGCAGTTGCAGCGATTCCAGAAGCATTAAGCTCGATTGTGACGATTGTACTGGCCTTTGGTACGCAAAAAATGGCGAAGGAAAATGCGATTATTCGAAAGCTTCACGCTGTTGAAAGTCTTGGCAGTATTTCGGTTATTTGTTCTGATAAAACGGGAACTCTTACGCAAAATAAGATGACAGTTCAACAAGTATTTGTGGATCAACAAGTAATTCCGCACGATCAATTGTCGAAGGGAAATCCACTCGAGAAAAAATTCGTTTTAATGTCATTATTATGTAATGATTCGGTGACCATGAATCAAAAGGAAATTGGAGATCCAACTGAGGTTGCACTTGTGAATTTAGGGGAAGATTATGACCTGGATGAGTTAAAGGTAAGAGACCACTATACAAGAATAGGGGAAATACCTTTTGACTCTGATAGGAAGCTGATGAGTACGGTCAATAAAGTGGATCAAAAAAGCGTCATGATTACAAAAGGAGCTCTGGATGTTCTTCTTTCTAGAATTGTTAAAGTAGAAACTTTACAGGGAATCATAGATTTTACTGAAGAGCATCGAAATGAAATAGAAAAGGTGAATCATAATTTTTCAATGGACGGTCTAAGGGTTCTTGCATTTGCTTACAAAGAACTAGAAGAAGGTCAAACCATTGATGTGGAAGACGAAAGGGATTTAGTTTTTGTGGGATTAACTGCCATGATGGATCCACCGAGAAAAGAATCAAAAGCAGCCGTTGAAGACTGTATTAAAGCAGGTATTAAACCTGTAATGATTACTGGTGACCATAAAATAACGGCCACTGCAATTGCCAAACAAATTGGTATTTTAAAGCATCCATCAGAAGCAATTGAAGGCCAAGAAATTGAAAAATTAACGGATAAAGAACTGCAAGAAAAAGTTGAACAAATCTCGGTTTATGCTCGTGTATCACCAGAACATAAAATTCGAATTGTCAGAGCATGGCAGGATAAGGGAAATGTCGTGGCAATGACAGGAGATGGTGTTAATGATGGGCCAGCATTAAAACAAGCGGATATCGGTGTTGCAATGGGTGTAACCGGAACAGAAGTAGCAAAAGAGGCTGCATCGATGGTGCTAACAGATGATAATTTCTCTACAATTGTCAAAGCGATTTCAAACGGAAGAAGTATTTATGCTAATATTACAAATGCCATTAAGTTCTTATTAGCAGGTAATACAGGAGCCATTCTTGCTGTTTTATATGCTACTTTGTTTGCGTTACCGGCACCGTTTGCCCCTGTTCATTTGTTATTTATCAATCTCCTTACAGATAGTTTGCCAGCCATTGCAATTGGGTTAGAGCCGTATAACAAAAAAGTAATGAATGATAAGCCAAGAAATATAAACACACCGCTATTAAATAAGGTATTTGCATCCCAAGTTGGAATAGAAGGGTTATTGATTGCGGCTGTCACACTTGTTGCCTTCTCTTTAGGATTATCAACTGGAAGTCAGATGACAGCTAGTACAATGGCATTTGCAACATTATGCTTGTCTAGATTATTGCATGGTTTTAACTCACGCTCTAAGCAATCGATTTTTAAAATTGGAGTCTTTTCAAATAAATATAGTTGGTTTGCGTTTATCATGGGGGTTGTCCTCTTACACCTAGTTTTACTAGCTCCACCGTTAATGGGTGTATTTGAAGTTGCGGCGTTGAGTGGAGCACAATTAGGCAGTATTTATGGTTTAGCATTTGTGCCATTTGTATTGATTCAGTCGTATAAACTCCTGTTTGTTAAAGACGGATATGAATTTAATCAAACGATTGATTAAATGGGCATGATTCAATTTTCTGCTGTTGAAACATAAACGGTCTTTTCCATTCAAAGTGGAAAAGACCGTTTTCTCGCAATATACGAATTTATAAATTTACTAGTTACTTTTGATTTCTTCTTGAACAAAATAGTGATTCTTTCGGTAAACTAACCCTTCCATTGTAGCAATCAATTCTCCTTGGCTTTCCACTCGAATGTTATACCATGCAGTCCGATTATTCCTTTTTTCTTCCGTTGCAATGGCTGTAAGCTTAGAGCCTTCTTTGGCTGGTGCCATGAAACTAACAGTAGTAGATAAACCAACTGAAGTTTTTCCGTAAGAGTTACTGGCGGCAGCGAATACATAATCTGCTAATGAAAAAATGATTGCTCCGTGGACAGTGCCGTGAGCGTTGAGCATATGCTTTTTAATATCAACTTCTGCCTTGGCTGTGCCTTCCCCCAATTCTATTAATTTCATTCCAAGAAACTGGGCAAAAGGCTCCTGTTGTAATGTTTGAAAAATTTGATCATAATATTCTTTATGAATTTCTTGTTCTGTTTTATTTGTAATCATTTTTCATCCTCTTTTCAATAAAAATCATTAATGATCTTGTGCTGAACTAATCCCATAGCCTGTATTAGATTTAAACACCACTTCTTCAAAGTTACCTGTGGAAGCCTGCTTCTTAGTTGACAATACGGTTCCTAGATATACGCCTAGAAACCCTAATGGAACGGTAAAGATTGTTGGATTCGCCAGCGGAAAAATTGGGTTTCCTGTCAATATAGCCAAACCTGGCTCCGGATTCCATACATTCGGGCTTAACAAAACGAGTATCACAGAACTGATTAAACCAACTAACATTCCAGTTATAGCCCCTGTAGCATTAAAGCGTTTCCAATAAATTGTGCATAATATTACTGGAAGGTTTGCGCTTGCAGCAATTCCAAGTGCTAAAACGGATAAGAAGGCTACGTTCAATTTCTGACATACTAGTGCCAGAAGGATGGATACAATTGCTACCGAAATGGAAGAAATGCGTGCAACAATCATTTGTTTTTTTTCTGTTATATTTCCTTTTTTGATAATTTGTCCATAAATATCATGAGCAAAGGCAGATGCTGACGTTAAGACAAGAGCTGAAACAACGGCAAGGATTGTTGCAAAGGCTACAGCTGAAATGAAGGCGAATATAAAATCCCCTCCTACTGCTAGTGCTAACATGGGTGCAGCCATATTTCCTGCAGGATTAGCTGCTACGATATTATCCCATCCTACATAGACAGTAGCACCAAAGCCAAGGAAGACAACCATTAGGAAAAATAATCCAATAAACCAGGTGGAGTATACGACAGATTTTCGTGCTGTTACAGCATCTTTTACTGTAAAGAAGCGAATAAGCAAATGGGGCAATCCAGCTACACCAAATACAAGTGCCATATTAAGAGATAACATGTCTAATCCATTTGTATATTTATTTCCGGGATTCCCTAATTCAGCACCAAAGGGACTTGCTGTTTTAATTTGCTGAAACATATTGATAATACTGAAATCAAATTTGGCAAATACCATAAAGGTTAAGGCGAAAGAGCCACCAAGCAATAGAACAGCCTTTATAATTTGAACCCAGCTTGTAGCGGTCATACCGCCGAAAATAACATATATTGTCATTAAAATTCCTACAATAACGACAGCTAGCCAGTAATCAATCCCAAGCATTAAACTAATCAATCCACCGCCGCCGACTAGCTGAGCAATCATATAGAAAATGGAGATGACAAGTGTATTTGCTGCTGCTATTCCACGAACCTTATTGGATTTAAAGCGGGCTGTAATCATATCAGCCAGTGTATACTTCCCTAAATTCCGCATTGGCTCGGCTACAATATAGAGTAGAAATAAGAACCCAAGAAGATTCCCGATACTCATATAAAATCCATCGAATCCAATGAGGGAAATCGCACCTGTAATTCCTAGAAATGATGCGGCTGACATGAAATCGCCAGCTACAGCTAAACCGTTTTGTGTAGCAGTAAGACCTCCTCCTGCTGTATAAAAGTCACTAGTACTTTTCGTTTTCTTTGAAGAAAAGTATGTAATGAGAAGAGTTAATGCAATAATTCCAATAAATAAAGATAATGAGAGAGTGCCCATTAGTTTAACTCCTCCTTATGCTTTTCTAGAATGTTTGCAGCCAACTTGTCATACTTTTCTGACTTTTTTACATAAATCCAGCCACAAGCCCAAACAAGGATGAATTGCAGCATGGCAAATATCCATGCCCCTGCAATAGAGTCAATGACCTCATTGTGTAGAATTTTTGTATATGCAGCTAACAATGGTAATGTAAAGTAAAATATGAGGAAAAAGATTGTAGTTGGTAATATAAATGATTTTTTTTTCTTTACTAACTCTCTAAATTCTGGTGTTTGAATCATTGCATGGTAAGGTAT
Source organism: uncultured Bacillaceae bacterium (assembly GCA_963751845.1). Taxonomy (GTDB): domain Bacteria; phylum Bacillota; class Bacilli; order Bacillales; family DSM-1321; genus Peribacillus. Next base: position 32,123 of record CAVVWH010000018.1, read on the forward strand.
ATCTTTCTCTTTATCTCGTACAAATACCTCGATTGGTTCAATTCTTTCTTTCACAAAACATCCCCCTTATGGCATAACATATTCCTCACTAATGGGAACGAATAGTTATGCTAGTTTTGATTAATAACTGACTAATTGTAAACGCTAACAAAATTTACTGGTAAAGATCTATTCACCTCCGTATTATTACTCTATATCAAAATATAAACGTGCAACTTAAAAAACGTTATATTTATGATAATAAAAATAACACATAACCCAAAATATGTAAAATACAAAAATGCATTTTTTTTAATAGTATATATTTAGCCTCTCTCATAGACAGTTCATGAATGGAAAAAAGAATTATTGATAGAAGGTAGAAATGTGGTGTTTATTCAGCAATTAGTCTCTTAATTAATCGATTGATTAAATGTGTTAGGGGGAACAGATAGTCATCCCCCACCTCAAGTTATTGAGATGGGAAGTGAAAAAAATCTCTGCGGACTGGAGTCTCACTTTATTTCATTAGCTCAAGGGATTTTTGTAATTGGTCCTTAGCATCAATCATAATTGTGTTAATTAACTCTTCTACTGAGGGAATGGAAGAAATAAGGCCGGCAATTTGACCACTGTTAATAAATCCATGTTCGTGATTGCCCTCCATAGCCCCTAAAACATGTTTTTCTTCATCCGTTAATGCAGCATATTCCTCAATAGTCAATCCTTTTTTTTCAATTTCTATTAAACTATTTGCATATGAGTTATGAAGAATACGACGGACTTTTCCAACGGTTCGACCAAAAATGACGGTGTCTGTATCAGATGCGTCCATAAGCAGCTGTTTGTATGAGGCATGCATAGGTGCCTCTTGAGTAGCGATAAATCGCGTTCCCATTTGTACACCGCTTGCTCCCAGTGCTAAGGCAGCTGCGAGTCCTCTTCCATCTGCTATTCCTCCAGCAGCAACAACAGGTATAGAGACAGCATCTGCAATTTGAGGAATTAAGGCAAAGGTAGTAATCTCTAAATCGGAATTAATACCAGCTGCTTCATATCCTTCAGCAACTAATAGATCTGCCCCTGCTTTCTCAGCTTTTAGAGCATGCTTAACAGAGGCTACGACTGTAATTACCTTAATTCCATGTTCATGTAAAACAGGTATGTAGGGACCGGGATTTCCTGCAGAAAGAGATACAACAGGAATCTGATGTGTAATAGCAAGATCTAACATTTCTTTTAAGAACTTTGTAACGGTAATCGGAATATTTAGTGCAAATGGTTTTTTAGTTTTTCTTTTTACTTCAAGGATAATTTCCTGTACTTCTTCAGGAGTTCTTGTACCCACTCCAATTGTGCCAAGCCCACCCGCTTCGGAAATAGCAGCGGTTAGGGGTGCATTGCTGATATTCCCCATTCCTCCTTGGATAATTGGCCATTGGACATCTAGTAAAGTGCAAATAGTTTTCAAATTTATTCCTCCTTTTTTCATTTGATGATATAATAATACCAAAACTACAAAAAAATAGGAGAAAAGTTTATATGATTATTTTATACGGAAATTATAAGCCTAATGTACACGAATCTGCATTTGTTGCACCTGGTGCGTTTATCATTGGTAATGTAGTAATAGAAGAATATTCTACTGTTTGGTTTAATGCTGTTTTAAGAGGAGACGAAGATTTAATTAAAATTGGAAAAAGGACAAGTATTCAGGATAATACTACCTTGCATTCATATAAAGGGAATCCGGTTATTATTGAGGATGGAGTGACAGTGGGGCACAATGCGATCCTTCATGGTTGTAAAATTGGAAAAAGATCGATTGTTGGAATGGGTTCTACAATATTAGATGGTGCCGAAATTGGTGAAGAGTGTATCATTGGTGCTAATACTTTGATACCACCAGGTAAAAAAATCCCTCCAAGATCACTTGTTGTCGGTTCTCCAGGAAAAGTAGTACGAGAGTTAAATGAAAAAGATTTAGAAAGCATTCAGCTCTCTATAGACTCGTATGTACAGAAAGGGAAAGAATATAAAAAAATACTAGATTTATCTAAGTAGATGGGGACTTAATTTTAATAAAAGAGCTGCTACTCGCTTCTTTCTGTTAATCTATTTACAAAAAAAATCAATAGTATTATATAATTTAAAAAAATTTCAAAAAAGGTTTTAACTATTTTCATAGTTAAAACCTTTTTTGAAAAAATAAACCATGAAATAATTCCCTTGATTTATTGAATGAAATATAAAAAAAATTATATTGGTAAATGATTTTGTCAAGATAGTTTGATTATGTTCATAAAAAATACATATTTACAACTTTTGGAATGTGTGATAATTTCTTTATAACGATAAATTACATATCGTTTTATAAGTGTTAGGTTTAGAAGGAAGCCTATTTTTTTTACCTAAGATGAAAGCGGTTTATTGTTTGAAAATTCAAAAAGCAAAAAACAGGGAGGAATATGAGAAGTATGATATTACATGATGCTGAAACGTTTTCTAGGACGGAGTTAGAGGAACTTCAATTGAACCGCTTACGAGCGACTGCTGAGCGTGTGTATGATAAGGTGCCTTTTTATCGTACAAAATTTGATGAAAATGGTATTAAGCCTCAGGATATTAAGTCCTTAGATGATTTGAAAAGGCTTCCATTTACGAAAAAAAATAATTTGCGAGATCATTATCCTTTTGGGCTTTTCGCAAGTGATAAAAGCGAATTAGCAAGGATTCATGCTTCTTCTGGAACTAGTGGGAAGGCAACTGTTGTAGGATACACGAATAATGATATTGAAGTTTGGTCAGATATTGTAGCTCGTGCCATTGCTCTAGCAGGGGGGAAACCTGGGGAAGTTTTTCATAATGCTTACGGGTATGGATTGTTTACCGGAGGGTTAGGCATACACTATGGAGCAGAAAGGTTAGGGATGGCGACTGTTCCAATATCAGGTGGAAATACGGAACGCCAGATTACTTTAATTGAAGACTTTGAGCCAACAGTCCTTGCTGGAACTCCGTCTTATATTTTAAATGTCATTGAAAAAATGGAATCATTAGGTCATGACCCTAAGGGGAATTCTTTGAAATATGGTATATTTGGAGCCGAACCTTGGTCTGAGGAAATGAGAAAGACGTTAGAAGAAAAGTTGGGTATTAAAGCATGTGATATTTATGGACTTAGTGAAGTTATGGGACCAGGGATTGCTATGGAATGTCATGAAGCTCAAGACGGTTTGCATATTGCAGATGATCATTTTATTGTCGAAGTCATTAACCCAGATACTTTGGAACCTGTGGAGGATGGGGAGTTTGGTGAACTTGTTTTTACTAGCTTAACAAAGGAAGCATTTCCAATCATTCGGTACCGTACAGGTGATATTGCTTCCATAACAAGAGAAAAATGTAAATGTGGAAGAACGACTACAAGAATGTCACGAGTTAAAGGTAGAATTGATGATATGTTAATTATACGTGGAGTCAATGTATTTCCTTCTGAAATTGAACATCATCTACTTAAGGTTGAAGAACTAGCACCTTATTATCAAGTTCACTTAACAAGAAAAGGTGTATTAGATGAATTGGCGCTTGATGTAGAGATAAATGAAGAATTCTATCAATCAATCGATAGAGATATGAATCATCATCAAGTTGGTAAACTATTAAAATTTGTTCAACATTCTATGAAAAATAACTGTTTAGTCACAATGGCTGTAAAAATATTGCCGCCTAATACCATTGCCCGTTCGGAAGGTAAGGCGATTAGAGTCATAGATCATAGAGAAAAAGAGTTACTAGTATAAAAATATTTTAAATTTTCCTAATTTTCAGTTTGACATTTTTTGCCGTTTAATATAACATATAATTATCGAACGTATAATTATATGTTATAAAAGTAACGGTAATGAGTAAGGTGTTGGTAATAGGGTGTTTAAAGGAAGAGTACTAGGGTAAGCCCGTAAATGGAGGTCTATCGAATGAGTAAGCAAAATAATATAGTTGATGTAACGATTATTGGCGGTGGACCAGTTGGACTGTTTACAGCATTTTATGGCGGTATGAGACAAATGACGGTCAAAATCATTGAAAGCTTACCACAGCTTGGTGGACAGTTATCGGCATTATATCCAGAGAAGTATATCTATGATATTGCTGGATTTCCAAAAGTACGTGCACAGGATTTAGTTAATAATTTAAAAGAACAAATGAAAGCGTTTAATCAGGAAATCTGTCTAGAGCAGTCGGTTGAAACAATTGAAAAGCAGTCAGACGGTATTTTTAAGCTAACCACAAACAAAGAAGTTCACTTTTCAAAAACGATCATTATCACCGCAGGTAATGGAGCATTTCAACCAAGAAAATTAAAAATTGAAACAGAAGAAAAGTTTGAGGGGAAAAATATTCATTACTTTGTGGATGATTTACATTCGTTTGCGGAAAAAGATGTTGTTGTGTTTGGTGGTGGGGATTCAGCAGTTGACTGGGCTCTAATGCTGGAGCCGATTGCTAATAATGTAACCCTTGTACACCGACGTGATAAATTTCGAGCACACGAACATAGTGTTGAAAATTTAGCGAAATCTACCGTTAATATTATGACACCATATGTACCAGTTGAATTACAAGGGAAAGAACAAATTGAAGAAGTTGTACTCGAGAATGTGACAAATGGTGAGAAGTCTATACAAAAAGTAGATGCAGTATTGGTAAACTATGGATTTATCTCGTCTTTAGGGCCAATCAAAGACTGGAGTCTTGAAATTGAAAAAAATGCAATAGTTGTTAACTCAAGAATGGAAACAAATATTCCTGGTATTTATGCAGCGGGCGATATTTGCACATATGATGGAAAAGTAAAGCTGATTGCAAGTGGTTTTGGGGAAGCCCCAACTGCGATAAGCAATGCAAAGGTATACATTGATCCCGCATCAAAAGTACAGCCCCTTCATAGCACAAGTTTAATGGAAGAGAAGAAAGAAACTGTTTTGAAATAAAAAATAAGGAGGTAGCCGTCATGGCAAAATATACAATTGTAGATCAAGAAACGTGCATTGCATGTGGTTCATGCGGTGCTGCGGCACCAGAGATTTTTGATTACAATGATGAGGGACTGGCCTTCGTTCATCTTGATGAAAACGGAGGAACAGCGGAAGTTCCGGAAGATTTGCAGGATGATTTGGAAGATGCGGTGGGAGGTTGCCCGACAGATTCGATTAAAGTAGAGTCATCACCGTTTAAAGTAGCAGTTGATTAAAAGAAGAATATCACCTATTCTTCTTATTCTGGGACAAGAAAGATTTTTTTTAGAGTCTTATATAACAATAAATTATCATAACGTCAAATAAATGTTATACATTTAGAAAGGGAGGATATGAATGAGTGTTCTTTTAAATGAAATGACAGAACAAGAAAAGCTAGAGCAATTTATGGCTAGGATTGAAGCTGGAGAGAAAATTGAAGCCGATGATTGGATGCCAGATGAATATCGAAATACATTAATTAAATTAATTTCCATGCATGGCATAAGCGAAATTATGGGGGCGCTTCCTGAAAAAGAGTGGGTACCTAAAGCCCCCACTTTGTTTAGAAAGCTTGGGATTATGGCAAAGGTACAAGATGAAATGGGGCACGGACAATTATTGCTGCGTGTTGCAGAAGACTTATTAAAACCATATGGCAAAAAGCGCGATGATTTGATGCAGGATCTTTTTGCAGGAGACCTAAAGTTTCATAATGTTTTCCATATGGAAACGAAATCATGGGGGGATGCAGGGCTGATTGGCTGGTTAGTCGACGGGGCTGCTATTATCACCCAAACGGATATGCTTGGTGCTTCTTACGGTCCATATGCCCGTGCATTACAACGAATTTGTGCAGAAGAGGTTTTTCATGCTCAACACGGAGAAGCAATCATTATGGCTCTGGCTGAGGGTACGGCTGAACAGAGACAAATGGTGCAAGACGCTCTTAATTATTGGTGGGAAGCTCTGTTACTTTTCTTCGGACCGCCAAGCAAGAATGAAATGGGTGCTTCGAAACAAGATATTACCTTAAAGTACAGAATCAGAACGGGTTCGAATGAAGGACTTCGTCAAGCTTTCTTTAGTAAATATATCAAACGGATTCATTCCCTTGGTTTTACCATTCCGGATGAAACATTGCGATTTGATGAAGAAACGGAAAAATGGATTTATCAACAGCCTGACTGGAATAAATTAAAGCAGATTGCCAGAAATGAAGGACCACGTTCACAAGAACGTTTGAATCTTAGAAGAACTTCTTACAAAAATAATCAATGGGTACGTGAAGCATTGGCTCCAAAGGCCAACTAAGGGAGGGGAAGGAATATGGAAACTAGGCAAGAATCTTATTTTGAGGAGTTTGAAGTATTTAGCCGCAAGACCCCAACTGCACCAGTACAATATCATTTTAGCTTGCTGGCCCCGAATGAGGATATCGCTATCCTGATGGCGCAGGAAAACTTTATGCGACGTGAAGCGGTGGATGATATCTGGGTTGTGAAACGTCAGCATATACGTAAAATGACTCCGGAAGAAAAGAAAATGCTTCAACGTTTGGATAATAAAGATTACCGTACAACAAAAGGGTATGGCTATTTAAAGAAAAAATGGCGGAAATATGAACAAGAGATGCTTGATGAAAAGGAAATTTTGTCTTGGGCAGGAGGCGTGAAAATTGGGAAATAATTTAATAGTAGATAATATCGCGGTTAAGGAATTGCTATTTCAATTAGCGGACGATGATTTTATTCATTCATATCGTGGATCTGAATGGTTAGGTCTTGCTCCCCATATCGAAGAAGATATCGCATCTTCCTCCATCTCTCAAGATACAATGGGACATGCAGCCATGTTCTATCAATTATTAGAAGAACTTGGCGAAGGGGATGCAAATCAGCTAGCCCATGACCGTCCAGCGAATGAAAGGCGTAATGCGATTATCCTGGAACTTGTTAATGGACCTGGATACTATATGGAAGAACCGGATTACGATTGGGCTTTTGCGGTTGTAAGAAATTATTTATATACCCAAGCTAAAGTGATTAAGATCCAATCTTTGCAATTAAGTTCATATGAGCCGTTGGCTGAAGTAGCCACAAAAGTGCAAATGGAACTTTACTATCATCTAATGCACTGGAAAACATGGTTCGTTCAGCTGTTAGGGTCAGGTCATGAAGAGGCTGTTTCCCGAATGAAAGCAGCTATTGAAAAAACGTTGCAGGATTTCCAAGGGGTTTTCTCTTTGGGCGAACATGTAAATAAAATCGTGGAACAAGGTTTGATTGAAAGCGAAGCGGTATTACTGAATAAATGGACTCAGGCTGTTGCTCCTGTCTTGGAAAGTGTTGGTCTACAAGGAACCATTGAAGTAGGAATGATTCAAGGGAACGGACGCAATGGAGAGCACACAGAGGATTTAGAGAAAGCACTTGAAGTTTTAAGTGAAGTATACGCAAGTGATAAAGTAGCTTCCTGGTAAAACAAAAGAAAAAAGGGAGGGGTACTATGTCTACCAATCTATTAACGTCAGAAGAAATATATAAACTACTGGAAGACGTAAAAGATCCCGAAATTGATACAGTCAGCATTCTAGATTTAGGAATGGTTGAGAATGTAGAGGTTTTAGGCTCAGATGTTTCAGTAAAAATGCTACCTACCTTTCTAGGTTGTCCAGCTCTACCTATCATTCAAAAAAACGTGGAAACGGCTGTTAAACAGTTGTCAAGCGTTGAGGAAGTGAACGTAGAATTCCTACGTTCTCCAGCCTGGACGTCCGACCGTATTACGGAAAAGGGGAAAACGGGATTGAAGGCATTTGGAATTTCCCCTCCCCCTAGACAAATGAAAGAAGATGGATCATGGCATGTGGATTGTCCGTATTGTGAATCAACGTATGTCACGATGGAGAATATATTTGGGCCTACAGCATGCAGAAGCATTTTATATTGCAAAACATGCAAGAACCCTTTTGAAGCAATGAAACCAATGATCAAATTTATGTAAATATTGGAGGGAATAAAATGGTAAAGTTGATTGCCTTATATAAGCAACCTGAAAATAAAGAAGCATTTGATGAGCATTATTTCAATGTACACGGTCCGATTACGGAAAAAATTCCAGGACTTCAAAGAATGGAAGTTACTAAAATAGTAGGAACACCGATGGGAAAAGACTCTAAATATTATATTCTATGCGAAATGTACTATGAAAATCATGAGGCACTTCAACAAGGAATGCGTTCTCCGGAAGGAAAAGCATCAGGAAAAGATTTAATGGGTTTTGCTGGGGATCTTGTAACGATGATGATTGGTGAGGAAGTATAACATGAATGAATTGCAATTTATTGAGACATCAATTGAGGACGGGATAGGCTTTATCACTTTGAATCGCCCGAAACAATTGAATGCACTCAATCGCCAAATGGTCAGTGAAATTGTTTCGGCAATGGAAGCATTCGACCGTAACCCTCAAGTGAAAATAATTTTACTTTCTGGAAAAGGAAAAGCGTTTTCCGCTGGAGCAGATATTGATGAGATGGCTAATGATAACCCAATTAGTATGGAGTTAATGAATCAATTTGCCGATTGGGATCGATTAAGTCTCATTAAAAAGCCAATCGTTGGTGCTGTAAAAGGTTTTGTATTAGGCGGAGGTTTTGAGCTAGCTCTATCTTGTGATTTGTTGATTGCTGCGAGTGACACTCAGTTTTCTTTTCCAGAAGTCAGCCTTGGAGTCATGCCAGGTGCGGGCGGAACACAAAGGTTAACAAAGCTGGTAGGAAAAACGAAAGCGCTTGAATGGATTTTGACGGCTGAAAGAATTAATACCAAAACAGCTTTAAAATATGGAATTATTAATAAAATTGTGGCACCTGAATTGTTGATGGAGGAAGCAGTGGAGCTCGCTAAAAAGATAGCTGAACAGCCGCCGCTAGCAGTCAGAATGATTAAAGAATCTGTCAACAAGGCCGTAGATTATTCCTTATATGAAGGAATGCAATATGAACGCAAGAATCTTTATATACTTTTTGCATCAGAAGATCAAAAAGAAGGCATGAAAGCATTTGTTGAAAAAAGAAAGCCTAATTTTACTGGCAGATAAGGAGTGCTTTATGTACGAAACGATTACTTATCGAATTGAAAATGGAGTAGCCTGGCTCACATTAAACCGACCTGATAAATTAAATGCCTTTACATCACAGATGAACAAAGATATTCAACAGGCAATCAAAAAATCAGCGGGCTCTGATGAGGTACGTGCCATCGTTATTACGGGAGAAGGTAGAGCCTTTTGTTCCGGTCAGGATTTATCAGGTATGGATGAAAATAGTAATCTAGGACAAGTGCTCCGTGATCAATATGGTCCAATGATGAAACAAATCGCCAGCTGTGAAAAGCCAATCATTGCAGCGGTAAATGGTGTGGCTGCTGGGGCAGGCTTTAGTCTCGCATTAGCCTGTGATTTCCGCCTTGTTTCCGAAAAAGCTAGTTTTATAAATGCCTTTGTTAATATTGGTTTAATTCCTGATTCGGGTAATTTGTATTACCTTTCACGAATTGTTGGCCATGCAAAAGCATTAGAGCTATCTGTGTTTGGAGAAAAAGTATCTGCTGTTGATGCAGAAAAAATAGGCCTCGCTACAAAAGTAATCGGTGTGGAGGATTGGAACGAGCAAGTAACAGTCTTTGCAGAGGGGATTGCAGGCAGACCAACGAAAGCAATTGGCTTGATCAAAAGATATTTAGAAGCCTCCTACCATCTTTCTTTGGAAGAGTTTTTAAAAGAAGAGGCGGAAGGACAAAGAATTGCTGGTTTAACCAAAGATTATTTAGAGGGAGTAAGCGCATTTTCAGAGAAGCGTAAAGCTCTATTTATTGGTCAATAACATAAGAAAGCAAAAACCTTAGAGAAGTTACATTTACTTAAATACTTAAATACTTAATGTATAAAAAAGGAGTGGAATTACATGGTAAAAGTACAAGAAGCAGTAGCATTTGAAAAGGCAGAAATCAAGCGTGATTATTACCACCTAGTTATTAATGGTGAAAGAGTTGAAAGTTCTAACGGAGCCACTATTGATGCTTATAATCCTGCTACTGGTGAAATTATTGCCAAGGTTGCAAAGGCTACAAAAGAAGATGCAGAAAGAGCAGTCCAAGCTGCACGTGAAGCATTTGATAACGGGAAATGGAAAAAAACACCTATTAATAAACGCTCTCGTGTTTTAAATAAAATTGCAGCGATTATGCGTTCTCGTTTTAATGAATTAGTAGAGTTAGAAGTATTAAACAGTGGTAAATCCATTACAGCAGCACAAGGTCAAGTTATGCAAGCAATCGAAGATTTCGAATTCTATGCGGGTGCTATTGTTGGACATCGTGGTTCTGTAAATAATTTGCCAGGGCAATTCCACAACTATACAGAAAAGGAACCTGTAGGTGTATGTGCGCAAATTATTCCTTGGAACTATCCAATGATGATGGCAGCGTGGAAAATTGCTCCAGCTATCGCGGTTGGATGTTCAGTTATCGTGAAACCAGCTTCTGTAACTCCAATAACAGCAATTGTTTTAGGAGAGATTTGTATTGAAGCAGGTGTTCCTGCAGGTGTCGTTAATATCGTTCCTGGTTCTGGATCGGATGTTGGAAACTATCTTGTTGAACATCCACAAGTAAATAAAGTAGCGTTTACTGGTTCTACACCAATTGGTAGCGATATCATGAGTAAAGCAGCGAAAACAATCAAGCGAGTAACACTAGAGCTTGGCGGAAAATCTCCTAATATCGTATTTGATGATGCGGATATTGATGCGGCTGTAGATGGTTCCCTATACGGTATTTTCTATAATACAGGACAATCTTGTGAAGCTAGATCTCGTTTATATGTACATGAAGACATCTATGATGAGTTCATTACAAAATTAGTTGAAAAAACGAAAAAGCTTAAATTAGGTAATCCTTTAGAGAAAGAAACTCATGTAGGAGCAATCATTGATCAAAACCAATTGAATGTTGTAGATAGCTATGTGAAATCTGCAATTGAAGATGGAGCTGAAATTTTAGCAGGTGGAAAGCAAGCTGTTGTAGAAGGTTTCGAAGGTGGATACTGGTATGAGCCAACGGTTATCGGTAATGTAAACCACGACATGAAAGTCGTTAGAGAAGAAATCTTTGGACCAGTTGTTGTTGTAATGAAATTCAAAGATGAAAAAGAAGCAATTAAACTTGCAAATGATACAGAATTCGGTCTAGGTTCTGCTCTTTGGACAAAAGATAGCGCGCGTGCAACTCGTGTAGCTAACCAAATTGAAGCAGGAATCGTTATGATTAACTGCCCATTCTCTGCTATGCCTGGAACACCGTTCGGTGGTTATAAGCAATCAGGATTTGGTCGTGAACTTTGTATTGAAACATTAGACCTTTATACAGAAACGAAAAGCATTATCTCTTATTATGGAAGCCGCCCATTAAATCCATTTGGAATTTAGTAGAAAATAGTAAATAGGAGGCTGGCTGAAAATAAATCAGAAAAGTCATTCAGATGTTGTAGCTGGATACTAATCTGAATCCATCAGCCAGCCTTCGCTATTTGGAAGGAGAAGAATAAATGATTAAACATATCGTAGTTGTAGGCTCTGGAGTAATGGGCAGAGGGATTGCCTATGTAGGAGCAACCGGAGGCTTTGACGTAACATTAGTGGATGTGAATCCTACTGCATTGAACGGCGCAAAAACAGAAATCAATTCGATTTTTGAAAAAGGTGTACGTTATCAAAAAATCACTGAAGTAGAAGCGGATTCAGCTAAAAGACGATTATCCTATTCTTCTAGTTTAGAAGAAGCTGCTGTTCAAGCTGATTTAATTATAGAAGCAGTTCCAGAGCGAGCAGATATTAAAAAATCCGTTTTTGAAACGATTGAGGAACATGCACAGGATCATTGCTGCTTTGCTACGAATACTTCTACAATGAGCCCGACGGAAATCGCTTCTTATGGAAAACGTTCGGAAAAAACGATTGCGATGCATTTTTTTAATCCTGTACAAAAAATGCCGCTTGTCGAAATTGTAAGAGGCTTAGAAACGAGTGATGAAACGGCGGCTATTATTAAAGAAGTAGCAGAAAAAATGGGGAAAGAAACGGTAGTTATTAACGAATTTCCTGGTTTTGTAACAAGTCGTATTAGCTGTCTGGTTGGTAATGAAGCATTCTACATGCTTCAAGAAGGACTGGGAACACCTGAAGAAATTGATAAAGCGATCAAGCTTGGACTGAATTATCCAATGGGGCCATTCGAGCTTGTAGATTTAGTAGGGTTGGATGCGCGTTTAAATAACTTGAAATATTTACATGAAAAACTAGGTGAAAAATACCGTCCGGCACCGCTTCTTGAACAGTATGTGAAAGCGGGAAGACTAGGACGTAAGTCTGGTAAAGGTGTGTACGACTATACAAAAAATGAAGAGTTGGTGAAAAAATGAGAGAGGTTGTCATTGTTGATGCAGTTAGAACGCCCATTGGGCGCTATAAAGGGGCTTTAAAAACTGTACGTCCGGATGATTTAGGGGCGATTGTGATCAAAGCGTTGGTCGAAAGAAATCCGAACGTTCCTGTAACGGAAATTGAAGAAGTGGTATTTGGAAATGCGAACCAAGCGGGGGAAGATAACCGTAATGTTGCTCGTATGTCGGCATTGCTTGCTGGGCTTCCTCTTGAAGTAGGTGGCACAACCATCAATCGTTTATGTGGTTCAGGTTTGGACGCTGTGATGTATGCAGCTAGAGCGATAGCAGTAGGAGAAGGAGATATTTTCATAGCTGGAGGAACGGAAAGTATGACCCGTGCTCCTTATGTAATGGCTAAGCCTGATAAGGAATTTCCACGAGGTTCAATGGAACTTCAAGATACAACTATTGGCTGGAGATTTACGAATAAAAAGCTTGAAGAAATGTATGGTGCGGAAACTATGCCTAAAACAGCTGAAAATGTAGCAGAACGTTTTCAAGTTTCTCGCGAAGCACAAGATACATTTGCTTTGGAAAGCCAAAGAAGAGCTAAAATAGCCATGGAAGAAAACCGCTTTGCGGATGAAATTGTCCCTGTTGTTCTGCGCGATCGCAAAGGAAATGAAATCATTGTAGATACAGATGAACATCCTCGTCCAGAGACCACCTTGGAGGCACTTAGTCAACTAAGACCTATTTTTCCAGGGGGTACTGTAACTGCGGGTAACGCTTCCGGGGTAAATGATGGAGCTTGTGCTCTTTTGTTAATGAGTGCAGAAAAAGCTGAAGAGTTAGGTGTTACCCCGCTTGTTAAATATGTAGTGGGAGCTACTGCAGGATTGGAGCCTTCTGTTATGGGGCTTGGACCTATTTTTGCAACGAGAAAGGCTTTGAAGCGTAGTGGTCTTTCTAAGGAAGAAATCGGTTTAATAGAATTGAATGAAGCCTTTGCTTCTCAATCACTAGAATGTATTCGTCAACTAGAGTTAGATACAAACAAGGTCAATGTTAACGGTGGAGCTATTGCTTTTGGCCATCCTCTAGGTGCAAGTGGGGCTAGGATTTTAACAACTTTAATTCATGAGATGAAAAGGGAACATGTACAATATGGCCTTGCTACAATGTGTATTGGTGTAGGCCAAGGAATTTCGGTCATTGTCGAAAATAAAGCATAAAACTAAAAAATAGCCCTCTAAAAGTTAGAGGGTTATTTTTCTAATAACAGTAGGGAGTGAAGGAAATGGAAAATTATAATGTGATGTTTGAGGTAAGAGATCATATTGGCTATGTGACAATCAATCGACCAGAAGTATTGAATGTATTTGATTATTCTACTCTAGTTTCTTTGGAAAATATTGTGGATCATATTCAATTTAATTCGGAAGTTCGCGTTGTTATTTTTACAGGTGCGGGAGAAAAGGCTTTTAGTGCTGGTGCAGATTTGAAAGAAAGAAAGTCATTGACGGAAGCTGAAACGAGAAGAAATGTAAAAAAAATCCGTGATGTTTTTGATAAAATCGCTACCCTTCCTCAGCCAACAATTGCTGCAGTGAATGGATATGCTTTTGGCGGAGGATTTGAGTTATTGCTAGCATGCGACTTACGAATTGCCGTTAAACATGTTAAAATGGGTTTAACAGAATTACAGTGGGGAATTATACCAGGAGCGGGTGGGACACAGCGTTTACCGCGTTTGATTGGTGAAACAAAAGCAAAAGAGTTGATTTTTACAGCGGAGAAAATTACATCTGAAGAGGCTTATCAGTTAGGGCTATTAACAAAGGTTGTGAATGGGGAAGAATTGATGGCTGTCAGTGAGGAGTTAGCTAAAAAACTATTGAAAAGTGCTCCGATTGCTTTAAAACAGGCGAAATATGCAATCAACCATGGAGGAAGTGTGGATTTGCAGACAGGCTTGGCAATTGAGTCAAAGGCGTATGAGGTGACAATCCCTACTAAGGATCGACTGGAAGCCCTAGAAGCCTTTAGTGAAAAGCGACCTCCTAACTTTAAAGGAGAATAACTTTATGTAAGGGATATAGAAAGAGTGAGGGAATGGCAACGAACACGCAATCACTAATTTTTACTTTGTATGGGGACTATATTAGACATTATGGCAATAAAATTTGGATAGGTAGTTTGATTCAGCTTTTGGGTGTATTTGGTCATAATGAGCAGGCAGTTCGGGTAGCTATGTCCCGAATGCATAAACAAGGATGGGTTCAGTCGGAAAAAATAGGGAATAAAAGCTATTATTTTTTGACACAGCAAGGCGTAAGGCGTATCGACGAGGCAGGGGGGAGGATTTTTAAGACCAAGCCTCATTCGTGGGATGGAAAATGGCGGGTTCTTATTTATTCTATTCCTGAAGAGAAAAGACATTTGCGAGATGAACTTCGGAAAGAATTGATTTGGAGCGGCTTTGGTAGTTTTTCTAACAGTGTATGGATGACACCGAATAATTTGGAAAAGGAAGTTCAATTGATTATAGAGAAATATGAGATTCAACAATATGTAGATTTCTTTGTTTCTACATATATAGGACCGCATGCACCTGATTCTATTGTTCTAAGAAGTTGGAATCTTCAAGAAATAGATGAGGCATATAAAGATTTTATTAAGCAATACAGTGAATTTTATATTATTCATCAAAGTATGATAAAAAAGGACCAGATGAGTGATGAGGAATGCTTTGTTGCCCGAACGAATCTGGTTCATAAGTATAGAAAATCTTTATTCGTTGATCCAGGTCTTCCTGAAGAGCTATTGCCAGAAGCATGGTCTGGAAGCCCTGCAGCCATTTTATTTAATCAATATTATAAATTGCTAGCTGAGCCAGCAAGTCGCTTTTTTGAAAGTATTTTCGAAAAAGATAATGCAATGAAATATAAGGACAAAGAGTATGATGCATTTGCTCATCCGTACTTATAAGAATGAATAAGTCTATTCTTCATTTTTTTAACACTACTTATTTATAGAGTAGCCAAATAAATATAAATGCAGCTTAGTTCCCATTTACTTTTACAACATACAGTCTGTTCCATTCTGCTGTAGATGCAATTACGTTCTATTTATAGTTTGGCATTTCTCCCATTTGTATGGATTCAATTGTATAAACAGATGTTTGTCAAGAGGTAAGGAGCGTTTAATCAAACGATTGATTAAATGATAAAAATTTTGGCATTCTTTTGCTTTTGAAAATAACGGTCTTTTCCATTTGAAGTGGAAAAGACCGTTTTCTTGTAATATAAGCCTGTGCTTTTTAATAGAGGATTATATGGAGAATTGTCGAAGTAGATGTTAATCACTAGTTTAGGAGTTAGGAGGACATGAGCGGTGGCAAATGGACAGATGAATCATAAGTTAGAAAAAGTATTGAACAATATTGAGCGAGTGATTATTGGAAAAAGAGATATTGCTGAAATGAGCTTGGTCGCCTTACTAGCTGGCGGACATGTGTTACTTGAAGACGTTCCAGGTGTGGGAAAGACGGTGATGGTCAAAGCGCTGGCGAAGTCGATTGGAGCTACTTTTAAACGAATTCAGTTTACCCCAGATTTACTTCCTTCGGATGTTACGGGAGTGTCCATTTTTAATACAAAGGAACAAGAATTTATCTTTCGTCCTGGACCAATTATGGGTCATATCATATTGGCGGATGAAATTAATCGATCATCTCCAAAGACACAATCCGCGTTGCTAGAAGGGATGGAAGAGGCGAGTGTCACTGTGGATGGTGAGACAAGGCGATTGGAAAAACCGTTCTTCGTTATGGCGACGCAAAATCCAATTGAACATGAGGGGACCTATCCACTTCCAGAAGCTCAATTAGATCGATTCCTATTAAAAATGCGGATGGGATATCCAACTGCGGATGAAGAAATGGAAGTATTACGACGAGCCCAATACGATTCACCTCTTGAAGATTTACAACCTGTACTATCCTTAGAAGAGTTACTTCAGTTGCAATCAGAAGTTAAGAAGGTGTTAGTCGATGATTCGGTCAAGGCATATATTATTGAATTGGCCAATCGTACGCGAAATGATAATTGGATTCATTTAGGGGTAAGTCCACGAGCATCGATTGCTTTAATGAAAGCCTCGCAAGCATATGCGTTTTTACATGGTCGAGATTATGTACTACCAGATGATGTGCAGTATTTAGTGCCTTATGTATTTGCTCATCGTCTGATTTTAAAATCCGAAGCACAATATGAAGAAGTGAATAGCGAGTACATTATTCGCGAAATTATATCGACAACTCCGGTGCCTGTGAAACGAGCCGTCCGATGATGCAAAAGGTGAAGGTCTTCACAAAGGGAATTCGCCCTTTAATCTTATTAATAGCTACCTTTGTATTTGCAATGTTTCAGGGTGGATTTGTTAGTTGGTTTTTATTTTATACATTTTTGCCCTTTGCACTGTATTCGATTGTCCTCATTTTTTATCCCCTTACTTCTATTAAAGTTAAACGTGAAGTAACAAAGAGAGAGTATGTTACTGGAGACACAATAGAGATGAGAATCACCTTGATGCGAAAAAATCGTTTCCCTCTTTTATATATTATGGTAGAGGATGAAGTAGAGCAACCATGGGAGGGGCATTCGTTGACTTCGCTTATCTTTGTTGGTTTTAAGAAATCGATAGAATGGACGTATTTGCTTGAAGCTGTACCACGTGGTAAGCATAACTTTCAAGGGATTCGACTACAAACAACTGACTTACTAGGGTTATGCCAAAAAAAGCACTTCATTGAAGTAACAGATACTATCATTGTATTTCCTGCTTTTAAGCCATTAAGTATGAAGGAATTTGACAGCTTGCTTAGTGGGAATCAAAAGGTCTCCAAAAGAAATCAAACAGAGGAAAAAGTGATTTCTGGAGTCAGAGAATATCAATCCGGTGATCAACTGTCATGGATTAACTGGAAGGCAACAGCGAAGGTAAATAAAATGATGACTAATGAGTTTGAAGAACAAAAGAGAGAGCGTCTCTGTCTCGTTCTTGATATAGAGTCTGCCCCTTCCTTGGAACCTCTCCTATCGTTTGCTGCGTCATATGTTCATTTCGTAATCCATAGAGGAATGGAGATAGGATTTATAGATTCAGAGAGCGAATCGTTTTTACCAATAAGAAAAGGTGAGCGGCAAAGAAAATCAATTTTTTATCAACTTGCTCAGGTAAAGGCTACAGGACAAGTTGAGCGAAACTTTTTAAAGCATATGGGCCTGCTTGCTAGTCAAACGACACTTGTGGTGATGACGACACAGTTAACGTTTGAAAAACTAGAGGAGATTAGGATCTATACGAAAAATCATGCAGTAACCTGTTTTGTCGTTCAAACAGCTGGAATGTCTAAAGTTGAGGATTCTATGATAAGGGAATCAGCTATAAAGAAGGGAATACGAGTGGTATTTCTGCCGGTAGAAGGAAAAGTGGGAGGGAGGAGGTTGTGATGTTGAATCATAAGCGGATGGAAACTATAAGGCAAATATGGCTATATTTATTTTCCATTTTCCTACTTACCGAATGGATGCGACCTGTCGTGCAACTTACGGATACTGGATACACTTATGGCTTCCTGTTATTTATTCCACTTTCTCTTATTCTTCATTTCTTCTCCGTACATTGGCTATTTCGTGTTATTTTATTAGTCCTTTATATGCTAATCTTTACCCAAATTCTTTACTTTGAGGGCCCGTTTTGGACTTTTACCTGGATGAAAGATTATGTTTCCGAGTTTATCTTAAATGTTACCTATGTAGGGGAGCGAGACTGGCTTCTATTAACTAATTCCTTTAGAACGCTGCTGCTTTTAACGATGCTGTGGCTTGTTACGTACGTAATTCATTATTGGGTGAAAATAAGAAGCAGTATGTTTTCCTTTTTTGTTGTCACAGTCCTTTTTTTAGCGATTCTTGATACATTTACGCCATATGATGCAAAAAACTCCATTATTCGTGTTGTTATAGTTGGATTTATGACGGTGGGAATGGCCACTTTTTTTCGTTTAGTCTTAATAGAAAAAATAACTTTGTCTTCTAGGGTTTTGAGTAAATGGTTGACTCTATTTGCCTGTATGCTTGTGTTTAGTATTGGCGTCGGGTCAGTTGCTCCGAAGTTTACTCCTCAATGGCCCGACCCTATGCCTTTTGTCCAATCCTTTTCCCAGCAAGCGGTTGAAGGAGGACCTTCTATTAATAAGGTTGGTTATGATGAGGATGATTCCAACCTTGGCGGTACTATCCGTTCAGATTCTTCTATTGTATTTTATAATACGGCAAATAGTTCTCATTATTGGAAGGTGGAAAGTAAGGATATCTATACAGGAAAAGGATGGGTTTCTTATAATGGTGACTCACTTACATTTCCAAACGGTGAGGCATGGACTGAATTTGAATATTTTCAGGCCCCTGAGAAAGTTCAGACAAATGAATTTAAAGCAAATGTATCAGTGATCGAAGACAACAGTCATATTGTCTATCCTGCAGGTAGTTTTTTGAAAAGTGTGGACGCTGATGGTGTGAAAGCCTACCGGTATGATACGAGTATTTTAAGAATAACTCCAGTTACTGACCATCCAAGTGTTAAGGAATACACGGTAATGTATGAACAACCACGTTATGATCTTGTTGAGCTAAGAAAAATTAAGAACCCAGATGCAACGATGGATGCATTAATGACTCAGTATACACAGCTGCCTGAAGAACTACCTGATCGAGTTCGTGATTTAGCGATAGCACTGACGGAAAATCAAGCCAATTGGTACGATAAAGTAAAAGCAGTAGAGGATTATTTTGCTAGACCCGAATTTGTTTATTCTAAGGAAAACGTTCCATATCCATCTAAAGAGCAAGACTATGTCGATCAGTTTTTATTCGAAACAAAGCTTGGCTACTGTGATAACTTTTCTACATCGATGGTAGTTTTATTACGTGCTGCAGGGATTCCTGCTCGATGGGCTAAGGGATATACCGAAGGAGAACGTACGATTTATCGAGGAGAATCGGTTTATAAGGTTACCAATAATAATGCACATTCTTGGGTAGAGGTTTATTTTTCAGGAATGGGTTGGGTGCCGTTTGAACCGACAAAAGGATTTTCCGGTAATGCTGATGTTTTTAATTCAGATTTAAATAGTAGTGACAATTCCGTTTCAACTGTACCTAAGCAAAAACAAGAGAAAGAACAGGAAGCAAAGTTACAAGAAAAAGCTAAAGAAAATGAAAAGAAAATGACCAAGAATTCTATGAATGCAGTTTATTCAATGAAATGGTGGGGAATTGGAATAACTGTTTTGGCGGCTGTTGTTATTAGTATTTATTTTACTCGTAAAAAATGGTTACCACTCTTGTGTATCGCTCACTTTAATAGAAGACAAAGTAGTTTTATTGAAGCATATGAGGTTCTTTTAAAGCAATTGCAACGTGTCGGTTTACATCGAAATGAGGGACAAACGTTAAGAGATTATGCGGCGTATATTGATTCAAATTATGAAACTAATAAAATGACCGAACTGACAAATGTATATGAAAGAATCATTTATCGAGGTGATGCAGAAGGAAATGCTTGGAAAAAATACAGTGACAGTTGGAATTTCCTGATGAAGAAAACTAGCGCTTGACCTTGTTTTTATTATATTGATACATTATGATAATATCTTGATGAAGGAATTAAAAAAGTAAATTACTTGACTCGTAAGACTCAAGTGAAAATATATATTTTGAGGTGACATAAGTGGCGGGGAACACAGAAGTAAACCAAGAAATGATTGTAGTACTCGATTTCGGAAGCCAATATAATCAGTTGATTACACGTCGTATTCGTGAATTTGGAGTGTATAGTGAATTGCATCCACATACGATTACTGCAGAAGAAATTAAAAAATTAAATCCAGCTGGAATTATTTTTTCAGGTGGTCCGAACAGTGTCTATGATGAGACAGCTTTCCGTTGTGATGAAGCAATTTTCGAATTAGGATTACCGATTTTCGGAATTTGTTACGGTATGCAATTAATGACTCAATATTATGGTGGAAAAGTAGAGCCTGCGCAAAACCGTGAATACGGAAAAGCGGAAATTGCAATTCAAACAGAGTCTTCTTTATTTCACAATCTTCCGAAAGAACAAATTGTGTGGATGAGCCATGGTGACTTAGTAGTTGAAACACCAGCGGGATTCCAGATTGATGCAACAAGTGCATCTTGTCCTATTTCAGCGATGAGCGATCGAGATCGCAAATTATTTGCTGTACAATTCCATCCTGAAGTACGTCATTCAGAATACGGGAATGATATTTTGAAAAATTTCGTATTTGAGGTTTGTGGATGTAAGGG
Organism: uncultured Bacillaceae bacterium; assembly: GCA_963751845.1. Classification (GTDB taxonomy): domain Bacteria; phylum Bacillota; class Bacilli; order Bacillales; family DSM-1321; genus Peribacillus. The sequence goes on from CAVVWH010000018.1 coordinate 52,962, forward strand.
CGATTGGTCAATGGGGAATTTTGTAGAAATTGAAATCGAAAAAATTCGTCAATTGGTCGGCGATAAAAAAGTTCTATGTGGTCTAAGTGGTGGGGTTGATTCTTCTGTTGTTGCTGTATTAATCCACAAAGCAATTGGTGATCAATTAACATGCATTTTTGTCGATAACGGCTTACTTCGTAAAGGTGAAGCGGATAGCGTAATGAAAACATTTAGCGAAGGCTTCCATATGAATGTAATTAAAGTAGATGCAGCTAGCCGTTTCTTAGACAAATTGGCTGGTGTTTCTGATCCAGAGAAAAAACGCAAGATTATCGGAAACGAATTTATTTATGTATTCGATGATGAAGCAACGAAATTAGAAGGTATTGATTTCTTAGCTCAAGGTACACTTTATACAGATATTATCGAGAGTGGAACAGCGACTGCTCAAACGATTAAATCACATCATAATGTAGGTGGCCTACCTGAAGATATGCAATTTAAATTGATTGAGCCATTAAATACATTATTTAAAGATGAAGTACGTGCTCTTGGGACAGAGTTGGGAATTCCAGATGAAATTGTTTGGCGTCAACCATTCCCTGGACCAGGTCTAGGAATTCGTGTTCTAGGTGAAATTACAGAAGATAAACTTGAAATTGTACGTGAATCAGATTTTATTCTTCGCGATGAAATTAGAAAAGCAGGATTACAACGCGAAATTTGGCAATACTTCACAGTACTTCCTAACATTCGTAGTGTAGGTGTCATGGGTGATGGCCGTACGTACGACCATACAATTGGAATTCGTGCTGTTACATCAATTGATGGTATGACGTCAGACTGGGCTAGAATTCCATGGGATGTGCTTGAAGTGATTTCAACACGCATTGTTAATGAAGTACCACATGTAAACCGTGTCGTGTATGACATTACAAGTAAGCCACCAGCAACAATTGAGTGGGAATAGGTAATATAAATCTTGGAAGCGTTGGTATAACAATACTTTCAAGGTTTTTTATATCTGACTAAATGAAAAGACATCGACTTATCTCCCATATGGGAGATAAGTCGATGTCTTTTCTGATTTTATCTAAAAGTATTAACAATTGATAAATCAATTGTAATACTTGCATTTATAAAAATGTAATAAATATATTAAATTAAGGGGATAATTATAATTAAACTAGTTTTGCCTCACATTGATTATTGAAAAATGTTTGAAATGTGAGAAAATTCTCTAATTTACGAACGATATTTAATTTTTTTGTGAAAACATTCGTGAAATGTTTGACGTTTGTATTGTGGATTGATACACTATGCCAGTACTTATTAAAATTAAATAAAATAATGCTTCGTCGTATAATATCGGGAATATGGACCGAAAGTTTCTACCGAGCTGCCGTTAATAGCTTGACTACGATGTAAAAGTATTGCTATAGCGTATTAGTCGTCAACTTTTTACATAGAAGTTAAGTTTTGTTTGGGAGAAAATAGGGTTTTGTCTTGGGTCTTTCTTGTATATGACGTTGTGATTAGAGGAGTTTGAAAATGAAGAAATACTTTCAGTTTGAAGAACTGGGCACGAATTATCGCCGCGAAATAGTCGGTGGAATTACTACGTTCTTAGCTATGGCGTATATCTTGGCGGTAAACCCTGCTGTCTTAACATTAGCAGATGTATCTGATCTACCAGCTGCCCTTCGAATGGATCATGAAGCTGTATTTGGAGCAACAGCATTAGCTTCTGCGTTAGGTTGTATATTAATGGGGGTTATTGCCCGTTATCCTATTGCTCTTGCACCTGGTATGGGTTTAAACGCCTTTTTTGCATATACAGTTATTTTACAATTGGGTATTGCTTGGCAAACAGGTTTAACAGCGGTTTTAATTTCAGGAATTATTTTCGTACTATTATCACTTTCCGGTATTCGTGAAAAAATTATTAATGCCATTCCAATTGAATTGAAATATGCAGTAGGTGCAGGTATTGGTTTATTTATTGCTTTTATTGGTCTGAAAAGTGCGGGTATTGTTGTAAGTAGCCCTGCAACAGCTCTTGCACTGGGTGATTTAAGAGTTCCAAGCACATTGCTAGCGGTTTTTGGGATTGTTATTACAATTATTTTAATCACATTAGGCCAAAAAATAGGTGTATTTCTTGGACTGCTAATTACAGCAATTATTGGTATGATTTTTAATATTGTAGATGTTCCTACTGCAATCTTCAGTGGAGTTCCTGACATATCGCCAACTTTTGGTGCGGCTTTTAATGCATTTGGTAATCCTGGAGAATTATTCTCAGGAGACATGTTGATTGCTGTCTTAACTTTCTTATTCGTTGCCTTTTTTGATACTGCAGGTACTTTAGTAGCTGTAGCTCAACAAGCTGGGTTAATGAAAGGTAATGAACTTCCACGTGTAGGGAAAGGTTTGCTTGCAGATTCTTTAGCGATTGTTTTCGGTTCGATTTTCGGTACTTCTACAACAACATCTTTCGTAGAATCAACTTCAGGTGTTGCAGCGGGTGCTCGAAGTGGTTTTGCGGCAATTGTTACAGGTATCATGTTTATTCTATCTTTATTCTTGTTCCCGCTTGTGGCAGTTATTGCTTCAGCACCGGCAGTAACAGCTCCAGCTTTAGTTATTGTAGGAATTATGATGGTATCATCACTTCGATTGATTGAGTGGGATAAGTGGGAAGTGGCTGTACCTTCTTTCTTTATTGTCCTAATGATGCCATTAACTTATTCTATTGCCACTGGTATTGCTTGCGGATTTGTTTTCTATCCCATTACGATGATCTTGAAGGGGAAAGGAAAAAAAGTACATCCACTTATGTACGTTCTATTTATTATTTTTATTCTATATTTCATTTTCTTGAAAAAGTACGAATAAAGAAACTATTGAGCCTAGGTTGGAATTGATCGTAGTATATCAATTCTAACCTAGATTTTTTTATTTACAAAAAAATATTGACGTGTAGAAGTTTGAATGTTACTATATTAAAGCACCACTTCGGATGCAGGTTAACAATTTAGATTTCGTAAAAGAAGTTATAAAAAATGTTGACATGATAATCGATAGATGGTATATTAATAAAGTCGCTTCTGATGGAAACGATAAATGACTGCTCTTTGAAAACTGAACAAAACAAAGCGCCAACGTAAAGTTTTCGTGCGTACACACGATAAAAAATGTGCATATGAGCAAGTCAAACATTTCTTCGGAGAGTTTGATCCTGGCTCAGGACGAACGCTGGCGGCGTGCCTAATACATGCAAGTCGAGCGAATCTTTGGGAGCTTGCTCCCAAAGATTAGCGGCGGACGGGTGAGTAACACGTGGGTAACCTGCCTGTAAGACTGGGATAACTTCGGGAAACCGGAGCTAATACCGGATACTTTCTTTTCTCGCATGAGAAGAGATGGAAAGATGGTTCTGCTATCACTTACAGATGGACCCGCGGCGCATTAGCTAGTTGGTGAGGTAACGGCTCACCAAGGCAACGATGCGTAGCCGACCTGAGAGGGTGATCGGCCACACTGGGACTGAGACACGGCCCAGACTCCTACGGGAGGCAGCAGTAGGGAATCTTCCGCAATGGACGAAAGTCTGACGGAGCAACGCCGCGTGAGCGAAGAAGGCCTTCGGGTCGTAAAGCTCTGTTGTTAGGGAAGAACAAGTACGAGAGTAACTGCTCGTACCTTGACGGTACCTAACCAGAAAGCCACGGCTAACTACGTGCCAGCAGCCGCGGTAATACGTAGGTGGCAAGCGTTGTCCGGAATTATTGGGCGTAAAGCGCGCGCAGGCGGTCCTTTAAGTCTGATGTGAAAGCCCACGGCTCAACCGTGGAGGGTCATTGGAAACTGGGGGACTTGAGTGCAGAAGAGGAGAGTGGAATTCCACGTGTAGCGGTGAAATGCGTAGAGATGTGGAGGAACACCAGTGGCGAAGGCGACTCTCTGGTCTGTAACTGACGCTGAGGCGCGAAAGCGTGGGGAGCAAACAGGATTAGATACCCTGGTAGTCCACGCCGTAAACGATGAGTGCTAAGTGTTAGAGGGTTTCCGCCCTTTAGTGCTGCAGCTAACGCATTAAGCACTCCGCCTGGGGAGTACGGCCGCAAGGCTGAAACTCAAAGGAATTGACGGGGGCCCGCACAAGCGGTGGAGCATGTGGTTTAATTCGAAGCAACGCGAAGAACCTTACCAGGTCTTGACATCCTCTGCCAACCCTAGAGATAGGGCGTTCCCCTTCGGGGGACGGAGTGACAGGTGGTGCATGGTTGTCGTCAGCTCGTGTCGTGAGATGTTGGGTTAAGTCCCGCAACGAGCGCAACCCTTGTTCTTAGTTGCCAGCATTTAGTTGGGCACTCTAAGGAGACTGCCGGTGACAAACCGGAGGAAGGTGGGGATGACGTCAAATCATCATGCCCCTTATGACCTGGGCTACACACGTGCTACAATGGATGGTACAAAGAGTCGCAAACCCGCGAGGGCTAGCTAATCTCATAAAGCCATTCTCAGTTCGGATTGTAGGCTGCAACTCGCCTACATGAAGCCGGAATCGCTAGTAATCGCGGATCAGCATGCCGCGGTGAATACGTTCCCGGGCCTTGTACACACCGCCCGTCACACCACGAGAGTTTGTAACACCCGAAGTCGGTGAGGTAACCGCAAGGAGCCAGCCGCCTAAGGTGGGATAGATGATTGGGGTGAAGTCGTAACAAGGTAGCCGTATCGGAAGGTGCGGCTGGATCACCTCCTTTCTAAGGAAAAGTGAAGAATTTAGGTTCTTCATTCAAGAGGCGCTTATGTTTTGTTCAGTTTTGAATGAGTAATTCATTCAAACTTAAAAGATAAATTTGAAGCACTCGAAAGAGTCATGCTTGTTATTTGTCGACTTGTTCTTTGAAAACTAGATAATAGATAGAAGGCAAATTTATTTTTGCGTCAATTTTCAAAACACCGAGTAAGATTTTAATTGGTAAATGAAAAGCTTTAAGCTGATCATAGCCATATGGTTAAGTTAGAAAGGGCGCACGGTGGATGCCTTGGCACTAGGAGCCGATGAAGGACGGGACTAACACCGATATGCTTCGGGGAGCTGTAAGTAAGCTTTGATCCGGAGATTTCCGAATGGGGAAACCCACTGCTCGTAATGGAGTAGTATCTTTACCTGAATACATAGGGTACTGAAGGCAGACCCGGGGAACTGAAACATCTAAGTACCCGGAGGAAGAGAAAGCAAACGCGATTTCCTGAGTAGCGGCGAGCGAAACGGAATTAGCCCAAACCAAGAGGCTTGCCTCTTGGGGTTGTAGGACACTCAACATGGAGTTACAAAGGAACGGGGTAAATGAAGAGATCTGGAAAGGTCCGTCAGAGAAGGTAAAAACCCTGTAGTTGAAACTTCGTTCCCTCCTGAGTGGATCCTGAGTACGGCGGGACACGAGAAATCCCGTCGGAAGCAGGGAGGACCATCTCCCAAGGCTAAATACTCCCTAGTGACCGATAGTGAACCAGTACCGTGAGGGAAAGGTGAAAAGCACCCCGGAAGGGGAGTGAAATAGAACCTGAAACCGTGTGCCTACAAGTAGTCAGAGCCCGTTAATGGGTAATGGCGTGCCTTTTGTAGAATGAACCGGCGAGTTACGATTTCATGCAAGGTTAAGTTGAGAAGACGGAGCCGCAGCGAAAGCGAGTCTGAATAGGGCGAATTTAGTATGAGGTCGTAGACCCGAAACCAGGTGATCTACCCATGTCCAGGGTGAAGTTCAGGTAACACTGAATGGAGGCCCGAACCCACGCACGTTGAAAAGTGCGGGGATGAGGTGTGGGTAGCGGAGAAATTCCAATCGAACTTGGAGATAGCTGGTTCTCTCCGAAATAGCTTTAGGGCTAGCCTCGAGGTAGAGAGTATTGGAGGTAGAGCACTGATTGGACTAGGGGCCCCCATCGGGTTACCGAATTCAGTCAAACTCCGAATGCCAAATACTTATACTCGGGAGTCAGACTGCGAGTGATAAGATCCGTAGTCAAAAGGGAAACAGCCCAGACCACCAGCTAAGGTCCCAAAGTTTATGTTAAGTGGAAAAGGATGTGGAGTTGCTTAGACAACCAGGATGTTGGCTCAGAAGCAGCCACCATTTAAAGAGTGCGTAATAGCTCACTGGTCGAGTGACTCCGCGCCGAAAATGTACCGGGGCTAAACATAACACCGAAGCTGTGGATGGACATCAACGATGTCCGTGGTAGGAGAGCGTTCTAAGGGCGTTGAAGCTAGATCGTAAGGACTGGTGGAGCGCTTAGAAGTGAGAATGCCGGTATGAGTAGCGAAAGAAGGGTGAGAATCCCTTCCACCGAATGCCTAAGGTTTCCTGAGGAAGGCTCGTCCGCTCAGGGTTAGTCGGGACCTAAGCCGAGGCTGAAAAGCGTAGGCGATGGACAACAGGTTGATATTCCTGTACCACCTATACATCGTTTGAACGATGGGGGGACGCAGGAGGATAGGGTAAGCGCGCTGTTGGATATGCGCGTCTAAGCAGTTAGGCTGGAAACGAGGCAAATCCCGTTTCCGTGAAGGCTGAGCTGTGATAGCGAGGGAAATATAGTACCGAAGTTCCTGATTCCACACTGCCAAGAAAAGCCTCTAGTGAGATGTAGGGTGCCCGTACCGCAAACCGACACAGGTAGGCGAGGAGAGAATCCTAAGGTGTTCGAGAGAACTCTCGTTAAGGAACTCGGCAAAATGACCCCGTAACTTCGGGAGAAGGGGTGCTCATTGAGGTGAATAGCCTCGATGAGCCGCAGTGAATAGGCCCAGGCGACTGTTTAGCAAAAACACAGGTCTCTGCGAAACCGCAAGGTGAAGTATAGGGGCTGACACCTGCCCGGTGCTGGAAGGTTAAGAGGAGAGGTTAGCTTCACGGCGAAGCTTTGAATTGAAGCCCCAGTAAACGGCGGCCGTAACTATAACGGTCCTAAGGTAGCGAAATTCCTTGTCGGGTAAGTTCCGACCCGCACGAAAGGTGTAACGATCTGGGCACTGTCTCAACGAGAGACTCGGTGAAATTATAGTACCTGTGAAGATGCAGGTTACCCGCGACAGGACGGAAAGACCCCGTGGAGCTTTACTGCAGCCTGATATTGAATTTTGGTACAGCTTGTACAGGATAGGTAGGAGCCTGAGAAGCCGGAGCGCCAGCTTCGGTGGAGGCGTTGGTGGGATACTACCCTGGCTGTATTGACATTCTAACCCTCGCCCCTTATCGGGGCGGGAGACAGTGTCAGGTGGGCAGTTTGACTGGGGCGGTCGCCTCCTAAAGAGTAACGGAGGCGCCCAAAGGTTCCCTCAGAATGGTTGGAAATCATTCGTAGAGTGTAAAGGCACAAGGGAGCTTGACTGCGAGACCTACAAGTCGAGCAGGGACGAAAGTCGGGCTTAGTGATCCGGTGGTTCCGCATGGAAGGGCCATCGCTCAACGGATAAAAGCTACCCCGGGGATAACAGGCTTATCTCCCCCAAGAGTCCACATCGACGGGGAGGTTTGGCACCTCGATGTCGGCTCATCGCATCCTGGGGCTGTAGTCGGTCCCAAGGGTTGGGCTGTTCGCCCATTAAAGCGGTACGCGAGCTGGGTTCAGAACGTCGTGAGACAGTTCGGTCCCTATCCGTCGTGGGCGCAGGAAATTTGAGAGGAGCTGTCCTTAGTACGAGAGGACCGGGATGGACGCACCGCTGGTGTACCAGTTGTTCTGCCAAGAGCATCGCTGGGTAGCTATGTGCGGACGGGATAAGTGCTGAAAGCATCTAAGCATGAAGCCCCCCTCAAGATGAGATTTCCCATAGCGCAAGCTAGTAAGATCCCTGAAAGATGATCAGGTTGATAGGTCAGAGGTGGAAGTGTGGTGACACATGGAGCTGACTGATACTAATCGATCGAGGACTTAACCTATTTTAATGTTTTGATTACACGCAAGTTTTTTACCTTCTTTATTATCTAGTTTTGAAGGAACAAGGTTCCTGATATGTTTGGTGACGATGGCGAAGAGGTCACACCCGTTCCCATTCCGAACACGGAAGTTAAGCTCTTCAGCGCCGATGGTAGTTGGGGGTTTCCCCCTGTGAGAGTAGGACGTCGCCAAGCAAAAGATGAGAGGCTAGCAGAGATGCTAGTCTTTTTTGTTTTAAAAAAACTGAAGGTTTAATTAAAGTGCAAATAAAAGGTAATGGCAAATAAACAAAAGAAAACAAGTATCTGAATGGGGAGAATCAAGGGAATCGGGGAAGCGATCGAACGAGGACTGGAGAGAGTGAAGCTGACGAAGATCCGAAGCGTTATCGATGTTCAAGAGTCGGAACACGGAAGTTAAGCCCGAGTGCCGATGGTAGTTGTGGGTATTAGGGCATCGCTAAGCGAATGAAAGATCAACATTCGGCTGACACTTCCTCCGGCTGACTTACTAGATTTTGCCCTTCTTCATTCCCTTTACCTTCAAGAGTTGATAAGTTGGGGATTTTATTAACTGTCTTGTACCAACTGGCATCTCTCATTCTTTAATACTCCCAATCAACGTGATTGCTTAAATAATAAAATTTTTTAATTTGTTCTTAACAATATTTTATCATGTTATAAAAGTCCAATTTTTCTACATATTTTTGTACCAGTAATGGAAACTATAAGTATGAACCGAACCTTCTCTTGTAAGCAAAATAGTTCGTATACTAAAATGATATTTATGTATACCCTTAATATAGAAAGGAACGGATTTTGTGAGTAAAAATAAATTGAAGTTCGAGGTTGAAGAAGGAGAAACGATAGATGCTTGTTTAGATCGTATGAAAGAGGCAGGCTATTACCCAGTAAGACGAATGGAAGAGCCTATATTTGAAGAGCAAATAAAGGATGGAAAGGCTCATTATGTGCCAATTAAAAGGAAAATTGTTTTTGAGGGGAAGTTATTTGAGTAAAACACGAACATTATTTGAATGTTAACAAAATATTATTCGACGTTAGCCTTGACATCAAAATGGTGTGAAGGTAAGATAATTAATAGTTAAATATTTATACTTCTCATATAATCCTGGGGATATGGCCCAAAAGTTTCTACCCAATGACCGTAAATCATTGGACTATGAGTAAAGTAGCTGACCTAGGCTGAAACAGCTAAGTCTTTTTGTCTGTTTCAGGATAAAGACTTCATCCGGACAGACTGCTTTCTCTTTTGAGAAAGCCTGTCCGTTTTTTATTTTCTAAAAAAGTTTGGAGGAGGATTTATGAACCCAATAGTTGGTGTCATAATGGGAAGTACTTCAGATTGGGAAACAATGAAACATGCATGTGACGTATTAGAACAGCTTGAGATTCCTTACGAAAAAAGAGTGGTTTCTGCACATCGTACACCAGATTTGTTATTTGAATATGCAGAGACAGCAAGGGATAGAGGAATAAAAGTAATCATTGCTGGTGCAGGCGGAGCTGCTCATCTTCCAGGGATGACAGCAGCAAAAACAGTTGTGCCAGTTATTGGTGTGCCTGTTCAATCGAAAGCATTGAATGGTATGGATTCTTTATTATCAATTGTTCAGATGCCAGGAGGCGTTCCAGTAGCTACAGTGGCGATTGGTAAGGCCGGAGCAACAAATGCAGGGTTACTTGCAGCCCAAATTCTTGGAACATCAAATGAAACAATTGCTGAACGTCTACAAATTATCCGAAATGAATCAAAAGAAAAGGTGTTAAACAGCAGTGATGAGCTTAAATAATCGAGTAATCTTACCAGGACAAACAATTGGAATTATTGGCGGTGGCCAGCTTGGAAGAATGATGGCTTTATCGGCTAAAGCTTCAGGCTTTAAAATTGCTGTACTTGAACCAACTGTGAATGGACCTTGTGCACAAGTTGCTGATATAGAGATTAATGGAGCATACGATGATATCGAAGCGTTGAAAAGATTAGCTGACGTGAGTGATGTCATCACCTATGAATTTGAAAATATAAGTTTTGAGGCTCTGGATTGGCTAAAGGATCATGCTTATTTGCCACAGGGGTCACAACTCTTAAAGCTTACACAGGATCGGTTAACAGAGAAAAAGGCAATTGCTGGTGCAGGTGCAACTGTAGCTCCTTATCGAGAAATTAGAACCCTTACAGATATTGAACAATCAATTGAAGAATTAGGATTACCTTCTGTTTTAAAAACAACACGTGGCGGCTATGACGGTAAAGGCCAGCTTATCATTAAAGAAAAGGAAGATATTGAGCAAGCAGAAGCATTGTTGAAATCAGGTGTCTGCGTTTTAGAAGCTTGGATTCCTTTTACAAAAGAGATTTCAGTTATTGTAACGCGAAATGCAAATGGAGAAAGTAAACATTTTCCGGTGGCAGAAAATATTCATGTGGATAATATTTTGCATAAGAGTATTGTTCCTGCAAGGATTAGTAAGGTAGCAGAAGGGCGTGCACTTGAGCAGGCATCATTGCTTGCTGAAGCTCTACAATTAGTCGGAACACTTGCGGTTGAAATGTTTTTGACAGCTGATAATGAAATTATTATTAATGAATTAGCACCACGACCACATAATTCTGGACATTATACAATGGAAGCATGTGAAACATCGCAGTTTGAACAACATGTTCGTGCAGTTTGTAACTGGCCGTTAGGAAATACAGAATTATTAAAACCCGTAGTGATGGTCAATATATTAGGTGAGCATCTTGAACCACTGTTAAATGAAATCCCAACACGTAAAGATTGGAAAATTCATTTATATGGGAAAGCGGAAGCTAAACTTAAAAGAAAAATGGGACATGTTAATATATTAAGACACACTGTAGAAGAAGCTCTTAATGAAATTGAACAGAGCGCAATCTGGAATTAATTAGTTGAAATGGAGGATATAAGATGATTGGACGTTATACTCGCCCAGAAATGGGAGCGATTTGGACAGAAGAAAATAAATTTAAAGCATGGTTAGAGGTTGAGATTTTAGCAGATGAAGCTTGGTCTGAACTTGGAGTTATTCCAAAAGAAGATGTTAAACTTATTCGTGAAAAAGCGACTTTTAATATTGATCGTATTAATGAAATTGAATTAGATACACGTCATGATGTTGTTGCTTTTACACGTGCTGTTTCAGAAACATTAGGTGAAGAACGTAAGTGGGTTCATTATGGTTTAACGTCAACTGATGTAGTGGATACGGCTCTTTCTTACTTAATCAAACAAGCAAATGAAATCCTTGCGAAGGATTTGAATAACTTTGTAGAAATTTTGAAAAATAAAGCAAAAGAACATAAATATACAGTCATGATGGGACGTACTCATGGGGTACATGCTGAACCTACTACATTTGGGTTGAAGCTTGGACTTTGGTATGCAGAAATGAAACGTAATGTTGAACGTTTTGAAGCAGCTAGAAAAAACATTGAATTCGGGAAAATATCTGGAGCTGTAGGTACATATGCGAATATCGACCCATTCGTTGAAAAATATGTATGTGAAAAATTAGGCTTACAACCAGCACCCATTTCTACACAAACATTACAACGTGATCGTCATGCGCACTATATGAGTACATTAGCTTTAATTGCGACATCTATTGAAAAATTTGCGACAGAAGTTCGTGGATTACAAAAAAGTGAAACTCGTGAAGTAGAAGAATTCTTTGCAAAAGGACAAAAAGGATCTTCTGCAATGCCGCATAAACGTAACCCAATCGGATCTGAAAATATGACAGGGATGGCTCGTGTTATTCGTGGTTATATGCTAACAGCCTATGAAAACGTGTCTTTATGGCATGAACGTGATATTTCACATTCATCAGCAGAACGTGTAATTATTCCTGATGCAACGATTGCTTTGAACTATATGTTAAACCGTTTTGGGAATATTGTCAAAAATTTAACAGTTTTTCCAGAAAATATGAAACGAAATATGGATCGTACACTGGGATTAATTTTCTCTCAACGCGTATTACTTGCGTTAATTGACAAAGGACTTGTTCGTGAAGAAGCATACGATACAGTTCAACCAAATGCGATGAAGGCTTGGGAATTACAAGTTCCATTCCGTAGCTTAATTGAAAAAGATGATAAAATTACAAGCTTGCTTACAAAAGAAGAATTAGATGATTGCTTTGATCCGACTTACCATTTGAAAAATGTAGATGTAATCTTTGATCGTTTAGGCTTATAAGAAAACGATGTAGACACTATTATGTGTCCGAATTTTTAGTCAATCTTATTTTCACAATACGAGCGTTTAATCTAACTTTGATTAAACGCTTGTATTGATAAATTCAATTGTAATATTCCCATATGGAGGGCTGACAAATGGAAAAACGAGAATTGCTGTACGAAGGAAAAGCGAAACGACTTTATGCAACAGACGATAAAGAGGTACTATTAGTTGAATTTAAGGATTCAGCAACAGCATTTAACGGTGAAAAGAAATCAGAAATAAGTGGTAAGGGGGTTTTAAATAACCAAATTACAACTTTGATCTTTAAAAAGTTAAAGGAAGAAAATATTCCTTCTCACTTTATTGAGAAAATTTCTGATAGAGAACAGCTTGTTAAAAAAGTTACGATTATTCCACTCGAAGTAGTAATCCGCAATACAGCTGCAGGTAGTTTTTCGAAACGCCTTGGTGTCGAAGAAGGCACGCCATTAAAAAAACCGCTAGTTGAGTTTTATTATAAAGATGATGCTCTTGGAGACCCTCTATTAATCGAAGACCATATTGAGGAATTAGCAATTGCTAGTCGCGATGAAGTGGCTACATTAAAAGAAAAAGCATTAGAAGTGAATCGAGTTCTTTCTGCATTTTTCAAAGAATTAGACGTAAATTTAATTGACTTTAAATTAGAATTTGGTAAAGAAGCAGATGGTTCTATTTTATTAGCAGATGAGATTTCACCAGATAATTGTCGTTTATGGGACGCAAAGACGAACGAAAAAATGGACAAAGACGTTTTCCGTCGCAATTTGGGCAGTCTAACAGATGCATATGAAAAAATCTTAGCTAAGCTGGAGGGCAAATAATATGTATAAGGTTAAAGTATTTATCACACTTAAAGAAAGCGTACTTGATCCTCAAGGAAACGCAGTAAAAGGTTCACTTCATTCCATGACTTATAATGAAGTAAGTGATGTACGTATCGGGAAATATATCGAATTAACGATTGACAAAACAGATCGTGATTTGGACCAACTTGTGAAAGAAATGTGTGAAAAGCTATTAGCTAATATGGTTATTGAAAATTATCGTTACGAAGTTGAGGAGGTTGTCGCTCAATGAAGTTTGCGGTGATTGTTTTTCCAGGATCGAATTGTGATGTCGACATGTATCATGCTATTAAAGACGCACTTGGAGAAGATGTAGAATATGTTTGGCATTCAGCTGACAATCTGGAACAATATGACGGCATTCTTCTTCCTGGCGGTTTCTCTTATGGAGATGCCTTACGTTGTGGAGCTATTGCTCGGTTTTCTAACGTCATGTCAGAAGTGGTGAAGGCAGCAGAAGCAGGGAAACCTGTACTTGGCGTTTGTAATGGGTTCCAAATTCTAGTTGAGGCAGGCTTGCTTCCAGGTGCTTTACATCGTAATAATGGTTTGAAATTTATTTGTCGTGATGTTCAGCTTAAAGTGGAAAATAATGAGTCTATGTTTACAACAGGCTATGAAAAAGATGAAATCATTACAGTTCCAATCGCTCATGGTGAAGGAAACTATTACTGTGATGAAGAAGTTCTTGCTGAATTAAAAGCAAATAATCAAATTATCTTTACTTATGCGGGTGAAAATCCGAACGGAAGTCTTGATAGATATTGCAGGTATTACAAATAAGCAAGGAAATGTTCTTGGTATGATGCCACATCCTGAACGTGCCGTTGAAGCGTTACTTGGAAACACAGACGGCTTAAAGATTTTTCAATCCATTGTGAAAAACTGGAGGGAAACACATGTTACAGCTTGAACCAAATCCGGAAATGATTAAATCGGAACGAATCTATGCAGAAATGGGACTTTCCGATGAAGAATTTGCCATGGTCGAAAAAGTCTTAGGCAGACTTCCAAACTATACAGAAACAGGTCTTTTTTCAGTAATGTGGTCAGAACATTGTTCATATAAAAATACAAAACCTGTATTGAAGAAATTCCCGATATCTGGTGAAAAGGTACTTCAAGGACCGGGTGAAGGTGCGGGAATCGTGGATATTGGCGATAACCAAGCCGTTGTATTCAAAATTGAAAGTCATAACCATCCATCAGCGATTGAACCTTATCAAGGGGCAGCAACAGGTGTCGGTGGGATTATTCGTGACGTTTTCTCTATGGGAGCTCGTCCAATTGCGATGTTGAATTCACTTCGTTTTGGTGAACTTGATAATGATCGTACGAAATATTTATTCAGAGAAATTGTAGCTGGTATTGCAGGTTATGGTAACTGTATCGGTATTCCAACAGTTGGTGGCGAAATTCAATTTGATCCATCTTATGCAGGAAACCCACTTGTTAATGCAATGTGTGTCGGTTTAATTAATCATGAAGATATTAAAAAAGGTCAAGCACATGGTGTTGGAAACACTGTTATGTACGTAGGAGCTAAAACTGGTCGTGACGGAATTCACGGAGCAACCTTTGCATCTGTAGAATTATCAGAGTCTTCCGAAGAGAAACGTTCAGCCGTTCAAGTTGGGGATCCATTTATGGAAAAATTACTACTTGAAGCATGTCTTGAATTGATTCAATCAGATGCCTTAGTAGGTATTCAAGATATGGGTGCAGCTGGTCTAACAAGCTCGTCTGCTGAAATGGCAAGTAAAGCAGGCTCTGGGATTACGATGAATCTAGACTTAATTCCACAACGTGAAACAGGTATGACAGCATACGAAATGATGTTATCTGAATCGCAAGAGCGTATGTTAATTGTCGTGAAAAAAGGTCGCGAGCAAGAAGTGGTGGATCTATTCACTAAATATGACTTGGATGCTGTTGCTGTTGGAGAAGTAACTGAAGATAAAAATTTAACTTTATTCCACAAAGGTGAAAAGGTTGCTGAAGTTCCTGCAGATGCATTAGCTGAAGAAGCACCTGTTTATCATAAACCATCAAGTGAACCACAATATTTCCGTGATTTTCAGGCAATCACAGCTGAGGCACCAAAGGTTA
Organism: uncultured Bacillaceae bacterium; assembly: GCA_963751845.1. Taxonomy (GTDB): domain Bacteria; phylum Bacillota; class Bacilli; order Bacillales; family DSM-1321; genus Peribacillus. The sequence continues at coordinate 68,130 of CAVVWH010000018.1, forward strand.
ATGATTATAAAGAAACATTACTTTCCCTTTTACAACAACCAACCATTGCAAGTAAAGAGTGGGTATATGATCAATATGATTATATGGTTCGTACTAGCACGGTTGTTGCTCCTGGTTCGGATGCCGCAGTTGTTCGTGTACGTGGTACAAATAAAGCTTTAGCGATGACAACAGATTGTAACTCACGCTATATCTATCTAGATCCAGAAACAGGCGGAAAAATTGCTGTTGCTGAAGCAGCACGTAATATTATTTGTTCAGGTGCTGAACCACTTGCGATTACTGACTGTTTGAACTTTGGTAACCCAGAAAAACCAGAAATCTTTTGGCAATTAGAGAAAGCCGCTGATGGTATGAGTGATGCATGTCGAGTTTTGAGCACACCTGTTATTGGTGGTAACGTATCTTTATATAATGAAATAGATGGGGAAGCAATTTACCCAACTCCAGTAGTTGGTATGGTAGGTCTCGTGAAAGATGTGAAGGATATTACAACACAAGCTTTCAAAAACGAAGGTGACTTTATCTATATTGTCGGTGAAGCAAAACCTGAATTTGGTGGAAGTGAGCTTCAAAAATTAGTAGATGGTAAAATTTCCGGTCGTGCACCAGAAATTGATTTAGCTGTTGAACAAAATCGTCAACAACAAATTTTAAAAGCGATTCAAGCAGGTACTGTGAAGTCTGCTCATGACTTATCTGAAGGCGGTTTAGCAGTAGCCCTATCTGAATCAGTATTCGGTGAAGCATCCATTGGAGCAACTGTTGAATTATCTGGTGATGCTGTTACAGAATTATTTAGTGAAACACAATCACGCTTTTTACTATCTGTAAGTCCCGACCAACAAGAAGCATTTGAAGCGATTGTGAAAGAAGCAAAACGTATTGGTACAGTAACAAATGATGTAAAATTAACGATTAAATCAGGAAATGAACAAGCACTAGTGGAAGCTGACAAACAAGAATTACAATCTGCTTGGAAAGGAGCAATTCCATGCCTGCTGAAATAAAAGGCTTAAATGAAGAGTGTGGTGTTGTCGGGATTTGGGGACATCCCGATGCTGCTCAAATCGCTTATTACGGATTGCATAGTTTGCAGCATCGTGGTCAAGAGGGAGCAGGAATCGTCACATCAGATGGTTCTCAGCTTTCCATTACAAAAGGTGAGGGTCTTGTTACAGAAATTTTCACAGCTGAAAAAATGCGGGAACTAACAGGCTCAGGTAAAGCTGCAATTGGTCATGTTCGTTATGCGACAGCGGGTGGTGGTGGATATCAAAATGTTCAACCATTGCTATTTAAATCGCATACAGGTGATTTAGCACTAGCTCACAACGGAAACTTGGTAAATGCTAATCAATTAAAATCACAGTTAGAATCACAAGGAAGTATCTTTCAAACGACTTCTGATACAGAAGTATTAGCGCATTTAATCAAGCGTTCTAGTTTTACTAACGTAAAAGATGCAGTAAAAAATGGTTTAAGCTTAATAAAAGGCGCTTATGCTTTTGTTATCCTAACTCCAAATGAAATGATTTTAGCTATGGATCCGCACGGTCTTCGTCCACTTTCTCTTGGTAAAGTTGGCGATGCTTATGTGGCGGCATCTGAAACAGTTGCCCTTGATATTGTGGGAGCTGAATTTGTACGTGATATTGAGCCAGGAGAACTTGTTGTTATTAATGATGAAGGAATTACTTCAGAATTCTTTTCTAAATCAAATCAACGTGCAATGTGCATGATGGAATATGTCTATTTCTCTCGTCCAGATAGCAATATTGATGGAATCAATGTTCATGCAGCTCGAAAAAGAATGGGTAAACAGTTAAGAAAAGAAACTCAAATTGAAGCAGATATTGTTACAGGTGTACCAGATTCAAGTATTTCAGCAGCAATCGGTTATGCAGAAGAAGCTGGGATTCCTTATGAAATGGGCTTAATTAAAAATCGATATGTGGGCCGTACTTTTATTCAACCTACCCAAGCTTTACGTGAACAAGGAGTAAAAATGAAGCTTTCTCCTGTACGCGGAGTGGTTGAAGGAAAACGTGTCATCATGGTCGATGATTCGATCGTGCGTGGAACAACAAGTCGCCGTATTGTTAGAATGTTAAAGGATGCGGGAGCGAAAGAAGTACATGTTGTTATTAGTTCACCACCTATTAAAAATCCTTGCTTCTATGGAATTGATACGTCGAGAAAAGAAGAGTTAATTGCCAATTCTAAATCAGTCGAAGAAATTCGTGAACTTATTGAAGCTGATTCTTTAACCTTTTTAAGTGCTGAAGGAATGGTTAAAGCGGTGGCTCGTCCCTTTGAGGGAGAGACAGGCGGATGTTGTCTTGCATGTTTCACAGGAAACTATCCGACGGAGATTTATGATTACGATCTCGAAACATCAATTAAATAATAAAAGTAATTTTTTTTAGGAGGTTTCTAATGGCTAATGCATATAAGCAAGCTGGTGTTGATATTGAGGCTGGCTACGAAGCAGTAAATCGGATGAAAAAACATGTGGCACGTACAATGCGTCCTGAAGTGATGAATGGTTTAGGCGGCTTTGGCGGCATGTTTGATTTATCTACTTTAGGATTAAAAGAGCCTGTTCTTGTATCTGGAACAGACGGAGTGGGTACGAAATTGATGCTCGCTTTTATGATGGATCAACATGATACGATTGGAATTGATGCTGTAGCAATGTGTGTAAATGATGTTGTTGTTCAAGGGGCGGCTCCGTTATATTTCCTTGATTACATCGCATGTGGAAAAGCGGATCCTGAACGTATTGAAATGATCGTAAAAGGTGTTGCAGAAGGTTGCACACAAGCTGGCTGTGCCCTTATTGGTGGCGAAACCGCAGAAATGCCAGGTATGTATGATGTAGAAGAATACGATCTAGCAGGTTTTACAGTGGGCGCTTGTGAGAAATCACGTCTGATTACAGGTAAAGACATCTCAGAAGGCGATGTTTTAGTCGGTCTTGCTTCAAGCGGTATTCATAGTAATGGATACTCACTAGTTCGTAAGGTTCTTCTTGAAGATGCTAAATTGAATTTGCAAGATTTTGTACCGGAATTAGGTAAAAAGTTAGGTGAAGAATTATTAACACCAACTAAAATTTATGTGAAGTCTATTCTAGCTACTTTAGAAAAACATGAACTGAAAGGTTTAGCACATATCACGGGTGGCGGTTTTATCGAAAATATCCCTCGTATGCTTCCTGAAGGCATTGGTGTTGAAATCAAATTAGGTAGCTGGACTATTCCTCCAGTATTTAAATATCTTGAGGAAAAAGGCCAATTAAAACAAGAAGAAATGTTCAATATTTTTAACATGGGAATCGGCATGGTTGCAGTAGTGAAAAAAGAGGACGCCGAACAAGTGGTGGCCCATTTTGAACAATGCGGTGAAAAAGCATCTATTATTGGTCGAGTTGTTTCAGGTGAGGGAGTGTCTTTCAACTGATGAAAAAAATAGCAGTTTTTGCATCAGGAAGTGGAACAAACTTTCAATCCATAGCGGATGCAATCAAAGCAGGAAAACTAGAAGCAGAAATATGTCTTGTTGTTTGTGATAAAGAAGGTGCTTTTGTATTAGAACGTGCTAAAAATGAGAATGTAGAAACTTTTTGTTTTTCACCAAAAACTTATCCAAACAAAGAGGCATTTGAATCCAAAATTTTAGAAAAATTGCAAGAACGCGAGATTGAATTTATCGTTCTAGCAGGATATATGCGCTTAATCGGATCAACACTATTACAGGCATATTCGCATCGGATGGTTAATATCCATCCGTCGCTTTTGCCTGCCTTTCCGGGAAAAGATGCGATTGGACAAGCCTTTGAAGCGAACGTGAAAATTACTGGAGTTACGATTCATTTTGTGGATGAAGGAATGGATACGGGACCAATCATTGCTCAAAGTGCTGTACCGGTATTAGATGATGATACGAGAGAAACATTACAAGTAAGAATCCAACAAACAGAACATGAATTGTATCCAGCAGTTTTAGCGGAAATTTTTCAAAAATAAGAATAGCTACGTAGGGGGGACTTAAAAAGATGACTAAACGAGCTTTAATTAGTGTATCGGATAAAACAGGAATTGTAGAATTCGCAAAAGGATTAAAAGAAGCTGGTTTCGATATTATTTCAACTGGTGGAACAAGCAAAACACTTCAAGAAAATGGTATAGAAGTAATCGGAATTAGTGAAGTCACTGGATTTCCAGAAATTCTAGACGGACGTGTAAAAACGTTACATCCAAATGTTCACGCAGCGGTTTTAGCGAAGACAGGCGAAGCTGACCATATGGCACAATTAAAAGAACATAATATCGAGCCAATTCAATTGGTATGTGTTAACTTATATCCTTTCCAGGCAACTATTGCAAAACCAGATGTAACAGTCGAAGATGCAATTGAAAACATTGATATCGGTGGACCAACTATGCTTCGTTCTTCCGCAAAAAATCATGAGTATGTGACAGTTGTTGTTGATGCAGCTGATTACCCAACGATTTTGGCTGAATTAAAAGAAAATGGTGCTGTATCAAAAGAAACGAATCGTCGTTTAGCTGCAAAAGTTTTCCGTCATACAGCTGCCTATGATGCTGTTATTTCGCAATATATGACAGAGCTTGTTGGCGAAGAACATCCTGAATCATTAACTGTAACTTATGAATTAAAACAATCCTTACGCTATGGTGAAAACCCACATCAAAAAGCTGAGTTCTATAAAAAGCCACTTGGTTCTGTTTTCTCCATTGCGGAAGCAAAACAATTGCATGGGAAAGAACTTTCTTATAACAATATTAATGATGCAGATGCTGCCCTACAAATTGTACGAGAATTTGATGAACCTGCAGCAGTTGCTGTAAAACATATGAATCCATGTGGTGTTGGTGTTGGTGAAACGATTCTTGAAGCGTATGAAAAAGCGTTCGAAGCTGACCCAATATCTATCTTTGGTGGAATTATTGCTTTAAACCGTGAAGTGGACAAAGCAACAGCAGAAAAACTTCATGAAATTTTCTTGGAAATTGTCATTGCACCAAGTTTTACAGACGAAGCAATTGAAATTTTAACAACGAAGAAAAATATTCGCCTATTAACTGTAGACTTTGAAGCAAAAACAAAACCTGAACGTAAATTAACTTCAATTGAAGGTGGCGCATTGGTTCAAGATCGCGACACATATAGCTTAAAAGATGCAGATGTGAAAGTGACTACAAAACGCGAACCAACAGCTGAAGAATGGAAAGCACTTGAACTTGGCTGGAAGATCGTGAAACACGTAAAATCCAATGCCATTGTTGTTACAAATGATCAAATGACACTTGGTGTTGGTGCTGGTCAAATGAACCGTGTTGGTTCAGCGAAAATTGCTCTTGAACAAGCAGGCGAAAAAGCAAAAGGAAGTGCAATGGCTTCAGATGCCTTCTTCCCAATGGACGATACAGTAGAAGCGGCTGGTAAAGCAGGTGTAACAGCTATTATTCATCCAGGTGGATCGAAAAAGGATGAAGATTCTATCAAAAAAGCGGACGAATATGGTATTGCCATGGTAACTACGGGAATCCGTCACTTTAAACATTAATCAATCAGGAGGTGCGCGCATGAATGTTCTAGTAATTGGTCGAGGTGGTCGAGAACATGCGATTGCCCGAAAGTTTTCAGAAAGCAAACATGTCGAGAAAGTATTCGTTGCACCAGGTAATCCTGGGATGACAGATGTTGCAGAGCTTGTGGCGATTGACGAAACAAATCATGCAGAATTAGTAGGATTTGCGAAAGAACATGCTGTAGAATTAACATTTGTTGGTCCAGAGGTTCCATTATTAAATGGAATCGTAGATGATTTCGAGCAGGCGGGTCTTGTTGCTTATGGACCAAATGGTAAAGCAGCGGTTATTGAAGGTAGTAAGTCGTTTGCAAAAGATCTAATGAAGAAATATGACATACCAACTGCGTTTTATGAAACATTTACCGATTATGAAAATGCGAAGGCTTATATTGAAAAAATTGGCGCACCAATCGTTATTAAAGCAGATGGACTAGCAGCTGGTAAAGGTGTTGTGGTAGCCATGACACTTCAAGAAGCGCTAGATGCTATTCATGATATGCTAGTGGATGCTAAATTTGGAGAGTCTAGTGCTAAAGTGGTCGTTGAGGAATTTTTAGATGGCGAGGAATTTTCTTTAATGGCATTTGTCAACGGTTCTAAAGTATATCCGATGGTGATTGCTCAAGACCATAAACGTGTATTTGACGGTGACAAAGGTCCGAATACAGGCGGAATGGGGGCTTATTCTCCAGTTCCACAGATTTCTGATGAGGTTATTGATAATGCAGTAGAAACGATTTTACAACCAACCGTTAATGCGATGGTTTCAGAAGATCGTAGCTTTACTGGTATTTTATATGCGGGTCTTATTCATACAGCGAACGGTACAAAGGTCATCGAATTCAATGCGCGTTTTGGCGATCCAGAGACTCAAGTTGTCCTACCACGTCTAAAAACAGATTTTGTAGAAGTGCTACAAGCTGTATTGGCAGGAAAAGATTTAGCAATTGAATGGTATGACGAGGCAGTACTTGGAGTAGTTGTAGCGGCAGAAGGCTATCCTGAAGATGTTAAAAAGGGCTCTGTCATTACAGGATTGGATAAAATTAGTGATGATGCTTACGTTTATCACGCAGGTACGGCTAAAAATGACCAAGGTCAATTTGTTTCTAATGGTGGTCGTGTGCTACTTGTTGCAGCTAAAGGTCAGGACCTTCAATCAGCGCAAACAAAAGTATATCAAGAGCTTGAAAATGTTTCTAAGGACGGATTATTCTATCGTAAGGATATCGGGTATAGAGCGATCCAAGGTAAATAATCTACAATGTAAAAAGGGGTGTCTCATTACGAGACACCTTCTTTTAGTCATATAGGTATTTACAAAATTTTAATGTTTAGCTAAAAACTTTACGCTTTTCTTAAGACGGATTGATAAAATCAGCTTCCGTTTTTTCTTCTTCTTTTTCATTTTTGTATTGATCCATTAAATCAACGACAGGACAATAGCGAAGAATTCCCTCTCCTATTTTCATCCCCGCAAGCATAGAGATAATTAAATAGGATTCTTTCCAAGGCTTTCGAGACATCTTAGCGATAGACCAGCTTAAAAGTGTAAAGCCGCAAATAATCCTTACTAAAGAATTTACTATACTTATGTTTGGTCGAAAGTTCATTATGAGCACCCTTTCACAAATTCTTAACAGTAGTGGAGTCAAGTTTACTGTGTTTGAAAAATAAATATGTTACTATAAACTTACAATTCACTCGGATGGTGTAGAAATTTTCTTTAGAAACATTTTAATAGGGGGAGATGTTCATGCTTGACCAGCGCTATAGATGGAAAAATAAGCAATTGCGAGAACAAATCGAGGTGCTGGATGGCAGTCGAGCACCGCATATTTTATTAACGAATGCGACTTACTTAAATCAGGTTCTACGAAAATGGATTACAGCAAATATTTGGATTTATGAAGATCGAATCATTTATGTTGGAAATAAATTTCCAGATGAAACAGCTGATTGTGAAGAGATAGATTGTACAGGTCAGACGCTTGTACCAGGATATATTGAGCCACACTGTCATCCCTTTCAATTATATAATCCCCATTCTTTAAGTACTTATGCATCTTCTTTTGGGACGACAACATTGATTAATGATAACTTATTATTACTTCTTCAAACGGATGAAAAGAAAGCGTTTACTTTATTGAAGGAACTTCGACGATTACCAGGATCTATCTATTGGTGGATGCGATTTGATTCCCAAACCGAGCTAAACGATGAGGAACGTTATATTTCTCACAGTGCAGTTAAATCTTGGTTAGAGCATGATGCGGTTTTACAAGGAGGCGAGTTAACTGGTTGGCCTCGACTTTCAGACGGCGACGATATGATGTTGCACTGGATTCAGGAAGCAAAACGAATGAGAAAGAAAATTGAGGGGCATTTCCCCGGAGCATCAGAGAAAACATTGGCTAAGATGACGTTATTTGGTGTTGATAGTGATCATGAGGCAATAACCGGTGAAGAGGTTATGAGGCGTTTGCTGCAGGGATATCATGTGTCTTTGCGTCATTCATCGATTCGTCCAGATTTGCCGAATTTACTACAGGAAATACATGAATTAGGTATTGATCAATATGATCAGTTTTGCTTTACAACAGATGGTTCACCACCATCTTTTTATGAGCATGGTTTGATAGATGTGTTAATTAAAATAGCTATTGATGAGGGAGTACCCATTATTGATGCTTATAATATGGCCACAGTGAATGTTGCTCGGTATTATAATATTGAACATTTACATGGCAATATAGCAACTGGACGTGTCGCCAATATTAATTTTTTAATGGATGCAATGAATCCAGTACCTGTCTCAGTTCTTGCTAAAGGTAAATGGGTGAAGCGGGACGGAGTTGTTCAGAATATGGATTCACAATTTAATTGGAGTGAATTTGATTTTACACCACTCTGCTTGGATTGGGAGCTTCATGTGATGGATGACTTTGAGTTCTCTATGCCATTTGGCATCGAAATGGTGAATAGTGTTATTACGAAGCCTTATTCGATTATTAATGATGTCGGAGCTGACGAATTGCCATTTGATACGGATGAATGTTTTTTTATGCTTGTTGATCAGAATGGAAAATGGAGAATTAATACGACATTAAAAGGCTTCGCTGATAGGCTGTGTGGCTTAGCCAGTTCATACACAGCCTCTGGAGATATTATCTTAATTGGGAAACGGAAAGAAGATATGGTTGCAGCCTTTAACCGTATGAAAGAAATTGGTGGTGGCATTGTCGTGGCGGAGTATGGACAAGTGATTGGGGAGTTATCCTTGCCATTACGAGGGTTAATGTCTAATAAATGCCTTCCAGAACTTATAAAAGAAGAAAATGAATTAAAGATTCTGCTCCAAGAAAGAGGCTATCAATTCGAAGATCCAATTTATACACTCCAATTTTTTTCATCCACCCATTTACCATATATTCGGTTGACGCAAAGAGGAGTATATGATGTTATGAACAAAACTATACTCTTTCCCACTATAATGCGTTAAAATATAAAAGAGGTTAAAAAGGTAAACTAAGCTAGGAGTGTGAGATGATGAAACGCAGCATCGTGCTTTTACTAATAGTAGTTGGGCTAATTATGACTGGATGTTCAAACAAAGAAGAAACAAAGGAACCAGTACCACCAAAGGATAATGAACCAAAAAAAGAAATTGTAGAGAAACCCGAAACTTCTAGTGTTTATCCATTAACCGGAATAGGTACAAATGAAAATACAAATCAACGCGCAATAGCGGTCATGGTTAATAATCATACGAAGGCCCGCCCGCAATCAGGCCTCTCAAAGGCGGATATTGTATATGAGTTACTTGCTGAAGGGGAGGTTACACGATTTTTAGCTGTGTATCAAAGTGAAATGCCTGAGAGAGTAGGACCTATTCGTAGTGCACGAAATTATTATGTAGAACTTGCAAAGGGGTTTAACAGTATTTATATTGCTCATGGATACAGTCCAGAAGCTCAACAAATGCTAGCCTCTGGTTATGTAGATAATTTGAATGGTCAACAATATGATGGTACATTGTTTAAACGTTCTAGTGAGCGCAGAGCTCCACATAATTCGTATATTTCTTATGAAAGTATTGAAAAAGGAGCAAATGATAAAGACTATGATTTAACGGGTGCTCCGAAAGCTTTTACCTTTTTAAATGAAAAAGAAGTAAAGGGACTTCAAGGAGAGTCAATCACAAAAGCTAATATTAATTATGGCTCAATTGCTTATAATGTGAAGTTTGAGTATGATGAACAAGATGGAAAATATACGCGTTATTCTAATGGCGAACAAACCGTTGACGCTGAAACGTCAAAGCCTGTAACGGTTGATAATGTATTTATTATTGAAACAACACATCAAATAGTAGATAATAAAGGACGCCGAGATATAGATCTACAAAGTGGTGGAAAAGGCTATTTACTTCAAAAAGGAAAATTAAAGAAGATCGAATGGGCAAATAAAAGTGGACGTATTGTGCCAATGTTAAATGGCAAAGAAATTGGTTTAGTTCCTGGGAGAACATGGGTTAATATTATTCCAAATCAACCAGGCTTGACCGAAAGAGTAACCTTGAATGCGGCTGGAAATTAAGGAGGAGTATCATGCAAATTGATAAGCTAAGAGGTAAAGAAACGGATCAACTTTTTAAAGCCGTGCTAGCATTGCGTGACCTTGATGAATGCTATCGATTTTTTGATGATTTATGTACAGTAAATGAAATTCAATCATTAGCGCAGCGACTTGAAGTGGCTCGTATGCTCGAAGAAGGTAATACATATCACAAAATTGAAACGGAAACAGGAGCTAGTACAGCGACGATTTCTCGAGTAAAACGATGCCTGAATTATGGTAATGATGCCTATTCTATGGCACTAAGCCGGATCAAAGAAACAGAATCCCCTGAATTGAAATAATTAATATAGTAATGATTAGCAACCAAACAAAAAGCCGAGGAAATATTCCCGGCTTTTCTTTGAGTTCTAAAATTTCAAAATGCTATAATGTTTAAATGGGATATGAGAATGGAGGATTACGATGTACGATTTTCGTGAGTGGAAACATGTGTTTAAACTCGATCCAGATAAGGAAATTTCAGATGATTCTCTCGAGAAAGTGTGTGAATCTGGTACAGATGCTATAGTTATTGGAGGATCGGACGGAGTAACATTAGAAAATGTTCTTCAATTAATGGCACGTGTTCGTCGCTATACAGTTCCATGTGTTATGGAAATTTCATCGTTAGAAACAGTAACACCAGGATTTGACTTGTATTTTATACCTAGTGTCCTTAATAGTTCAGAAATAGATTGGATGATGGGATTGCACCAAAAAGCAATGAAAGAGTACGGTTTATTGATGAACTGGGATGAGATTTTTGTAGAAGGCTATTGTATTATGAATCCAGATTGTAAGGCAGCACAACTAACAAAGGCTAATACAAAGCTTGATGCTGATGATGTGGCTGCATATGCGATGATGGCTGAAAAAATGTTTCATCTGCCTATCTTCTATCTAGAATATAGTGGCAAGTATGGCGATGTATCTATGGTAGAAGCAGCAAAAGAAAACTTAGAAAACACCGTTTTATTTTATGGTGGTGGTATTTCGTCTGTAGAGCAGGCACAAGAAATAGCACAGTGTGCGGATGTAGTCGTTGTGGGTAATATTATTTATGACAATTTAGAGGAAGCAATAAAAACAGTAGCGGCTGTAAAATAAAAACTGTAATTGGTCGGATAAGTAATGTATTATAATAAATGGAACAAATGTTCGATTAGGTGGTGGGACTATGCAATTTTTATCGGAAAAATTATTAACAGGATTGAATGATCAACAACAAAAGGCTGTGAAGGCGACTGATGGTCCACTGTTAATTATGGCAGGGGCAGGAAGTGGAAAAACGCGTGTGCTGACTCATCGTATTGCTTATTTAATGGTTGAAAAGCAAGTTGCGCCGTGGAATATTCTAGCGATTACATTTACCAATAAAGCAGCACGCGAAATGAAAGAGAGAATTCGTGCTATTTTAGGTGGAACGTCTGATGATATTTGGATTTCAACGTTCCATTCAATGTGTGTTCGCATATTACGTCGAGATATTGACCGAATGGGCTTTAGTCGAAATTTCTCTATCTTAGATACGACAGATCAACAATCGGTCATTAAGCAAATTCTAAAAGACCGTAATATGGATACGAAGAAATATGACTATCGTGCCATATTAGGAAGTATTAGTTCAGCAAAAAATGAACTGATTACTCCCGAAGAGTATGCCAAAACAGCCGCTGATTTTCATATGAAAGTCGTAGCAGATGTATATACAGAATATCAAAAGAGACTTCGCAAAAACCAAGCGTTGGATTTTGATGATCTGATTATGATGACAATTCAGCTATTCCAACTTGTTCCAGAAGTGCTTGAATACTATCAACGTAAGTTTCAATATATTCATGTTGATGAGTATCAGGATACAAACCGGGCACAATATATGCTTGTTAAATTACTAGCTGCACGCTTTCGTAATTTATGCGTCGTTGGTGATAGCGATCAATCCATTTATCGTTGGCGAGGCGCAGATATTGCCAACATTTTGTCTTTTGAAAAAGATTACCCAAATGCAACGATGATATTTCTTGAACAAAACTATCGTTCTACAAAAAGAATATTAGAAGCGGCGAATAAGGTTATTGATAATAACCGAAATCGAAAGCCAAAGAATCTGTGGACGGAAAATATGGAAGGTAATAAAATTTTCTATTATCGAGCAGATAGTGAACAAGGAGAAGCACAATTCGTTGCCGGTAAAATTAATGAGTTAACGAGGAATGGTAAACGATTATCAGATATTGCTATATTGTACCGAACAAATGCACAATCCCGGGTTATGGAGGAAGTTTTATTAAAATCTAACCTGAATTATACAATTGTTGGCGGTACAAAGTTCTATGATCGTAAGGAAATTAAAGATTTATTAGCTTATTTACGTTTAATCGCAAATCCTGATGATGATATTAGTTTACGCCGTGTAATTAACGTGCCGAAGCGAGGTATCGGGGCTACATCAATGGACAAGGTAGCGGACTATGCTATTGCATATGACTTATCAATTTATCAAGCACTCGAGTCGGTCGAAATGATTGGTATTAGTACAAAGGCGACGAAGGCTGCTCGAGAATTTTCTAATTTAATTCGGAATTATACGAACCAACAAGAATATTTGTCCGTAACGGAACTTGTTGAAGAAGTTATTGATAAAACGGGCTACCGGGAAATGCTTCAAGTGGAAAATACAATTGAATCACAAAGCCGATTAGAAAACATCGATGAGTTTTTGTCCGTAACAAAAGCGTTCGAAGCAAATAGTGAAGATAAATCACTTGTTGGCTTTTTAACTGATTTGGCATTAGTAGCGGATATCGACCAACTCGACGAGAAGAATGAGGAATCGCAGGAATCAGTTACATTGATGACACTCCATTCAGCCAAGGGACTTGAATTCCCCGTTGTCTTCTTACTAGGCTTAGAGGAGGGCGTATTCCCTCATAGTCGTTCCCTAATGGACGATCAAGAAATGGAGGAAGAACGTCGTTTAGCCTATGTTGGGATTACACGTGCTGAACAAGAATTGTTTTTAACAAATGCACAAATGCGAACGTTGTATGGACGAACGAATATGAATCCTGTTTCACGCTTTATTCGTGAAATTCCAGCGGATTTGTTGGAAGATTTAAAACCAGCACCACCAGGTAGAAAATCAGTGGGTACCACTAGTAGACCTGCGACAACTGGAACAAGAAAAACAACTGCTTCATTTGGACGTCCAGTTTCTATGCCGACTGCAACAGGTGGTGACGAATTTGGTTGGTCTGTTGGTAATAAAGCATCTCATAAAAAGTGGGGAATCGGTACGGTTGTCAGTGTGAAAGGTGAAGGAGAAGGCAAAGAACTTGATATTGCATTCCCAAGTCCAATAGGCATTAAACGTTTACTCGCAAAATTTGCGCCAATTGAAAAAGTGTAATAAGAAAATAGGTACTGGCTTGCTTAGCCCCGAAAGTGACTGGACATGGAAACAATTAGGGGCTAGACAGCTTTACTCGTTGAAAGTTTACATTAATTATAGGTTGTGTTAAAGGTCAATGTTGATTTTATAACTCTGTTGGTTGGAGAGGAAATCAACAGCCAGGTTTAACAGAGCCTAATTATAAAGAAAGGACTGAATATATGGACTTAGTTGCTGAGAAACGTGTACGGGAATTGCAGACCTTATTAAATCAGTATAACTATGAATATCATGTTCTCGATAAGCCGTCTGTTCCCGATTCGGAATATGATCGTTTATTACGAGAATTAATCGATTATGAGGATAAGAATCCAGAACTTCGCACACCAGACTCACCAACGCAACGTGTCGGTGGTGAAGTTTTAAGTATGTTTGAAAAAGTGGAGCATACGTCTCCAATGCTTAGCCTTGGTAATGCGTTCAATGAAGCAGATTTGCGAGACTTTGATCGAAAAGTAAGACAAGCAGTTGGAGATAACTTTTCTTATGTATGTGAACTGAAAATTGACGGATTGGCCGTTACGCTCCAATATGAAAACGGATATTTCGTCAAAGGGGCAACACGCGGGGATGGAACGATTGGCGAAGACATTACCGCTAATTTGAAAACGATCAAGTCTATTCCACTTAAAATAAAAGAGCCGCTTACGATCGAAGTTCGCGGTGAAGCTTATATGCCGAAAAAATCGTTTGAAGCATTGAATATCACAAAGGAAGAAAATGGGGAAGAACCTTTTGCTAATCCGCGAAATGCAGCTGCAGGATCACTACGACAGCTTGATCCAAAAATTGCAGCCAAACGTAATTTAGCTGTTTTCCTTTATGCTATAGCGGATATGGGAGAAACGGGTGTTACTACACATAGTGAAGGTCTAGACTTTTTGGATCGACTTGAGTTTAAAACGAATCAAGAACGTAGGCGTTGTGAGACGATTGAAGATGTTCTTGCTTTCATCGAGGGTTGGACGGAAAAACGCCCGCATTTGCCTTATGAAATTGATGGAATTGTCATTAAGGTCGATTCTTTAGAACAACAAGAGCAATTAGGCTATACAGCTAAGAGTCCACGCTGGGCCATTGCTTACAAATTTCCTGCGGAGGAAGTAGCCACTGTGCTTCGCGATATTGAATTATCAATCGGTCGAACAGGTGTATTGACACCAACTGCTATTTTGGATCCTGTTCGTGTAGCTGGTACAACTGTACAGCGTGCTTCACTACATAATGAAGATTTCATTCGTGAGAAGGATATTCGAATGGGTGATACGGTTGTTGTGAAAAAGGCCGGAGATATCATCCCTGAAGTCGTTCATGTCCTAGTAGATCGCAGAACAGGTGTTGAAAAGGAATTTCATATGCCTACAGAGTGCCCAGAATGCGAGAGTGAGCTAGTTAGACTGGAGAGTGAAGTTGCGTTACGATGCATCAACCCTAAATGTCCAGCGCAAATCCGCGAAGGTCTTATTCACTTTGTGTCACGAAGTGCTATGAATATTGATGGTTTAGGTGAAAAGGTCATCAGTCAACTATTTAAGGAGCAATTGATTCAAGATGTTGCGGATCTTTATAAACTCACATATGAACAGCTGATTGGTTTAGAGCGAATGGGTGAAAAATCAGTCAATAATCTTCTCCAAGCTATTGAAGCATCTAAAAATAATTCTCTTGAAAAGTTACTGTTTGGGCTTGGAATTCGCCATGTGGGGGCAAAAGCTGCTAAAACACTTGCTCAACAATTTGAGACGATGGATGCACTTAAAAGTGCAACACGTGAGGAATTAACAGGGATTAACGAAATAGGAGATAAAATGGCTGACTCTATTGTGACCTATTTTGAATTAGAGGAAGTTGCTGCCCTGTTGCAAGAATTAGAAATAGCAGGTGTCAATTTTATATATAAAGGTGCTAAACTAGTTTCATTAGAGGAAATGGATTCTATTTTTGCTGGAAAAACAATTGTTTTAACAGGAAAACTGGTACAATTAACGCGTAATGAAGCAAAAGAAAAATTAGAAGCACTTGGAGCAAATATAGCTGGTAGTGTAAGTAAGAAAACAGATATAGTGATAGCGGGTGTTGAGGCTGGTTCTAAGCTTGATAAAGCGGAGAGTCTAGGAATTACCGTATGGGATGAGGAGAAACTGATTGAAGAATTAAATAAATAAGAGGTGTAAGTGATGAAGAAACGATCCATTCTTGGAATGGTTCTTGTTTTACTTCTTGCAGGGTGTGCCCCAGGTTTTGATAAGAAACAAGAGGTTGTTCAAGACTCGAAAGACAAAAAGGAAACAGCAGTTATCCCAAAATACAAAATTTCAGATGAGTATTATCAAACGATTTTACCATTTAAACCATCAAAGGCCCGTGGGCTTGTGGTTTCTAACTTGAACACTAGATATGATATGGAAGAGTTTGAAAATGGGTTAATGCGGATTGCCCAAACTCAATTTGATCCAAATGACTATTTATTTCAAGAAGGACAAAAGTTAGACAATGCAACCATTAGCAGCTGGCTCAATCGAGAATATACAGATGCTCAATTGAAGGAACATGGTTTGAAAGCAAACAAGAACTTAGGTTTGAATCCAATCGACCCAGGTACAGGTGATATTGCGAAACGTAGTGAAGAAAACCCTATTTATTTAGCGCATATATTAGAGCATAACTACTTAGTAAAAGAAAACAATAATAATATTAGATTAGGTGGCGTAGTGATTGGCTTAGCGTTAAATTCTATTTATTATTATCAGAAAGAAGCATACGGCGCCACTTATGAAACGAAAATTGATAGTGCTAAGGTAGAAACTGAAGGTAAGAAAATTGCTCAAGAGGTATTAAATAGATTACGTCAAATGGATGGAATGAAGGATATTCCAATTACCATAGCTCTCTTTGAACAAAAAGAAAAATCATCTGTTGTTCCAGGGAATTTTATTTCTTTCACAAATATTAATAAAAATTCTAATGAGATTAATAAGTGGCAAGATTTAAATGAAGAGTATTATTTGTTCCCTTCTACGGCAGCGGAGAATAAATATCGAGATGATGTAAATACATTTACGAATTTTAAAGAAGATGTTGAGCAATATTTCCCTAATTTTAATGGCGTTATTGGACGAGCTTTTTATATGGATGATCAACTGCAAAGCTTAAATATTGATATTCCTATTCAGTTTTATGGGAACTCTGAAGCAATTGGCTTTACTCAATATGTAGCTGGATTAATTATGGAGCGTTTCCCTTCATACATTTCAATACAGGTATCCATTACATCGGTAAATGGACCAGAGGCTTTAATTGTCCGTGAAGCTAATCAAGATGAACCGACTGTCCATATTTATGAGTAAAAAAGTGATGAAGCAAAATTTTGCTTCATCACTTTTTCGGAAAAATTTTCGTCATGATTCGTTTATTTCCCAGAAAATATTCATTTCTATTTTAGATTTCGACAGCATATTTTGATTGTTGCTTTACTCAGTAATAGTTTGTTATGATTTAAAAGACTTATTTTTTTCGATGTTATAAAAAACTAAATTTTTGAGATGATTATGATGTCTAGCGAAAGCAATCTATGATTAGTAGTTTTTCGCTTTTCTATATTAGTGGAGGTGAAGAGAATGTCACGTATTTCCATGGAACAAGTAAAACATGTTGCGCATTTAGCTCGATTAGCTATTACTGAGGAGGAAGCTGCACAATTCCAACATCAACTAGATCAAATGATTTCATTTGCAGAGCAGTTAAATGAATTAGATACGGATCAAGTAACCGCAACTTCTCACGTATTGGATATGAAAAATGTAATGCGTGAAGATGTTTCAAAACCAGGTTTACCAATTGAAGAGGTAGTGAAGAATGCCCCGGATAGTGAAGACGGGTATATTCGTGTACCAGCTATCATCGACTAAGGAGGGAAAAAAATGTCGTTGTTCGAACAAAAGGTTTCAGAACTTCATCAACGTTTACATAATAAAGAAATAAGTGTAACGGACCTTGTCAACGAGTCGTATAACCGAATCGGACAGGTAGAAGACAAGGTAGGCGCATTTTTAACATTAGATGAAGAAAATGCTCGTGCGAAAGCGAAGCAATTGGATGAGATATTAGCCAAGGGTGAAGATCAGGTTCCGTTATTTGGGCTACCTATTGGAGTAAAAGATAATATTGTCACAAAAAATTTACGTACAACTTGTGCAAGTAAAATTTTAGAAAACTTTGATCCAATCTACGATGCAACGGTTGTTCAAAAGCTTCAACAAGCAAAAACAGTAACTATTGGAAAACTAAATATGGATGAGTTTGCAATGGGTTCTTCTAACGAAAACTCTGCATTTAAAGCTGTGCATAACCCATGGAATACAGATTATGTACCTGGTGGCTCTTCAGGTGGCTCAGCTGCGTCCGTTGCAGCAGGAGAAGTGCTATTCTCTTTAGGATCTGATACAGGTGGTTCAATTCGTCAGCCAGCTGCCTACTGTGGTGTTGTAGGGATGAAACCTACATATGGTCGTGTATCTCGTTTTGGTTTAGTTGCATTTGCATCTTCCCTTGACCAAATTGGTCCTGTTACAAGAACGGTTGAAGACAATGCGTTTTTATTAGAAGCCATCTCAGGATTAGATCCAATGGACTCTACATCAGCTAATGTTGATGTTCCAAACTTTGTAAGTTCGTTAACTGGTGATATTAAAGGTTTGAAAATTGCGGTTCCAAAAGAATACCTTGGTGAAGGTGTTGGCGAGGAAGCACGTAATTCTGTTATTGAAGCATTAAAAGTTCTAGAAGGCTTAGGAGCAGTGTGGGAGGAAGTCTCTCTACCACATTCTAAATATGCCCTAGCTGCTTATTATTTATTATCTTCATCTGAAGCATCTGCAAATTTAGCTCGTTTTGATGGTGTTCGCTATGGTTATCGTTCAGATAATGCAGATACTTTAATTGAGATGTACAAAAATACACGTGCAGAAGGCTTTGGAGCGGAAGTAAAACGCCGTATAATGCTTGGAACTTTCTCTTTAAGTTCTGGTTATTACGATGCTTATTATAAAAAGGCACAAAAAGTACGTACGCTAATTAAAAAGGATTTCGAAGACGTTTTCCAAAAATACGATGTGATTGTTGGACCTACAACACCAACACCGGCCTTTAAAATTGGTGAAAAACTTGACGACCCATTAACGATGTATGCAAATGATATTTTAACGATTCCAGTTAACTTAGCTGGCGTACCAGGTATTTCAGTACCATGTGGTTTCTCAACAGAAGGACTTCCACTAGGTTTACAAATAATCGGAAAGCATTTCGATGAAAGTACTATTTATCGCGCAGCTCACGCATATGAGCAAGCAACAGATTATCATAAACAATTACCTAAGCTGTAAGGGGTGAAAAATCATGGAATTTGAAACGGTTATTGGTCTTGAAGTACACGTAGAATTAAAAACAGACTCGAAAATTTTCTCAAGTAGTCCGAACCACTTTGGTGCCGCTCCAAATAGTAACACAAGTGTCATCGACCTAGGTTACCCGGGTGTGTTGCCAGTAGTAAATAAAAAGGCTGTTGATTATTCATTGAAAGCAGCCATGGCATTAAACTGTCAAATTGCTCCAATCACAAAATTTGACCGTAAAAACTATTTTTATCCAGATAATCCAAAAGCATATCAAATTTCTCAATTTGATCAACCGATTGGTGAACATGGTTGGATTGATATTGAAGTAGATGGAAAAACAAAACGAATCGGTATCACTCGTATTCATATGGAAGAAGATGCAGGTAAACTAACTCATACAGGTGATGGTTATTCTCTTTGTGATTACAACCGCCAAGGTACACCGCTTGTTGAAATCGTGTCTGAACCAGATATCTCATCTCCGGAAGAAGCATATGCATATTTGGAAAAATTAAAATCGATTATTCAGTACACAGGCGTTTCGGATTGTAAAATGGAAGAAGGTTCACTTCGCTGTGATGCCAATATTTCATTACGTCCAGTTGGACAAAAAGAATTCGGAACAAAAACAGAATTGAAAAACTTAAATTCCTTCAACTTCGTCCGTAAAGGCTTAGAATACGAAGAAATTCGTCAAGCGGAGGTATTACGTGAAGGTGGCGTCATTGAGCAAGAAACACGCCGTTTCGATGATGCAACTGGAAAAACACTTCTAATGCGTGTGAAGGAAGGATCAGATGATTATCGTTACTTCCCAGAACCAGATATGCTTACCATTCACATCGATGAGGAATGGAAAGCACGTATCGCAGCTGAAATCCCTGAGCTTCCAGATGCTCGTCAAAAACGTTATGTTGAAGAATTAGGCTTACCTGCTTATGACGCTGCAGTGCTAACTGTTACGAAAGAAACAGCAGATTTCTTTGAAGCAGCTGTAGCAGCAGGTGCAGAAGCCAAACAAGCATCAAACTGGATTATGGGTGAGCTTTCTGCTTATTTAAAGGCAGAAGGAAAAGAGCTGCATGAAGTAGCTTTAACACCTGAATCTCTTGCTGGTATGATTTCATTAATTGAAAATGGTACTATTTCTTCTAAAATTGCCAAAACCGTATTTAAGGAACTTGTTGAAAACGGTGGAGATCCTGAAACAATTGTAAAAGAAAAAGGCCTTGTTCAGATCTCTGACGAAGGAGCTCTTCTTAAAGTCGTGGAAGAAGCGATTAATAACAATCCTCAATCAGTTGAAGACTTTAAAGCAGGGAAACAAAAGGCAGTTGGTTTCCTAGTTGGTCAAATCATGAAAGCAACAAAAGGGCAAGCTAATCCGCAAATGGTTAATAAACTACTAGTGGAAGAACTAAACAAACGCTAATTAACAAATCGCATCGCTTTTCGAAGTGATGCGGTTTTTTAGATTATTTTTCTTAATCAAACGTTTGATTAAAAGTGGAAAGTGATACAGTTTTTTTAGATTAATCTTTTAATCAAACGTTTGATTAAAAGTGGAACATGTAAATAAAAAGTATGGAAACTAGAATTTTATAGTGAATTACTATATAATTTTCTTTTGGAGTTAGCATACTAGTGAATAGGTTTCACAGACAAAAATACTATTTATTACCTTTTAATGGTGATTTTATTTATCTTGTAAGGATGATGGAAAATGAAAAGAGCTAGATTAATCTACAATCCGACATCGGGAAGGGAATCGATGAAAAAAAGTTTACCCGAAGTACTGGCTAAGCTTGAGGATGCTGGATATGAAACTTCCTGTCATATGACGACAGCTTCTGGTGATGCAACCTCTGCAGCTAAAATCGCCGTTGAGCGTGGATACGATGTGGTGATTGCAGCAGGAGGAGATGGAACGATTTACGAAGTAATCAATGGATTAGCTGGGGCTGAAGAACGTCCTAAGCTTGGGATTCTTCCTGCTGGTACAACAAACGACTTTGCGCGTGCTTTGCATTTGCCTAAGTCGATTGAAGGAGCTGCTGATATTATTGCAAGTGGGCATACAATGCCGATTGATGTAGGGAAAATGAATGATAATTACTTCATTAATATTGCCGGCGGAGGTAGTTTGACTGAGCTAACCTACGATGTACCAAGTAAGCTGAAAACGATGTTAGGTCAACTTGCCTACTATATAAGAGGAATTGAAATGTTACCTTCCTTTAAGCCGGTTGAGGTAAAGATTGAGTATGATGGAAAGCTTTTTGAAGGCGAAATTATGCTGTTTCTTGTTGCGAATACAAATTCAGTTGGTGGTTTTGAAAAGCTTGCACCTGATGCTTCGCTCAATGATGGTATGTTTACGTTACTTATTTTGAAAAAAGCAAATTTAGCTGATTTGATTCGCGTCGTTACGCTTGCGATACGCGGAGAACATATTAATGATAAAAATATCCTTTATGCTAAGGCAAATCGAATTAAAATATCCACGGAAAAAGAGATGATGCTAAATTTAGATGGCGAATTTGGCGGTGTAACGCCTGCTGAATTTGTGAATCAATATCGTCATCTTGATGTGTTCATTCCTGAGGGCATTTTAGTGGATGACCCAGCAAATCAATAAAGGGGTAGACAGTTATAATGTATATTAGAAGAGCGACCCAAGATGATTCAACTGCTGCAGCACGATTAATACGCGTGGCCATTCAGGATATAGCTGAGGCTTTGACTGGTGAAGAAAAGGAAGAACGGATTCTCGAGGTTATTGCTCAATTTTTTACACGAGAAAAAAATCGACTTAGTTATGAAAATTGTTTTGTTTGTGATGTAGATGGGACCATAATAGGTTTAATTCTTGGCTATTTCGGTGGCGATGCAGCAGAACTAGATGAACCTTTGGTTGAGCGTTTAAGAGTAGTGAAAAATGATCCAAGCCTAACAATTGATAAAGAAGCAGATATAGAAGATCTCTATATAGATACTTTATGTGTTGATCCAGCATTTCGTGGACAAGGTATAGGAACGGCGCTCATTCAGTTTGCCGAACAATATGCGAAGGAAAATGGATATGAACGCTTATCCTTAGTTGTTGAACAAAACAATACCAAAGCGCAAAAGCTTTATACAAAACTAGGATATATCGAAGAAAAAAAGATTGTGATTCATCATCATCAATATGAATATCGAGTGAAAATAGTACAGTGAACTACCCACCACTTAGCTAACCTTACGATTCGCTTGAAGTGGGGGCTTCTCGACTTATCGTTACTTTTACTAGCTAACGAAAGATGACCGAGCTAACCCTCTTGTTCCAAGAGTTTTGTTCCTATGATAAGGCTAATAGGCGTAACCCTTCATTTTTGATATTGATTGCTGAATTGTAGTCTCGATCTGCCACATAACCACAAGAACATTGATAGGTACGTTCAGATAATGTCATAGATTTTTCTGCACCACAACAAGAACATTTTTTAGTGGATGGGAACCACCTATCAATTTTGACTAGTTGCTTCCCTTGTTCTTTTAGTTTGTAGCCTAAAAAAGTAGTGAACATACCCCAACCATTGTCATGAACGCTTTTTCCAAAGTGAAGAGCTTGAGACATGCCTTTCATGTTCAAGTCCTCGATTATTACAGCATCAAATGTAGAAACTAATTCTTTTGATTTGTGGTGAAGAAAATTCATACGTTGGTTTGCTACTTTTTCATGTAACTTAGCAACTACTCTACGTTGCTTGTTCCAACGTGCAGATCCCCTCTTGCGTTTAGACAGAATACGTTGTGCGTTTGCTAATTTTTCTGACATGATATGATAATAACGAGGATAATTGGCTTTCTCATTCTCGCTACTCACATATAATTCAGACATAGCAAAATCTAACCCTACAACATGTTTTATTATTTTGGGCTGTATGTCTTTTTCATATTCTGTTAGTACAGACACGTAGTATTTCTCTGATTTTGTTTTGGAAATCGTACAGGATTTCAGCTTGTACTTTTCAGGGATTTCCCTATGCTGCTTGATTTTTACTAATTTCAGTTTAGGTAATTTGATATGACCACCTTGCAATTTGATATTTCCGTTCACTCGATTGGTTGTATAAGACTGTTTTGACTTCCGGTTTTTGAACTTTGGAAATTCGGCATTTCCTTCAAAGAAGTTCTTATATGCTTTTAACAAGTTAATCTGTGCGTTTGCCAAAGCTAATGAATCCACTTCTTTTAGGAATGGAAATTCATCTTTATATTTTGCAGGAGTCGGAAACTTTTGTTCATTTAGCTTTTCTTTGTCATCTTTGAACTTATTGTAAGTTTCCTTGCATTCTGCCAGCATTTTATTGTAGACAAAACGAACACAACCAAACGTTTTAGCTAATAATACTTCCTGTTTTTTGTTTGGTAGCAAACGGAATTTGAAGGCTTTGTTTTGCTTAGTCATATCAATTCACCTCCTACATATATCTTTATAATAGAACGAATGTTTGTGTTTTACAATCCTTTTTTTGGCTAAAGCCAACCGAAATTCATCTCCCACCAACTCATTGGGCTACGCCCTTCGCATTCCTTGAGGATGGGAGACTTCTTTCGGAAATCCATTAAAAAAATACGGTTGCGGCCGTATTTTGTATTTTATAATATGCTATTTACTCTTGATGACTATAAATGATTAACTCCAACCCACAGGACATGTTAGTTCAACCGTTGTACATAAGTACCAGCGATGACTTTAGACATTCTCCCACTGCTGCTTTTCTACATTTGTTGTCCATTTTGTCCGTTTAATGCTGCCCAATCCGTATAGGTTCCACTACCATTGCAGCCTGGACAATCATGGATATCAGAAAAGTGATATTCTGTTGGTACAAAGGAGGTATAACCACGCCCGTAACATTCTGGACAAAGCCCTTTTTCCTCCATTTTAGCACGATGCTTTTCTATTCGATTTGCATTCCAAGCAGAAATGCCACTAAATAATCCCATAATTTACACCTCTTTTATTTCTTATAATTCGTAAAAAAAGGGTATTTTATACAGTTTTTTATTATATTTTATGAAAATAGTGATCTTTTGGTGAGTTGTTTTGTGAATGAACTTAGATGTGATAAAATACTGCTAGCTATAAAGAAAAGAGAAGATAAAACATGAAAAAAATAATTCCAGTTAAAAAAAATGATTCTATTGAGGTTGTGTTCGAAGATTTAACTTATGATGGGGCGGGAGTTGCCAAAGTAGATGGCTATCCAATTTTTGTTGCCAATGCTCTACCTGGTGAAAAGGCTACTATTATCGTCACGAAAGTAAATAATGGCTATGGATTTGGACGATTAATGGAGATTCTCGAAAAAAGTCCAGAACGAGTAGAAATTTCAGCTGAAGATCGAAATAAATTCGGTGGTTGTCAAATTCAGCATTTAAGCTATGCTGGACAGTTGAAATTTAAAGAAAAACAAGTACGTGAAGTGATAAGCCGTATCGGAAAGCTTAAAGATGTTACGATTCATCCCATTATAGGTATGGATGAACCATTACATTATCGGAATAAAGCGCAAGTACCTGTTGGTGAAATAGACGGAAAGCTTGTTGCGGGCTTTTTTAAACCACGAACACATGAAATTGTTGAGACGAAAGAGAGTATCATTCAGCATCCAGCTATTAATGAGGCTATACAGGTGGTTAAGGATATTTTTGGAGAGCTTGGGATTCCAGCGTATAATGAAAAAACGCATAAAGGTGTTCTACGTCATATTATGGCCCGCTACGGCAAACAAACGGATGAATTAATGATTGTCCTAGTGACACGTACAACGAGCATCCCTTTTGTTGAGAAAATCGTTAAAGAAATTGTTGCACGTTTGCCACATGTAAAGTCTATTGTTCAAAACGTAAACACCAAAAAAACGAATGTCATTTTAGGAGAAACGACAAATGTTCTTTGGGGAAGCGAAGTGATTTACGATTTTATTGGCAAAGTGAAATTTGCTATTTCAGCTAAATCCTTTTACCAAGTAAATCCTGATCAAACGAAGGTATTGTATGAAAAAGCGCTAGAATATGCTGGATTATCAGGAGAAGAAACGGTCATTGATGCCTATTGTGGAATAGGGACAATTTCATTGTTTTTAGCTCAAAAAGCGAAGAAAGTATTTGGTGTTGAAATTGTCTCAGAAGCGATTGAAGATGCACGTCGTAATGCTGAACTTAATGGTATCAATAATGTTGAGTTTGCCGTTGGATCAGCGGAAACGGTTATTTCTAATTGGTACGACGAAGGAAATTCTGCTGATGTATTAGTGGTAGATCCGCCACGCAAAGGTTGCGACGAAATCCTGTTACATACGATTCTTGAAATGAAACCAAAAAAGGTTGTTTATGTCTCATGCAACCCCGGTACATTAGCAAGAGACCTACGAATCCTCGAAGATGGGGGATATAGAACTGTGGAAATTCAACCTGTGGACATGTTCCCGATGACAACTCATATCGAAAATGTAGCATCTTTGGTTTTGAATTAATCGGAGTTACAATTATTCGGAAGCATTTAGGATATAAATAAAAAGCTTGGTGGGAGTATGTAATGAAATTACAAAATAAGATACTTATTTATTGGTCATTATTCTCCTTCAAAGACTGGAAGCTTTATTTGGCTGCAACCGAGAAGGGGCTCTGTTTCGTAGGCTCTCAGAATATGCTGTTTGATGAATTAACTCATTGGGCAGAAAAGCATGCTCCCGGTTGTCAGCTAGTTGAAGATCATGAAGAGCTGCAGCCATATGTGGACGAGCTAATCGAATATTTTGAAGGGGAGAGGCAGACTTTTACTTTTCCACTTGATTACAATGGGACAAACTTTCAATTGGCGGTTTGGAATGCACTTTGTGAAATTCCATTCGGACAAACTAGATCATATTCCGATGTTGCGAAATTTATTAATAATCCAGCAGCTGTACGTGCGGTTGGAGCTGCAATTGGAGCAAATCCAATATTAATTACGGTACCCTGTCATCGAGTAGTCGGAAAAAATGGATCACTCACCGGGTACCGTGGTGGATTACAAATGAAAACCCAGCTCCTAGATATAGAGAAAAAAGTAACAGGTACATTTTGATTTGTGGATAAAATGTGGATAATTTTGTGGATAGTTTTTTAAAATTTGGTTATTCAAACAAGGTAATTTATGATCTTGGTTGGATAACTTTTTTATTTTTGTCTAAATAAACATAGTGAGCAAGAAAAGGGGAATTTTAAATAAAAAAGAAATTGTCCAAAAAATTCTTATCATCTATATAATAAGAAAGCTGATTTCATTTAACATGACGTTAAATTCTTGACATCTTAAGGGGACTATCGCTAAAATTATCTCGATAATCAAGATAATTAATTGTTAAATTTAATACAATATAATTAGGGACATGATTGATATAGGGGAAAGGAGAAATATAGTGGAGACAAAAAAAGCGTTACCTATTTTGTTTTTAATGATGTTTTTAGTTATGGTTGGTTTTGGAATTATTATTCCTGTTCTCCCATTCTTAGCTGAAAAGGTTGGAGGCAACCCGACAGAACTTGGCTTATTAATGGCTGTTTATTCGTTAATGCAACTATTTTTTGCACCAATGTGGGGGCGCATTTCTGACCGTATTGGTCGAAAGCCTGTTATGATGATTGGAATTGCAGGCTTGGCCTTATCCTTTTTTATATCTGCAATGGCAGATTCTCTATTGGGTTTATTTGTAGCTAGGATTGTTGGAGGCGTTTTATCCTCTGCTAATATGCCAACTGCAATGGCATATGTAGCGGATATCACAACTCCAGAGGACCGAGGAAAAGGAATGGGGATCATCGGTGCCGCTATTGGACTAGGTTTCATTTTTGGTCCAGCTATTGGTGGTATTTTTTCAAAAACAAGTTTAACATTTCCATTTTATGTGGCTGGAGTAGTTTCATTAATTACATTAGTACTCGTTCTGCTCTTATTGAAAGAATCATTACCAAAGGAAAAAAGAGCTCAACATTCAGATCAAAAGGATTCCATGTGGAAAGCATTCCAAGGTCCGCTCTCGGTTATGTTTATTTTACAATTGATTATCACACTTTCTATGGCAGGACTAGAAGCGACCTTTGCTTACTTTGCTGCTAAAAGGGCCGAAATAGATACGGTTCAATTAGGATATATTTTCATGATTATGGGACTTGGAAGTGCTGTTGTTCAAGGCGGCTTAGTAGGTCCGATGATAAAGAAAATGGGAGAAGGCGCAGTCATTCGTATAGGAATCATTGTGTCAGCTCTAGGGTTTGTTCTAATCTTGTTCTCAACTAACTTTTGGACTTCTGCTGTTTTCTTAACCATTTTTGGATTAGGTAATGGAGTCATTCGACCTGCAATCTCTGCACTGTTGACAAAAAGCTCAGCTACTGGACATGGAAGTGTTACTGGCTTACTATCTTCCTTTGATTCATTTGGAAGAATCGCTGGACCTCCTTTAGGTGGATGGCTATTCTCTATTTCCATGGACTTACCATACATTTCAGGAGCCATACTCTCTGTACTAGCACTACTCTTATATCAAATTTATCCGCGTTTAATAAAGTAACAGGTACTTTTTTGTTTGTGGATAAGTTGTTGATAATTCTGTGGATATCTAAAAGGTTATCCGTAGGAATTCACACAATTTATCCACAATTCAAAAAGTAACCGCTATAGTTTTAAATTTCGTCATATTTTCTCTATTGCCTTCATAGAGGGAAAAATATATAATTATCTTGTAAAATAGTATGGGGTTATTGATAATCAGTTGCCTTAATAAGGGCAATTTACCATTTTGCGAAACCGTTTGCTCAAATCATTTGATTGGTAGATGAACCGTATCAAATCGCTAGTCAAAACATAGGCAACTAGGTTTATATGATCATGATTGATGCTACTAAATTTAGATTATCAACAATTAGTAGAGACTTACGATTACTATTGTGGAACCTAGTAAAGTATTGCTAGATTACTTTTTTTTGTGAAACACCTCACACAAGATATTCACTTTAATCCTAGATTATTTTACAATCTCTGTAATTTGATCATCATTTTACAAGAGATCACATATCAGATTTTTCTATTGCATATGAATAATGACTTTGAACATACTATACCGAGGGGAATGGCTATCTTCTATCAATTAAACTACATGGCAAAATACATAACGATATTTAGAGTGAAGACCTTGGTAGAGTGTTTGAAATAGATGGGGCTAAATTGAAATGTAAACAATTTCAGTTCATGTCATTACTTTAGTTAAGCGAATAATTTTGGTGACAAATATAAAAAACATATATGGAATAGTAGAATGAGCTATTTGCCACCTTAAATACTAGAATGGAGGTCAAAGATATGAAAGATAGCATCGCAGAATTTAAAAAAAATCACGACTTTTTAGTATGTGTTGACTCTGATGGTTGTGCAATGGACACGATGGATGTAAAACATAAAGAGGCATTTGGTCCAAAAGCTGTTGAAGTATGGGGCTTACAAGATATTCAAGAACGCTTCCTTAAAGTATGGGATGATGTGAACCTTTACACAAAAACTAGAGGAATTAACCGTTTTAAAGGTTTAGTTCTTACATTTGAATTAGTAGCTAAAGAAGGACTTAATGTGCCAGATCTTTCTACTGTAAAAGAATGGACAGAAACGACAACTGAGCTTTCTAATCCATCTCTTGAAAGAGAAATTGCTGCGAAAAACAATGATGAGCAATTAGTAAAAGCTTTACAATGGACAAAAGCTGTAAACACTGCAATCGAGGAAATGACTGGTGTAGATAAGCCATTCCCAAAAGCAAAAGAAGGCTTAGCAGAAATTGAAAAAGTTGCTGATATTGCGATTGTTTCTTCTGCAAACGGTAGCGCGGTATTGGATGAATGGACAAGACATGAACTTGCACCTCACGTACAAGTAATGCTTGGTCAAGAAGCTGGTACAAAAGCAGCATGTATCGAAGGATTAAAAAAATTCGGCTATGAAGATACAAAAGTGTTAATGGTTGGGGATGCACCAGGAGATTTAGCTGCTGCAGAAAGCAATGGCGTTCTTTATTACCCAATTCTTGTTGGTAAAGAACAATTTTCATGGGAACGTCTTGTAGATGAAGCACTTGGTAAATTATTAGATGGTACATTTGCAGGCGAATACCAGCAACAATTAATTAAAGAATTCAACGATAATTTAAAATAATTCGGTCACCTAGGGGGATTAATCATGAAACCAAAAATTGCTCAAAATATTACAATGCCAAAAGTAGATTTAACAGCAAAACCATATAATTTAAAAGCCGAAGATATTAAATGGGTAAAAGACACAATTGCTGGTATGACAGACGAAGAAAAAATTGGTCAATTATTTATTAACCTATTTTTCTTTGGAGAAGATAAATTTAGTGGAAATACTTTTACAAATAAAGAACTTCTTGAAAAATACCACATCGGTGGTGCTCGTTATCAAGGTGGAACTTCAGAACAAATTCAAGATTTATTAAACGATTTACAAACAAATTCAAAAATCCCGTTATTAATTGCTGCTAACTGTGATGCAGGCGGTAACGGTGCATGTAATGATGGTACATATATTGCATCTGGTGCACAATGTGAGGCTTCAGGAGATACTCAAGTATCTTTCAATGCAGGTTTCGTGAGTGGTGTAGAAGAATCTGCTATGGGTGTAAACTGGAACTTTGACCCATGTGTGGATATTTTGAAGAACTGGCGTAACACAATTGTAAATACTCGTGCTTATGGTACAAAAGCTGAAACAGTCATCAAACATACAAATGCTTATCTTGAAGGTTTAGGAAAAAGCAATGTTGTTTCTTGTATCAAACACTGGCCTGGTGATGGTACAGAAGAGCGTGACCAACATTTAGTATTAGGTGAAAATTTATTATCAGTTGAAGAGTGGGAAGAATCATTCGGTAAAGTATACCGCAATCACATCGAAAATGGTGTTGATTCAATCATGTCTGGTCACATAGCTTTACCTGCATACCAAAAAGCTTTAGCACCGGAGTTAGAAGATAAAGATATTTTACCAGCAACTTTAGCTCCAGAATTAATCAATGGTCTATTAAAAGGTAAATTAGGCTTCAACGGTTTAGTGTTAACAGATGCTACGCATATGTTAGGTATGACTTCTGCTATGCGTCGTGAAGACTATGTTCCTCAAGCAATTGCTGCAGGTTGTGATATGTTCTTATTCTTCAACAACATCGATGAAGACTTTGGCTTCATGATGAACGGATACAAAAATGGTGTAATCACTGAAGAACGCCTACAAGACGCTTTAGAGAGAATCTTAGGATTAAAAGCTAAATTAGGCTTACACAAAGCAAAAGCAGAGGGTACTCTATTAAAAACTCGTGAAGACTTAAAAGTAATCGGCTGTGATGAGCATTTAGCTATGCGTGCTGACGCTGCAGATAAAGGGATTACTTTAGTTAAAAATACATTCGATCAACTACCAATTCGTCCAGAAACGCATAAACGTATTCGCCTTTACTTCTTAGAAGGTGAAAAAGGTGGTATTTACGAAGCGGGTTCCGCAGTACAAGAATTAATCGTAGCTGAACTAGAAAAACGTGGCTTCGAAGTAACGGTTAATGATGGAACAACTCGCGTCAAAGGTGCTACTTTAAAATATCGTGAAGATGTAGATGCTGCTTTAGTATTTGCTGACATTATTGGATACGGTGCAGAAAATAACTACCGTATTAAATGGAAAACAGCCATGAGCAACGAAGTACCTTGGTATGTACAAGAAGTACCAACTGTATTTGTATCATCTAAACTTCACTACACACTTAACTGACGTACCAATGGTAAAGGCTTATATCAATGCTTACCATGATAACGAAGAAAATATTAAACAAGTGATTGATAAAATCATGGGTGAATCTGAATTTAAAGGCACTCCTAACGAAAACGTTTGGTGTGAAAAATGGCAAACTAGACTATAAGTTGCCTATACAATTAATAATAATTATGTTAAAAATAGCAACTATCCATCTGATAGTTGCTATTTTTACAGGTATTTTTTAGAAGAATTTATTTTACTGTAAATTTATAGAGAAGCTGAATTTGTAAGAGGTTTAGTATCGCAAGTAAATGATAGTGTGAAACTTTTATGCAGGATAGAGAAACATTGTCTGCTACATCGGAAGAAGTTTTAGCTAGTATGGAAAATGTAAGTGAAGCGGGCAATCAAATTGTTGGCGGAATGCAGCATTTAAGAGGGAATATGGAAGAAGTAAGTGCTTCAATGGATGAGATAGGGTCAGCTGTGGGAGAACTTGCTATAAAATCAAGTGGTGGAAATGAATATTAAGAAGAAATTTTGAAACGGGCTCAGCAAGCTAAAGGAGAGGTAACAAAGGCTTTAGAAAATGGAAAAGTATTTATGAATGGTATAAAATTAAAGTTAGTAAAGCTATAGAAGATGGTAAAGTAGTAAAAGATGTAAAAGTTATGTCAGATATGATTGGATCTATAGCAGCACAAACTAATCTACTAGCATTAAATGCAGCTATAGAAGCTGCTAGAGCAGGTGAACGGAAAAGGCTTTGCCGTCGTTGCGATGAAGTGAGAAAGCTAGCAGAGCAGTAGAAAAAAACGTCGAAGAAATTAAGCGGTTGTAGAATAGGCTGAGTATGATAAGAAAAATTTATCGGAAAAATGCAGGCAATAGAATTTTATGGATTATGAGATAAAAAGTTTTTACAGGCAATGAAATTTTATGGATTATGAAAAGGATGAGAAATATTTAAAGGAGATAGTAGAAGTAATAGATTTATAATAAAATTAATGAATGAATAGATAGGTAAGTATTAGTGTAATATAAAGTGTATGAGGTATGAAGAATTGTAGATAGTACTGAAGAAGTATAGGAAGTATATGTGAAATAACAGAAGAGATTAAAGAGGTAGAGTATTATAAAAATAAGTGAATATGTAACTATGGAGAAGGAGTGAAAAAAATATAAATAATAGAAGGATAATGAAAAAGAAATATGCTATAAATGATTGTTGAATTACTTAATATATATTAAGTATTTTACTTTTATATATGAGAAGGAGTTAGTGAAGTGAATTTTTTAAAGACTCAAAAATAATTTAGATTTAAATTAAATAGTATTGTATAGATATATATTTTGAAGATATAATTGTTTTATGTTTGTTATATAAAAAATATGTTTGTTAAATTGAAGATGTGAGGGTAGTGAGGTAGTAGTATATTTTTAGTGTAAGAGTTAAGTTAAATGTATATATATATTTTATAGGATAAAATGAAGTGTGGATAATATTGATAAGATAATATATAAATATAAATATTATTTTAAATGTGGTAGATTGGTGTAGTATAAAATGGTAATTTTGAATATTATGAATATGAATGGGATGAATAAGGTAGTAGTATTGTATATGTGTTAATAATGTAGATTTGTATATAGGATTTAGGTATTATAGAATATTAGTATGATAATTATTTGAAATGTTATTATTATTATATTTTGTAATAGTATTTATTAATTTTTTTTAGATATGTATATTATATTTATAATATTTTATTTTTAGTATATTGGTTTTAATTGTCAAAAGAGATATGGTTTAATGATATAGAAGTGATAGTTGAGAATAATATGTGTATGTCTAATATATTTATAAGTAAATCACAATGTTATTAGAATTATTATTACTTATGACTGTTAATGATGTATAAAATTCTTGTACAGTTTTAGTTCACTAAAAGGTAATTTGTTTTTAGATATAATGTCACTGATAAAAATATATTAGGTATAATAGAAAGAAAAGGTTTGATTATTATGGAACCAATAAAATATTTGTTTTTATATATGACAGAAGTAATATACTATAGATTAAAAGAATTTATATAGTAATAGAAGTTATTAGTAGAATTATTTTTTAAAGTATCATTAATAGTTTGTCTATTGAATAAGTTTTGTAGTGTAGTTAGAAAGGTATGAAGAACTAATTGTAAGAGAGTTTAGCTATCAAGATATATTAATCTTACATCTATTTTAATGACTGACTTTAATAGAGTGTATATTTTATTAAAATCAAATAAATGAAATTCAATAAAAAATAACAAAAAAAAATATATAAAATTATTATGATTTATTTTGAAAAAAGACATATATGTGCTAATTTAGTCAAAATAGTATGATTATAAATATAAAAAATATAATATAATTACTTTAAAAATTCAAAAGAAATAAAAATAAATATCATTTTTAATAGCATTTGTCTTTTTGGATACGCTTAACTTGTAGGCGTTCTACAGTACGAAAAACAATGAGTAGAACTTAAGGAGGAGGAAATGAGAAAAGTAGTAAATATAAATAGCGCTTGGAAATTTATACGGCAAGATGAACCACAGGCAATGGAGCCAGCGTATAATGATCAAAATTGGGAAGCTGTGAATGTGCCTCATACATGGAATGCAATCGATGGGGCCAATGGTTTTGATTTTTTTAAAGGGGCTTGTTGGTATCGAAAAGAGTTTACTATTGATACGATTGCTCAAGGAAATAAAGTCTATATCGAATTCAATGGGTCAAATAGTATTACAGATGTCTATGTGAATGGTCAACATCTGGGACAACATCGAGGCGGTTATTCTACCTTTAGATTTGATATTACGGATGTCGTTAAATTTGGAGCAGAAAAGAATACACTAGCTGTAAAAGTAGACAATACAGTGGTGGATGATGTATATCCTCAAGTAGCTGATTTCACATTCTATGGTGGGATTTATCGCGATGTAAATCTAGTAATCGCTAATCCTGTTCACTTTGATTTAATGGACTATGGTTCAAAAGGAATTTATATTATTCAAGAAGATGTAACGAATGAGAAAGCCTCCTTAACGATTAAATCTAAGCTAGGGAACGACTTTGAAGAAGAAAAGAAAGTTAGACTTTGGATTGATCTAGTAGATGCAGCAGGTAAAAATGTAGCATATGTAGCAAAAGAAGTGGTACTTGCTGCAGGTGAAACTCAAGTCGTTGAGATGCCAGTTGTCATTGAAAACCCTATATTATGGAATGGCAGAAAGAATGCTTATCTGTATGAAGCTAACGTTTCATTAGAAAGTTTTAATGAAGTAGTGGACGAGCTTTCTATTCCTTTTGGTGTCAGATATTTTCATGTGGATGCAGACAAAGGTTTCTTTTTAAACGGAGAACATCTTGCTTTAAATGGTGTTTCCAGACATCAGGATCGAAAAGATATGGGCTGGGCCATTACGAATAAAGAACATAAAGAAGATATGGAACTCATAAAAGAAGTAGGAGCTACTTCTATTAGATTGGCGCACTATCAACATAACCAATATTTTTATGATTTATGTGACCAAGAAGGTATGGTCATCTGGGCGGAAATCCCGTTTATTTCGGTTATGTCAAAACATGAATTAGAGGGCATTAATGCCAAGCAACAATTGATTGAATTAATTAGACAAAATTATAATCATCCATCAATTATGTTCTGGGGTATTCAAAATGAAATTCAAATTAGTGGCGAAAGACCAGAGCTTAGAAAATTGGTCAAGGAATTAAATGAGTTAGCAAAAAAAGAAGATCCTACTCGATTAACGACAATGGCAAATGTTTTATTCGTACCAGATGAAGATGAGTATAATTTCATTACAGATGTTGTTGGCTATAATAAATATTATGGCTGGTATGTAGGGAAGACGGAAGACTTTGCAGATTGGCTAGATCGTTTCCATAAGACGAACCCTACGGTTAAATTAGGGATTTCGGAATACGGTGCAGAAGGTATTTTACAATATCATAGTAATGATCCAAAAGTGAAAGATTATACGGAAGAATATCATGCGTTATTTCATGAAACTGTATGGGGAATCTACTCTAAACGTCCTTTCCTTTGGTCAACCTATGTTTGGAATATGTTTGATTTTGGGGCTAACATACGTGATGAAGGTGGCGTAAAGGGAAGAAATAATAAGGGTTTGATTACGTATGATCGAAAAATTAAAAAAGATGCATTCTATATGTATAAAGCCAATTGGTCAGATGAAAAATTTGTTCATATTACGAGTAAACGATTTGTTGATCGAGCCGATGCGGAAATCACTGTTAAAGTGTATTCTAACTGTGACCAAGTAACCCTTTATGCAAATGGAACGGAAGTGTCAACAAAAACAAGTGA
The DNA here is from genome assembly GCA_963751845.1 of uncultured Bacillaceae bacterium. GTDB lineage: Bacteria > Bacillota > Bacilli > Bacillales > DSM-1321 > Peribacillus. The sequence goes on from CAVVWH010000018.1 coordinate 103,461, forward strand.
TGATCATGTCTTTATTTTTGAAAAAATTATTTTAAATGAAGGAATAAATGAAGTGAAAGCCGTGGCTACTCAAGATGGCTATCGTTTTGAAGATGTAGCTAGATTTAATAAAGTGAATGAACCAAATCCAAGTTATAAAGCGCCTGAAGAAGAAGGTAGCACTGTGAATAACTGGTTTGAAATGCCGGAGGGTGTAGAAATGGATGATGTGGTTGTAGAAGAACTTAACATCACCGATGATGTCTATTCAACACGCTCAAGCATCGATCAGCTTCTAGAAAATGAAGAAACAAAAGCAATTATTCATAAATATTTGGTCGGTATTGAAGAACATCCTATGTTCGGAATGGCAAGAACAATGTCCATTAACAACCTAGCGGAATTAGCACCTGAACAATTTAATGAAAAAATGCTATACACACTAAACAAAGAGTTAACAAAAATCAAAAAGAATTAAAAAGTAACAGGTACTTTTCTGTTTGTGGATAAAATGTTCATAAGTTTGTGGATAAAATTAAGGAGAAGCCTTGTAGAGTTTACTTTCTGCAAGGTTTTTCAGTGCATTTAAAGCTGACATACCATCGGAAGAAAGACTTATCCACAAAATGATCCACAGGTTATTAACAACTTGAAGAGTACCTGTTACTTTGAAGGTGGGATGAAAATGGATACTTTGGATATGTTAATTCAGGTGTTTGAACGTGCGGCATTGCTGTTGATTTGTTTGTTTTTTTTGACACGGATTACTAGGTTTAAGGAAATATTGCAAAAGGATAGTCATTCACCATTTGATTTGTTTATCATTGCTGTTATTTTTTGTGGGTTTGCTATTTTCGGTACATACTCTGGGATTGAAGTTGAAGGTTCACTTGTAAATGTGCGTATTATAGTTGTAGTTTCTGGTGGTATATTGTTTGGACCATGGGTAGGGATTATTACTGGTATAGTATCTGGTTTGCACCGTTACTTAATTGATATAGGGGGGATTACATCTGTACCATGTCTCATTACGAGTATAATGGCTGGTGTGGTCTCTGGATATATTAATCGCAAGGTAAAGAAGACTTTACGTTGGATATATGGTATTGCAGCAGGAATGGCGCTTGAAGTATTAACGATGCTACTCATTCTAATCATGGCTGATCCATTCGAGCTTGGATTAGATATTGTTTCTAAAATTGGAGTTCCTATGATAGTAGGAGAAGTAAATATTGGACTTATTGTTTTGCTAGTTATGAGTGTAGCAGGCGAGAAAGAAATGATTGCAGCAAAACAAGCAAAGCTTGCTTTAGAAATTGCGAATAAGACGTTACCTTATTTTCGATCGATTAATAGTGAATCTTTGAAAACCATTTGTACGATTATTAAAGATGAAATAAAGGCGGATGCTGTAGCGATTACGGATACACATAATATTTTGGCATATGTCGGATTGGGTGAAGAAAGATATAAAATGTTATGAAATTATTAGTGATTTGATAAAAGAAAGTATAAGTAGTGGAAAAATTATAGATGAGAAATAGAGTAAATGATAATATTACAATATAAATTCAATATTATGATAAATTATGAAGTTAAAAGAGAGAGGAGAGGTGACAGGAACTATTAAAATATATTATAGTAAAGCATATAAAATGACTTATATATAGCAAAAAATGGATATAGGTCTATATCAAATAATTTATACGTTTATGGAAGTGTATAGAGTAGAGCAAATTAAGGAGGAAGCAAACAAAGCGGAATTGAAAGCACTACAAACAAAAATTAACGCACATTTTCTTTTTAATGCATTGAACGCTATTGCTTCTACTACACGTAAGATATAGATAAAGAAAGAGAATTGATTATAAATATATATAGTTATATGAGATATAATTTAGAGTTAAATGATGAATTAATAGATATATATAAAGAATTGTAGCAAGTTAGAGATTATGTAGAAATTGAGAAGGCACGATTTAGTACTAGTTTACAAGTAGAATATGATATTGATGAGGTAACAATACGTATTCTAAGTTTGCTTATTCAACTATTAGTGGAAAATGCGATTAAATATGGCATATTAAAGATGAAAGGATCAAGGAATTGTTACGATTATCTGTCAAGGATATAGAAGAAAAAGTGAGTATAAGTGTAAAGGATACGGGAGTGGGAATAGCAGAAGAGGTTATACTAAATATGTATCGTGATGAGGTAATAGTCAAACAAATAGGTTTATATAATGTACATCAGCGAGTAAAACTGATTTATGGGGAAGGGCTTGTGATAAATAGGTTATCACTTGGTACAGAAGTGTATTTTGATATAGAGAAGGAGAGTAGATAATATGAAAGCTATAATTGTTGAAGATGAATTACTGGCTAGTGAGGAATTGGAATATTTGATTGAAGCTCACAGTGAAATAGAAGTGACTGATAGCTTTGAAGATGGATTAGATGTATTAAAATTTTTATAAGAGTAAGAAACGGATGTGATTTTTCTTGATATCAATATACTTTCACTAGATGGAATGTTATTAGAAAGTAATATTAGTAAGTTTGCTAAGAAACCTTATATTATTTTTACAACTGCTTATAAAGAACATGCGGCTCAAGCTTTTGAATTTGAAGCTTTTGATTATATTTTAAAGCCATATGATGAAAAGCGGATTGCTGCGATGTTACATAAGCTTGAATCTACTTTTCTTCGAGATCAAACTGATACAGACAAGTAAAAATGTAGAAACTATTGAACGGGAAGGGCGTTCGGGAGCGACTAAACGAATAAACCTTAGGAAAAATGATAAAATTATAGTAACAGATGTAAATGATATTTATTATGTTTTAGCACATGAAAAGGTAACGTTAGTGTATACTAGTGAGGATGAATATACGATGCCTATGAGTATATCAGAATTTCATTCACGTTTGCCGGAGGATCTCTTTTTTCGCTGTCATCGCTCTTATTCTGTTAATTTGTCTAAAATCCGTGAAATTGTTCCATGGTTTAATCAAACCTATTTATTACGTCTAACGGAACTGGCTGCGGAAATTCCTGTTAGTAGAAGTAAGGTAAAAATGTTTCGACAAATTATGCGGCTATAATAGCTGTTCATTCCACGATATAGGCATCTCGTTCTGTAAGCGGTTTCAAATCTTTTTTCGGTGCTATACTTTCCTTGTAAGCAACTTAATAAAAGTTGCTTCTAAATTAAATGAGTTACTATTTAATGATCATCTTATAACTCATATTATATAACAGAAATGAAAAGAGGAGATTGAAATGGCATCAAGAAAGATAATCGTCTGGCTAATTGTGTTAGGCACTATTATTGTACAGATGGGATTAGGTACAATCTATACTTGGAGTTTATTTAATCAACCATTAGTAGATCGTTTTGGATGGGAATTAAGTTCAGTTGCGATTACATTTTCTATTACTAGTTTTGCATTAGCACTTTCTACATTGTTTGCGGGAAAACTGCAAGATAAATGGGGACTACGTCGTTTAATTGCTTTTGTCAGGTGTGTTATTAGGAGTAGGGTTAATGCTTAGTTCACAAGCTTCTTCATTAGCCATGCTTTATATATTAGCTGGTGTAGTTGTTGGCTTTGCAGATGGTATAGGATATATGACATCATTTATCTAATCTTATTAAGTGGTTTCCAGAGAAAAAAGGTCTTATGTCTGGAATCTCTGTTGGTGCATATGGAACAGGTAGCTTATTATTTAAGTATATTAATGGAGGACTTATTCAATCTGTAGGTGTTACTCAAGCATTTTTATATTGGGGATTAATAGTTATGGTTATGATTGTCGGTGGTCATTTTTATTACGTGAAGCTAGTGTAAGAGATACCGCACAAGTTCAAAATGGAGTACAACGGAAAAATTACACAGTTAAAGAAATGCTTAAAACGAAAGAAGCTTACTTATTGTTTGTGATTGTTTTCACAGCTTGTATGAGTGGATTATATTTAATAGGAATTGCAAAAGATATCGGTGTTAGTATGGCAGGATTAGATGTGGCAACGGCAGCTAATGCGGTGGCATTAGTAGCGATTTTTAATACAATAGGACGGATTATCCTTGGAGCATTATCAGATAAAGTTGGTCGTTTGAAAGTGTATCTGGTGCTCTTTTTGCGACAGCAATAGCAGTAACAGTTTTAAGTTATGTGGAATTAAACTATACGTTTTCTTCGCTTGTGTAGCGGTTATTGCGTTTTGTTTCGGTGGAAATATTACGATATTCCCTACAATCGTATCTGACTTTTTCGGTTTGAAAAACTCAGGAAAAAACTATAGCATGATTTATCAAGGTTTTGGATTAGGTGCTTTATCTGGATCATTTATCGCTAGTGCTCTTGGTGGATTTGTACCAACATTCACATTTATAGGAGTATTTGTGTATCATCTCCGTACTAATCGCGATAAACTATAAAAGCTCCAGGAGCAAAAGAACTTCAAAGAACAAAGAAAACTGGTTCAACAAGAAGGGCAAGATAGAGTAACAGGTACTTTATAACATGTGGATAAAATGTGCATAACCCTGTTGATAGGTGTCGTATAGAAAAAAGAAAAACCTTGTAGAAATCGCTACAAGGTTTTTCTTTTAAGTTTGAATTCGTACGGAAGGAAATACTTATCCACAAAATAATCCACAGGTTATTAACAACTTAAGAAGTACCTGTTACTTATTATCTTTTCCGTTATTGCCAAGTGAAGGGAGGCCAGAAATATATCCTGCATTTCCTGGGCTTTGTGAACCAGCCATTAGATAAGTAAAGCCGTTTAAGTTATCGATCGCTTGGATCCCTGTTACTTCTCCACCATCAGCAGCGGAAAGAATGCGAGATAATTTCTTAGTATCAATATTATAAGCCCATCCAAAGTTGTTGACGTGATTGCCGCTATCTTCGGCAATAAATAAGGTTCTCATTTTTTCAGAGTATACGATATTGTCAGGGTTCGCAATTTTATCAACGTTTGCTTTGTTTCCATCAGCATCTTTCACTGGAAGATCTTCTCCAAAAATTAGACCAGTCATTTCGTTTGCTACATATTTACTATCTATTTTATTTCCATCACGGTCTTGTTGTTTTTCAGCTAAGTTCATTTCATAAATGCCACCTGCATTAACTTTAGGGACATGAATATCATCTGTAGGATCAGTAGGATTTGCTGTCATTCCACCGCTGATTGTAGACATAGTCATATACATTTTATTATCTGCTTTATTCAATTCAACTGTTTCCATTTTGTTGAATTCAGCTGTTGCTCCTTGAATTGCACCATAACGGCGAGATTCTAAGAATGCTGCTGCTTTTTCCATTCCTGGTTTAACCTTCAACCATTCATCTCTGCCACCAGCTTTTGTTCTTGTGAATCCATTTGCTTTTGCATATTCTGCATCTGATGTCGTTTCAAACATATCGCTGAACTTTGTGTTTTGAGTTAATTCTTTGATTTCTGCATCCGTGGCATGTCCTAATTTTATCCACTCTAACTTCGCAGATCCACCATTTTCTTCACTTGTTTGAATCCACTTCGCTGCATATAAAGTACCTGCTGATAAATCTTTAGCTTGATCAGCGATATACATAAATGCCATTGTGTAGCTGCCGTCATCACCAAAGTAAACCGTACGATTATCTGGTGCTACTTTTACATTTTCAATAGAAAGACGACCCATACTATAGTGCTTTACAGCGGTAGCATGTCCTTTTTCATCAATTGAGACTTCAGGAACATAACCGTATTGATAAGGATTACCAATGGCATTTGGATCTTGATAATAGTTACGTGCAAATTGCAGTAACAGCAGATGTTATCAGGATTTGCTTCATGAGCTTTTGCATCTGGCTCATATTCTTCGCTACCTAAATGCGTGTTCCAAGGAGACAAAGAACCGGCACAAGGAGTCCAAATTCCACCATCAGCAGAAAAATCAATAGGAGTCATATCAGTTATTGTTAATTCACCAGTTTCTTTATTTTGTTCTACTGTATTTAACATCATTGTTTCTGACATGTTTCCATACTCACTTGATGGTAGACTTTCATAATGATTCACCATGTATAATTTTCCGTTAACTTTTAAAAGAGTGTTGCTATCTGGTGCAGAAGAAATATAAGGTGTGCCATCTGCTTTTGTAATCATCTTTCCATTTACATCATATGTAGCACCTGCAATTTTTCCGTTAATTACTTCACCAGGTGTGAACAGGGATTTATATTCAAGAGGCAAAGTTTCTTGAGTGCCGTTTTTGTAAGTCACCTTAACTGATGCTTCACTATACATTTTTGCACGTTCTTCATCCGTGTCAGGAGCAGCCATTCCAATAAACTCTACTGTTTCTACTGGAATGTTTTTATGAGGTTCTGCGAATACATTTGTAGATGTAGGGAATAAAACAGCTAAACTTAATAATGGAGCAATGTATCTTACTTTTTTCATTTCTCTTACCTCCGATTTTTGTCGATTTTTCGAACTTCCACTTAAGTATAGATTTTGAATGTAAAGTCAAAATGATAAGAATGTAAATATTGTCGAATTAACCAAAAATAAGAAATTCAGGTCACTTATTTTGAAAAATTATCCATATAATTTGTGGTTTTTATAAAAAAATGCAGAAAATATAGTACGAATAGAATAGTACAGTTGTAATTTAAGGATAAATTTGTAAGTTGATGTGTAATATATCAAAATATATTGTTTACCAATATTTACAAATTTGTGTAAGGAAATTAATATTCTCTTGTTATTTTTGAATAGTAGTCTATTTAAGAAACGGATGGGAGATGTAGGAATTGAAAAGAAACTGGTTGGCGGCTCTTGGTGCTCTTGTAATGGTAGTTGGTGTTGTGACAGGTGGGGGAACAGCTCTAGCTAAGGAAAAATATAAGGAAATCACAAATGTTTCACATCGTGGCGCGTCTGGCTATGCTCCCGAACATACAATTACTTCCTATCAAATGGGGGAGAAATTGCATGGAGATTATATTGAAATAGATTTACAAATGACTAAGGATGGTCAATTAATTGCTATGCATGATGAAACAGTGGATCGGACAACAGATGGAACCGGCTATGTAAAGGATTATACATTAGCACAAATCAAACAGATGGATGCAGGAAGCTGGTTTAACGAAAAATATCCACAATATGCTAACCCTGAGTATGTTGGATTACAAGTTCCTACTCTAGAAGAAATTTTTCAAAAGTTCGGAAAGAACGCTAATTATTATATCGAAACAAAATCTCCAGAAATATACCCTGGAATGGAAGCAGAGCTTTTACGTCTTGTAAACAAGTATGATATCAATAAAAAAACGCTTCTAGTTCAGTCCTTTAGTGCTCCTAGTTTGAAAATCATGAATGAACTGGATCCATCAGTGAAGCTTGTTCAATTACTATCTTATAGAACAAATGCGGTTATTACAGATGCTGAAATTGCAGCTATTAAAGAATATGCTATGGGAGTTGGACCTAACCATACGTATTTAAATGAAGAATATATACAAAAGGTAGTGAACAGTGGTCTTGAAATTCATCCATATACAGTCAATGACAAGGAAAGAATGAAGCAACTTATTGATTGGGGTGTTACAGGAATGTTTACAAACTTTCCAGATTTACTACATGAAGTGAAGAAAGGAAAGTAATTGTAGTTTAGCAGATTTAATAAGATTAATAGTCTAAAAGATTAAGGAATGAGTTTAGTTGTATTGGAGCAGCTACGAACTCATTTCTTTTCTGTGAAAAGGAGTAGGACCAAGAATAATCTTAGCTTTGAAGTAGCTCAACCTCATCGCGGGTTATAGGGTACATATCAAAGCGTAACCGAGCAAAACTGTTAAAAAATATCTAAATTTTCTAAGGAGCTGTTTGTATTGAAAAAATCATTTCAGAAGATTGGAAAATCCGTAGCGGCAACTACGATGGCTTTGTCTGTTTTAGCAATGCCCCTCTCATGGGAAGCATTTGCTGCTGATTCAAAGAAAAAAGTAGGAAAACAGGAAGTAGATTTAAGAATACTAGGTACGACAGATATTCATACACATCTATATAATTATGATTATTATAAGGATACGGAATCACTTGAGTTTGGACTTGCGAAAACAGCTACACTTATTAAAAAAGCGAGAGAAGAAGTAGATAATACGTTGCTTTTTGACAATGGAGATTTAATTCAAGGGAACCCGCTTGGTGACTATAAAGCAAAAGTGGACACACTTGAAGAAGGTGAAGTTCATCCAGTTTTCAAGGCAATGGGTCTATTGGATTATGATGCAGCAACGTTAGGAAATCATGAGTTTAATTATGGTTTAGATTATTTAGCGGAAGTGTTAGATGATGCACCATTCCCATATGTGAATGCAAACGTCTATAAGGATGATCACGATCAAAATGTAAAAAATGATAAGAATTACTTCAAACCATACCAAATTATTAAGAAAAAAGTGACTGATGGAAGTGGCAAAACACAAGTTATCAGAGTAGGTGTTGTTGGCGCGGTCACACCTCAAATTACTCAGTGGGATAAAGCAAATCTTGATGGTAAAGTGATTACAAAAGATATTGTAAAATCAGTAGAGTCACAGATACCAAAAATGAAAGAAGACGGTGCAGACCTAATTGTTGTCCTTGCCCATACAGGCATTGGTGATGAAAAATATGTGGAATTGGAAGAAAATACGGCCTATAATCTGACAAAGGTTGAGGGCATTGATGCCATTATTACAGGACATGAGCATGCAACATTCCCAGGAAGCTTTAATGGACTGCCAGGTGTGGATCAGCAAAAGGGAACGATTAATGGGGTACCAGTTGTTATGCCTGGAAACTGGGGCAATCAGCTTGGTGTGATTGATTTGACGATTGTTAAACAAAAAGGTAAATGGGAAGTGAAGCAATCCAAAGCGGCATTGCGAGCTATTTATGATAAAAATACAAAAACTAGCTTAGCTGACGCTGATCCGGAAATTTTAAATGTCGTAAAAGAAGATCATGAAGATACAGTTAACTATGTTCGTCAGCCAGTAGGAACGACAACTTCAGATATTCACAGCTACTTTGCACTTGTACAGGATGATCCGTCCATCCAAATTGTAACCAATGCTCAGAAGTGGTATATGGAAAAGAAATTGAAAGGAACTTCAGATGAAAACTTGCCAGTCTTATCAGCAGGTGCGCCTTTTAAAGCAGGCGGAAGAAACGGTGCAAGCTACTATACGTATATCCCTACTGGAACGATTGCCATTAAAAACGTATCTGATCTTTATCTGTACCCTAATACAGTTGCGACGGTAAAAGTGAAGGGTGCGGACGTAAAGGAATGGTTGGAGATGTCAGCGGGGCAATTTAATCAAATTAATGATTCTGCTACTACCGAACAAGCTTTAATCAACGATAGTTTTCCAACCTATAATTATGATGTGATTGATGGAGTTACATATGAAATCGATGTAACAGAGCCAGCTAAATATGATGGTAACGGTAATCTTGTTAATGCTTCTGCGAACAGAATTAAAAATCTTAAATATAATGGCGAGCCGATCGATCTTAATCAGGAATTCATAGTAGTGACAAATAACTATCGTGCGAATGGTACATTCCCAGGCGTTCGCAATAAGACAGCAGTAGAAATATATCCAGATGAAAATCGCCAAGTGATCATTGATTATATCAGTGAACTTGGTACGATTGATCCATCCGCTGACCAAAACTGGAGTTTTTCACCTGTCGCAAATGATGTGAAGGTTACCTTTGATTCTTCTATGGACGCAAAAAATGCTATTGAAGAAGGTAGTCCGATTCAATTTGTAGGTGGAAGCGCAAATGAATTTGGCAAGTATTCTCTTAAACTTCCCAAATCGCAGACTCAGCCTTTTGAACTTCAACTATTAGGAATCAATGATTTTCATGGACAATTAGATACGTATAACAAAAATCTTAATGCAGGTGGGAGTTGAGTATCTTGCTGCATACTTGAAACAGCGTGAAGCACAAAATCCTAATACTTTACTTGTTCATGCTGGAGATGCGGTTGGTGCAAGTTCACCTGTTTCAGCACTATTACAGGACGAACCAACGATTACTTTATTAAATGAGCTTGGTTTTGATGTAGGAACGGTTGGAAATCACGAATTTGATGAAGGTGTAACAGAGATGATGCGTCTTATTAATGGAGGTAGTCATCCTAAAACAGTAGATAAATACGGAAGCTTTGCCGGAGCTAAATTCCCTTATGTAGCTGCAAACGTTGTGGATGCAACCACAAATAATCCTATTCTGGAACCTTATCATATTGAACAGGTCAATGGAGTACCAATTGGGTTTATCGGAGTAGCATTATCTGACACTCCTAACATCGTTATGCCAAGTGGTGTGGCTGGAGTGAAATTTACAGACGAAGCAGAAGCGATAAATAAATATTCTGCTGAATTAAAAGCAAAAGGTGTAGAAACAATTATTGTGTTGGCACATAATCCGTCTAAATCAAACAATGATGGTTCGAATCCAAGTGACGAGCTAGTGGATATTGCCAATAAAGTGGATGACGAAGTGGACGTGTTGTTTGGTGGTCATAACCACGCTTATACGAATACAACAGTGGACGGGAAGTTGCTGGTACAATCCTACTCATACGGTACAGCATTCTCAGATGTGGATTTAGTAATTAACCCTGAGACTAAGGATGTTGAAAGTAAGAAAGCAGAAATTGTGACAACTTATCGGGATAAAATTACTCCAGATGCTAAAATTAAACAAATGCTTGATGCTTATGTGGCAGATGTAGGTCCCACTTTAAATGAAGTCATTGGATCAACATCAGCTGCTATTACAAGCAAAGCAAATACAGCTGGTGAATCTGCAATGGGCAATATGATTGCTGATGCAATGAGAACACAAACAGGGACAGATTTTGCTTTTATGAATCCAGGTGGAATACGTGCTGACATTGATGCAGGGGAAATTACTTGGAAGGAAGCATTTACGGTACAACCTTTTGGGAACGATCTTGTGAAAATGACGGTAACAGGTGCGGACATTAAAACGCTATTAGAACAGCAATGGGGAACAAAGGTACGAATTATGCCTATTTCTGGCTTAAAGGTATCTTATGACGATTCGCGTGCTACTGGCGACCGAATTGTTTCGATGGTGAAAAGTGACGGAACGCCTATTGACTTGAACCAGTCCTACACAATTACAGTCAATAACTATATGGCTGACGGTGGAGACGGATATACAGTACTTGCAGGTATTACAAACCGAACGATTGACGTTGTCGATCTAGAAGCATTTGTGAACTACATTAAAGCAAACGGTGTAGTTGACCCTAAAATTGAAGACCGTATTACAAAACTAAATCAATAAAATAGTAGGTTGAAGGAGCACTGATCATTCGGTGCTCTTTTTTAGTAAAAAATATCGTTGTATATTTACCTGTTAAATTGAAAATGATATACAAGTTGAGTAGTATCCTATTATGAAAAATTATTTCTTTTGAGCAACAAATGTTCTTTCTTATTTCTAAGTGATTATATTATTTTTGAATATAGATTTAAACGGGTGTTTATTTTGTGAATATTTTCACAAAATGTTCAGAATACCTTTATGCAATCGTTTGAATCCTGAAGTTTAGTTTGATAAGCTTAATTGGTACATATTCTAGTATTGGGAAGGCGATAAACAATGAATACTATTTTAAAAAATGATGTAGCAGTTGTAGAAATAAAAAAAGCCGGTGCAGAAATTGTAAGCTTCAAAAGCTTAGTTAATGACACTGAATATGTTTGGGATGGTAATGAAAATATTTGGGGTAGCCATGCTCCTGTTCTATTCCCACTTGTATGTGCGGTTGTGAATAACGAAATTAGAGTAGATGGAAAAACATATGAAATCGGTAATCATGGGTTTGCTAAGTTTAGCGATTTTGAAGTAGTGGAAGCAAATGATACAACAGCTGTTTTTAAACTAACCTATAGTGAAAAAACATTAGCAATGTATCCTTTCAAATTTAATTTATTTATGACTTATACATTAAATGGAAATAAACTTGAAACAAAATATAAAGTAGAAAACATAGATGATAAGGATATTTATTTCCAATTAGGAACACATCCTGCTTTTAATTGTCCATTAGACAAAGAAGATCAATTTGAAGATTATTATTTGGAATTTGATCAAGAAGAAACACTTGAACGATTCTTTATGAATGCCGGAAACTGTATTATTAGCGGTAAATCAGAAGTATTAATTGAAAATAGCAAAATTTTACCGTTAACACATGAACTTTTCTATGATGGTGCTCTTGTATTCAAAGAAGTTAATTCTAAGAAAATCACGTTAAAAAGTAAAAAATCAGCTAAAAATGTCGTTGTTTCTAATGAAAATCTTCCAACATTGGGAATCTGGCAAAAGAAAGATGCTCCTTTCGTATGCATCGAGCCTTGGTATGGATTAGCTGACACAGATAACTTTACTGGTGAGTTCAAAGACAGAGATCGCATCATTCAATTAAAACAAAACGAAAGCTTTGAAGCTTCCCTTAACATTGAAGTGAACTAAATCGCCAAATAATACTTGTTCAAATAACCCTTTTTAGTCATCGTGATGATTAAAGAGGGTTTTTATATTTTGTTCATAAATCTTGTTTGAAACCAATAGTTTGTCAAAAATGAGAGTGGTAAGATGAATGTAGGAAATCAGTCTATTTTCAAAATGGATTAATGCTGAAGTCTGGCCCTGTGCACCACCTTTATGAGGTAGTAGATGTAGAGTGATTTCACTAATATGTTTTTTCTTTTAAATGAGATGGAACAACATTTTTAAATGAAAACGTACATAAAAGAGGGAGGGTTTCACAATGAACGTGATTGAAATTAATAAGCTGACAAAAAGTTATGGCAAGGCACGAGGAATTGTCGATATTAGCTTTCATGTGGAACAAGGTGAAATTTTTGGGTTTATTGGTCCAAACGGCGCAGGCAAGTCAACATTAATTCGAACGTTATTATCTCTTATTTACCCTACTAGCGGTAGCGCGACTATTTTTGGAAAAGATTGTATCAAGTATGCTCCAGAAATAAAAAAGGACATCGGTTATTTGCCTTCTGAAATATTTTATTACGATAATATGAAGGTGATTGATTTACTGCGTTATTCAGCTAGCTTTTATAAAAAAGATTGTACGAAAAGAATACACGAATTAGCTGAAATCATGGAGCTTGATTTACATAAGAAAATTGATGACCTCTCTCTAGGTAATAAAAAGAAGGTAGGAATTGTCCAAGGGCTGCTACATGAGCCGAAGTTAATTATATTGGATGAACCAACTAGCGGTTTAGATCCTTTAATGCAAAAAAAGTTTTTCGACCTACTTAAAGAAGAAAACAAAAAAGGCGCAACCATTTTATTTTCTTCACACATTTTAAGTGAGGTTCAAAAATTATGTGATCGTGTGGCAATTATAAAAGAAGGTAAACTAGTACAAGTTGAGAAGATTAGTACATTAAAAGAAAAGAATTATAAGAAAATTAGAATCGAAACAAAAACGAATCTTGATATGGATTATTTTAATATGATGGGTGTTAGTAAACTTGAAATAAAAGATCATGTTGTTAGTTTTATGTATAACGGAAATATCAATTTGATTGTACAAAAGATGGCTGATATGGAGATTTCAAATCTTTGGGTAGAAGAATTGACCCTTGAAGAAATCTTTTTACACTTTTACGAAAAGGAGGACTGATTCTTGATGAATATGTATCTCCATGAATTAAAGGCGTATCGAAAAACAACGATTATTTGGAATTTAGCTCTAGTTGGTTCACTATTCCTTTTCTTATCCTTTTTTCCTTCTTTAGCTCGTGATGCCGACCAATATAAACAGTTACTTGAGGGATATCCTGAAGAATTGAGAAAAGCAATAGGGCTTTCAGTAGATAGTTTAACGTCGTTGTTAGGGTATTATTCATATATATTTGTATATTTAAAGCTATGTGGAGCGATACAGGCAATGATGCTAGGAGTATCTATTGTTTCAAAGGAAACTCGTGAAAAAACAGCGGATTTTTTGTTAACTAAGCCTGTGACACGTCCACAAATTATTACATCTAAGCTGTTAGCTTCTTTCACATTATTGGTTATTACAAATATTATTTTTAGCGGTGCATCGGTTTTTATAACAGCACAAGTTAAGACAGAAGATTATAGTTTGAAAACGTTGCTTATGCTTTCGATGACCTTATTTTTTATTCAGCTAATCTTTTTAGCTCTTGGTTCGGCTGTGTCTGTTATTTTTCCTAAGATCAAATCGGTTATTTCGGTTTCTCTAGGTATAGTGTTTGCATTTTTTATGATTGGCATGATTAGCTCTGGTACGGATGATACGGTGTTGCGTTATTTTACTCCTTTTAATTATTTTGATTCATTTTATATTATGGATCATTCGGCTTATGAAACATCCTTTATGGGTACAGGAGCTATTGTAATCATAGTGTCCATCATAACAAGCTACATCGTCTTTCTTAAAAAAGATCTAAGCTAAAGCATCAGAGGGGAGTTGAGAATATGAATATTTTTTTGAGAGAAATGAAATCAAATAGAACATCGCTTATTTTATGGTGTATCGGGGTACTGTTTATGGTTGCAACGGGCATGATGAAATTTACTACTTTAGCGAATACAGGAACTTCACTAAATGATGTTATAGCGGATATGCCTAAATCCTTGCAAGCAATTATGGGCAGCAATTCTCTCGATTTATCGAATGCTATTGGTTATTATGGTGTGCTCTATCTATATTTAGTGGTTATGGCTGGTATACATGCGGTTATGCTTGGAGCCAATATTATTTCAAAAGAAGAGAGAGATAAGACGGTTGAATTTTTATTGGTGAAACCTATTTCAAGAAGTCAGATGATTACTTCGAAGTTATTGGCTGCTTTTGTAAATATTTTTATCTTTAATGTGGTGACCTTTATTTCTTCAGTCTTGATGGTGCAGAAGTATGCGGACGGTGAAGCTGTAGTCGGGGATCTCTTCATTATGATGTTGGGAATGTTGATCTTACAACTGATTTTTTTAGTGATGGGGACAGCGATTGCGGCTCTAAATAAAAATGTGAAAAAAGCAACTTCTTTATCGACTGGTATCCTTCTTTTTACTTTTATTTTAGCGATTGCTATAAATGTGAACAGCACGCTAGAGAATCTGAAATATATTACACCATTTAAATATTTTGAAGCTTCAAAGCTAATGAACGGAGGCCTTGAAGCTATATATATCATCTTGTCTCTCATCCTAATTATTGCATCAACTATTGCTACCTATATATTTTACAAAAAGAGAGATTTAAATATTTGAAGTAACAGGTACTTTTTAATTTGTGGATAATATGTGTATAAAATTGTGGATAAATATAAGCAAAAACCTTGTAGACCATTCTACAAGGTTTTTGTTTTGACCTGTGTTATCAACAGTTTTCCGAGTTATCAACAGGTTTATCCACCATTTGTGCACAGTACAAAATGTCACTGTGACGGGTATTTCTTTTTGATGTAGTTCGCAAGGGTGTTTACTGCTGTTGGACCTTTTTTTATTTGTGTTCCTTGAGTAAAGGCCGTGAAGCCATCTCCACCTGTAGCAAGATAATTGCTTGTAGCAACGGTGTATTTCTTTTTAGGTTGAAGTTCTTGACCATGACTGTCTTTCAATTCAACGATGCGATTGCCGATGGGTGCCGATTGATCAACTGTATAGGTTATACCTACCTCTTGAATCCTGTTCTCCTTATCATTCAACCATTGTTGTTCTAATACTTGTTTGATTTGATCTCCTGTTAGGCTTAATTTCACGAAATATTGATCAAATGGTAAGACTGTATAAAGGTCCTCCATGGTAACAGTTCCTTTAGGTAAACTGCTGCGGACACCTCCGTGATGAAAAAAGGCCATATCGGTGTCTAGTGCCATTTGTCCAGATTCTGCGACTGCCTTTGCTAACGGAAATTCGCCTTGTAGGTTTTTCTTTTTTGCTAGTTCTGACGGTAAGGTACCAACTATTTTATTAACATAAGGGCCCATTCTTTTTTTGTATTTTTCTAATAAGTTTACTGTTTCTTGATCGGGTTCAATATTCAGATGAGTCGTAGGAATAATGGCTGCTTTTTTATCCACGATATCTTTCGTACGAGTATCAATCGTGAGCTGTACTTGGGAAAAAGCTGATCCATAAGAATAGGCTTGAACGACTAATTTTTTGTCAATGATGGCATTTGCATATTTATGATTATGACCAGCAAACATGATATCTACTTCATCATCAATCATTGGAGCCATTTTGGCTAAATCTCCATCTGTATTGCCTCCAAACCAATTGGATGTAACGGGAATATGAGCAAGCACGACAATGGATTTTATTCCTTTGTCTTTTAAAATTTGAACAGTTTTATTAATTGCGGTCACTTCATCAGTAATTTCAATTTGATTTCGAGTTTCAGGAAGTAAAAATTTAGTTGTTTCAGTCGTAACGACACCAATGAAACCTATGGGAATCCCATTAATTTTCTTTATGGTGTACGGAGGTAATATGAGCTTTCCAGTTTTTTTATCGATTACATTTGCGGAACTATAAGAGGTAGTTGAGCCTGAAAAATAACCTGTGTTTTTATGGACACCGCCATAAATGAGGCGTCTCATTTCATAAACACCTTCGTCAAATTCATGATTTCCAGGTGTTCCAACATCAAAGTTTAGCATGTTTAAATATTCGATTGTGGGTTCATCTTGAAAAAGAGAAGAGATGGGTGGGCTTCCACCGACCATATCACCTGCATGAACAAGAAGAGTATTCTCATTTTCTTGTTTATACTTTTTTAAATAAGCGGCTAAATATTCAGCTCCACCAGTTTGATTACCTAAAATCGTTTGATATTTATCTAGCTGGCCATGCAAATCATTAATCCCCAATAACTGAACTTGAATATGGTCATCAGATGCAGATGAATGGATTGAAGTTGCTCCATCAGTAAGTGGATTTAATATAAAAAATAATAAAATTAACAGAAAGAACACATATAATACTCTCTGAAATTTTGGCAACCTATAATCCCCCCTCCAAACGCTACTCTAAGTGTAATATTGACAAATTAAGTTAGTTTTAAGAAAGAGTTAAGAAATTATGTAACAGGTACTTTTTGTATTGTGGATAATCTGTTGATAATTATGTGGATAAGTTGTGCGGACTATGGTTTAGGTATTATGCCCTTATTTTCCATAATAAAGATGTTTTGTATGAATCAAATGCTTTGTAAATGTTAGTATTTTAGGTTAATGTAAAATGGGTTTGAAAGGAGTTTGACGATGAATTTATATAATGAGTTACCGGAAAAAATTGTAGAGGTTTTAAATAAAGCGAAACGAGCAAATAATGCTGAGTTTGATGAATTAGTTCGTCAGGGTGGATATTTGCCTCCTGAGATGGATTTATTAATAGATGCCATTACGGCTTTAAGTATGGGCAAAAATATTTTATTAAAAGGACCTACCGGAGCAGGTAAAACGAAGTTCGCTGAGACGCTTTCTTTTTTATTTAATCAACCGATGTTTAGTGTCAATTGTTCGGTGGATTTAGATGCGGAGAGTTTACTGGGGTTTAAAACGTTAGAATATAAAGAAGATAAGCAAGTGATCGAATTTGTACCTGGACCCGTTATTAATGCAATGAATCATGGTGACTTTCTATATATCGATGAAATTAATATGGCAAAGCCAGAAACCTTACCATTAATTAATGGTGTATTGGATTACCGTCGGACAATTACGAATCCATTTACAAATGAAATGATTACAGCCAAAGAAGGATTTACTGTCATTGCAGCGATTAACGAAGGATATATTGGTACAGTTCCGTTGAATGAAGCACTGAAAAATCGTTTTGTTGTTATCGAGGTTCCTTATATTGAAGGAGGGCAGCTTAAGCAATTAATTCAAACGAATACGCAATTAACAGATGATCAAACGATTGATTTATTTGTTAAATTATCTAGTGACATGATTAGTGCTGTTCATCAAGGAAAGCTATCAGAGGATGCAGCATCGATTCGGGCGTTGTTGGATGCTTGTGATCTAAGTGTTCTCATTCCGCCGAAACGGGCTATTCTTCGTTCAATTATTGATAAACTAGATGAAGAGAGAGAAAAAGAATTTGTGAAAAATCTTACGGAAACTTTATTCTAAATAGGAGAATGTCAGATGAAGTATATTCGCTTTAATGATTCAAAAGTGGATACGAGCCTGTTTTTGCAATTGCAGGATTTATCGACTGTATTGTCGGGTATTCCTGATTTAGAATTTGAATATAATTATGGAACATTTATCGATATCATTGAGAAAAAAGTCACAGCGAGTCATTTTTGGGAAAACGGAGATCCAGAGGTTAAGGTATCAGGATTGAAAACAGATGTCTTATTACGAACTATTGGTACATTGTACTATTCAAATGTTCAAGATATGAAAGTCTATTGGGAAAGTATCCATGAATCCTCACTGCCAAAGTTCGCTATTCAATTATTTACTATCTTAGAAGACATCCGTATTGAAGAGAAAGTAAAAAAAGAGCGCCCAGGTACAAAAAAACAATTTGATATCCGCAGAACATATCTTAAACAATATTTTGATACTCAATTTGCTACAAACGTTACGAGAAGCTTTGCTTTGGATGAATTATTCTGTATGATCTACCTGGTTGTGCAATCGGATGTACCAGATCCTTATTTTCCAAGGGCGAACAAGTCGCAAACTGATATGTTGGAAGGCTTGAAATTCCTTCTCTATTCTGTTTTTGAGGCAAAGGAAACAAGGGATATTACAAATATTTGTGAGCAAATTGTGTTTAGGCTGAATGGGCATTATCAAGATACCATCAATGAGTATTTTATTTTTCCAGTAGCACATGTTGAGGATTACACACGAAATACATTGTTTGATGAGTTAACTAGAAACGATGAACTTGCGAATTGTGACCGAGAAGAGGTTAGCGAAGAAAACAGTGAATATATTGATGAGAAATTTTCGACGTGGCATCGTGAAAATAAAAATGGTGAAGGCAATCAAACCTTCCTACAGTTTGAGCTTGATCAAGGCACCAAAACGAATTTAATGGGTGGTGGTGCCCGGGAAGCAGAAGATGCTGACCAAGCAATGGCATCGGTTCAAGGGAGCTCAGGGGAGAGTAAACAAAAAGACTATTCTCAGCTGGAGTCACTTGATAAAAAGGAATCAAGCAGAGGACATCAAGGGGATAGTCCTTACGGAGAAGAAAATAAAGATGCGATAAAGCTTATAAAAGAAGCGGAAGCACCTTCTTTCCAAGATGTTCTATTGTATAAGGAGTATGTCTCAGAAATTGAACCCTTAAAACGGAAGCTTGCTAACACGATTGAAAAAACATTGGAGCATCGAAAAAATGCACCTCGAAAGGATTTAGTGTTTGGTCGTCTATCTAAGAGATTACTGCCGATTGTCATGGATGATCATCCGCGAGTCTTTTATAAAAAGAATCATGAATCAAAAGAAATTGATGCTGTGTTTACGCTATTAGTGGATTGTTCGGCTTCTATGTTTAACAAAATGGATGAAACAAAAAGAGGGATTGTTTTATTTCATGAAGTCTTAAAACAGCTACGCATTCCACATTCAATCGTCGGTTTTTGGGAGGATGCAAATGAAGTGAAGGAAGGCTATCAGCCAAACTATTTTCATATTGTTCAATCCTTTTCAGATTCTTTTTATCAAAACAATGCAGCAAAAATTATGCAGCTCGAACCTCAGGAGGATAATCGCGATGGTTTTAGTATCCGCGTAATGACGGAAGAGCTTGAAAAGCGACGTGAAAAGAATAAGTTTCTGTTAGTATTTTCTGACGGTGAACCAGCTGCTGCGAACTATGATCAAAATGGAATTGTCGACACGCATGTAGCTGTATCAGAAGCGCGTAAAAAAGGGATTGAAGTCATTGGTATGTTTTTATCGGATGGAATGATTGAAGAAAGTGAAGAAGTTACGATGAAAAATATATACGGTAAAGAACGATTGATGATTCCTAGCGTATCTGAGTTAACCGAGCAGTTCACACCGCTATTGAAAAAGTTACTATTGAAAGCAATTTGACGGAACGGCTTTTCGTACAACCAAAATTTTAGGATAACAAAAAACCTTGGGCGCCCAAGGTTTTTTGTTATGGAACTTTAAAGTATCCACAAACTTATTCACAGTTTATCAACAATCGGAAAAGTACCTGTTACTTTCTGTTTCTTTTTGTTTATTGTCCATTTGATGCTAATGAATAGTGTAATTACGATTATCAAGGCACCGAATATATAAGGGAGAGCCATGTCTATATCAAATAGGGATCCGGCAATGATCGGTCCAACCATGTTTCCGATACTCATATAGGAGTTGTTCATTCCGGCAGCATAGCCTTGTTCGCTCCCTGCCATATTCGATATAGCTGTATTGATGGCTGGTCGAATTAATGATGTTGCGATAAAGAAGAAAATGGATACAAATAATACAGATTTAAATCCAATTGTAAATAACATAGTGAACAACGAAATGGCTGTTACTACAAGCATTGAATTCATCACACGGAATTCACCAAAACGTTCAACCATGGGATCTAGCACAAAGGATTGAACGACAACTCCAATTACACCACCTATCATTATTAAAATCGAAATATCAAAGGGACTGAATCCAAACTTATCAGAAGTGAATAAACCAATGGTTGATTGATAATTAGCTAAGCCAAATGAAAGAGTAAACATCATGAGAAGAAGAACAAAATATGGTTTTTTCAAGGACATTGCCATCTGGCTTAATAAAGAAGTACGGTTAATAGGTTGTATTGGAGCTGCTTCTTTGCGTTCAGGCTCTTTTAGAAAAAAGAAAGAAATCACTGTGACAAGCGCAGCTGCTATGCCAGCGATGATAAATGGCGCTTTTATACCAAAAGAAGCTAGTATGCCCCCAAATCCGGGCCCAACAACAAATCCTAATGATATGGCCGAACCAATAAGTCCCATTCCCTTTGTGCGAGTTTCTTCCGTTGTAATATCAGCAACAAATGCCATGGTGGCTGGTATTAAAAAGGCAGCACCAATGCCAGCGATTGCACGTGAAACAAAAAGTAAGAAAAGCTGCTGTGAAAAAGCAAAAATAAATTGTGAAAATGCAAAAAGAATTAATCCCAATATAATAATTTTTTTCCGACCAACTCGGTCCGATAAACCTCCTGCGAAGGGGGAAAATAAAAATTGTGCAAGTGAAAACGTTGCAATTAATAAGCCAAGCGTTTGTCCACCAGCGTTAAACTCATGCATAATGGTCGGCATAATGGGAATGACGAGTCCAATTCCAGTCATGACGATAAACATATTGGTCATTAAGAGGAAGAGTGGAAATTGTTGGATTTTTTGAGTCATATATCTGACCTACTTTCTTTTATCATCTAGTTGTATGAAACGACATGATATGAATGGTTGTTTCTAATTCTGTTATAAGTTCCTTTAGAATTGGATAATCTTTTAAATTTCGAATCATCCCAGATAAGACGGCTGCACGTGGTTTGATTTTCATTAGTTCTTTTTCTAAAACCTCCACGGATTCTATTGCGATAGCTTCTTCTTTTGCCACTTTTTCCTTTAATTTTCGGATGGTCTGGAGTGGGTGGGCCATATTTTCTACATCATTTTTTAGGTGTACTTGCCATGGAGAAGTTACTAAAAATGGTTTGGGCTTTTTCTGTAAATACATCTGAGCCACTGCATTAAGCTGTTGAAAAAGAAAATCAGCAAGCCTTTGAAAATCACATAATTTATTATCTTCAACGATGATTCTTATGTATGCAGTCAATAATCCATACACCATGGCTGTTAAATCTAGTGCATAGGGTTTTATGTCCGGACCGAATACCGAGATAATATCGTTTTCTGTTTTTAGATGCAGTTTTGCGTTTTCTTGCTGTACGAATTGGTTGAGCGATGGATCATCGAGTCCTTTAATTTCATTCATTTGCATTTGAAAGAACTCTTGAAATTGACAGTAATGACGTATGCGGATAGAAGTGCTACGGATAAAAGCTTCCTGTGAAGATTCTGTATCAGTTTCTGATGCGGCAATGAGATGATTTAATAAATGATAATAATAAGTGAAAATTTCTGATAAAAGTTCGTCCTTCGACTTGAAATGTGTATATAAGCTTCCTTTAGATACTCCGCAAACATCGGCTATTTGTTGCATAGATGTTTGATGGAAACTAGATTTTGAAAACAATTTCATGGCAGTAATTAATATTTTTTGCTTCTTTTCGTTCATATCAGTCCTCCAAATAACTAATGAGTTCTATAATTGACTTATTGGTCAATGTCCTGAAATTGTATCATATGATTCTACTATTTTCACTAAATAGAAACCGAGAAATGAAATGTTCACATAAATTTTAAAAAAATGCATTCCAGTTTGTTTGAACTTGCCATGAATAAAAAGTTACTTAGTTTGTGATACTTTATACAGTCTTGATATAATTCCTCATGATAAAATAATAATTATTTATATAATGGAGGAACGCTTAGTGAACGCCAAAACAAAAGTGAAAAGTGATATAGATATTGCTTTAGATGCAGAACTAAAGCTAATTACTAAAGTTGCTGAAAGTATAGGAATCGGCGGAGATGATTTAGAACTTTACGGCAAGTATAAGGCAAAATTGTCTTATGATTATTTAAAAAAATTACAAACTAAACAAGACGGAAAATTAATTCTTGTGACGAGTATTAATCCAACCAAAGCAGGTGAAGGAAAATCAACAGTAACCGTTGGATTGGGTGATGCCTTTTCTCAATTAGGAAAAAAAATAATGATTGCACTAAGAGAACCTTCACTTGGTCCTGTAATGGGGTTAAAAGGTGGCGCCGCTGGCGGTGGCTATTCTCAAATTCTACCGATGGATGAAATTAATCTTCATTTTACTGGTGATATTCATGCGATTACGACAGCTAACAATGCACTTGCTGCTCTTCTTGATAATCATTTACACCAAGGTAATGAACTAAACATCGACACTCGGAAAATTGTCTGGAAACGGTGCCTTGACATGAATGATCGGGCACTTAGAAATATCGTAGTTGGTCTCGGTGGAAGTCTTCATGGTGT
The DNA here is from genome assembly GCA_963751845.1 of uncultured Bacillaceae bacterium. Lineage (GTDB taxonomy): Bacteria > Bacillota > Bacilli > Bacillales > DSM-1321 > Peribacillus. The sequence continues at coordinate 126,663 of CAVVWH010000018.1, forward strand.
TCCTAGAGAAGATGGTTTTAATATTACAGTAGCTTCAGAAATAATGGCGGTTCTTTGTTTAGCAACAGATCTAGAAGATTTAAAACAACGTTTAGCTAAAATGGTCGTTGCTTATTCAGTAACAGGAGAACCTATTACAGCACATGATTTGCAAGCGGAAGGTGCGTTGACGTTGCTGTTAAAAGAAGCGTTAAAGCCAAATTTAGTACAAACGATTGAACATACCCCGGCATTAGTTCATGGGGGACCATTTGCCAATATTGCTCACGGCTGCAATAGTGTTATTGCTACAAAAGCTGCTTTAAAAATGGCTGATTATGTTGTAACAGAAGCAGGATTTGGTGCAGATCTTGGTGCGGAGAAATTTTTAGATATTAAAACACGAGCAGCGGGTATAAAACCAGAAGCAGTCGTGATTGTGGCGACGATTCGTGCGTTAAAGCTACACGGTGGTCAAGATGCTAATCGTTTAAGTGAGGAAGATGTTGCTGCATTAAAAGCGGGATTTGATAATTTGAAGAAACATACAGAAACGATTGCTGCCTTTGGACTTCCTTATGTAGCTGCTTTGAATCGCTTTATTACTGATAGCGATGCTGAATTAGCTCTGTTTAAACAGCTTTGTGAAGAATCCAATATTCCATTTGCGTTAACAGAGGTATGGGAAAAAGGTGGAGCAGGCGGAATTGACTTAGCTGAACAACTGTTAGATGTAATAGAGCATAACGAGTTAATCTTTAATCCGCTATATGATTTGTCTGATTCACTAGAAGATAAAATTAAAACAATTGCCCGTAAAGTATATGGAGCAAAGGATGTAGAATTTACAGCTTCTGTTAAAAAGCAATTAGTATTATATGAGCAAGAGGGTTGGGGCAATTTACCGGTTTGTGTGGCGAAAACGCAATATTCCTTATCCGATGATCCTACTAAAATTGGTCGCCCAGAAGATTTCACGATTACAGTAAGAGAAGTGAGACCATCTATCGGTGCGGGATTTATTGTTGCTTTAACTGGAAATGTCATGACGATGCCTGGCCTCCCTAAAAAACCGGCAGCCTTAAACATGGACGTAGACGAAAACTATAACGCCAAAGGGCTATTTTAAGTAACAGGTACTTTTGGGTTTGGGGATAAAATGTGGATAACTTTATTGTAGAAACCTTGTGGGAAGAGCCTGCAAGGTTTTTTCTTTTTCCTAAATAAATAATTTATTCCAAATAACATGCCAGGAGTTAACTACAAAATATATAACTATACCAAATAATTACAATCCCTTAATATTCTATTAATGTGCCATTAATGTTAGTTAAGTTTAATAGATAATAGGACACATTAATCTACTAGGGGGATTTAAAAGATGATTAATAAGAAACTCGTAAAACAAGGACTTGCAGCAGCACTTGCTCTAGCAATTTCTGCTCCAGCTTTAACGCCTAAAGCAGCAGCTGCTGATGAAGATATTAAAATTGAGGCTGTTAAGTTCAATGGAATGGAAGCACCGAAAACGATTGATGATATGGTAAAAACCTATACAACTGCAACGGTTGATGTGAAATATAGCAATGGAGAAGTAAAAACATTTCCATTAAATTATAAGAGTTTATTTAAATCAGAAGATAAAGTTGCAACAGTAAATGGGGAAAAAATCCCTGCAGGTACACCGATTGATGTAAAAGGAAATCCAATTAAAGATCCAAGTAGTACAGATGGAAAATATTTTGTTTCAGATGCTCCAGATTCAAACAGCTTATTAATGCCAATTGACGGAAAATTGTTTATGGTTACACATTATGAATATCAAACAATTGATGCTGCAGGGAATGACTCTTATGGTTTAGTTCCAGCATCCATGTCTTTAACTGAAATGGAACAAGACGAGAAAACTGGTGAATTAACACCGGTAAAAGTAAGTAAAATTGATTTCTCGGATGTAAATGGTCTTTGGATTCCATGTAACGGATCTTTAACATCTTGGAATACACATTTAGGTTCAGAAGAATATGAGCCAGATGCTCGTGATTTTGAAAATGATCCTAAATCAAAAGCTAGAGTTCAAACTGAAAGTTTTGCTCAGTTTTATTTCGGAGATAAGACAAAAGCAAATCCATACTTCTATGGATACACTCCAGAAATTTCTGTGGATAAAAACGGTGAAACTAAAGTCGAAAAGCATTATAGTGCAGGACGTTTCTCTCATGAGCTAATGAAGATGATGCCTGATAACCGTACTGCTTTCTATGGTGATGATGGTGGATATACAACAACGTTTATGTATGTAGCAGATAAAGAAAAGGATTTATCAGCAGGTACATTGTACGCAGCTAAATTCAATCAAACAAGCTCTGAAAATGGTGGTTCAGGAAACCTAGAATGGATTAACCTTGGTCATTCAACTGACGCTGAAATTAAAGCTCTTATTGACAGTGGCATTAAATTCAGTGATATATTTGAAACTTCAGATGCTCCAAAAGAAGGATTTAAACATATTAAGCAATATGAAAAAGAAGAGTATTTAAAACTTAAGCCAGGTATGGAAACTGCAGCAGCGTTTCTTGAATCTCGTCGTTATGCAGCATATATGGGTGCAACAGCTGAATTTAACAAAATGGAAGGTATTACATTAAACGAAAAGGATAGCAAAGTGTATGTAGCTATTGCCGATCAGAGTAAAGGTATGGAGAAAAATGATAAAGACCCAGTTGACCATATTCAATTACCAAAAATTAAATCTGGTGTAACGTATCAATTAGATCTGAAAAAGGACCAAAAAGATAGTGCAGGTAAAGAAATTGACAGTCCATATGTTGCAACAACAATGTCTGGATTAGTAGTTGGTGAAGACCTAAAAGAAGCGGATACATTCGGAAATACTTCTCCAGTAGACAAAGTAGCTAGTCCGGATAACTTAAGTTACTCTGAAGCAATGAGAACGCTCTTTATTGGTGAAGATAGTAGCAAACATACTAACAACTTCGTATGGGCATATAATGTTGATACTAAGGATTTAGAACGTGTTTTATCTGTACCTGCAGGGGCGGAAGCTACTGGATTATTTGCAGCTGATGACCGTAATGGCTTTTCGTATATTTTTAGTAATTTCCAACATCCAGGTGATGAATTAGACACAAAAAATATCACCGCTGTTAATAGAGATCAATTAAAAGCAGCTATTAATGAACAAATCGGTATTAACAAAACAGGTGGAATTGGTTATATCGCTGGTCTTCCATCTCTTACAGTTATGCCAGATTTCACTGCACCAAATGTTCCAACTGTTAACAAGGTAACAAATGCTACCAAAAATGTAATTGGGAAAGCGGAAGCAAATGCAAAAGTAACATTATATATTAATGATAAACTTCAAGGTACTAAGACTGCTGATAAAGCAGGGAACTATAAGTTCTCTATTAAAAAGCAAAAAGTCGGAACGAAAATTAAAGTGATAGCTACGGATGCAGCTGGCAATGTAAGTGATGCAAAAATTATTACTGTAATCGATAAAACAGCTCCTGCCATTCCAACAGTTAATAAAGTAAACGAAAAATCTAAATATGTAACAGGTAAAGCTGAAAAATATACGACTGTAAGAGTCTATAATGGTAAAAAATTATTGGGTACAGCAGTTGTCAATTCAAAAGGGGCTTACAATGTTAAAATTAAAGCTCAAAAACAAGGCACGAAACTAACAATCTCTGCAACAGACAAAGCTGGTAACCAAAGTAAATTACGCGCAGTGAAAGTTAGCAAAGTAACAAAATAATTTATGAATAACATGTGCATAAATAAGTAATAAGACAAAAAGCCATACAGAGACATATATCTCTGTGTGGCTTTTTTGCATGCAATTATATAGTGAAGGCAAGTAGGAAAAACAATTACTTATCCACAACTTATTAACAATTTGAAAAGTACCTGTTACTTCTCTTCAAATAATTTCACTATCTCAATGATAACGTTAGTGGCTTTAACCATGTTGTCTACTGAAATGAATTCGTATTTGCCATGGAAATTTTCGCCGCCGGTAAAGATATTTGGTGTAGGTAGCCCCATATAGGATAGTTGAGAGCCATCGGTACCGCCGCGAATTGGTGCAATTTTTGGTTCAATATCTAAATTTTTCATTGCCTGAGAGGCAATATCTACAATTTCCATTACAGGTTCAATTTTATCTTTCATATTATAGTATTGATCATGTAGTTCAAGAAGAATGCGATCTTGTCCGTACTTTTCTTGTAGTTCACCAACGATTTTTTTCATAAAATCTTTGCGTGCGTTAAATAGATCGCGGTCGTGATCCCGAATAATATAGGATAATTTAGTTTCTTCTACCTCGCCATTAAAAGAGATGAGATGATAGAATCCTTCGTATCCTTCCGTATATTCAGGTGCTTCAGCAACAGGAAGCTTATTATGTAATTCCATTGCAATTTTTGCAGAGTTCACCATTTTTCCTTTAGCTGTTCCTGGGTGAATGTTTGTTCCTTTAACCGTAATTTTAGCAGATGCGGCGTTAAAGCTTTCGTATTCTAATTCCCCAAGTGGCCCACCATCGACTGTATAAGCAAATTTAGCATTAAAGCGCTCAACATCAAATTTATGAGGTCCTCTGCCTATTTCTTCATCAGGTGTAAAGGCAACTCGAACCTTACCGTGCTTTATTTCTGGATGTTGAACGAGATAAGCTATGGCTGTCATTATTTCTGCAACACCTGATTTATCATCTGCACCTAACAGTGTTGTTCCATCTGTAGTAATGAGAGTATGACCAATATAATTGGATAAAGACGGGAAATCTTTTGGCGATAAAACAACGTTCAATTCTTTGTTTAAAATAATATCGTTCCCATCATAATTTTCGACAATCTGCGGTTTGACATTTTTTCCTGTAAAATCAGTAGCTGTATCTACATGAGACAAAAATCCAATTGTCGGAGCTTGTTTCGTTGTATTAGAAGGTAATGTCGCCATTACGTAACCATTTTCATCAATTGTGACTTCCTCTAAACCAATTGTCTTTAATTCCTCCACTAATTGGTTGGCTAGTGTGAGCTGTCCTGGGGTGGAAGGGCATGTTGTGATTTCTTCATTCGATTGGGTATCGACTTTCACATATGAAGTGAATCTTTCAATTATTTCAGCTTTCATATTATTTCCTCCTTTTTCTTACGCATTTTATCGTATCATGTTTCGAGTTTAATTTTAAGAAAGATGAATTCTCTATCTTTAGAGTCTTTCTTGTATGATGCTTTTATCCACCAAGATTTAAAAATAACAAAAGAGCATCAAAACAGATGCTCTTTATGATATGAATATAAGAGAACTAATAAAGTTCACGAGCTATATAAGCTGTACTTACCCACGCATTCGTTCCATCAGCTAATTTGATTTGATACCATTTCTTTGAAGGGTCCATTGTCAACTGTCCATCTGCATTCAGAACGAATTGTACATAATCATTAAGATGAAAGATAGTGACGATATTACTATCACCATTAGATGTTGATGGGTCTTTTCTAACGTTTAACGAATCTGTTTTTGTAACTCTACCTAAATTTTGCACGGAAAAATAATTTTTATATGTGACAAAGTCAATAGAGTTAGTCCAGTAAACTGCATTCTGATACATGATTTTTACCCAATAGTCGTTTGCTTTTTCAAGTAAGGTGAATTGAGAACCTTTTTTGAGAGTTGTGATCTGAGTAATCTCATTTTTTGAACCTTTGTTGCTGTATAGAGCTAAATCACTTTTGGCTATAGCTTGTATTCCGGACGGGAAGACATCACTTCCTTGTGGAATCAAAGGTGCTGATACAACGCTCTGATCCGCCGTTGCGTTATTATAGTAGGCTTGGTTATACGGCAGAATATTTTGCATATGTCTTGCGATTCCCTTACCCCAGTTAATGTCACTAGCGTAAAAAAAGTTCATACCTTCACTATTGGCATCGATTCGTTTATTATTCATATCAGTTGTTTTGAAGCCAAGAGTAGCGCCTTGGTATCGAAAGCCACCAGATACTTCATTTAAGTAAGTTGCCTTAATTTGCTGGGCAATATAGTTAATATTTTCTCCAATAGTAGAAAAACGATAGGAAGCGATAAATGGAGCAGCATCATACGATCCAAATCCAAATAAATTATTCTTCCCTAGAGCTATATCTGAAGTACCAAAACCACTTTCATGTATCGCATGAGCGGCTAAGTAAAGAGCATTGACCCCATAAGTCTTTCCAGCATCAATGAATAATTGTCCTGTTCCAGATAAAACACTTGGTTTCCCAGTTTTCTTGTAATTCGCTTGATTCCTGTAATTCTCTTCAATATAATCATTGATTTGTTGGGCTGTAACGGGTGATTGTGTCCGTAAATCAATGAATTGATAACCAGCTCTTCCATTCAAGGGATCTCCTGTTTTTACTTGTTGTAGGGAATTAATAGGCATATAACCTGTTTTTCCTGAATAGTTGACCTGATACCATCCGTTTGAAGTTTTTGCTGATGCGACAACAATTTTAGAACTAGGAATGACATCTACAAGTTCTGACGTGTCAGACGCTTCTTTGTAAAGATTTGTTATAGAAAGAGTTCTAAAGGTAGTATCATCGATCGTTACCTGAGATACGTCAGAGTACTTTGAAAAATCACCGATATAAATGTATCCAGGAGTTTCATTAAAAGCTACGTAATACCAATCTCCTATTCTTTTAATAGGTGTAACTACAGTATCTTTTGGAATGGTAGCCAGCTTCGCGTAAGCATTCCCGTATGATTCATATAAATTTGTTGCTTTATTAGCTTTAATTTTATCTACAGAGTCCAAAAAGGAATCTTTATGTACTGTCGCGCTATTAATATATAAGTCTTGGCCATTATAGGAGATGCGGTACCAAGTTTCTCCTAAACTATTCTTTACCATTTGAGTGGATGCGAAAACATTGTTAGCAGCAACCGTGTTTACCTTGATTTTTGTTGAATCCGCGGTAGTATATAGGTCGGATGCTTTGGTTGTTACATAAAAAGCTTCGCTAGTATCTGTAAAAGTATAGGAAATTTCATCTGTATTTTTAGAAAAATCCCCAATAAATATATAACCCAATTTTCCATTATATTTCACGAGATACCAATCTCCAATATTCTTATTAGAAGAAATGATGGTATTCCTGGGAATGGTCATGAGTTTCTTATGAGCCTTCCCATAAAATTCATATAAGATCGTATTTTTAGAAGCTTTGTAGCTCGTTTGTGAGAATGTAGAAAAGTTTTTTTGAGATACACTGCTACTGTTCACATAACTTGTCTTACCATCATATAAAACACGGTACCAAGTTTGTCCTGTACTATTAATAATTTTTTGAGTGGAATAAAACCCATTATTACTAGCGATGGTTGCCACTTCTTTTTTATTTGTATAAGGTGAGTTATAAAGCTTTGTTGTTTTATTAGTAAAATAATAGGACTTGTTGATAGTTACCTTCTGATTGTATTCCTTTAAATAGCTACCGCTTACCCAACCTGTTTTAGCTGTCTTTTGGCCTTTGAGTGTATATGAAATTTTAAACCATGTTCCTTTTTTTTCTTTAGATGTTACGACTCCTCCTTTTGGAATGGATAAAATAGTTTTATATTTTGTTCCAGCACCAGAACGTAGATTTAATTTAGAAGTGGTTTGATAATATGTTTTGCTAAAGTTAATAGTAGAACTAGCCTCAACCGTTTCGGTGGTTAAGGGTACCATTGATACTGTCGTTGTGCCGACTAAAATACCTGTTGATAAAATAAGTACTTTTCCTAGCTTCTTCATTCGTTCACCTTTTCTTTTAATTATTTGAACTATAAATTCATACTTTTAGTATAATCGAAGTTTGGTAGAGAAAGAAGAAATTAGGAGGAAAAATTATACTTATTCATACTCTTGAGGAATTATTTCAAATAGCCATATATTCGTTTTTTTATCTAGCTTTTAAAAATCCGTTTTTCTAAAAAATTTAATAAAATTTAATAAAAGTAGTTGAAATATATATACTAATATAGTATTATTGTAATTCCCATGAGGGACATTTAATTTTAGAAAGTTTGAATGTGCTAGATAAGTTTTGCTAGCTTAACTTTTATGTTAGTTGACAATATCGAATATATTTGATAATATAAATTTTGTCGCTAAAATGAAATGAATTATTTCGAGAAAAAGTAGTTGACATTTCAAGTAAAGGATGATATATTGATATCCTGACTTTGAAAAAATAGTTCTTTGAAAACTAAACAAAACAGAAACGCCAACGTAAAGTTATCGTGCGTACACACGATAAAAAATGTGCAAAGAGCTTAGTCAAACATTTCTTCGGAGAGTTTGATCCTGGCTCAGGACGAACGCTGGCGGCGTGCCTAATACATGCAAGTCGAGCGAATCTTTGGGAGCTTGCTCCCAAAGATTAGCGGCGGACGGGTGAGTAACACGTGGGTAACCTGCCTGTAAGACTGGGATAACTTCGGGAAACCGGAGCTAATACCGGATAATTTCTTTTCTCGCATGAGAAGAGATGGAAAGATGGTTTCGGCTATCACTTACAGATGGACCCGCGGCGCATTAGCTAGTTGGTGAGGTAACGGCTCACCAAGGCAACGATGCGTAGCCGACCTGAGAGGGTGATCGGCCACACTGGGACTGAGACACGGCCCAGACTCCTACGGGAGGCAGCAGTAGGGAATCTTCCGCAATGGACGAAAGTCTGACGGAGCAACGCCGCGTGAGCGAAGAAGGCCTTCGGGTCGTAAAGCTCTGTTGTTAGGGAAGAACAAGTACGAGAGTAACTGCTCGTACCTTGACGGTACCTAACCAGAAAGCCACGGCTAACTACGTGCCAGCAGCCGCGGTAATACGTAGGTGGCAAGCGTTGTCCGGAATTATTGGGCGTAAAGCGCGCGCAGGCGGTCCTTTAAGTCTGATGTGAAAGCCCACGGCTCAACCGTGGAGGGTCATTGGAAACTGGGGGACTTGAGTGCAGAAGAGGAGAGTGGAATTCCACGTGTAGCGGTGAAATGCGTAGAGATGTGGAGGAACACCAGTGGCGAAGGCGACTCTCTGGTCTGTAACTGACGCTGAGGCGCGAAAGCGTGGGGAGCAAACAGGATTAGATACCCTGGTAGTCCACGCCGTAAACGATGAGTGCTAAGTGTTAGAGGGTTTCCGCCCTTTAGTGCTGCAGCTAACGCATTAAGCACTCCGCCTGGGGAGTACGGCCGCAAGGCTGAAACTCAAAGGAATTGACGGGGGCCCGCACAAGCGGTGGAGCATGTGGTTTAATTCGAAGCAACGCGAAGAACCTTACCAGGTCTTGACATCCTCTGCCAACCCTAGAGATAGGGCGTTCCCCTTCGGGGGACAGAGTGACAGGTGGTGCATGGTTGTCGTCAGCTCGTGTCGTGAGATGTTGGGTTAAGTCCCGCAACGAGCGCAACCCTTGTTCTTAGTTGCCAGCATTTAGTTGGGCACTCTAAGGAGACTGCCGGTGACAAACCGGAGGAAGGTGGGGATGACGTCAAATCATCATGCCCCTTATGACCTGGGCTACACACGTGCTACAATGGATGGTACAAAGAGTCGCAAACCCGCGAGGGCTAGCTAATCTCATAAAGCCATTCTCAGTTCGGATTGTAGGCTGCAACTCGCCTACATGAAGCCGGAATCGCTAGTAATCGCGGATCAGCATGCCGCGGTGAATACGTTCCCGGGCCTTGTACACACCGCCCGTCACACCACGAGAGTTTGTAACACCCGAAGTCGGTGAGGTAACCGTAAGGAGCCAGCCGCCTAAGGTGGGATAGATGATTGGGGTGAAGTCGTAACAAGGTAGCCGTATCGGAAGGTGCGGCTGGATCACCTCCTTTCTAAGGAAACATCAAGAATTTCGGTTCTTGATGAACAACGAGGCGTTTCTGATTTTGTTTAGTTTTGAGAGAACTATCTCTCAAGATTGTTCCTTGAAAACTAGATAACAAATGACAAGACATCATTGAAAGTAGTAAGTTCTTTTATTATTAACAAAGGTGTATGAGAAGCGAGAAGTTCGAGGAAGCGACTGAGCGAAGACCGGAGCGTATTTGTATACGTGAGGATCTGAGTGAAGGAAGCTGACGAAGAAATTCGAAGCTTATCATAGCCGTAAGGTTAAGTTAGAAAGGGCGCACGGTGGATGCCTTGGCACTAGGAGCCGATGAAGGACGGGACTAACACCGATATGCTTCGGGGAGCTGTAAGTAAGCTTTGATCCGGAGATTTCCGAATGGGGAAACCCACTGCTCGTAATGGAGTAGTATCTTTACCTGAATACATAGGGTACTGAAGGCAGACCCGGGGAACTGAAACATCTAAGTACCCGGAGGAAGAGAAAGCAAACGCGATTTCCTGAGTAGCGGCGAGCGAAACGGAATTAGCCCAAACCAAGAGGCTTGCCTCTTGGGGTTGTAGGACACTCAACATGGAGTTACAAAGGAACGGGGTAAATGAAGAGATCTGGAAAGGTCCGTCAGAGAAGGTAAAAACCCTGTAGTTGAAACTTCGTTCCCTCCTGAGTGGATCCTGAGTACGGCGGGACACGAGAAATCCCGTCGGAAGCAGGGAGGACCATCTCCCAAGGCTAAATACTCCCTAGTGACCGATAGTGAACCAGTACCGTGAGGGAAAGGTGAAAAGCACCCCGGAAGGGGAGTGAAATAGAACCTGAAACCGTGTGCCTACAAGTAGTCAGAGCCCGTTAATGGGTAATGGCGTGCCTTTTGTAGAATGAACCGGCGAGTTACGATTTCATGCGAGGTTAAGTTGAGAAGACGGAGCCGCAGCGAAAGCGAGTCTGAATAGGGCGAATTTAGTATGAGGTCGTAGACCCGAAACCAGGTGATCTACCCATGTCCAGGGTGAAGTTCAGGTAACACTGAATGGAGGCCCGAACCCACGCACGTTGAAAAGTGCGGGGATGAGGTGTGGGTAGCGGAGAAATTCCAATCGAACTTGGAGATAGCTGGTTCTCTCCGAAATAGCTTTAGGGCTAGCCTCGAGGTAGAGAGTATTGGAGGTAGAGCACTGATTGGACTAGGGGCCCCCATCGGGTTACCGAATTCAGTCAAACTCCGAATGCCAAATACTTATACTCGGGAGTCAGACTGCGAGTGATAAGATCCGTAGTCAAAAGGGAAACAGCCCAGACCACCAGCTAAGGTCCCAAAGTTTATGTTAAGTGGAAAAGGATGTGGAGTTGCTTAGACAACCAGGATGTTGGCTCAGAAGCAGCCACCATTTAAAGAGTGCGTAATAGCTCACTGGTCGAGTGACTCCGCGCCGAAAATGTACCGGGGCTAAACATAACACCGAAGCTGTGGATGGACATCAACGATGTCCGTGGTAGGAGAGCGTTCTAAGGGCGTTGAAGCTAGATCGTAAGGACTGGTGGAGCGCTTAGAAGTGAGAATGCCGGTATGAGTAGCGAAAGAAGGGTGAGAATCCCTTCCACCGAATGCCTAAGGTTTCCTGAGGAAGGCTCGTCCGCTCAGGGTTAGTCGGGACCTAAGCCGAGGCTGAAAAGCGTAGGCGATGGACAACAGGTTGATATTCCTGTACCACCTATACATCGTTTGAACGATGGGGGGACGCAGGAGGATAGGGTAAGCGCGCTGTTGGATATGCGCGTCTAAGCAGTTAGGCTGGAAACGAGGCAAATCCCGTTTCCGTGAAGGCTGAGCTGTGATAGCGAGGGAAATATAGTACCGAAGTTCCTGATTCCACACTGCCAAGAAAAGCCTCTAGTGAGATGTAGGGTGCCCGTACCGCAAACCGACACAGGTAGGCGAGGAGAGAATCCTAAGGTGTTCGAGAGAACTCTCGTTAAGGAACTCGGCAAAATGACCCCGTAACTTCGGGAGAAGGGGTGCTCATTGAGGTGAATAGCCTCGATGAGCCGCAGTGAATAGGCCCAGGCGACTGTTTAGCAAAAACACAGGTCTCTGCGAAACCGCAAGGTGAAGTATAGGGGCTGACACCTGCCCGGTGCTGGAAGGTTAAGAGGAGAGGTTAGCTTCACGGCGAAGCTTTGAATTGAAGCCCCAGTAAACGGCGGCCGTAACTATAACGGTCCTAAGGTAGCGAAATTCCTTGTCGGGTAAGTTCCGACCCGCACGAAAGGTGTAACGATCTGGGCACTGTCTCAACGAGAGACTCGGTGAAATTATAGTACCTGTGAAGATGCAGGTTACCCGCGACAGGACGGAAAGACCCCGTGGAGCTTTACTGCAGCCTGATATTGAATTTTGGTACAGCTTGTACAGGATAGGTAGGAGCCTGAGAAGCCGGAGCGCCAGCTTCGGTGGAGGCGTTGGTGGGATACTACCCTGGCTGTATTGACATTCTAACCCTCGCCCCTTATCGGGGCGGGAGACAGTGTCAGGTGGGCAGTTTGACTGGGGCGGTCGCCTCCTAAAGAGTAACGGAGGCGCCCAAAGGTTCCCTCAGAATGGTTGGAAATCATTCGTAGAGTGTAAAGGCACAAGGGAGCTTGACTGCGAGACCTACAAGTCGAGCAGGGACGAAAGTCGGGCTTAGTGATCCGGTGGTTCCGCATGGAAGGGCCATCGCTCAACGGATAAAAGCTACCCCGGGGATAACAGGCTTATCTCCCCCAAGAGTCCACATCGACGGGGAGGTTTGGCACCTCGATGTCGGCTCATCGCATCCTGGGGCTGTAGTCGGTCCCAAGGGTTGGGCTGTTCGCCCATTAAAGCGGTACGCGAGCTGGGTTCAGAACGTCGTGAGACAGTTCGGTCCCTATCCGTCGTGGGCGCAGGAAATTTGAGAGGAGCTGTCCTTAGTACGAGAGGACCGGGATGGACGCACCGCTGGTGTACCAGTTGTTCTGCCAAGAGCATCGCTGGGTAGCTATGTGCGGACGGGATAAGTGCTGAAAGCATCTAAGCATGAAGCCCCCCTCAAGATGAGATTTCCCATAGCGCAAGCTAGTAAGATCCCTGAAAGATGATCAGGTTGATAGGTCAGAGGTGGAAGTGTGGTGACACATGGAGCTGACTGATACTAATCGATCGAGGACTTAACCAAATATTTCAATGATGATTGTCCGTTATCTAGTTTTGAAGGAATAATCCTTCTATAAATATTGTCTGGTAATGATGGCGAAGAGGTCACACCCGTTCCCATTCCGAACACGGAAGTTAAGCTCTTCAGCGCCGATGGTAGTTGGGGGTCTCCCCCTGTGAGAGTAGGACATTGCCAGGCAAGCCCCAATAGGGGCTATTCTTTTGTCTAGCTCTTTTATAAGCGGCCCCTTGGTCAAGCGGTTAAGACACCGCCCTTTCACGGCGGTAACACGGGTTCGAATCCCGTAGGGGTCACCATATGTATAATGGAGGATTAGCTCAGCTGGGAGAGCATCTGCCTTACAAGCAGAGGGTCGGCGGTTCGATCCCGTCATCCTCCACCATTTTTATCTCAAGTTTCTAGAAAAATTAGTAGATAATCTGATTTAGGAACTGGTATCATAAGAAGGAAGATTTCGAAAAATATATATGGTCCGGTAGTTCAGCTGGTTAGAATGCCTGCCTGTCACGCAGGAGGTCGCGGGTTCGAGTCCCGTCCGGACCGCCATATTTATTCCAGTAGATTACATAAAAACTGCTGTTGATATATATGGCTTGATTTGGTAAGTTAGGGTTGTTCATTTGTATATGTCCAACACACTATTATAATAGGGGTATAGTTTAAAGGTAGAACAGAGGTCTCCAAAACCTCCAGTGTGGGTTCGAGTCCTACTACCCCTGCCATACTAATGAATATGGCGGTTGTGGCGAAGTGGTTAACGCACCGGATTGTGATTCCGGCATTCGTGGGTTCAATTCCCATCAACCGCCCCATTTAAGTGATATTATTGGGCTATAGCCAAGCGGTAAGGCAACGGATTTTGATTCCGTCATTCGAAGGTTCGAGTCCTTCTAGCCCAGTCAAGGCGGCATAGCCAAGTGGTAAGGCATAGGTCTGCAAAACCTTGATCACCGGTTCAAATCCGGTTGCCGCCTCCAGTATTTAGATATGCGGGTGTAGTTTAGTGGTAAAACCTCAGCCTTCCAAGCTGATGATGAGAGTTCGATTCTCTTCACCCGCTCCAATTTCGTATTTGCAATAAACCATTTGAATAGAGAATAGTTTTGATAAGCATGTGATGCTTGATACTCTAATTCATTTAGGATCATCAGCAAATGCATACGTAAACTTATATTGTTCCGCAGTAGCTCAGTGGTAGAGCATTCGGCTGTTAACCGAACGGTCGTAGGTTCGAGTCCTACCTGCGGAGCCATTTTTTTGTATTAAGAAAATTTTTCGATTAACGAATAAAAGTAAAATAAATAATATATTGATTGAATCCATTTTTTAAATAGTTTTTTTGAAAAAATGAATAAATATAAGACCTATTACAACCAGAACGCCAGGTTGATTAGGTCTTTTTTTATTACAGTTTTTTCAGATTAATGAGTGTAACGGCATTGTTATAATTTTCACTGATCTACCATAGATATAGTATAAATCATAAAAATGGGGGATTACTGATATGCAAAAGTTTTTAGAATTGTTCCGGGTTGGATTTGAGTGGTATACGAAGTCATATGAATTACTGTGGAGAAGGTAATGATTAATATTCATTATTACGCGAAAAGAGTCGGCATTATTTTAGGTATAATCATATTATTTTTTGTTTTAATGAGTTCATTTGTCTTTTTTTATAATAAAGCTGTGGAAAAAGGCATTCTGGTAATTGTAAGTGAGCATCAATTTCAAAATAATGATTCTGAAAGCTATAATAAGAAAATAATGGAGTAGGTATATTTAAGAAGGTCCTTGCTGGTAAGATTAAACAACAGCTATGACCAAACACAAAGTCAACATATTAGACAACCTATCCCTATATTTATTATTTTATTAATATAATAAATGTAAGAATTTTAGATATACTTTTTAAAAGTTATATTTTATGTAAATGTAAATTTTTGAAAAAAGTATACAACAGTACCTTGCAATGAATAGTACCGTGTGGTAATTTAGGGGTGTAACGTTTTTAGTTTTGTTGAGTACTATATATTGAACAGTACCAAACGATAAAAGAAAGTGGTGAATCTACTTTGAATGTACAATTTAAAAAAGGTGTGTTAGAGCTATGCGTATTAGTATTGTTGGATAAAAAAGACCGCTATGGATATGAGCTTGTCCAAAAAATTTCCGATCAAATTGAAATCTCGGAAGGATCCGTTTATCCATTGCTCCGACGACTAACAAAAGAAGAATATTTTACAACCTATTTGCAGGAATCAACAGAAGGTCCACCTCGTAAGTATTATACGCTAACAGATAAAGGCAGAGATTATCTTCATGAGCTATTGGCTGAGTGGAATCAGTTTTCAAATGGAGTCAATAAAATAATAAAAGAAGGTGCGAATAATGAATAAAGAAACATTTTTAAAGCAATTAGATGCCTCTTTAACTAAACTCACTCAAGATGAACGTGGAGATATTATTCAAGATTATGAGGAGTATTTCTCAATCGGTTTAGAAGAAGGGAAGACGGAGGAGGAAATTGCAGCATCATTAGGTTCACCAAGTCAAATTGCTAAAGAGTTGATGGCGACTTATCATCTTGAAAAAGTTGAAAAGACAGCATCTGCAGGGAATATAATGAGAGCAGTTTGGGCTGTAATTGGATTAGGATTCTTTAATTTTGTTATTGTTTTAGGACCGTTTATTGCCTTATTGGGCATTGTTTTTGCAGGTTGGGCTGTATCTGTTGGCTTTATTCTTTGCCCAATCAGTGTATTGTTGAATGTTGTATGGGGAGCATTTCAGTTATTTGACTTATTTGCTTCGTTAGCACTTTGCGGTATTGGTATATTTGTTGGAATCGGCATGTTCTTAGCAACAAAGGCTTTGTTTAAAGGGTTTATCCGTTATTTGCAATTTAATGCGTCATTAGTCAAAGGGGGATTAAAGCGTGATTAAAATAATTAAAAGGCTATCGGTGATTGCTTTATTATTAGTAGTTGTCGGTGTTGTTGGAGGATTGCTCACCTTTAAATCAGCAATATATCAAGATGAAGTAATAAATGAAAAAATCGTGAAGGAAGACTTTACTTCAGTAGAAATTAAGAGTGGAAATGTGGAAGTTGATGTGATCCCTACAGACCAATCCGTGGCAAAAATAGAATATATCACAAATGGGGTAGACGCACGTGAATCCACTTTTACAACAGATGTAAAGGGGAAGACACTTTCAGTTACAGTAGAGAATGAATGGAAGTTTCGATTCGGGTTTCATCCAAAATCTGAGCATTTAACAGTCTTTTTACCGAAAAAACAATATGAATCTATGGAGATAGAGAATGGGAATGGCCAGGTCCAAATTGAACAAATGAAAATGAAGCATGTGCAAGTTACGCTTGCAAACGGAGAAGTTGAACTAACTAGTCTGACTACTGAGAATATTAAAGTAGAGTCAACTAATGGGAAAATTCAATTACAGGATGTAAAAGGTGAAATAAAAGGTTCCACAGTGAACGGTGAAATATATGTGGCAACCAAGGATTTAAGTCGTCCTATTCAACTAGAGAGTACAAATGGTGAGATTAAAATTCAAACAGAAAAAGAACCTACTAATGTGAGGTTTGAAGTAGATGTTGTGAATGGTGATATTAATATATTAGATAAATATACCGGGTCCGCGTCAATTGGTAAAGGGGAAAACTTGATTAAATTAACAACAGTTAATGGTGAAGTGTCTGTAACAAAGTAAAAAGCAAATGAGTATCTTAGTTTTATAGGTACTGAATAATAGAATAGATGTAAAGGACACCTGATTATAAATGTTTCAGGTGTTTTCTTTATCTTTTTGTAGTCTTCTGACGTTCAGACTTAGCAAGAAGTCATAACAACATCTAGAACTAATCCAGTGATTGTAAACAAATTTCCAGGGAACACTATATGGCAAAGCATCCATGCCCAGACGTTATGTGGAAATATTAATAAATCTTTTCCATATGATAAACAAAAATCTACTGAAATGATGAAACTAATGTGACGAATGATTAAAGAGCGTGTACAATATGAATGATAATAATATTAATATAGGATGTGCTAATAGATGAAAACGATAGATTCATTTGAAATATTAGATGGGAAAGCAATTAAGTACATAGATGCTTTTGGTATTCAGGATGGTATTGCATTAAAAAGTAAGTATGAGGGGAAAACATACTGGATTTATGATTATTATTGCATGCATCCGAATTGTGAGTGTAATGAAGTATATCTTGAATTTACGGAAGAACAAAAGAGTAAACAAGCAGTTGGTCACCATTTTGGTGTGCGTGTGTCGTTTAAAGATGAATCATATGTTTTAGAGGATTATAATTTTTCGAAGCAGAAAGCAATGGAAATTGTTGATGACACGCTGAAGTATAGTCATGATGCTATTGAATTATGTAAAGTTCGATATAAGTTAATGAAGGATAAAGGAACACAAATCATAGTGGATCAAGCGAATGCTGCCCGCCAACCTGTTGTAAAAGGAGCAGAAACTGGCCGAAATGAACCTTGCCCATGTGGTAGCGGGAAAAAGTATAAAAAGTGCTGTGGTAAATAATAATATAGTAGGGAAACTTTCTTTAAAAAAATATGACTTGTTGCCATTAGGGCGACAAGTCATGTTTTTTAGATACACTATCATTTATAGGTAATTCAATTTGTACGGTAGTTCCATGTGAAACAGTACTATTAACGATTACTCTCCCTTTATGGGCTTCAATAATCCGATAACTAACAGTTAGTCCTAAACCAGTTCCACGCTCTTTAGAGGAATAGAATGGTTCGCCAAGATGTTTAAGTCGTTCGGCTTCAATGCCACAGCCGTCATCTTTTATCGTAATGATAATTTGCTGTTCTACTTGTTCAAGTGTAATCCAGACATGTCTAGACTTTGCTTCAATTGCATTTTTAATTATATTAATAAAAACTTGCTTTAACTGATTTGCTTCACAATATATAAGAGGAATTGGTTCTGTCACTGTTAAATGAATTTCTGTTGAGTAAAAATGCGCTTCCGCTTCAAGTAATGCTTTAACATCATTTAAAAGTTGTCCAATATGATGTTGTTGAAAAGGTATATTTTGTGGTTTAGCAATGACCAGTAATTCTCCGACGATTAAATTAATCCGATCTAATTCACTTGACATGATAGAGTAGTAGTTTTCATATTCTAGATCTCTACCACTTAATAATTGGACAAAGCCTTTTAATGAGGTTAATGGATTTCTTACTTCATGGGCAACACTCGCAGCTAGTTCCCCTACAACAGATAATTTTTCCGAATTTTTAAGCTGTTCCTGCGTTGCTCTTATTTGTGTTAAATCCTTTGCGTAATTAATGACTCCAACTAGATTATTGTTTATGAGAATAGGTACTAAAGTGCATAGGAGTATGACTTGTTTACCATCCTTAGTTGTAAGTAATACTTCCTCGCAAATAATCCCTCGGTGATTTTCTAATACAAAGTTAAACGATTCTTTTAAATTGTTAATCTGTTCAAAATGTAAGTCTAGAAACATTTTGTCCAATAATTCAGTGGACGAAAATCCAGTAATAGCTTCAAAGCGAGGATTCACTTTTGTAATCTGACCTTTTAAGTCCATCATCATAATTGGCTCAGGATTATAATGAAATAATGATTTGTAGCGTTGTTCACTCTCATACATTTGTTGTTGTGCTTGTACTCTTTCTGTAATATCACGGCCGATAACTACTAAACCCTTCCGAGAACCATCATCATTGAATAAAGGTACTTTAATTGTATCAAATGTTCTTATTTTACCATCAGGCATAGGAATGAATTCCTCAATCTGACCAATCGTTTTAGAATTCCAAATTTGTTCGTCTGTAGAGGCGCAATTCCTTAATGATTCACCATATAATTCAGTGTATTCAGCTAATTCATGATCTGTTTTTCCTTTATAATCAACATTCTCTAGTTGAAATTGCTTTAACCCAAATGGATTAGCTTCAATAAATCGACCTTCTCCATCTTTAAAAATAACCACATCAACCATTGAATTAATTAATGTGTGTAAACGTTCTTCTTCTTCTTCTTTTGTTGAAGTATAACGATTTCTTTTAGAAAAAGAATAAGAAAGACGTTGACCTATGAATAGGAGAACAATTAGTCCTACTACTAGATGAACCAAAAAGTTCTGTTTGACATCATCTATATACATCAATATTAGCAACTCAATAATTGAATAAATGAAAAAGCCGACTATACAATAAATCCATAAATTTTTCTGCTTAAACATGAAAGCTCTCCTTGTATATTCATTAGTCCCTAAAGGTTCATTTTAATCCTATTTGAGTGGAAAATAAAGCAATAAATGTAACCAATATGTACTAAAATATTCCGCTTTTAATCATATATCATTTTATTCCTCATAAACTGAACTGTAGTTACAACAAGAAAGGAAGTGGACGAATATGGAATGGCTATCTTTACTAGGTCGAGTGATATTTGGACTTTATTTTGTTTATTCAGGTATTAATCATTTTGTGAAGTACCAAGGGCTTAAAGGCTATGCTACTTTCAAGAAAATTCCAGCTGCAGGTTTTGCCGTCGTTATCACTGGGTTAGTTCTTCTTGGTGGAGGATTAAGCATTCTTACCGGTTATTGGCTTCAAGCAGGACTTATTTTATTAGCAATCTTCTTATTAGTAACTGCTTTTACTGTTCATAATTATTGGACGTTAGATGATGAAAATGCTAAGGCGGGTGAACAAAGTCAATTTTTAAAAAATATAGCAATCGCATCTGCATGTTTACTTCTATTGCAAATGGGGACGTGGACCTGGACTTTATAAATTTATGGAATAGGAGTGGCATATAGTCTAACTATATGCCACTTTTTGCTGTTGTTCTATTTTAACTAGTATTGATGGTCATCTGATTGCACAACCATCTTTAATGAATTGATACAGACTCCCCCTTCTTTTGGACAACTATGATTAGGCAACAAGATTTCAGATGTATTAATAAGGAATTAAGCGACAAAATATTTGTATGGTGAAATGTTAATGACCAATATACTTCAAAATAAATTCATATTAACAGAATTTGTTTAAAAGAATCATTTAATATTCATTAACAAAAATTTACATATGGATTAGAATAATTGTAACAAATTTATATTTTTCTTCGATAAGCAAAGATTGAAATAAGAACGGCTAATTCTAACATTCAAGGGGCGGGTTCAATGAAAGTGCTAGTTTGGAATGAGTATCGCCATGAAAGAGAAAATTCTGTTGTTGCCAATATTTATCCGCAAGGAATTCATGGTGCGATTGCTGAATTTTTACGAGGAGCGGGATATGATGTTTCAACGGCGACTCTTGATGAACCAGAACATGGTTTAACAGAAGCGATTTTAGCAGAAACAGATGTGCTTATTTGGTGGGGACATCGAGCTCATGAGGAAGTGGAAAACGATATTGTTGATCGTGTGCAAAAACGAGTACTAGAAGGAATGGGTTTACTTGTTCTCCACTCAGGTCATTTTTCAAAGCTTTTCAAAAAATTGATGGGTACAACCTGTGATTTAAAATGGAGAGAGGATGGAGAAAAAGAGCGATTATGGGTGATTGATCCAAGTCATCCGATAGTGGAAGGGATTGGTCCGTATATTGAATTAACTAATGAGGAAATGTATGGAGAACATTTTGATATTCCAACACCAGATGAGTTAGTATTCGTAAGCTGGTTTGAGGGAGGGGAAGTTTTCCGAAGTGGCTGCACCTATCGGCGAGGAAGCGGAAAAGTTTTTTACTTTAGACCAGGACATGAATCATATCCTACGTACTATCATCATGATATTCAAAAAGTAATCATCAATGCTGTTGACTGGTTGAAGCCTATTCATCGTGTTCACCCTGCATATGGGAATGTACCTGCGATAGAATCTATTTCTAAAGGGAAGGAATGAGCAGATGAGTAAAGTGAAAGTGGGAGTTATTGGATGTGGGAGTATTGCGAAGTACCGCCATCTTCCAGAGTATCATACTCATCCTGATGTGGACATTTCGTCTGTTTGTGATGTTGTTATAGAAAGGGCCCAAGCCGTCGCACAAACGTATGGTGTTAAAGCATATACTGACTATATGGATTTGATAAATGATAAGCAAATTAATGCTGTGAGCATTTGTGTTCCTAATGTATTGCATGCTCCAATGGCGATTGCTGCCCTGCAAGCGGGAAAGCATGTCCTTTGTGAAAAACCAATGGCTACGACTTTAGAAGAAGCTGAAAGAATGAATGAAACTGCTAATGCAAGCGGAAAAATATTAATGATTGGTCATAATCAACGTTTGGTTCCATCCCATCAAAAAGCAAAGGAAATGATTTCACAAGGAAAATTAGGGAAGATTTATAGCTTTAGGACATCCTTTGGACATAGTGGACCTGAAGGCTGGAGTGTTGATGGGAAAGATAGTTGGTTTTTTAAAAAAAGTGAAGCTGGAATTGGGGCAATGGCAGATTTAGGTGTTCATAAAGCAGATTTACTTCGCTTTTTACTCGGAGAAGAAATCATTGAGGTCGCAGGCTTTGTTGAAACGAGTGCGAAAAAAGAAACGAATGTAGACGACACGGCAGTATGTATTTTACGAACGGAGAGCGGCATTATTGGTACCCTTGCTGCTAGCTGGTCTTATGTAAAAGAAGACAATAGTACGATTATATACGGAGAAAAAGCTGTTATACGATTAGAGGATGATCCCACATACTCCCTCATTATTCACCATATAAGTGGCAAAACGGAAACCCTTCAATTAGGTCATATTCAATCAAATGATGATGGAGGTCAACACGATTCTGGAGTCATTCGAGCCTTTATTGACAGTATTATCCATAACAAGGTTTCACCGATAACGGGAATGGAAGGATTAAAATCTCTAAAAGTGATTCTTGCCGCAATAGAATCGAATGCTACAAAGAAAATCATCCGTGTATAAAAAAAGTAAACTTCTATTAATAGGGGTTTTGATGGGTTGGTTAAATCGGGATGAAGGGGTTTTTACATTCATGGCTAAGTTGAAGATGGGGTTTATTGGTGTGGGGAGTATTGCTCAAAAAAGACATATTCCGGCCTTTAAACAATTAGAGGATAAAGTCGTCCTATATGCAGTGAATGATATTAATGAACAAAAAGCGCAAGACGTCGCCCGAGTACATGAAATAGATCACGTATTCCCAAGTTATGAGGATATGTTAGCGGAAGTGGATGCTGTTACGATTGCGACACCTAATAAATTTCATGCAGAAATATCAATTGCAGCTCTTAATGCGGGTGTTCATGTTTTATGTGAAAAACCAATGGCAATTACTACAGCTGAATGTGAAGCGATAACGGAAGCAGCCACTCAATCGGGTAAAGTCTTGTCCATTGCTTATCATTATCGATTTATGAAAGAAGCTCAAGCAGCTAAAAAAATTATTAAAGCCGGAGAAATTGGTAATCCTTATGTAGCTCGGGTGCAAGCCTTGAGACGGCGCAAAGTTCCTGGCTGGGGTGTGTTTACAAATAAGGAACTTCAAGGAGGAGGTAGCGTTATTGATTATGGCTGTCATTTACTCGACCTCGCCCTGTGGCTTATGGATAATCCACAGCCTGTTGAAGTAACGGCCTCCACTTATAATTATGTAAGTAGGGCAGTCGATCAAGTAAATTTGTGGGGACAATTTGATGCTTCGCTTTTTGAAGTGGATGATCATGCGACAGCTTATATTAAATTTGAAAATGGTGCTTCGCTATTATTCGAAACGTCTTGGGCGGCTAATATTCGTGAGGAAGCTACAGTCCTTAGTTTATCAGGAACACAAGGAGGGCTTGACGTCTTTCCTCTTATTTTAAATCAGGCGAAGTACGGTATGCTTGTCAATAGTGAAGCCGTCTGGGTGCCAGGGCAGGACATTCCAGATGTACAACAGGCAGAGAATTTTATTGATAGCTGTTTAGGCATTTGTGAACCATTAGTAAAACCCCAAGAAGCCATGTGTGTATCAAAAATCATCGAAGCGATTTACAATAGTTCCTCAAGTGGTCAAGTAATGCCGATTAATTAGAAAAGAGGAACCAGCTTGGTCAGCTCGCGAAGAAAATAGGAAAAGACCCGAAAGGCGCTTTTTGCCTTTTGAGGGCTTTTGTCTTTTTCACAGCAAGCTAGCCGGTGGAGCTAGACAGAGAAAAGAGGAACCGGCTTGGTCACAAAGGAAAGCCGACTAAGAACGCCACGTCCTTATGTCTTCTGTCGGCATGACCCACATCGTGTGGGCCTCCGTTCAGCGTAGACCACGATTCTGATTAAAGAAACACTTAAAAAATGAGGTGACAGCAATGAAATTAGGTGTATTCACTGTATTATTTGCACAGAAGTCATTTGAAGATATGCTTGACTATGTGGCAGCAGCAGGGCTTCAAGCGGTAGAAATCGGGACAGGTGGATATCCTGGAAATGCTCATTGTCCGCTAGATGCGTTACTTGAGAGTGAAAAAAAACGGCAGGACTATTTGGAGGCAGTCTCATCACGAGGTCTTATCATTAGCGCCTTAAGCTGTCATGGTAACCCCCTCTCCCCAGATCAAGAATTTGCTAAAGAATCTGACGAAACATTGGTAAAAACGATTCAATTAGCCAATTTATTACAGGTGCCCGTTGTTAATGCCTTTTCTGGTACCCCAGGAGATCATGAAGGAGCAAAATACCCAAATTGGCCAGTTGCCCCTTGGCCCAATGAATATCGGGATGTTCTCAATTGGCAGTGGGAACAAAAGCTAATTCCATATTGGAAAAAAATTGGTCAACTTGCTGAACAACAAAACATTAAAATTGGAATCGAACTTCATGGCGGTTTTCTCGTTCATACGCCTTACACTTTGTTAAAGCTCCGTGAAGAAACATCGAACGCCATTGGTGCTAATCTTGATCCAAGTCATCTTTGGTGGCAAGGAATTGAACCTGTTGCTGCTATCAAAATTCTTGGCCAAGCGGACGCGATTCATCATTTTCATGCGAAAGACACATCGTTAAATCAGGATCATATCAATATGTATGGATTAACTGACATGCAACCATACGGTAAGATTCAATCAAGAGCTTGGAATTTTCGTTCAGTTGGATGTGGCCATAACTTACAAGAATGGTCGGATATGATGAGTGCACTCCG
This sequence comes from uncultured Bacillaceae bacterium, assembly GCA_963751845.1. Lineage (GTDB taxonomy): Bacteria > Bacillota > Bacilli > Bacillales > DSM-1321 > Peribacillus. Next base: position 150,962 of record CAVVWH010000018.1, read on the forward strand.
TATATATGGCTATGATTATGTTGTTAGTATTGAACATGAAGATCCATTGATGTCGATTGAGGAAGGTTTCAAGCGTGCTGTTAAGAATTTAGATTCGGTAATCATTAAAGAAGGTTTGACCGATTTATGGTGGATATAATGAACAATTCCTTTAGTCGAAAGGAGTTGTTTATTCACATACAGGAGGGGCTGTCCGATAAGTCCCTAAAAAGGTAAAGCATCTCGTAAGGAAAATGAACCGTTTTTCTTACGATGCTTTTTTGTTTGTGTAGGGTCTATGAAAGTGGCAGGCAAAGTGTCCTTCTCTCACTTTTTTCTTGCCTATTTCCTCTTTTTGGTCAGAGAGAGTCCTTATTTTGATTTGAAGGACATTATTCGGGTTTTCATCATGCAAGGGGATGTCTGAAAAGTCCATGGAAATTTGAAAATCAGGAATGTGTTGATATATCAGCACTCTTAAACATGAAAAGGGGCATTCAATAGTCGGAAAAATGACTTATCGAATAGCCCCTTTTTACTGTATATTTAAAAAATCATATCCTGTGCACCAAAAGTCGGAAGTGAGGGATCATTCATATATTATTCTAAACTTACAATCTCTAAATCTTGCTTTTTCAGATAATTAATAATATCTGGTAATGCAGCGAGCGTTGCTTTTGATTCGTGTAAAAGGATAATCGATCCGGATGTATTTTCTTTTTTAACTGCTTGGATAATCTTTTTAGAATTGCGACTTTTCCAATCCAGTGTATCAATATTCCATAATACAATATCTAAATCGTATTTTCGAGCTAAGCTCACTGTACTATTGTTTCTAGCCCCGTATGGTGGTCGAATAAGGACAACTGGCTCCCCAGTAATTTTCTTGATTAATTGATTGGATTGAAGTATTTCTTTTTCTTGTTTTTTAATAGGCAGCTTTGTATATTTTGCATGACTCATTGAATGACTACCAATGGAAAATCCATTGCTATTAGCGTATTTTACATATTCTGGATATTTTTTCACATTAGCACCGATATAAAAAAAAGTGCCGCCTACTTTATGACTCTTCAATACATCAACCATTTTTTTTGAATATGCAGAAGGACCATCATCAAAGGTGAGGGCAACCTTTCCTTTTGGAATACTATAGTTGACAGTACTCTTTAACTTAGCAATTGGTATAGTAGGCTGTTCCTTTTTAATAGGTTCCTTCTTTGGGGGAATCTTAGCTGATGTTAAAATGACTTTGGAATTAGATTCCTCTGCTTTTACTTGTTCTGTCTTATGATCAGTAAGACTCGTATACCCAAAATAACTGAGAGAAATAACACTAATGATGATAGCAGTAATCAAAGATAACATTTGATAGGGTTTAAAATGCCATGTAGTCCTTTTCACTTCATCCTTACCTTTACCTTTTTGTTCATCGGGTAATTGAGTTGATAAAAAGGGCAGAGTATGTATTTGAGTAATGGATTGAATATGTTTTAGTTGATCAATTTCTTGAACATATGCTTCGGTACAGGTAAAATACAATCTTTCATTATATTCATGAAACGTTTTTGTAAGATAACTTCTATCCTGTTTTTGCGCGGGATTCCAGAAAGTATAATAGGATAATCTATATTTGTATTTTTTTTCAAAATTGGTAATCTCTTTTAATTGAATGGCCATGGCCTCATCAATTTTCCAAAATAATTCGATCTCCTGGTTAAGCAATAGCTTGGCATGCAAATAAAATTGATTTTCTTTTTTATAGATGCCTAGTAGTTCTATTCCTTCTTCAAAAATGTCCGACATAGGTACCTCCTTCCTAAAGAATGGGTTATAAATGGTAGTTTTCGTTCTTTTACGACTTAAGCCTAAAAGCCTATTATTATTATACCTTAATTGTAAGTTTATGTGGAAAAATGTCAGTATTTCTGTGATAAACAGCGCTTATGAATGAGGTCAAAAAGAGTAAATAAATATATACCTATAATAAGTAGATATATATAACTACTTATTATATATAGATAATCTCATAGAATGGCATGGATATCCTTATTATATGATACGATTGATAAAGTGAGCCAAAAATCTGGAAACATCAATTGAATAAAAAAGATATTGGAAAGATCCAATATCTGAGTAGGTGATTTTTTACCGTTTTCTTGGTGTATAATTTAGCTCTTTACATAATCCTTGTAGTTCCTTTTCCGTTAAATCACGCCACTGTCCAACGGAAAGTCCGTCTAATCGAATATTCATAATTCGTGTTCTTTGTAAGCTGCGTACTTGGTAATCAAGTGCTGAACACATCCGACGAATTTGGCGATTTAGACCTTGTGTCAGGATAATTTTAAACTCATATTTGGACAACTGTGTCACTTTACATGGCAGGGTGACAGTGTCCAATATTTCTACACCTGATGCCATTTTTTTTATGAATTCAGGTGTAATTGGTTTGTTGACCGTTACAATGTATTCTTTTTCATGTTTACCTTCGCTTCGTAATATTTCGTTTACGATATCACCATCATTTGTTAGTAAAATTAAGCCATCCGAATCTTTATCAAGTCTACCAACATGGAAGATTCGGAGCGGATGATTGACAAAATCGACAATATTTCCTTTTATATGCCTTTCCGTCGTACTGGTAATACCAACTGGTTTATTAAGAGCGATGTAAACATTCTGCTGTTCAATGATAACAGGCTTGCCATCCACACGAACGTCATCACTAGGCTCTGCTTGACTACCTAATTCTGCAACGACGCCATTAATTGTTACCCGACCTTCTGCAATCCATTTATCGGCTCCACGTCTAGAAGTGATTCCTGATTCACTAATATATTTATTAATCCGCAAAAAAAGCACACCTTTTAAGTATATTTACTGCTCTAAAGATAACGTAAACGATGTGGATTATTCAAGTATTTTAGGATGTATTGGATAATCAAGGGGAATAATGACATTGAAAGTATTTTCATTTGGATTCATGATGGTAAATGTTGAAAAATAGACTTATTATCGGATACTAATCAAACTTTTTAATGAAAAAAGTGACGTATACTAATTAATACGATTACTATCATTTAAAGGTTGTTTCAAGAAAGGAAGGAAAAAATATGAGGCATGAGAAAAGTAGCAGTGTAGCGCTAATCGGTACCGGGAATGTAGGATCTAGCTATGCATTTGCCTTAATGAATCAAGGAATTGTAAATGAGTTAGTGATGATTGATGTCAATGCTGATAAAGCGAAGGGAGATGTGATGGACCTTAATCACGGGAAAGTATTTGCTCCTAACCCTGGTTATATTCGATATGGGGAATATAGTGATTGTGCAAACGTTGACCTTGTTGTCATATGTGCTGGTGCTGGTCAGAAACCTGGGGAAACTAGACTGCAGTTAGTTGAAAAAAACTTAAAAATCTTTAAATCCATTATTGATAGTGTGATGGCAAGTGGATTTGATGGCATCTTTGTTGTGGCAACGAACCCAGTTGATATCTTAACGTATGCGACTTGGAAATATAGTGGTCTGCCAAAAGAAAGAGTGATTGGATCAGGGACGATTTTAGATACAGCTCGTTTCCGTTTCTCATTAGGAGAATATTTTGGAGTCAATCCAGTAAATATGCATTCGTACATAATTGGGGAGCATGGCGATAGTGAACTTCCTGTTTTTAGCTCAGCTAATATTGGCTGTGTACCTGTTCTAAAATATATTGAAAGACATAATAGCTTTTGTAAAGAAGATTTAGATCAGATTTTCATAAATGTTCGAGATGCTGCCTACAAAATTATTGAAACAAAAGGAGCTACGTACTATGGTATTGCCATGGGACTTGTTCGGATTACAAAAGCTATTTTATCGAATGAAAATTCTATTTTGACGGTTTCTGCTTATTTAGACGGTCAATATGGCACAAAAGATGTATATATCGGGGTTCCAGCAGTCATTAATCGTGACGGAATCCGTGAGATTGTGGAATTAGATTTAAATGAGGAAGAAAAAAATCTCTTCCAAAACAGTGTGAATGTTTTAAAGGATACATTGGCACCCCATTTTTAAAGTTTTATAGAAATAAATTGCTTTTTAATAGCGTTGGAATAAACATGAGTAACAATCCATAATTAAGCCTGCTGCAATCGATTGCAGCAGGCTTATTATCTATTTGGGTTTTAGCAAAGAAAATAGCTAACATAATTAGCTTGCAAGGGTTGGTTTGGTTTACAATATAAAGAAAGGAGATTAAAACATGTCTGAAAATAAAAAAATGACTTTGGCTGAAGCTGTTAAGCAAAAATTAGCCCAAAAGCAAGCAGGTACTAATCAAGTAACCAAAGAAACTGGCGTTGTTAAAACGGCCAAGCCGTTAAAAAATCAACTAACGAAAAAGCCAAACAATCAAAGAAAACGTACAGGGGTTTGATTTAAATACAAATTGCTCTTATTGAGATTTCAATAGGGGCCTTTTTCAATGGCTGTGTTAAAGGTCGATGTCGATTTTATAACTCTGTTGATTGGAGTGGAAGGCGTGAAGACTCCTCGAAAATGCTACCGCATTTCCTTCGTGCGTGGGCGGATTCAAAGAAGTTGATTCAATGTCCTGCGGGAGTACGGAGCAGGGGAGACCCTACAGGAGTCTTCGTTGTGAGGAGGCTCCCCGCACCGCCCGCGGAAAGCGAAGCTTCTTTCGCTCCAATCAACAGCCAGGTTTAACAGAGCCTTTTCAATAGAACTAAATCAATCAATACTTGTAAAAATTGAAAAAATAATTCAGATTAAATATGGTTATGTATGTAAAAATCTGTTAATTTTAAAGTGTGCTTTTTTTTCACATTTCATTTTGATTAAGATCATTACATTTTTTCAATTTCTGTGTTGTAAAAGTAAAAACAATGACATCTTATCACACTCTTGTTTTGTTAAAATAATAATTCAGATGTACATTTTCCCAAATTGTTTGAATAATAGATTAGAAACTTATCGTGTTTTGAGTACTGTTGTGTGTATCAAAGAACGCTTTTTTTAAGAGGTAAGGAATAAAAGCATACAGGGGGAATGAAAATGGAAGAATGGCTTATTCAAAAGAAATATTATGAAACACTTATAACGAGCAGTGAGAAGCATCCAATTATGTCTCTTGGTGAGATTTTTATGGAAGAACAAAAGAAGGATGTTCCTGATTTAACCGATATTCGTTTTGCACAAGGAGAGGTGTACTTTAAAAATCTTGACTATGAAGCAGCGATTTATAAATGGGAAAATATAACCGGGAAACTCAGTGGTTGGGCACAGAAAAATATTGCAGATTCCTATTTTGAGTTAGGGCTATACGAAACAGCAGAGGCAATTTATAAATCTGTAGTGACTGAAAACCCTGTATTAAAAATAGAAGTGTTGTTGCAATTATTTTCACTATATATTGTTGAATCAAGGCAATCGAATGCTACCAATGTCATAAAAGAGGCTGTTAATTTTCAACCTGATTATCAAAATGTGACTAAGCTGGCACGTAACTTTTTTGAAGAACAAAAGGATTGGAGCCATGCGATTGAGTTAGCGGTTAATGAAAGCATTCGTACAAAATCATTGGTTTGGTTCGATATATTGAAGAAGTACATTGAACAAGGAGTAGCACAAACGATTGCGGCCAACTATTTTTCAGAAATGTTGGTATCGTTATATCAAATTGATCAAAGTCGCTTTGAAGACATGGCTGTAGTACTGTGGAAAAACTATAAATATTCTGACCTTTACTTTGATTGGTTAAACGCAAGTACAGAAGTAATGAGAAGGTTAGAGATAAGTCCAGGATTCTCTTGGGGAAAATTGTCCTTGCAATATCAGGATGCATTTTCTCGTTTGTTGGAAGGAAAGTATTTAATTCAAGAGTTAAAGCCGATTATTCCAAATTTGTTAGAAAATTGGCTAAAGATTTCAACAGGAGAACAAGCCCTTTATGCGGCGTCAGCGGTTGCTGCGTGGAATGGGATTTTTCCTGAAACCATCCATACATTAATTATTCAGGATGCAGAACAGATATTGAGAGATTCAAGTAAGGTAAAAGATGGATTAGTAGCAAGTGAGAAGTTATTTGATTCGATTATTGCATGGGCAGAGAAGAATGAGTTGTCTGTAAGTAATAAGTTGAAGTGGATGGTAGAGGAATTAATAAATACGAAGTCCTATCGTCTTATGATTACAGGAAGTGCGGGGAATGGTAAAACATCATTTATTGAAACGCTTATAGGCACACCTATAGCCTTTGATAATCATTCCGTTTTTGCTAGTTTCCGAGATGCCGATGAACAAGCTATATTTGAAATTACTGCATCGGAGCAGAGGAATATTACAGATATAGCGGATTGGAATGAGGAGAATCACCAAGGGGATACGATTATTGACGTTCAGCTAGCAAGTGATTTTTTACAAAAGCAAGAGCTACGATTATTGGATATGCCAGGATTTAATGGAGAAAAAAGCATATCTCCTGAACTTCAGCATTACTTATTGGGCAGTGATGGGTTATTGTTTGTGTTAGATGGACGAGCACCGTTCACCGGAGTAGAACGCGATTTATTACTTGAAATCCAGTCGATCGCACCCGAATTACCTATTCACTTTGTCTTAAATAATATGGATTCAATCTATAGTGAACAAGTAGTCTTAGCAATGGAAGATGAAGCATGGGATAAAGTAAATGTACATTTTCCAAAGTCGAATGTGTTTACTTTTTCAAAAAACTATGAATCTAAGCAACAATTGGATGAACTATCTACGTTTTTGAAGGTCCATTATTATCAAACAGATTGGAAGGAAAAGCGTGTAGAAAAGGTGCTCTCCTTTATTCGCCATACGTTGAAGTATTTATTAGAGAAACGAACAGCAACTGAACGAAGATGGGAACAATCTATTTCATGGAATGAGCAAATGACTGGTAAGCTAAATGCTGCACTGAACCAGCTGGATGATTTGGAAAAAGAGAAAATGGACGCTATTATTAGATCCTATCGTCTGTATAAAGAGGAAATGAAAAATGAACTATTTGATAAAATACCAAAGATTTTACATGATTGTTCCAAATCTGTAACCGAAGATAGTGATTTCAGTCATATTCATATCCGATTAAATAATGAAATGAATGAAAAGATTCAAGAATATATAAAGCATACAGTTATGCCAAACTATTATCATTCTTTGCAAAAGTGGATTTCGGAGTCTGAAGTAGAATTCACCCAAGTGAAGCAGTTTATGGACGAGATGAGTAGTGGATTTAATGAGATGTATCAAGAAGAGCGAATTACGTTAACCGGAGACTTTGTAGTTCTTGATGATTGGCGGAGAGATGCTGATCGAATGACAAGTGGCATCAGAATGGAAGATGTAAATATTTTAATGCGGCGAACACCATCCCAATTATTACTTAAAGGGGCTGGCAAGCTTTTAGGAGCTATCCAACAGAATAAGACGTCAATGTATAACCGATATAAGAAATATTTAGAAAATGAAGATTTTCTAGATGTAGCGATGATGATAAGCAATCGTTTTTTCGCTCAGTTTGAATTATTCGAACAATCTCTAGAACGCGACATTACTTTATTTTTCAGAAGCTCCTACATCGAGCTGAAAAAAATGATTGATGATACACAAGTAGAAACACAAGAATACCGTGCTACACTTCAAAATATGAAGGAAAATCCGGAGATTTATCGTGATCCGATTATGTTATTCAAAGTGAAGCTACATCAACTGGAACGCTTAGAAAAGGTTGAAAAGAAACGGTTAGTGCAGGTACAGCGCAATCGTCAGTAGAGTTTTGTAAACTTTAGAATAGCGGTGACGTATATAAACAGACTGGATTAAAATAGCAAAGAACTAACTCAAATTTGGGTTAGTTCTTTTTTTGCATTGGATTTATTTAGATGACCTTGAGAGGGTCTGCCGACTGAATAATATTCAATAGGATATTTAGATACCATTTCCAATGAATAACAGTTTCTTCCATCAAAAATAATTGGATCATGCATAAGCATTTCATATTTTTTTAGGGGGAAATCTTTAATTTCATCCCAATCAGTAGCTATAAAAACCATATCCGCATTTGTAATAGCTTCTTCAATGGAGTGAGCATAGGTAATCTGTTCGCCTAAAATTTGCTTCGCCTCTGAGAGTGCGATTGGATCATAAGCTGTTACCTTTGCTCCTTGTATGCTTAATTGTGACGCTATTTCAATGGAAATCGATTCACGTACGTCGTTTGTGTTTGGTTTAAATGCCAAACCAAGTAAAGCAATTTTTTTATCTGTTAAGTTACCGAAACGTTCCTTTGCTTTATTAATTAATACATGCTTTTGTTGTTGATTTACTTTTATTACTGCTTCCAAAATTTCAAGTGACTGTTCCACTTCAGTAGCCATTTGAATGAGACCACGTGTGTCTTTGGGGAAGCAAGAGCCACCATATCCAATACCTGCTTTTAAGAATGGAGCGCTTATTCGGAAATCTAGCCCCATTCCATGTGCTACTTCCTCTATATCGGCACCGACTTTCTCACAGAGGTTTGCAATTTCATTAATAAAACTGATCTTAGTTGCTAAAAAGGCATTGGAGCTATATTTAATCATTTCAGCGCTAGAAAGATCCGTTTTAAAAATATGTATTCCAAAAGGTTTATTGATTTCTTCTATAATAGCTGCTGCTTTTTCATTATCAGTTCCTATAACGATCCGATCTGCAGAGAATGAATCATAGATAGCGGAACCTTCTCGTAAAAACTCAGGATTAGATACGATATGAACTTTACCTGTAGGTAAGAAATTATTTTCTATTAATTTTTTAATTAATTTGTTAGTACCAACGGGGACCGTGCTTTTCGTTACTACTATTATTTCTTGCTTCGTAACATTTTCACCAATGGTTTTTGCCGCCTCTTTGATATAACGTAGATTGACACTCCCATTTTCATCAGTTGGCGTTCCTACTGCAATATAAATAATCTCTGCATTTTCTAATGCTTGTTTAGGGTTGCTTGTGAAAACCAATTGGCCGTTATTCAGATTTTTTTTTAATAAATCATTTAGTCCTGGTTCATAGTATGGAGATATACCTGTTTGCATTTGTGCAATATAAGTTTCATCAACATCATAACACACGATCTGATGACCTATTTCTGCTAGAGTCACACCAGTAACTAGGCCAACATGACCTGTTCCAACGATTGTTATGTTCTTCATATTTTCTGTCCTCTCACTACTTGTTTATCATTATAGCTCATTTTATAAAAAACGTTTATTAGGGTAAACATTAAATTATAATCATTTTTTCTATAAATATAAAAAAGTATTTATTTTTAAAATATGTTGACGATGATAATCATTCTCTATTATAATCCTAAATATAAATGAAATTCATTATCAATTAGACATAAATAAAAATGGACAGGAGAAATTATGATGAGAAAAAGAGAATTATCAGCTATCTTTGCAAGTTTTTTATTGGCGGGTACGGTTTTGACAGCCTGCAGCACTGGCGATAAACAGGCTAGTGATAGTACCGGAGAAAAAACGCAAGAACAAACGGTAAATAAAGAAGAAACAAAGGATGAATCACAAGAAAAAGAAGTGAATTACGCTCAAGTGTTTCAAGAGGCTACTGCGGAGTTAGAAAAGGCTAAAGAAGGAAAAGAAGTAGATTATGATAAAGTGAAGGAAATGTATACTACTAACCTTCAGAAGCTAGTACAAGACAGAGATGCAGAATTTGAGGATACATTGGATCAGCACATTACTACTGCACTACAAGCTGGAAAAGAAGGCACGATGGACAAGGTTGTTGTGAAGCAATTATTTGATAAACTCATGCAAAAAGTATTTTATACGACAATGAAACATGAATTTACGGAAGTGGACGAAAACTGGGATAATAAAGAAAAAGTAACAGAAGAAATTGGGGAAGCTAAGGAATTCTATGCAATTCTTCAATCTACAGTTGAAAAACGTGATGCGGCTTATGGAACAAGCATGGTGGATGCAATTGCCGGCGGCTTTAGTGAAATGGAGAAAGCGGTAGAAGCAGATGACCAATTAGGCTTCGCGCTTGGTAAGCAAGTCGTGGATAAAACACTTATGAAAACATTCTATTATGCAACGGGTGCCATTCCAAATGGTTATGCAACAAAAGTGGCAGAGGCGGCAAAGAAGGATAAGGAAGAAGCAAAAGTGGAACAAGCAGAAGGTTGGGCTTTTTATCAATCTTTATTCAGTTACTTGGATAAACATGCTGCAGAAGAAGCAGCCTTCATTCAACAGCAATTTGATTTACAAACAGATATTTCAAAATTAAATCCTGAAGAGGTAAATAAAGCATTTGTTCGTGGATTCTCTAAAATCGCACTTGATGAATATAAAGAGAGTCAAGAATTTTGGGGACAAGATAAATCTCCAATTACAGCATTAGAAGGTGCTCTATTTATCGACATCATTGGTGAAGATATTAAAGGATTGATTGGAGAAGCAGAATACAGAAAATTGACAGAAACAGCACAACAATATTTAGAAGCTGCTAAAGCAAAAGATAAAAAAGCTGGCGAGCCATTGCTGAAAGAAATTCAAGCGACTTTACAAACAGCCATTGAAAAGGCAGAATAATAATTAGTTTGTTGGGAATGAAGCCTTGTGAAAATAACAAGGTTTCTTTCTATGTTTATACAGTTATACTGATTAGGAGATAGATTCACAGCAATGGAGTGTGCATATGAAGATTATTGTAACAGGTGGTGCAGGCTTTATCGGAAGCCATCTTGCTAAGAAGCTCATTGGAGAAAATCATGAAGTATATGTCATAGATTGTCTTCATTCATATTATTCACCTGAAAGAAAGAGGAAACAGTTGGAGCATGTTGCGAGTTACGGGTCATTTCACTTTATACAAATGGACCTGTTAGAGAGAGAAGAAACGGTAGCGGTATTTAAACAAATATCTCCACATGTAGTTGTTCATTTAGCAGCTTTACCTGGTGTAGCCTATTCAATTGAAGAACCTCTTACATATGTTGATTATGATATTAAAGCAACGATTAACGTGCTGGAGGCTTCAGGAAAGGCGGGTGTTTCTAAAGTGGTGTTTGCCTCTTCCTCATCCGTTTATGGAAATCAAGCTGGGCCCTTTAAGGAAGAAATGGCAAATGGAAACGTAATTTCACCCTACGCTGCTTCGAAATTCTCAGCTGAATCCTTTTGTAAGGTATATGAGTACATATATGGCTTTCAAGTAAATATATTAAGATTTTTTACAGTATATGGCCCATGGGGACGCCCTGATATGGCAATCGGCAGCTTTATTAAAAAGTTAATGAACGGGGAGAAAATTACCCTTTTTGGTGAGGGGCGGGCTCGTGATTTTACCTATATAGATGACATCGTGAATGGAATTTATTTGTCAATCAATAAGTTAACAAAAAGTGAAGTAATTAATATTGGATCTGGTAGACCAATTATGATGGATACCCTATTAATTGAATTGAAACGTCATTTCCCTGACATGAAAATAAAAAGAGAAGCTTCTCGCTTAGGAGACGTTGTCAATACGTGGGCAAATATCGAAAAAGCCAAACGATTATTAGGCTATGAACCAAAAGTAGACTTTAGTAACGGGATATCAGAAACAGTGAAATGGGCTAAGGAAAATGAAACGATTCTTTAGGCTGGGTCCTGCTGTTTTGGTCCTCATTATTTTTACTTTCTTAACTTTTCATTATTTTGATGGAAAACAGCTATGGAACGGTTTAATAGATTTACTTGAGCACCCTGTCTTACTTGTCATCATATTTCTCGTGTATTTCCTTTCCTTTTGTTTAAAAGCATGTGCTTGGCAGCTTTATTTAAAAGGAAAAGTCAGATTTTCTACCTGCCTTTTGGGGATTTTGTATAGTTTATTGGTGAATCACCTATTTCCGATAAAAGTGGGAGATTTAGTGAGGGCCAAAGTGTTAAGTATGAGGGATAACAAGGTAAATGATGAGGAAGCTTTTCATTCAGTCTTTGTATTAAGGTTTCTAGATATGCTTTGCTTAATAGGGATTACTTTGACAGGCTTGTTAAACCTGAATGTAAGCTTTAAAAGCCCTGTATGGGGCATCGTAGCTGCTGTTATTTTTTGTATCATTGTTTTATCCGTCTTACATAAATATTATCCGAATTTTATCCAAAGACAGCTCTCTCTATTTAAACATGCTTTTTCAGGGAGAAATGGCTTGGCTATTGTACTCATTACCTTTTTGAGCTGGGTTTTAGAAGGCGGAATTCTGTATGGTACGGTCCTCGCGCTTCAAGGAGAGCTATCCGTTTGGGGAACGGTGTTTGCAAATAGTATTACCATTGCTGGACAGGTTTTTCAAGTGACACCTGGTGGTATTGGTAATTATGAAAGCTTTCTTGTATTTGCTCTAGGTTTATTTGGATTTCCTCTGACAGAAGGGTATACGATAGCAGTTATAACTCATTTTATGAAATTCGTATTTTCTTATATGACTGGAGCAGTTGTTATATTAATTTATCCTATTTCTTTTAAAACAATGAAAGGATGGGGGAGAGTAAAAGGAGTGAGGAGAAAGTGAAAAGTGCATCAAAATTTGAAAAAGTCGCTGCACGCTGTTGGAACTTATTAAATGAAGGCAAGCCATTTACACCCATATTTGTCGTAGGGACGATGATTTTATTCCATGCTTCAATTTTGGGTACACCACAAGCGATATTAAATCTTTTATTATCTTTTGTTTATGTAATTCCTTTATTAATCATCTATTTTATTTTTGATTTTCCACTTTTTTTAAGGAATTATTTGTGGATTCCTTTAGTTATTTTTGTAATCATTTGGAATGATATTGATATATCACTTGCGTTATTCTCAGTAGCCCTCTATTTCTTTTTTACGGTATTTTTTTGGGGAACCTTATACTATCACTTGAGAATAGGGACTTCATGGTTAAATTTTACTCGTTTTTGGAAACTAGTTTTAAAAAATAGTGATTCGACCAGTGGTAATGCTCAAGAACAATTGCCAAAGTTTTTATTAATCTTGTCTATTTGGGAAATGGTTTTTCAAACAAATCGGGCTGGTGGGTCCTTTAGTATTCAATCTCTTGTGATTTTTTATGCTTTTATACTCGTATTTTCCTACATTCTTCACCGATATTTATTTGATTGGAAGCCAAAAGCATATGAAACCTACTCAAAAGATCAGGGGCCGCAACCGGGAAAAGCCATTTCCGACAAAGTCATTGTGATTGTAGTGGATGGGATGAGAAAGGAACGGTTTTATGAAGCCAATACGCCTTTTTTAGATTTCTTAAAAGATAATGGCACAGAATATATGAATATGGAAACCGTCTATCCTGCAAGAACCGTTGTTTGCTTTAGCTCGATGTTCACAGGGACCTATCCATTTGAGCATGGGATTACCTCCAACATGGTTTGGAAATTAGGAATTAAAGTAGAAAGTATTTTTGATTCATTAAGAAAAGTGGGCAAAAAGGGTAGACTCCTGGGAATCGCTCATTTGGTGGATTCGATGGGGGATGATGTGGAAACCGTCACCGCGGTCATGCATAAAGATAAAGCTGACACTAATATTATGGAAAGAGCAAAGAAAATCATGAAAGAACAGGACCCCGATTTGTTTATTGTTCAAATGATTGGAACAGATCAAACCGGTCACAGTCAGGGAGTTTTATATGATGAATATTTGCAAAGAATCCATGAAGCAGATGTGTTAATTGAAGATTTCGTTTCTTGGCTGGAGAAGGAAGGTAAAATGGACAATACGACTTTATTTATCTGTGCTGATCATGGACAAGCCGATGGAATTGGCGGACATGGCCATTTAGATGAAGGGGAAAGATATGTGCCATTTATTGTTCACGGGCCCCATATTGAAAAGGGGAAAAAAGTCCAAGAAAAGCAGAGCCTCGTGTCCTTGGCACCAACCCTATCCTACTTATTGGGTGCTCCTTTCCCTAGTCACAGCCGGGGAAAAGTATTGGTAGATGCGATTTGTCAGAAGGAAGAGGATTAAACATGGGTAAACAGAGAGTTATTGTTTTCTTGCCCGCATATAATGAAGAAGAATCCATTGGACAGGTTATCAAAAATATTCCTAGACATTTTCATCATCAAGTTGAGCTTAAAGTTCTAGTTATAGATGATGGGTCACAGGATCATACAGTTCATGTAGCAAAAGAAGCGGGAGCAGATTATATTGTTAGTTTTGAGAAAAACAGAGGGTTAGGAGCAGCCGTTCGAGCGGGCTTAAAGGAAAGCTATGAAAGAGGTGCAGATATTGCGGTCATGATAGATGCAGATGGAGAGTATCCCTCTAGTCAGATACCAGATTTGTTGGCACCTATTTTTAAAGGCGAAGCGGATTACACGATGGGTTCCCGTTTTTTGGGAACGATAAATGGAATGAAGCTTCATCGCCGTCTCGGTAATTATTTCTTTACCTTTGTTCAGAGTTTGTTACTTAGAAGGTGGATTTTTGATGGACAGTCTGGGATGAGGGCTTTTACAAGAGAAGCGCTTGAACATGCTGAAATCGTCCATGATTATAATTATGCACAAGTATTAACACTAAACCTTGTGAGGAAAGGTTTTAGGGTTAAGGAAGTTCCTATTTTATACCAGGTTCGTTCAACTGGAGAATCTTTTATTACTTTTAAAGGCTATCTATCATCCGTGATTCCGGCCATTTGGAAAGAAGTAAACAGACCAGTTCAAAAAGTAAAGATTGATGTAAATGCTCATCGGTTAAAGAATATGGATGCATATAAAAATTATGGAAATAAAAGGAATAATGTGTTTATCGAAAATAGAAATTGACAAAGTAAATGATAATAAATATCATTATCATATAGGAGGATAATAGATGAAAAAACTTTTACTATCTTGTTTTATGTTAATTTTGGTACTAGCTCATTCGTTCCCCCTTTCTGCTAAAGCCTATACATATGGAGATCCAAATGAGGAGGCAGTGGCAGAGGTATATAAAAAAATGCTGATTGAACTAGACAAAAATCCTCCAGACTATGCAACTGCGGAAAAGCATTTTAACACCGTCAAAGAAGAAATTGATATGCATATGGGACCGGAGCCGTCTAAAGTTATTCTTCAGAATCTTGAAAATAAGGATAAAGAACAAACGATTAATAATATGGACCAACTCCTTGTGCTAAATATCGCAAGGCGCTTGGAAAATATCGATAAAAACTTTTCGGAGTATGAAACGAGCAAGCGTTTATTAGCAAAGGGATTTGCCACATATGAGGCATTATCTCCAAAAGTGGAAGCCAGAAACCCTGAAATGGATAAACAAATTAAGTCAGAATTTGATAAAGCACTAAATGCATTAGGAAATCCAGGACTTTTCGGTGTTGGCCAAAAAGAAGCGGATCAAAAGGCGTTTGATGCTAGTAAAGATCAAATATTTTCTTTACTCGAAAAAGAGTTTAATTTAAAGAGTTTAAAGGTTGGACATTTTACAGAGTCTTCTACGGATGCTAGCAGTCAAGAAAAGGATTGGACAGATCTCTCCAATTTACGAAATTGGCTTCCATTAGTGATCATTGTTGTCATCATTGTCGCTATCGTCGTTTTTACAATCCGTAAAAGAAAAATGAACTCATAAAGATATATAAGGACGTCCACGTTCCTAATAAGGGAGTTTACACTTTTTGACGTGTATTGGTGTCTAGCTCTACCATACGTCGCCAAACGAGCGCATTAAGCTTTTCTTATGGAGAGGAGAACAATCTATGGAGATACAAGCTTTATTAATTACCTTCCGTGAAGTCCTAGAAGCGTTGCTTATTGTAGGCATTATTACAACCTATCTAAAAAGAATAGGTCATAGCCATTTTACAAAGTATGTTTGGCTAGGAGCAGGTCTTGCTGTGCTAGCTAGTGTTGGTGTGGCGATGCTATTCCAGGTTGTATTAACAGGCTTTGCTGCAATGGGCAGCGAGATGTATTTGAAGATAGGAATTATGTTGATTTCTGCCGTGTTGTTGACCCAAATGGTTTTCTGGATGTCGAAGCACAGCAGAGATATGAAAGGCAATATGGAAGGTAAAATGAATCAGTTTATTACAACGGGCAATGTAGTGGGAATGGTCATTCACTCATTTCTAGTTGTCCTTCGTGAGGGAGTTGAGACTGTTTTCTTCTTTGCAGCCATTACCGGTGGAAATATTGGCGCTGCTATGAAAGGCTGGGGTGCTATTACAGGAGTGATCATTGCTGCTGTTGTTTGTTATTTTTTCTTTAAAGGAACGATGAAAGTTTCTCTTAAAACTTTCTTTAAAGTAACAGGTGTTTTTATCATATTGATTGCGGCAGGTCTCTTAGTTCAGGCGATATCAATGATGCAAGATTTAAATATAATTGGAAGTGTAATACCGCACTTATATGATTTAACTTGGTTTCTGCCAGAACATCCAATTGATTATGATCATTATTTACGTGATCACGGGGTTGCTCCTATTCTATCAGGAGATATTGGTATTTTTCTTAAAGCATTATTCGGTTATGCTTCTATGCCATCCGTAGAAGAGGTCATTGCCTATGTTGGATACTTTGTTGGAATCTATTTACTAACATCATTTAAGTCACAAGAAAGCAATGAGAGTTCTAAAAAGAAAGAACAAGAAAAAAAATTAAAAGTACAGGCAAAATAAAGTGAAACTTCCATCAGTGGGGGGGTTCTTCATCCCCCACCTATCTTCTTTGGATACTCAGAATCTTGAGGTGGAGGTCTTACTGCCCGTTAAGGCGGGATAAAAATTATTTTTCTCTCTGACAAAAGTACAAGGTGTTTCCTTGTGCTTTTTCCATGTAAATAGACCGTTATCTATACTCTAATTTATGTGAACAGCTCATTAATTTAGGAAATGGTGATCATGAATGGAAAAGAAAGATCAATTGGATACACCAAACATATTACATATAGGTATTACTCTTATTAGCCTATTTTCAATAACGTTTTTATTTTGGACTCAATTAACTCATGTCAATGCTTTTGCTTCTACATGGGATCAGGTGGATTTTGCACTTGCCTTAGATCGATATGATTTGATGGCAATGCAACCTCATTTCCCAGGGTACCCCTATTTTATTTTAGGTGGGTATTTTATTCATCAGTTTGTTGAAAATGAGGCAGCTTCACTGACTGTTTTTAGTATTTTGTTTTATTTGAGTGCTTTGTTCCCCCTGTATAAACTTGCACGGAATTATGTTTCAAGGTCATATAGTTTATGGATTACTTCTATCATCTACTCCTCAACCTACATTTTGATAATTGTCAATCAACCCGTATCAGAAGGAGCTGCTCTTGCTGCCCTTTGGTGGTATTTTTGGAGTATCCAAGTAGCAATGAAAAATATGGGTATAGTTATAAATAGTTTACCATCATTCTTTTTAAGTATATTGTTAGGCATTCGTTTATCCTATATACCTTTAGCTATAGGTTTATTATTCCTATTTTATAAGAAGTGGAAGAATAAACTAATTACAAATAAACAAATCGTTGGCTATTTGATATGGACGGTTATGTGTCAGTTTATATGGATCGCAGCTCTTGTGTTTTCTGAAGGAAGTCTGAAAGGATTTGTAAAACTTTCTTTGGCTTTTACTAGCGGTCATTTTAATGATTGGGGTAACACGGCTGTTACTAGTGATGTATCCATTCTAGAGAGAATAAAAATATTAGTATTTGATAATGTATTATGGACGGGTATTTCCATTCAAACGATTTTGTTAGCCGTTTTATATGGCCTACTTTTTAGTTTGTTTATATTGTTATTCAAATGGAGTAATCTAAAAACAGATTTCTCTCAACAATTAGCATGTATCATGGGTATTTGTTATTTAATTTGGGCTATTATTGCACAAAATATTGATAAACCTAGACATATACTTCCTCTAGTTATACTTCTTCTTTTTATCGTATTAACTAATGTATTAAAAAAGATTAGGCACTCTGTAATATACATTCTTTGTAGTCTAATCTTGGTTTCACAAACTTATTATTCATTTATGTTGATTAAACAGCAAGCAAACGAACTTCCAGCCACATATCAACTAGCTCACTATTTACAGTCTTTTGATCAATCAGCGATTGTTTATGCATGGGAAGAGACGAGAACTTTGCAGTATATGAATAGTACAATTTCTTATAAAAAGATACAAACCTATGAAGTTTTTTTACATGATATATCCTATTATCCGAAAAGAAAGATTTTAATAACCAATAAGGTAGTAGAAGGGTTTAAAGCACAGGGCATAAACTTAACTGGTAAGATTAATAAAATAAAGGAGTTTCATTCTAATCCTATTTATGACCCTTTATATAATGATATTGTGTTGTATGAGTGGAACAAATAAAATGGAAAACTGCCTAATAAGGCTCTCTTGTCTAATTATATAAACAAATCTTTATGTTATCGTTATCATCTATGGTTGCTAGTAAAATGTCGTGTATGTCAAGATTGTATGTATTTTTTAATTCGTTTTTCAGCCAGCTTTCACTTTTTCCAGTTTGATGTAATTCTTCAGAAAGAATTTTACCTTCTTTAATAATTGTCTGAGGAAAATGAAAGGGTTTTGTTGCTAGCTGTAAAGTTGATGGCGTCACTGTTTGATATTGGGAGTTTAAAAAAATAGATAATGTTCCATCTGCTTCCCATAATGCAAGTGCTACTTTATCAATCTCGTCAATTTTTTCTTTCCTAAGCTCTGCTAATAAGACATCGATAGAAATCCTTGCTTTTGCTAAATTTTTAAAAACAATTTTTCCATTTTCAATGAGGGGGAACGCAGGAGCATTAATTAAGTTTCGAAGCTTTGTCCATTTAAGAGTGGAAAATACTCCAATTAAATATAAAATGACCATTACCGTTATCGTAATCATAGATCCCTTCATTCCTAGTTCTTCATCTGATAAGGGATGGGCAATAATGTTGCCAATCGATAAGGCCATTATAAAATCAAGTATACGTAACTGAGAAATTGAGCGTTGCCCCATTATTCTTGCTACAAAGAGTAAAAAGAAAAAAGATACTATGGCTCTAATAATCCACTGAATAGCTGTTAGGGATTCTTGACTATAAAAGAAGTCCATTTACCTTCACGTCCTTACATACTGTAATCGGGTGGTATAGTTAGTATGTTCTGCAAATGCCTGATTATGAGAACTAATGTAAGTGAACTTTTACATCATTGAATATAAATGATGTCAATATTACACATAACTGTACATATTTTTCGTGATACAATAAGAGAAAATAGGTAGATTGAACAATCTCAAATGAAGAGGTGCCATGGTGAAGAGAAAAGGAATAGCTTTAATCGTAATGACATTTTTATTAATCGTTGCTGGTTGTACATCAAAAGACTATGAATCTAATATGGAGCTGGGCAAAGAACAAGTACAAGCAGAGAATTATCTAGAAGCTTATGAAGCATATACGTCTGCGTATAAAGACAATGAAACGAGTGAAGCAAAAGAATTGAAGGAATTATCAAAGCTCTTAGCAGATGGAATCAATCAATTCAAACAAAAAAACTACGAAAAGGCTCTTACTTACTTTGAAAAAGCCGCTGGTTATGATGCAAAAACAAAAGTAGGTAAAGTATTAGTATCGAAAGCAGATGAGTGGGTAACTAAGGTGGATAATGCTCAATCTGATTCTACACCTTCAAAGGAAGGACAATTAGGGCCTGAGGATCCTGCTACACTCGAAGAAGGAAATATGGAAGGAACTGACGGGACGGGGACAGAGAATCCTGAACCAAATATAGAGAATCCTGAACCAAATACAGAGAATCCTAAGCCAGATACAGGGGGTTCTGATGGAAATAATAATGGTAGTACGATTTCAGTAAAAGAAGCGGAACAATTAGTAAAGGATTTTATTGAAATTAAGGATTACCCGCAATTAAGCGTACAATATGATCATGATGATGAAAAGGGAGATTATATTTTTCAGGTTTTTGAAAGCGTGGAAGACGGTCAGGGTGGCCATACGGCTACATGGGGCTGGTATGGAGTCAATCCCAAAACAAAAGAAGTATATGACATTATGTAAAAAATAAGGGGCCATCTAGGATGATGGCTCCTTATTTTTAGATTTCGTTTAAGAATTCCCTAACTGCATCTGCCGTTTTAGCGTTTGCACTATGCAAATGAGCAAGCTTTTCACCATTTTTAAATACTAATAATGAAGGAATTCCCATTACATTTTGTTCTTCAGAAATTTCGGGGAACTCATCACGGTCAATAGTAAACCACTGTTTATCTTGATTCTCTTCTGTAATTTCATCAATAAACATGCCTAAACGTTTACAGTCAGGACACCAAGTTGTTGTAAAAACACCAATTGTTAATTCATCTTGAGAAATTTGTTCACGATATTCTTGCTCTGATTTGACTTGTTTCATGTTTTTTCCCCCAATATCATCATTTTTTATACAGAAAGATTGTACTGCTCACGAATGACGTCAATGACGTTAATTAATAGTTGAATATCCTGATAGTTTTTCATTAATAAAGTCCCACCTTGAATCATAGCTATTAGCGCTTGAGCCCTTTTTTGGGAGTCTATAGTGGAGTCAAGTTGACCTTGCTTAATCATTTCATCTAAAGCTTCTTTTACACATCCTATCCAACGTTCGAAAAACTGCTGGATTTTTTGGCGAAATTCTTCTTCATGCTCACTCATTTCAATAGCTAAATTTCCAATTGGACAGCCCGACTTTTTTTCAGCTTCTGCATGAGAGTGGATGGCCCATTCCAGCATTTTGCTTAATCTTACATGTGGTTCGTCTGTTGATTGGAGAATTTCCACAATTAATTGCTGATTCCATTCTTGTATTAAATCTTCAACAACGGCTACTCCAAGATCATATTTTGAAGAAAAATAATAATAAAATTGTCCTTTTCCAATATGAGCGGCTTGAAGAATATCATTAATCGAAGTTGCTTGATAACCTTTAGAATGTATTACATCTCTAGCTATAGAGATGATTTCTTGTTTCTTGGACAATATAATCATTCTCCGTAGCTTTGAATCATATTGGCCATATGTGCATAAGCTCCACCTGCAAGTAAAGCAGAAGCTACCAAAACTGCTTCTGAAAGCTCTTCATTTGTGGCTCCAGCTTTTGCAGCATTTTTGGTGTGAACGTCAATACAATATGGGCATTGAGTGGCATGTGCAACAGCTACCGCAATGATTTCCTTGAATTTTGCGCTTAATGCGCCTTCTTTCACCGCTGCGGCACTAAAATTTGAATAGCCTTTAAAACCATCGGGTGCATTTTTTCTTAAATTTCTAAGATTTTTTAAATTAGATCGATTGTAGAGCGTATCAGATGCTTCAGAATTTAATGCATTTTGCATATGTGTACTATGGGTTACTGCACCGCCAGCTTCCACTCCAGCTACTACAAATACTGCTTCTACTAATTCTTTAAGGGAAGCACCTTCCACCTTTGCATTCTTTGTATGTGAATCAATACAATACGGGCACTCAGTTACATGGGCGATAGCAACTGCAATAATTTCTTTTTCTTTTTTAGTAAGAGAACCTTCCTTAAATACCTCGCTGTTAAATTCCGAAAATGCTTGTAATTGGTCGGGAGCTAACGTTTTTAGTTGACTAAGACCTTTTAAATTCTCTTTTTCATAGTAACCGTTTGACATGATCAACATCCTCTCATGGTTTTGTTTTTGGTTATGAAATAATAAATGAACAAAGAAGTTACACAACATAGCTCTTATTTAAAGGGAAGTCCCTCAACAAATCATTTAACTTTGGAAATAAATGACATCCTTCCGTTAATGATTTGTTGAGGGCTTGTTAATTGAAAGCTATTTACTGAATCTGAGTAATCAATTTTTAAGTCTTCATCAAAATACATTAGATTTGATTTCTCAATTAAAACAGGACGATCATTTGTATCAAATAAAACGTTATTAGCATCATCTTTTGATGAAACAAACCACAAAGTAGGTACTCCTGTATCACATGCTAGCCCATCAGTTACATATTGGATTTTTAAATATCCTTTTTCTTCACCGATTTTATTGTTCAGTTTATCTATTGCCTTTTCTGTAATCATGATGTTCATTTGATACACCTCTTTATTGTTTATTTTTCAACATTAGTGTTTCCTATACTGACTAAAAAACACCTTTCATTGTACCTACCGTTTGGTACAATGAATAACTTACCATATTTAAGAAGCAATTACCAAGAAAGAAGACTGAGTATTGTTGTTAAGAATTTCTTAAGGTTTCTCCATTATGATGAACTCATACAAAGTTTATTTATTGGCTGTGTTAAAGGCTGATGTTGATTTCAATTTTGTTGATTGGAGTGGATACGCGAAGACTCCTGCGGGAGTACGGAGCAGGGGAGACCCCGCAGGAGCGTAAGCTGTGAGGAGGCTCCCCGCACCGCCCGCGGAAAGCGAAGCGTATCCACTCCAATCAACAGTCAGGTTTAACAGAGCCTATTTATTAGGAGGAATAAAAGATGGAACCAGTAAATGAAGAGCAAGTTACACCTGTTACACCGCAAGTGGAGAAGAAAAAAGAAAAACCAAAATATTTAATGACTTCACTTATATCAAGTACTGTGGCAGCCTTAATTACTTCATCTGTCTTTGTATTTGCCAGTGATTATTCAGACAAAAGTCAATCATCTAATGTAACAACACAACAAACAACAGCGACATCAAGTTCAAATACAAACGTAGCAAAAATGAGTACTAGTAGTAATACTTCTACTTCGATGGCAGATATTGTAGAAAATGCCTCAAAAGCAATTGTTGGTGTTGTAAACTATCAAGTATCAACTACACCAGATTTTTTTGGTAGACCAGCATATATTCCAAATAATCAAAATAGTGAACCAGTGGAAAGTGGGACTGGTTCAGGTGTTATTTGGAAAAAAGAAAATGGAAAAGCATATATTATAACAAATAATCATGTAATTGAAGGAGCAACTAAAGTTGAAATATCTTTGTATAATGGCAAGAAGACGACAGCAAAGGTAGTAGGTGCTGATGCGTTAACAGATTTAGCTGTATTAACCATTGATGACTCTTATGTAAGCCAGACGCTCACTTTTGGGGACTCTGATCGCATTCGCCCTGGAGACAGTGCATTAGCTATAGGAAATCCACTTGGACTGGATTTCTCCCGTTCGGTAACTCAAGGAATTGTTAGTGCAACAAATCGGTCAATGACTGTTGATACTTCTGATGGAACGTGGGAATTAAATGTTATTCAAACAGATGCTGCTATTAATCCAGGGAATAGTGGTGGGGCATTGATTAACTCGAGTGGAGAAGTGATTGGGATTAACAGCATGAAAATCTCTGAAAGTGGGGTAGAAGGCTTAGGGTTTGCGATACCTAGTAACGATGTGATTCCAATTGTGAATGAGCTTATAAAAAACGGGAAGATCACACGCCCATACTTGGGTGTCAGCTTAACAAACGTAAGCGAAATTCCTCAATACTATCTGCAAAATATTCCTAAGGCAGCACAATCAGGTGTTATGGTAACAAGTATTGATAACCATTCAGCAGCAGCTAAAGCGGGATTTCAACAGCAAGATATAATTGTATCCGTTGATGGTGTAAATGTAAATTCAGGAGCAGAATTGCGCAAACAACTTTATAGCAAGAAAGTAGGTGACAAAGTTTCATTTACGGTATACCGTGGAACGTCAAAGAAAACATTAACGGCTACATTACAAAAATAAAGGCTAGTTATTAATATGGTGTTAAAAATACCACTGAATGCAATCGTATTTAGTGGTATTTTTTAGAGTATTAAATTAGAATTGTATAAAGATTGAAGTAATTATCTTACTTTTCAGTAGTCATTATGATAAGGCTTTCTATTAAGTGATAATAATCTTCAGTTTACTCTTGATATACGGCATTAAATAAGTTAATAATGAAGTTAGTAACTTGATTGGAGGGACCTATATTGAACAATTTAGCTAAACAGTTGAATGACAAGATTTTAGAAAACAATCCAAATATATATGACATGTTATCAGAACTTGGTAAGAATTTATATTATCCAAAAGGAATTCTTAGCCAAAGTGCAGAAGCAGGGAAGAAGGCAACTCGTTTTAACGCAACCATCGGTATTGCTACTGAAGGTAACGGCCCAATGCACTTTAAACATATACAGGATCATTTTGTTGGTTATGAACCAAAGGATATTTATCCATATGCTCCACCTTCAGGAAAACAGCCTTTACGTGAAGCATGGAGAGAAAAACAATTAAAAGACAATCCATCTTTAAAAGGTAAAAGTTTTGGATTGCCAATTGTTACAACTGCGCTTACACATGGATTGAGTATTGTATCTGATTTATTTGTGGATGAAGGAGATACGCTTATTATACCTAATAAATATTGGGGAAATTATAATTTAGTATTTAATACTCGTAGAGGCGGAAATGTTGTAACATTTGAATTATTTGATGAAAATCAACGTTTTAATGTTGCGTCTTTTAAAGAAGTTCTATTAAAACAAAAAGAAGCAGGGAAAGCGCTCGTATTATTGAACTTTCCAAATAATCCAACGGGCTACACACCTTCAAAAGAAGAAGCAGACGGAATTGTTTCTGCATTATATGAAGCTGCAGAGGCAGGAATCAATATCGTTACTCTTCTAGATGATGCATATTTTGGCTTGTTCTATGAAGACTCCATAAAAGAATCTATATTTGGACAATTAGCAGGTTTACATTCACGAATTTTACCTATAAAAATTGATGGAGCAACGAAAGAAAATTATGTTTGGGGATTACGAGTAGGCTTTATTACATATGCAGCTGAAAGTGAAGATGTTTTACATGCGTTGGAAGAAAAAACAAAAGGGATTATTCGTGGAGCTATTTCAAGTGGTCCACACTTATCACAAACGATTATCTTAAAATCTCTACAATCAGAAGATTTTGCTCGTGAGAAAAAAGAAAAATTTGATATCATGGCAGCTAGAGCAAGAAAAACCAAACAAGTGCTACAACAAGATAAATTTAATGAGGATTGGACATACTATCCATTTAACTCTGGATACTTTATGTGTTTACAGTTGAAAAATGTGAATGCGGAACAGCTTCGTGTTCATTTGTTAGATGAATATGGTGTTGGTACAATCGCGATTAATGATACTGACCTAAGAATTGCCTTCTCTTGTGTCGAAGAATCAGATATAGAAGAGCTATTTGATTATATCCAAAAAGGTGTTAAAGATCTTACAGTTGTAAGTAAATAATACTTAAGTATGTTTTTTTCGTAGATCGAGACAAGTAAAAGAGTTTATTGGTACATTCCGGTAAACTCTTTTACTATTTGTAATAGGAAAAAGCTAGGTATATCGTCAGAATATTTTCAAATTTTAGAAGGCGCTATTAAGAAAAGAATAGTATAATTAAGGTGCATACTGAGGTCCTCAAAGATTAAGGATAGTTATCCTCTTTATAATGAGAAATCAGAGGAGATCGTAAACAAGTACACTATAATTTTAAATAGAATTTAATATAAGGAGGCGATTCTCATGCGCAGATGGTTAAATAACTTAATTTATGTCATCATCGCAATAGTAAGTTTGGGTTGTACGATGCAGGGAATACAGTGGCAATCAAAAAATGAAAAGAAAAAGGCTAAGAAGAGCCTGAATAATAGTGGAAAATATTCGCTTTATTAAACCATATTTTTTCAGTAATGATCAGAACCCCAAAATAGTGGACTTTGTTTTGTCCAATATTTTGGGGTTTTCTATGTACTGCGTTCTTATTTTTAATAGAGTTTCTCATGAAAAGGCTAAAATTCAATGATTATTATGAGATTTTTAAGTTATATTCTGAAAAATAATGGATAGATTAAAAGGTATACATGATGATTAATAAAGTTGTCAATATATTTATTGATTTTTTATGGAAATAATTGACAATTTTGTGAAATGGTTTAATATATATTAGTAAGGAGGATGATTTGATGGGAGCGAAATCAGAAATTCTAACGGCGTTAAAATGGATGTGTGGTACGGCGAATATAATCGGTTTATTGATTTTTTTTATGAGTATATTTGTAAACGATTACAATAGAGATTATATCTTAACGATTATTGGCTTAACAATTCTAATTAGTGCCTCCGCAATCTTTCTTATTGGTATACTATTTGTCGCTACAGAAGAAATGGTGTTGAATACGGAAAAGGGTGAAAGGAAGATTCCATTCAGTCCTAAGGTTATTCAATTAAATAAAGCAGCAGCATATGCAAAAAGAAAAAGAAGAGCATCAAATTAATTGAGCTCTTCTTTTTCTTTTCTATTATCCGATGTCCCAAACCATAGTTAGCATTGTACCTAGTACAGTTACAATGGCAAAGAATATCATATACCAAACATTGGCGTAAATAGCTGGCTTATCCTCAGATTCCCCAACGTGCATAAACATCACCAATTGAACACTAGCCTGTAAGAAGGCTGTTACTAGTAGAATGGTCATTCCTATTTGATAAGAAAGATCATAAAGAAGTACGGCAAGAGCCACTACTGTAAGAACCAAGGAGAAAATAAATCCCATAACGTGGTGCTTAGGAAATAATTGTCCCATATTACATCATTCCTTTCAAATAAACGAAGCTAAAGATGAAAATCCAAACTACGTCTAAGAAATGCCAGTACAGTGAGAAAATGAACGCTTTATTAGCTGTTTGTGGATTTAATCCACGTTTTGCTACTTGGATCATGATGAATAATCCCCAGAAGAAACCAAGCGATACGTGAGCTCCGTGTGTTCCTAATGTTGTAAACAATACGGATAAGAAGCCGCTTGTTTGGATTGTTGCACCTTCATGGACATAAGTTATAAATTCTGTGATTTCTGTACCTAAGAAGGCTAGACCAAGAGCTAATGTGATACCAAAGAACGTTAACATTGCTTTTTTTCTACCAAGTCGCATTGCATTAATTCCTAAACCAATGGTAAAACTACTTGTTAACAAGACAAATGTTTCAAATAATATAGGTTTGATTTCATAAAGTTCTTGAACTGTAGGGCCATTACCGTAACGACCATAGTAAGCAAAAACCATTGCGAATAATGTTGCAAAAAGGGCAACTTCGGCACATAGGAAAATCCAAAAACCTAAAATCTTTAGTTTATTTTCTTCAGTACTATATTCAAGTGGGAGCGAGTGATTTATTTTCATGCGTTAGCACCTCGCAATTTTTTTTCTGTTTCTTCAATTTCTTTAACGGAAATATGATGTCCGTGATCATGTTCAAATGAACGATAAGCCAAACAAGCAAAAATTCCGATTAAGCAAATGATTGCTAATGGGAACATACTGAATACCATACTGAACCCTCCAACGAAGAAGAGTATACCCATAATAAACGGAGCACCGCTGTTATTTGGCATGTGAATTTCTTCTACTTTATCTGGGAATAAATTAATACCGTTTTTCTTTGCATCCCAGAATGGTTGTGATGAATCAACATGTGCAAGCGTAGCAAAGTTGTATTCAGGTATTGGAGTAGGAGTTGCCCATTCAAGTGAACGTGCATCCCATGGATCAGAACCTACATTTCTTGGCATATAAATAGTACTCCAAACAATGTTATAAACAAGGACTACGAAACCAAGAACTAATCCTACTGCACCTATTGAAGCAACTAAGTTTAATGGACCCCATCCAGTTTCTGCAGAGTATGTGAACATACGACGTGCTTGACCATCTAGCCCAGTGATAAACATTGGGAAGAATGTTACGTTAAAGAAGATGGCAACCATCCAGAATGAAACTTTCCCGATTTTTTCGTTCAACATGAAACCGAAGAACTTTGGCCACCAGTAAATCATACCAGCAATAAACGCATATACAACACCAGGAATTAATGTGTAATGGAAGTGAGCAACTAAGAACATCGAATTATGATATTGGAAGTCGGCACTTGCCATGGCCAACATAACCCCTGTAACCCCACCGATTAAGAAAGTCGGAATAAAGGCCAAAGACCAAAGCATTGGAGTAGTAAATTCAATTTTACCTTTTCGAAGTGTAAACAACCAGTTGAAAATCTTAACCCCTGTTGGAACGGCAATCGCCATTGTTGTAATAGAGAAGATACTGTTTGTTAATACACCTTGACCCATTGTGAAGAAATGGTGAACCCATACAAGAACAGAAAGAACTGTAATAGCAATCATTGAGGCAACCATTGATTTGTAACCATATAGGTTACGACGTGAGAATGTTGAAATGATTTCACTGTAAATACCGAAAGCAGGTAAGATTACAATGTACACTTCAGGATGTCCCCAAACCCAGAACAAGTTGGCCCACATCATATCCATACCACCGTTACCCATTGTGTAGAATTGGGTGCCGAATAGACGGTCCATTGATCCAAATACAAGAGCCATTGCGAATACAGGGAAAACAGCTAAAATTAATACGTTTGTTACTAGAATAGACCATGTAAACATTGGCATTTTCATTAATGTCATGCCAGGTGCTCTCATTCTAAAAATCGTAGTTAAAAAGTTAATAGCAGTAATCAGTGAACCAATACCTGAAAGTTGAATAGAAAGCATATAATAGTTTGTTCCTACGGATGGACTAAACTGCTCACTTGCTAATGGGAAGTAAGATGTCCAACCAGCATCAGGAGAACCACCGACTACGAAAGAGATGTTTAATAACATCGCTCCCCAGAAAAACAACCAAAAACTAAGTGCATTTAAACGTGGGAAAGCAACATCACGTGCACCAATTTGTAATGGTGTAGCGATATTCATTAGACCAAATAGGAATGGCATCGCCATAAAGAGGATCATGATAATCCCGTGTGTCGAGAAAACTTCATTATAGTGTTGCGCATCTAGTAGTGTATTATCAGGAACTGCAAGCTGTGCACGCAACATAAGAGCATCAATAAGACCACGTACAAACATAATCAAAGCAGATGCAATATACATAATCCCAATACGTTTATGGTCTACAGTAGTAAGCCATTCACGCCATAGGTAGCCCCATTTTTTAAAATAGGTTAAGCCTACAATTATAGCAAGTGAAACAACAATGATTGCTATTTGGGAACCTACGATAGCAGGACTTGAATGAGGTACGGCAAATCTATCGAAAAAATCCATACTTGTGTAACTCCTTTCAGAAGTTTATCCTTTTAAATTTTTATTAAAACTTAATGTTTACTATGATCTTCTTCTTCAAAAGAAGGAGTTTTTGTTTCACCTTGAATTAAAGATTTGTGAACATGCCCAGCATTTTCACCTTCAGGAGCTGGAGAAAACTCTAAATGAGTACCAGTGTACGTTGCACGGCCAACAAAATCTGTTTCTAATAATTTATCAAATTTTGCCTCCGTAAGTGGTTCTGCTTTAGCTTTAACTTCTGTTACCCATTTTTCATATTCAGCAGGAGACACTGCTTCGAGATTAAAGATTTGAGATGCAACACCTTTACCTGTAAAGCTTGAATTTCGTCCAGTATATTCTCCTGGTTCATCTGCTAATACGTGAAGCGTATTAACCATGTCGCTCATTCCATACTTTTGTCCAGCAAGCTGTGGAATCCAGAGACTTGAGATTGGTCCAAAAGCATAAATCTTAAATTCAATTGGTCGATTTACTGGAACATATAAGTAGTTAACTGTTTCAATGTTTTCTTCCGGATAACTAAAGTGCCACTTCCAGTCAGATGATGCAGCATAAATAACTAACGGCTTTTCATTTTCATATCCTTTTGGAGTTGCCTCCACTTCATTTAAACTAAATACAGTAACAATGGATAGGAAAGTAACGATAAGTACCGGAATCGCTGTCCAAATCGTTTCAAGAACCATGCTACCTTCAATGTGTGGAGATTCATAGTCTTTAGGTTGTTTAGAAGCACGGTATTTTACTAACATATTAATAAAGAGAGCGATTACAACAACAAAAACAACTATCATTGTCCCAATTGCTATATAAATAGTATTGGTCAAATTTGATGCCATCGGCCCTTTTGGATCAAAAACCGCTACTGGGTTATCGCAGCCAGTAAGCACGGTGGCAATAGTGAAAATAAGAGTCAATAAAGTCCATTTCATTTTCATACAAGTACCCCTTTCTTGTTTTTTTGAAAAATTTTTGAAGTGATTTGTTATTCGAAAATTGTGAGGTGTTCTTCACAATCTCACGATACTATCTTATTCTGATATGAGAAAAAAAACAATGGAAAGTGACATATGTCACAAAATGTTCAATAACAAAAAGTTGAGTTAGTATGAGTGAGCATGTTATTGTATTGAATTTTTCTTATTCAAATATAATGAATAGATGTAATTTAAATAAATGTTTGGGGAAGAAGAAGTCTGGTATATTAGTTTAATATAATAAAATTTTATCAGTTTCTTTTTGAATATATTGTGAAGGTATAAAAAATCAACATTTATTTTAGTTAAGTACTACTGTTTAATTTGGAAAGCTTTTATTTTTTCATAAAAAAAAGCAGGTCTCAAATGAGATCCCTGCTTCTTAGTTTTTCCATTGCTTCTTTACTTGAGAAATAGCTAACTGCATAATTTCTTCTTGTGCTGTGTCTCTATTTGCTAATACATTTGTTTGATAAAATTTCCCTTGTAAATCAACTGTCACTGTAAATTTAACCATAATCTTCTTCCTTTCCTTCATGTAATTTTAGTTTGATTAGGAGAGTACTCTTCCAAGCTTGTACTATTTGAGTGGGTGTTATAAGGATGACCCAAGAGGTAATTGCCGAATTTTCTTAATTATCTGATATTTATGACAATTTGTCAACAATTTCTATCACGGTAATATAAATCATGAAAAATTTATTACTATATATATTGCTTCCATTAGATTCCACATAGTGTTCTATTGACATATATGTGATGGTTTTCTATATTAAATATGTTCATTCCATAGAAACGTTCCTGTTATGGGAGAGGTTCATAGCAACAAACCCTCTATAAAAAACTATGGCTTTGAGTATTTATTTTCAACCATATCTTTGAGGAGATATGGTTTTTTTAATAAGGCTACGGTTAACAATATTATAAAGTGATTATTTGGTAGAAATGAAGCAAAAATCAACTGAGAGATATAACATAGCCTTTAATAAAGGAGGATTTAATATGACTGGAAGAAAAGAAACAGAGTTACAAGATGTTACCTTACTAGGAAATCAAAATACTAAATATTTGTTTGAGTATTCTCCAGAGATCTTGGAGTCGTTCGATAATAAACATCAAAACCGAGATTATTTTGTGAAATTTAATTGCCCGGAGTTTACTAGTCTTTGTCCGATGACGGGACAGCCTGATTTTGCAACGATTTATATTAGCTATATACCTGATGTGAAGATGGTTGAAAGTAAATCATTAAAGCTTTATTTGTTTAGTTTTAGAAATCATGGTGACTTTCACGAAGATTGCGTGAATATAATTATGAACGATTTAATAGAATTAATGGACCCGCGGTATATTGAGGTTTGGGGGAAATTTACACCACGTGGAGGAATTTCAATTGATCCATATGTGAACTATGGGAGAAAAGGTACCAAGTATGAAAAGGTGGCGGATTATCGTATGATGAATCATGACATGTATCCAGAAAAGGTGGACAATCGATAACAGTACTTTTATCGTGATTTGGTTTAGTTATTACCTTTATATATAGGTTCGACTTCCATATTAAGGAGGGCTTGTGTTTTCTATCACAAGTCCACCTGCAAAATACAAATGTACGCTATATGTAGAATTAATGCTTGATTGTTTTGGGAAAACAAGTGATAATAAGAGAAGAAATTTTACTGAATATTTATTACAATGAGGGATGACGTAGTGAAAGTTATTAAATTTGGCGGTAGTTCATTAGCTTCAGGTGAACAGTTAAAAAAAGTATTTAATATAGTGATGGAAGATTCTGAACGAAAATTTGTTGTCGTATCAGCTCCAGGTAAAAGAAATTCAGATGATATTAAAGTAACGGATTTGTTAATTGCTTGTGCTGAGCGTCAGTTAAATGGTGAAAACGGCGAAGAGTTATTAGAAGAGATCATTGAACGTTATGCAAGTATTGTTAGAGAATTAAATATTCCGGAAGCCATTCTTACAAGAATAAGAGAAGACTTATTAGCACTACTTCATGCAGACCAAAGCAAACCGAATAGTTATCTTGATGCATTAAAAGCAAGTGGAGAAGATAACAATGCAAAGCTTGTTGCTGCGTTTTTCCAAAGTCAAGGGATCGATGCAGAATATGTGGATCCAAAACAGGCTGGATTAATTGTAAAGGATGAAGATGGTCATACAGTTGTATTACCGGAATCTTATGAGAGATTACACGCATTACGAGATAAAAGTGGGATTGTTGTATTTCCAGGGTTCTTTGGTTATACAGAAGAAGGCGATGTATTAACCTTCTCAAGAAGTGGATCTGATATAACGGGTGCTATTTTGGCAGCTGGTGTAAAAGCGGATATGTATGAGAATTTCACGGACGTAGATGCTGTTTACGCAGTGAATCCGAATCTAATCGAGAATCCGAAGGAGATTCGGGAGATTACATACCGCGAAATGCGAGAATTGTCTTATGCAGGTTTTAGTGTATTACATGATGAGGCTCTAATTCCAGCCTTTCGTGCAGGTATTCCGGTTAACATCCGCAATACGAATAATCCAACTGCTCCAGGTACGTTGATTGTAAATAAACGAGACAATACGAATGGTCCGGTTATTGGGATTGCAAGTGATAAAGGATTTTGCAGTATTTACATCAATAAATATATGATGAACCGTGAAGTCGGCTTTGGACGTAAGATGCTTTCTATTTTAGAAGACTATGGGGTAGCATATGAGCATACTCCTTCAGGAATTGATGATGTTACACTGATTCTTCGTCAAGATCAAATGAGTGCTGAAAATGAAGCCAATATCGTGAGACGTCTTAAGGATGAGCTCCATGCAGATGAAGTGGTTGTTGAACATAATCTTGCGTTAATCATGGTTGTTGGTGAAGGAATGCGTCATAACGTTGGTACAACAGCAAGAGCAGCAAAAGCACTTGCAAATGCCAAGGTAAATATTGATATGATTAACCAAGGATCTTCAGAGGTTAGCATGATGTTTGGCGTTAAAGGAGAGTTTGTGGATAAAGCTGTTGAAGCGTTATATCATGAGTTTTTTTAAGACTTCTTTGTTAATTTCATAAACAATTGGAAATCTCACTGATTCGTTCAGTGGGATTTTTTTTATTAAATAAGAAGTTTAGCCTTTCTCAGTAAGTACAGCTGTCTAGTTCTAGATACCTACTTCTTTTTTTGTTTAGTTTATGTAAAAAACAACGGAGAAGCGAAATGGTGTATTAATTTAAATGGTATCATAAATTAGTAGGACTATTTACATATAATAGGCATTTTGAGGGAGGCCATAGTGTTGCAGAAAAGTAAGAGTAGTTGGGATATTAGGGGGAAACATTTTATTCTTCCTACTATTTTTCTTGCCATTTTTATGACGATAGCTATTACGCTTTGGTTAACCAAAGACAATGTATTCTATCTATTTAATTTTTCCTATATTGGCATTGCTCTTGCAATCGGAATACTTTTAACAGGTATCCTTCCGAAAAAAATCAAACATCGTGGTAGATTAGTGACTCAACTTTTAGTAGGTTCATATATGGTGATTTTTTTAGGAATCCTAGGAAAAGAAAATATGCAAATAGAGGGGTTTTTCTTTTATTTATTTATGGGCATATTTATCGGGGCTACCATTCATTATCTTGTTGCAAAAATAGGAGGAACGTTTATTTTTGGCCGTGGCTGGTGTGGATACGCCTGTTGGACCATGGCGATTTTAGATTTACTTCCTTGGAAACAACCGAAAGAAGGGCGAGTCCCATATCTAGGTATGTTTCGTTATGCACACTTTTTCGGTTCTTTAGGGTTAGTCATTTATGTCATGTATGTTCTTCATCGAACACCAGAACTTGGGTCATTTAAAGAGCTATTATGGTTTCTAATAGGAAATCTATTCTATTATATAGGCGGATTTCTGTTAGCTTATTTTTTAAAAGATAATCGTGCGGTCTGTAAGTATTTATGTCCCATTCCAGTTGTCCAAAAAATTGGCTCTCGTTTTTCCTTATTAAAAATCAATATAAAACAGGATCAGTGCATTGAATGCTTTGCTTGTGAGCGAGCTTGCCCAATGGATATTAAACTATTGGATTATATGTACGAGGGAAAAAGAGTATTATCTACGGAATGTATTTCTTGTATGAGTTGTAGTTATGCTTGTCCGACTGACGCGGTTGAATACACAGCTGGCTTTGATGGTGGATTAAAAGAATATCTGCGTTCCTACGGTGAACCAGTGGCATTAAAAAAGAATCGCAAACCAATTTCTACTAGTCAAGATAGAATAGTAGAGACAGTAGAAAAGTAATTCCAATCTAATATATGTTTAATTAATAAAGCTAATGAAAAAGTGAGATTGACCAAATACATCGGTCCTATCTCACTTTTTTGTTTAGATTTAGAAATTTAGTGACTAAGAATATGTTCCTTAGGCAGAGATGTTTGAGAGAGCTCGCTACATTCTCTGAAAGCAAGGTGCCTGCAGCCTAGACATCTATTTTTATCAAGTTGAGTGAGAGCATAATTAATTGCTTCGCCTGTATGATTGAAGAAATGTTTTTCTCCTATTTCCTCGTATAACCCGTTTTTTTGTAGAGTTTCTTTTAGTTTGGGGGATGTTCCAGAAATCAATAAGGTTCCACCAGCGCTGTGAAAATGGTGAACAATATTCCGGAAATACCCTTCGCCAGTTGTGTCCATAAACGGCACTTTTCCAAGTCGCAAAATTAACACTTTAGGTCTAAGGTGAATGGTTTCCATAATTCGGTTTTCAAACGTTTGCGCCGCTCCGAAGAATAATGGCCCTTCAATTGTAAAAATACTAACCTGTGGACAATCATGATGATCGTTCACAACATGTGGTGTGACCTTTTCCTGTTCATTATTATGGTCTGGAAGCACCTTAGAGGTGACTAGTATGTTGCTCATTTGTTTTGTAAATAAAATGACTGCTAAAATAAGACCAACTTCTACAGCTGTCGTTAAGCTAGTGAATACAGTCAATAAAAAGGTAATTAATAAAACCAAGGAGTCCCCTGTTTTCATTTTAATTAAATGAGCAAAATGTTTTCGTTCACTCATATTCCAAGCAACAATCATTAAAATTGGTGCCATGCTTGCTAATGGGATGGCAGAAGCGAAAGGTGCTAATACTAATAATGTAACCATAACGAAAATTCCGTGAATGACTCCGGAAAGTGGAGAAACGGCCCCGCTTTTAATATTCGTTGCTGTTCGGGCAATCGCACCAGTTGCAGGAATTCCTCCAAAAAAAGGAGTAATCATATTAGCGATTCCTTGTCCCAATAGCTCGCGATTACTGTTATGCTTGCTGCTCGTCATTCCGTCTGCAACAACTGCAGATAGTAATGATTCTATCGCTCCTAAAGCTGCAATAACAAAAGCTGGTCCTATTAATCTTTCAATTCGTGCCCATGAAATGTCTAGCATTTCGAAGTGGGGTAAAGCATTTGGAATGCCGCCATAAGCTGTTCCAATCGTTGGTACTTGACCGGAAAAAAAGAATGTTGCAATTACGCTTGAAACAATTAATCCAACTAGAGAACCAGGTACTTTTGGTAATAGCTTCGGTGTAATTAATATAATAATAAGACAGATTAAAGCAGTAATAACGCTATACCAATTGATTGTATCGATATGAATCCCAATCTCTTTCATATTGGCAAGAAATTGTTCATGCTTTTTTATTCCGGTTAGACCGAAGAAATTAGCGATTTGGCCAGTGAAAATAATGATAGCAATTCCAGCTGTGAAACCGATTGTCACAGGTCGCGGAATATATTTAATAAGTGAACCAAGCTTAAAGATTCCCATTAAACATAGCATAATTCCAGCTAGCAGCCCTGCTAGTAGTAAATCTGTATAACCGTAGGCTAGGACAATACCTAATAAAACGGGTACGAACGCTCCTGTAGGGCCACCGATTTGGTACTTTGAACCTCCGAATAAAGAGATTAATATTCCAGCAATAATCGTGGTGTAAATTCCATATTCGGGGTTAACTCCAGAGGCAATTGCAAACGCCATTGCTAGTGGTATCGCGATTATACCTACCGTAACACCTGAAAGAAGATCTTTCTGAAATTTCCCCAATGAATATTCTTGGAACTTTTCCGTAAATATACTTTTCAACGTATGTCCCTTCTTTTCATCTTATTCTGCACTTTATTCCTTTACCTCTAATTCATCTTCAAGCATGGAAATGGTATCAATTAGATGATTGTTATAAATTTCCTTGGCGATATTGAGTAGGTCTACAATTTTTCGATCACGCAAGGAATAAATAACTCTTTTTCCGTCTTTTGTGCCAACGACAATATTTTTAGCTCGGAGAATACTGAGTTGCTGAGAAACGGCAGAGCCCTCACTATTTAAGTTACATTGGATTTCATTGACACTTTTATCACCCTCAGCGAGCAATTCTAGAATTTGAATTCGAAGTGGATGAGCTAATGCTTTAAAAAATTCTGTTTTGAACTGCTGCATTTTCCTCCTCCTATAATGTATATAATTTTACATATTCAAATATTTGAATATGTATAGAATACTCCCATTAAAAAAGAATTTCAATACGATTTTTACATTTTTTAACAATTAAATATATAAATATTTTGGTTAGAGAAAACATTAGTTATTACTTTAAAAATGGGGAAAGTTGTAGTAGTCGTCGTAAACATAAAAAATGCCTCCAGAATGGAAGGAAATCATATAAATTGAAAACATTTACAGGAGTTATATAATGAAGAAAAATTAATAAAAAGGTGTATTGATGAAAAATACTGTGTTATTTCTTAAACCATATTGGCTTTTCGTTGGTCTTGCACTCCTTTTTCTGTTCGTTGAGCTTGGGGTAGAGTTAATTCAGCCATTGATTATGGCAAAAATAATTGATAAGGGAATTCTTTCAGGGGATTTATCAGTCGTTGTATTTTGGGGTTGCGTTTTGATAGGACTTACCATTCTTTCTTTTTTAGGGGGAATTGTAAACTCATTTGCAGCTTCCCATGTTGCACAGAGCTATGGATATGACTTAAGAAAAGTTTTGTTTGAGAAGGTGCAAGCTTTTTCATTTTCAAATTTAAATCATTTTACAACAGCTTCATTGATTACAAGATTAACGAATGATGTAACAATATTGCAAAACACTATTTTTATGGGATTACGAATTATGGTGCGCGCTCCGTTATTGGTTTTGGGCAGTATGATTTTGGCGCTTATGGTAAATGTTCAATTGGCTCTTATATTTGTTATGACGATTCCAATTCTCGTATTCTTTTTAATTTGGGCTATGAAGCGCGCGATGCGTTTGTTTCGTTCTGTACAGGATCAATTGGATCGTGTCAATGGTGTGATGCGTGAGAATTTAATGGGTATGAGGTTGATTAAGGCATTTTTGCGAAAGGACCATGAAAGGAAACGATTTGATGCAGTAAGTGGTGAATTAAAAAGAAAGACCGTTATGTCGCTTCGTTTAATAGAAACGACGATGCCTGCATTAACATTTGTGATGAATGTGACTACACTACTAATCATTTGGTTAGGTAGCAACTATATTTCTAACGGCAATATTCAAGTAGGTGAAGTTGTTGCGATTGTTAATTATGCAACAAGAATTACGGCATCACTAGCTGTTTTTTCTTGGTTAATTACTGCTTTTTCAAGAGCAAAAGCGTCATCTGATCGTGTAAATGAAATGATAGATGTGGAAATAGATTTGCTAGATATGAGCGAGAACAATTATTTAACAAATGAATATGTAGGGAAAATACAATTTGATTCTGTTTCTTTTCGTTACCCGGGTAGTGATCAATTAGTTCTGAAAAATATTTCGTTTACAGTGGAGGCTGGTCAAACCGTTGCAATTATGGGGGCTACTGGAGCAGGGAAAACATCTTTGTTTCAGTTGATTCCCCGATTATTTGATGTTACACAGGGATGTATTTATTTGGATGGTAAGGATCTTACGCGGATTCCACTTCACACACTGCGTAATCAAATAGGTTTTGTACCTCAAGAGGTTATGCTCTTTTCTGGATCGGTTCAGGATAATATTGGATGGGGAAAGGAAGATGCGACTATTGAGGAAATAATGACTGCGGCAGAACATGCGCAAGTCCATGAAACAGTGCTGAGGTTTCCAAAACAATATGAAACGATACTCGGACAGAAAGGAGTTAATCTATCTGGAGGACAAAAGCAGCGTCTGTCTATTGCACGGGCACTAGTACGTAAACCGAAAATTTTGTTATTAGATGATAGCACGAGTGCGTTAGATTTAAAGACAGAGGAGAAATTGTTACGAGCTTTGAAATCTTATTCATGTACAACGCTTATTATCACACAAAAAATTAGTACAGCAATGGGAGCAGATAAAATTATGCTAATTAATGAGGGAGAGCTGATTGCTATGGGAACACATCGTCAATTGGCTAATACCAGTACTCTTTACCAAAAGATTGTAGAATCGCAGTTTGGAAAGGAGGGAATATAGATTGAGGCAGAGAGTGAAAGCTCAAAAACCTGAAAATTGGTTGGCTACGATTAACCGGATTTGGAGTCATTTACGTGTAAAAAGAGGTGCTCTTTTTCTCGTGCTGCTAATGGTGGTAACTAGTTCAGCGTTCGGATTGCTTGGTCCTTATTTTTTGGGAGTGAGTATTGATCAATATATCGTAACGAAAGATCCTAGTGGACTTTTGAATATACTTTTTGGGTTGCTTGTTATTTATGGAGTCTATTTTTTATCAACATGGCTTCAAAATTACTGGATGATTGACATTGCTCAAGATACTGTATATCGATTGCGTAGTGAATTGTTTTGGCAATTTCAAATGATGTCTATTTCATTTTTTGATAAAAGAAAGCATGGAGAACTGATGAGTCGGGTAACGAACGATATGGAAAACGTTAGTTCTACATTAAATAGCTCGGCCATTCAAATTTTTTCAAGTGTTCTCACCCTGATTGGAACAGTTGTTGTTATGCTTACGTTAAGCCCGTTATTAACATTATTTACTCTTTTGATTGTGCCACTTATGTTTTTTGGCATGAAGTGGATTACAGACCGGACAGGAAAACAGTTTAGAGAGCAGCAAAGTTATATTGGGGAACTGAATGGTTTGATTGAAGAAACGATTTCAGGTCAACGAATTGTAAAGACTTTCTCTCGAGAAGAAAAAGTAATAAGTGAGTTTTTAGATAGAAGTGAAAAATATAAACGTTCTGCTTTTTGGGCTCAATCTTATTCGGGATTTATTCCTAAATTAATGAACATGTTAAATAATCTTAGTTTTACGATGATCGCAGCAATCGGAGGTTATTTAGCTCTAAAAGGAGTCATATCCATTGGAGTCATTGTTATTTTCACGGAGTATTCGCGGCAGTTTACTCGGCCGCTAAATGAATTGGCGAATCAGTATAATACATTGCTGTCTGCAGTTGCGGGGGCTGAGCGGGTATTTATTATCCTAGATGAAGCTACAGAAGTAGAAGATGAGAAGAATGCTGGAATTTTACGAAATGTAAAGGGGCAAGTTACGTTTGATCATGTAACATTTGCATATGAAAAAGACGAAACCACGATTACAGATGTTAGTTTTCAGGCTGAAAAAGGAGAGACTGTTGCTCTTGTTGGTCCAACAGGAGCTGGAAAAACGACGATTATTAACCTGCTATCAAGGTTCTATAATCCAACGAGTGGGCAGATTTTAATTGATGGGCAGGATATTGGACTCGTGACAAGGGAAAGTTTGCGTTCATATATGGGCTTTGTTTTACAAGACTCTTTTCTTTTTCGAGGGACGATTCGTGAAAATATTCGCTATGGGCGTCTGGAAGCAAGTGATGAAGAGGTAGTGAAAGCAGCTAAGTTTGCGAATGCTCACGGTTTTATTATGAAGCTACCGAATCAATATGATACGTTGCTGAAACAGGATGGAGCTGGAATTAGCCAAGGAGAACGACAATTACTGTCTATAGCTAGAGCAATTCTGGCTGATCCGCTCATTTTAATTTTAGATGAAGCAACAAGTAGTATTGATACAATTACAGAAGTGAAGATACAAGAAGCGTTAGGGCGTTTAATGGTAGGGAGAACGAGCTTCGTCATTGCTCACCGTTTAAATACAATTAGACAGGCAGATCAAATTCTAGTGTTGGATGAAGGGGAAATTATCGAAAAAGGTTCTCATGCGGAATTACTGAGACAAAAAGGTTTTTATTATGATTTGTATTTTAGTCAAAAGGTAAATAAAAATCAATCTAGTTAAGAAAATAGGATAATGCTATTTGTTTGAAAAAGAGGTCTTTTCATGTGAAAAGGTCTTTCTTTATGGAGTTTACATAATAAACTCCTAAAAAATGAAAAAAATTTTAAAAAAGAGGTTGAATTTTTTGAAAAATATAATATGATATATAATATAACATATGATGTTATGAAATGTAACATCGAAGAGGGAGGAAAAGTTCATGGAATTAGCAGATTCAGTGTTTATGTTTGTCACAACGTTGTTAGTTTGGATAATGACTCCAGGTCTTGCTTTATTTTATGGAGGTATGGTTAGGAGTAAGAATGTTTTAAGTACGGCAATGCATAGCTATATGCCGATTGCAGTCATTTCAATTCTTTGGGTAGTCATCGGTTATTCACTCGCGTTTTCTCCGGGAAATTCTCTTTTAGGTGGATTAGATTGGGTTGGTCTAAATGGAGTTGGGTTTGAACCAGGACCATTTAGTGCTACTATTCCACATAGTTTATTCATGTTATTTCAAATGACATTTGCTGTTATTGCTGTCTCCATTATCGCCGGTGGTGTTGCAGAGCGTATGAAGTTTTCAGCTTTCTTAATTTTTTCAATTTTATGGTCCCTATTGGTATACGCTCCACTTGCTCACTGGGTATGGGGAGGCGGTTGGTTATTCAAACTCGGCGCACTTGACTTTGCTGGAGGGGATGTCGTTCACATTTCATCAGGTGTAGCTGGTTTAGTATTAGCCATCATGCTTGGAAAACGTAAGGAGTCTACAAATAGTTCTCCGCATAATCTTCCTTTAACATTCATTGGTGCAACGCTCCTTTGGTTTGGTTGGTACGGATTTAACGTAGGTAGTGCTCTAACAATTAATGCTGTAGCTATGAATGTATTTGTAAACACAGCTGTTGCAGCAGCTGCGGGTATTATTGGCTGGTTAATTATTGAAAACTTGATTAACAAGAAACCTACGTTGCTTGGTGCCGTATCTGGTGCAATTGCTGGCTTAGTTGCGATTACTCCAGCTTGTGGATTCGTTACACCACCAGCAGCGATTATTATTGGTCTTATTGGTGGAGCAATCTGTTTCTGGGGGGTATTTTCACTTAAATCTAAACTTGGTTATGATGATGCTCTTGATGCTTTTGGAATACACGGTATTGGTGGAACATGGGGGGGTATTGCGACAGGTTTATTTGCAACCACATCAGTAAATGAAGCTGGGGCTAACGGTCTATTTTACGGAGATCCTAGTCTTTTATGGAAGAACTTGGTTGCCATCGTTGCCACTTATGTTTTCGTAGCGGTTGTTACCTTTATTATTGCGAGCGTCATTAAAATATTTGTACCGCTACGTGTTGATGAAGAAGCAGAGTCAATTGGTCTTGATATTACCTTACATGGTGAAAAAGCGTATCACGAAACTATTTAAGAAAAGGGTGATCGTATGAGTGATGTATTAACGAAAATTGACATTATTTCACGTCCAATTAATTTTGAAAGTTTTAAGGCGGAACTTGCAAAGATTGGGGTTAGTGGAATCACTGTATCGGATGTTAAAGGAACAGGACTACAAAAAGGGTATGTGGAAGCATATCGTGGAGTTAAACGAGAAATTTCATTACATGATCGAATTAAAATTGAAATTGCTGTTTGTGAAGTTCCGGTTCAGCAAGTTGTTGATGTAGCGAAAAAGTTTCTTGGCACGGGTAAACCAGGGGATGGAATCATATTTATCTATGAATTAAATAATGTAATAAATATTCGTACAGGTGAAGAAGGTAGCGATGCCTTAAAGGATAAGAAATAATACAAAATATATGAAAGGTAATCATTAAAGGGATTTGAACTGTTCTCGAAAAGGAACAGTTTTTTTTGTATTTACCATAGAAATATGTCGAAATTCCTACTATAATAAAAATAGATTCAATTATTGCATGATTTTCTGGAATTATTATAGTTTTTGCTTGTTTAATACAAATTCTTGTTAATATGAATCATGTTAAAAAGTGACGATAGGCTACAAAATGTTTGTTGAAGAGGTGGAAGAAATGGATCGATTTTCAGTTAAGTCAGTGTTGAATATTGTGAGAGAGTTTATTCCGAAGGAAGATATGTCTATTGCTGTAGCAGATGAGAAACATTTTATTTATTATCAACCTAGTAAACGAATAGACTTGAAGATTAAACCTGGCGACATTATTAATAATGACACTGTGACATATAAAGCTTTATGTGAACAAAAGAAAATTTCAGAACATATTGATAACAATGGATTTGGTTTATCTTATTATGGAATTTCAGTTCCGGTAATCGAAAATGATATGCCAAAGGGAGCTGTGACTACCATTTTCCCTTGTAAACCGCTTTTATATTCTTCGACATTCTTAACGGTAAAAACGAATGAGCGGTGGATTCCTATTCTAAATGAAGAAATTATGTATCTTGAAGCATTAAATCGTAAAACACGAATTCAATCTAAAAGTGTAAATGGTTTTCATAAATTAAATTTAAGTGAATTAGAACTTGTTCTACCAACAAATACTTTTATAAGAGTACATCGCTCCTATATTGTGAATATTAACTTTATTGCAGAGATTTTACCTGATTTTCATTCTACCTTTTTGTTAATCATGAAAGATCAGTCAAAAATTCAAGTAAGTCAAACGTATGCTAGTCAATTTAGAAGGGCTTTGGGTTTTTAAAAAGAATAAGTAAAAAATGTGTATAACAGTATCCAGAATTGAAAAAGTTTAACTTTTATCGTCTTCTGTTTAATGTATCGAAAAAACTGTTTTATGTCATTATTAAGGCTTTTCGTACAAAAATAAGTGTGAATTAAAGGTTGAATTGATAAAATTAAGTGGAAATAGATAAGTGGAATGGGGGACTTCATTATGAACGAAAGCGTTTTCAAGAGAATTCGAAACGATCAATTTAAGGGGAAAGTTGTTACTGCAGAAGAAGCAGCGTCATGGATTGAAGATGGTATGGTACTTGGTATGAGTGGATTCACTCGTGCAGGTGATGCTAAGGCTGTTCCTATGGCACTTGTTGAAAGAGCAAAAACTGAACAATTTAAAGTAGATGTATACACTGGTGCATCATTAGGACCAGAGGTTGATAAATATATGGCGGAAGCTGGAGTTATTCGTAAACGTGGACCATTCCAAGGGGATCCTGGAATTCGCAATAAAATAAATGCGGGTGAAGTTACTTATGTTGATGCGCATTTATCTCATAATGCTGAATTAGTACGTCAAGGCATTATCGGACCAATCGATTTTGCTATACTTGAAGCAATAGCTATTACAGAAGATGGATTACTTATTCCAACAACTTCTGTAGGGAACTCACCAATCTTTGCTCAATATGCAAAAAATATTATTATTGAATTGAATGTAGGACAACCAGAAACTTTAGAAGGTATTCATGATATCTATGTACCTGGTAAACAAGGTGAACGTGAACCAATTCCAATTACAAGTGCGAGCAATCGCGTGGGTTCAATTGGAATTAAATTAGATCCTGACAAAGTACGTGGTATTGTAGTTTCTAACGAAATGGATGCACCATCATTAATCGTGCCACCAGATGAAGAAACAGCGACTATGGCAAACCATCTTTTAAACTTCCTGCGTGATGAAATCAAAGCTGGTCGTTTAACAAATAAACTAGCTCCACTTCAATCAGGTGTAGGATCTGTAGCAAATGCTGTATTAGAAGGTTTCGCTGATTCTGAATTTGAAGATCTTGAAGTATACTCTGAAGTTCTTCAAGATGCCGTGTTTAATTTAATTGATGCTGGAAAAGTTTCATTTGCTTCAGCTACTTCAATTACATTATCTGAAGAGCTACAAAAGAAAGTATATGGAAATATCGAGAAATATGCTGATAAGCTTACGCTTCGTCCGCAAGAAATTTCTAACCATCCAGAAGTGATCCGTCGTCTCGGATTAATCTCTATCAATACTGCATTAGAGCTTGATATCTATGGAAATGTGAACTCTACACATGTTTCAGGTACAAGAATGATGAATGGTATCGGTGGATCTGGGGACTACGCTCGAAATGCACGTCTTGGTATTTTTGTAACAAAATCATATGCAAAAGGCGGCAAAATCTCAAGTATTGTACCAATGGTTTCTCATGTGGATCATACTGAGC
The DNA here is from genome assembly GCA_963751845.1 of uncultured Bacillaceae bacterium. Classification (GTDB taxonomy): domain Bacteria; phylum Bacillota; class Bacilli; order Bacillales; family DSM-1321; genus Peribacillus. The sequence goes on from CAVVWH010000018.1 coordinate 195,624, forward strand.
ATGACGTGGATGTAATCGTTACTGAACAAGGTGTAGCTGATTTACGTGGACTAGCTCCAAAAGAACGCGTAGAGTTGATTATTAACAACTGCGCACATCCGGACTATCGTGAACAGCTTTGGGCTTACTACAACGAAGCTCTTGAAGTAACAGGTGGTCACCAAACACCACATATTTTAGAAAAAGCATTATCATGGCATGTTAATCTTGCTAAAAATGGAACAATGCTTGAATCTTCTCTTCAAGAACAAAAATAATAAATTGATAAGATAAACCCGCTATGGTTTAACCGTAGCGGGATTTTTTGTGCAAGGCCAAATTATTCAAACTTGAATTTTTGAATTTCCCTATACATTGCTTGTGAAAGTCCTTCTAAGTCATTGGCAAGTGTATTTAGCTGCTCCATTGCAGCTGTTGTTTCTTCGCTTGAAGCGGATGCTTCTTCTGTACCTGCAGCTGATTGTTGACTAATTGCATTTAGCTGCTCAGTAGTATCGTGAATACTATGAACTTGTGTATTTATATGATTAAGAGCTTCTTTAATATCAGCAAATTTACTAAAGGTATTTGTAATAATGGCAGCAATCGTATCAAAAGCGTGCTCAGTTTCTATAACAGATTTCCCTTGGGTATCGATTTGTTTGTTCGTTTGTGCAATTAATTGAACCGTATTAGCCGTATCATCCTGCATGGATTTAATTAATAATGCGATATCTTTTGCTGATAAATCAGATTGTTCTGCCAGTTTCTTTACTTCATCTGCTACAACAGAAAAACCTCTTCCAGATTCTCCTGCACGCGCAGCTTCTATAGCTGCATTTAGTGCGAGTAAATTTGTCTGAGCGGCGATATCACTAATTGTTTGAACGATATTACTTATTTCTTCAGAACGAGCGTCAAGTGATTGAACAGCTTTATCCATATGACTTGAGATTTTACTAGTCTCATTGAATTGTTGTTTTAAATCATTAACAATATTTTTTCCATTTTCTGATGCTTTAAACATTTTGTCCGATTGAACCTGTATGTCACTCGCAAGCCCATCAATATTTTTTATAGAAGTAAGCATGTCATGAATAGCAGATTGATTAGCTTGAACAACTTCTGCTTGATGAGTAGCCCCTGATGCTATTTCTTCCATAGTTACTGCAACTTGGTTAGACGCAGCGGCATTTTCCTCGGCATTAGCTACAAGTGTAATAGCAGATTCATTCAATTTATTAGAGTGTATTTTTATCTTTTGCATGAGTCCTTTCATTTGGAAAGCCATCTGATCAAAGCCTTTTGCTAATGTACCAAATTCATCACGTCTAGATATGTTGCTTTCAACCGTTAAATCTCCATTTTCCATTTGTTGAATGGATGATTGTAGTTGTTCTAAAGGTTTTGTAAGTGATCTTGTAATGATATACGTAATAATAATACCTAGCACCAGGATTACCGCAAGAATCAATAATGTGAATGGCACCGTTTGATTGACTTGTTTGCTTACCTCCTGGACATCCATAATTCCTGCAATCATCCAACCAGTTGTTGGTAGTGTGGAGTATCCAATAATTCGTTCTGCTCCATTATATTCGGCAATCATCGATCCGCTTTGACCAGTCATATTCTTATATATGGCTTCCTTAGATAAATCGGTAGAAATCATTGTTGGGTCTGGGTGAGCAACAAATTTCCCGTTTTTATCAATGAGTACGGCGTATCCACTTTCACCAAATTTTGTTTGTGTGACAAGGTCGGATAGGGAAGTAAGTGATATATGCATAGCGAGAACCCCGATCGTTTTATCACCGTCTTCGATCGTTTTTGAAAGAGTAACAATCATATAACCAGTGGCTGCATCAGGGTAGGGCTCAGTCCAGTTTAACTTTCCTTTATTATGGATAGCAGCTTGGTACCAAGGTCGCAGTCTTGCATCAAAATCCTTACCTAAATCTCTCGCTGGGGAAAGGACCACATTTCCCTGATTCTCATAGCCAATCACAACTGTATCAATCATTTTATTACTATGTTTGATGATGTTTTCAAATGAATCTTCGATAGGAACTTTATTTTTTATGGCGTTCCGCAATTCTTCATTTTCTGATGCAACGTTTATAGTCGATTCCATATCTCGAAAGAAAAATTCGAAAGAGTTATGTAATGCATTTGCTTCCTGTTGGGTTGTTTTTGCTAGAGTGGCTGATGTAATCTCCATGCTGTTTTTGTAGTTTATGAAATAAACAAATCCACAGCTTAAAATGATTAAAGATAAAAATGGAATAAGTATTTGTCTTTGAATTGTCTTGGTATACCATCTAAAAAGTTTCTTCATAATTTGTCCCCTTTGTTAGTTTAAAGATCCCCCTGATTATTTTTATTTCGGCATTTTTTACAAAAGATTAATATAAATAATAAAATTTTACATTAGGTATATAAATTGTAAATTAGATAAACACTAAGAGATTGAAAAAAATTTTTAAAGTGTGGAAAATATGTTAAACTGCAAACAGTGAGAGTAATAAATAATTTTCCTTTTTGAGGAGATTGAATAATAAATGGAGAGGAGGAGTTGGTTTGTTTAAATCGAAGTTGCAATTTTGGACATTCGAGCTATTGATGATTGCTGTACTTATCTTTGTAAGCACAAAAATTTCTTTTTTGTTTCAACCAATCGGCATCTTTATTACCACTTTGTTTTTTCCAATTCTAATTGCGGGTTTTCTCTTTTTCCTATTTAACCCTGTTGTCAGTTTTTTGGCTAAAAGGAAGGTACCAAAAGGATTAGCTATTTTATTAATTTATGTGGTGTTCCTAGGATTAATCGGGTTATTAGTAGGGACATTAGGTCCATCACTATCTCGACAAGTTGCTGACTTAATCAGAGATACTCCAACCTACATAACAGAAGCTAGGAAATTTTTTGAAGGCATGTCTCAAACAGTATGGTTTAAATGGACAATGCAGCAAGATTATGTTTCTTTGGATAAAGTTATTACTACTTTGCAGGCTTATTTAACTTCCTTACCAGCGCGGATTACTGATAGTCTTTCATCTGTGTTCAGTGTGGTCACTAATATTACTTTAGTCGTTGTCACGGTGCCATTCATACTATTTTATATGCTGAAGGACGGACATAAATTTTCAGGTGCTATATTGAAATTTGTTCCAACACAATATCGTAAACCGGGTGCTATTGTTCTTAAAGATACGGTAGAAACATTGGCTACGTATATACAAGGCCAATTGCTCGTATGTTTATTCGTTGGAGTAGGGACATTTATTGGATTTTTAATTATTGACTTACCATATGCGATTTTATTTGGATTAATTTGTGCTATTACGAATATTATTCCTTACGTTGGGCCATTTTTAGGTGGATCTCCCGCTTTTCTTGTGGCATTCTTCCATTCTCCCACTCAAGCGTTATTAGTAGTAATCGTTATTTTAATTGTTCAACAGCTGGATGGAAATCTGATTTCGCCGCTTGTTATTGGTAAGAAACTGAATACACATCCATTAACGATTATTATTTTATTGCTTGTTGCGGGGAATATTGCAGGTATTTTAGGGATGATTTTAGCGGTGCCAGCGTATTCTGTTGTGAAAACAGTCGTATTAAATATCGTGAAATTTGTAAAGCTGCGAAAAGATAAAAATGAAGAAATATTAGAATGAAAAAAGACGAATCCGCGAGGCGGGTTCGTTTTTTTGTTTACATAAAAAGGGATAATATGTATACTTTTAATTAACCAATGGTCAATTAAAGGAGAGAATATGTCCCCCAGAAAATCAGTCGAAAAAGAACTAACAAGAGATATGATAATTGATACTGCGAGACTTTTATTTGCTAAATCTGGCTATCAACACGTAACAATGAGAAAAATTGCTCAAGAATTGAATTATTCTCATGGTGCACTTTACTACCATTTTCAAAATAAAGCTGAATTATTTTATGCGATTATTTCTAAGGACTTTTCTTCGTTAAATGAGCTATTAACAGAAATAATAAATGAAGACTTGGGGAATAAGGAGAAGGTCATAAAAATATTGCTACGCTATATTCAATTTGGATTAGATCATCCTAATCAGTATGAATTAATGTTTCTAACGAGTGAACGTGAAGTGCAGTGGCAAATACAACAAGCGCCAAATGAAAGCTATGAACATTTTGCTCAAGCTTTATCTGCGCTATGTGGTCCGAAGACTCATATTCAAGAAATATGGTCTGTCTTTATTGCCATTCATGGATTTGTCACGATGTATTGTCTAAATGAACAATCATATGACCAAGTGAAGGGATTGGCTGAAGGATATGTAAGATTCATATTGAAGGGGATTGGATTAGAAGAATAATGAGAAGAAAATCGCCAAAGGGCGAATTTTTTCTATAAGTTATTGACCAGTGGTTAATTAAAAAAGGGAGTGATTGGCATGAAAAAGGCCCTTGTGTTAGGTGCTACAGGAAACATGGGGAGTGCAATTGTCTATGAATTAGTTGATAGAGGAATTGAAGTAAAGGCTTTTGCACGCAGTACAGATAAATTAGAAAAGTTATTTGGAACATTCCCTGTAGAACTAGTATCTGGAGATGTTTTTCGATTAGAGGATTTAGGGCAGGCAGCTGAAGACGTGGAAGTGGTGTTTCATGCGATTGGTATTCCTTACCCAGAGTGGTCTGATAAACATCCAATGTTACTAGCCAATATTCTGAAAGTGGTAAAGAAAAAGGGCACAAAGCTTGCGATCGTTGATAATATTTATGCATATGGCAGAAGCCATGGACAAAAGGTGATGGAGGAAACGAAAAAAAATCCACATACAAAAAAGGGTAAAATTCGTTTGGACTTAGAGAATATGGCGAAGCAGTCAGGTGTGCCACTTTTGATTGCTCATTTCCCGGATTTTTATGGACCGCATGCTCCAAATACTGTTCTTGATTATACGCTTCAAGGAATGATTCAGAATAAAAAGGCAAGGTATATTGGTGATCCATCAATATCGCGAGAATTTATCTATACACCAGATGGTGCAAAAGCGATAGTAGAGTTAGCGTCCCAAAATCGCTTCGAGGGTGGAGACTGGAATATACCAGGTGCAGGAACGATTACAGGAACAGAAATTATTTCTATAGTAAGACAATTAACGGGCTGTGAAAAAAAGGTATCCACTGTCAGTAAGAATATGATTCGTTTTTTAGGTGTCTTTAGTCCACTCATGAAAGAATACACAGAAATGTTCTATTTGAATGAGGAGCCCGTTGTATTAAGTGGTGAAAAATATGAACGAGAAATTGGCCCTGTACCAAAAACACCGTATAAGGAAGGACTTGAAAAGACGATAAATTGGGAAGCCATTTAGTGTATTAGTTCTTTATTGAGACATAACAATTCTTTATCATGATAGTCTCGTTCCTCATAATTGCCAAATCATTATGATGTTTATTTCTCCTTTTAATATATTCATTAAGGTATCCTAACATATCAGACAGCTATAGTATATATGTTAACAAAAAAGCTGTCCCCTAAAAGGACAGCTTAAAATCATAGATATTTATATATTAAAAATTTCCAATTCGTAATGATGTCTAGTTCTAGGTGCTTTTCTTAGGATGCAATACCTTTCTGCTCTTGCTTAGCTGTTGCTATATTTGGATTGAATTCTTTTTCTGATTTAGAAATCACGACTGTTGCTACACCGTTACCGATTAAGTTTGTTACAGCGCGTGCTTCTGACATGAAACGGTCAACCCCGAGTATAAGAGCTATTCCTTCAACAGGAATCATTGGGAATGCTGCCAATGTTGCGGCAAGTGTGATGAAACCAGATCCTGTTACACCAGCGGCACCTTTAGAAGTGAGCATTAAGATTGCTAATAGGGTAATTTCTTGCCAAAGAGTCAAGTCTATACCATAAGCTTGAGCGATAAAAATGGCAGCCATAGATAAGTAGATGGACGTTCCATCAAGGTTAAATGAATAACCAGTTGGTACAACAAGTCCAACAACAGGTTTTGAACATCCGTACTTTTCAAGTTTATTCATCATACTTGGAAGAGCAGATTCGGATGAAGATGTTCCGACTACTAATAAAATCTCTTCTTTAATATAAGCAATGAATTTGAAAATGTTAAAACCACAAACTTTGGCAATGGTACCAAGAATGAAAACGATGAAAATAATCATAGTTAGATAAATTGCACCCATTAATTGACCTAATGCGCTAAGTGAACCTAGACCGAAGTTACCAATTGTGTACGCCATTGCACCGAATGCTGCAAGAGGAGACACTTTCATAACTATATTTACAATACCGAAGAAAACATCAGCTAATTGTTGAAATAATGTAACGACAGGTTTTCCTTTTTCGCCTAACCCTGCAAGTGCTAATCCAAAAAGAATAGCGAAGAATAGGATTGGAAGTAATTGACCACCAGCCATTGCTGCGATAGCATTTTCAGGAATAATACTAGAAATAAAAGCTATAGCCCCGTGCTCGGATTCTGCAGCAGCTGTAGTATATTGTGAAATATCGCCACCTGCAACTGATTTCATGTTGAAGCTATTTCCAGGTCCCCATGTATTAGCAACTAGAATTCCAATCGCTAAAGCAAAAGTGGAAACGATTTCAAAATACAATAACGCTTTACCACCAATACGACCAATTTTCTTCATATCACCCATGCCACCAATTCCGATTACGACAGTGAAAAAGATAATTGGTGCAATCACCATTTTGATTAATTTAATAAACCAGTCAGCTAGAACTTTAAGCTGTGAACCGACGTCTGGAAAGAAATAACCTACTAAAATCCCTAAAATGATACCGGTTACAACTTGAACGGTTAAGTTTTTAAAAAATTTCATTCCGGATTCCCCCTTGTTATATAATATAAACTCCCTTTTGTTGTCTATATTGTAACAGATGAATAGAGCTGATTAATTTTTTGGTGATATTGTTCTTTTTGTTCTTTTTGTTCTGGAAAAAATGGTTATTCATAGTAGAAATGGTAAGATAAATGCAATTTTAGGACAAAATAAAAAAACGAATGTGTATGCTTAGCTTGTACACATTCGTTTTCAATATATTATTTATAAATTTTAATTTTAACAGTTTTTACGCCCCAATTTAGAGCTTTGGATTTAGAAGACATGAACACGTCAATTTTCTTCCCTTTAATTGCGCCACCTGTATCTGCGGCAATTGCTACACCATAGCCTTCTACATGGACTTTCGTTCCAAGTGGAATAACTTTTGGATCAACTGAGATCGCTTTTACATTTGGGTTTTTCTTTAAGTTTAATCCGGTTGCTGTAATACCACTGCAACTTTTACAACTAGCTGTATAAGCAGTCGCTTTTACTGTAATTGTTTTATAACTTTTGCTAGATGATGATGCTTTTCTTACTGTAGTTTTTGCTTTTGGTTTTGTAATCTTTAGTACTTGTTTCGTTTTAATTATATCTTTTTTAAGTCCATTCCAGCTTTTAAGCTGTTTCACGGTTACGTTATGTTTGTCTGCGATCTTCCATAATGTGTCGCCTTTTTGTACTGTGTATGTAGTACTAGCTGCCGATGAAACTCCGGAAAAACCCAATACTAGAAAACAAGCTGTTATCATCGTAATTAGTGTTTTTTTCATATAACTCTCCTTTGTTTTAAATCGTAGTCTTAGAATAACAGTTCAATGTAACAGGCGTGTGTCACTAGATTACTAATTATGTTACAAATAGATATCGAGTATGAGATAGTTGTAACAATTGAAATAATAGGAGAAATATAAAGATGCAGATTAATAGGCATTCACACATGCTTTTAGCGTACATAAGATATGAATAAAGCTTATGAATTGAGGTGTGTGTGATGTACTATTATGATGAACATGAATGGAACAGGCAGCAAAACATAAATATTTTAAAAGCGATTAATGGAGAGTATGAGGCCATTCAGTGTTATGCAGAACTTGCTAAGATGGCTCCATCTAATAAGGTAAGGGAAGTCGTTGAGGAAATTCGTCAGGATGAAATTAAGCATTATGATACATTTTCAAAAATTTATATGCAATTAACTGGTTCACGGCCTCAAATTGTCAAACAACCAACTTGTCCAGACCAATACTTAAAAGCGGTTGATAGTGCCTTCATTGATGAACAAGAAACGGTAGATTCTTATCATTCCATCGCAAATGAAACAACGAATACGATGATTCGCTCTGCTTTTAGAAGAGCAGCAGAGGATGAACAAAACCATGCGGTCTGGTTCTTATATTTTTTGACGAAAAAGCATTAATAAAAAGACTAGCTCTTTGCCATTTGCACAGAGAGCTAGTCTTTTTATTAATGCTTTTCTAAGGCTATATGTCATACTTTTTTCATTCGTTGTAATAGAGAACCATCACTTTGGTTGTTTACTCCAAAAACGAAATCTTGCATATAATACTTTACATATTGTCCATAGTGATTCTGTGTTGCGTTTAATAATTCATCCACGTAATATACTCCTGTTGGGATTTGATCAATTAAGAGGACAGATAAAGCTGCATAAATACCGCAGGCAACTTGAAAATAAGTCGCATTAGTTTTGTACTCTTTAAAGATGATATCATTACTCATCGAATTATATAGATATACTTCTTTGTCAGGATAGACGAGAAGGACCCCTATTAGGTCCTCTCCATCTAAAGGCGCTTTATGTGGATCAAGTACTTGCATTTCAAAATCCCAGATTGAATCAACATTTTCAAGATTTTCTCTAATTAATTCTGTCGTATGATCATTCACTTTATAAACAAAACCACTTTCAAAATCATACAACTGAGATAACGTATATACCTCTTCGTGAGGCATTAGGCATCCAAAAAACTGTTTGTCCCCGAGTGATACCTTAAATTCAAGGTTGTATACCTGTTCATATAAAAAAAGAGGCGTTTTATGTTGCATGAACATAGGGTAGCTCAAAATAGCTTCATCAAGAAAACATTCAGGTGACCATGTGGTATAGATGACACCTTGTTTGGCGTTTTTCTTATCTTTAAAAAAAGATGTGTCATGTTCCACGATATAGCAGCCTATGGGTAACTCTTTTGGATTTTTATTTAGAAGATCAAAAGCCATCCATTGAACTACACCTGGATTCATACCAGAACAAACAATAGCGGTGGTGTTTGAAAATTGTTCTTTATATTTTTCGAAATACCGAATTCGTTCAATTAAAGGGAATCCCTCATACAATTCTTCATTTTCATCAATCATCGTGTTTTCTAATGCACTATTTACATATTTTATATTAAGCTCATTGCAGCAGCTAAGCATTTCTACTGTATCCGCCCATGAAACATCGATGACGATAGTAGTTCTGGTTAGTGTAAGATGTTTTTTGAAGTGGACGGTATCTTTTAAATCTAGTTGATGGGGCACTAGGTTGTCATACAAATTGGGAAATAATTTCTTGTAGTAAGAAGCCTCTTTTTGAATCATATCAATTAAATGTATGGTGCCATGACTAATGAAAGAGTGTAAAGGATCATTTTTATCCATGATCGATTTATTTAATATAGCAAGTATGGATTTTGCGACCCCACCAGAACTTCCTAACAGGGTGATTACAGTATTATTTTTATTCATGTAGGACTCGTCCAATCTTTTTTTAACAGCGTATGTAGAAGAGTGGAAGTTGGTATAGATTAGTTGTGTAAAAAAGTAAAAATATATAATTTTTTAATAATAATAGGATAGGACACAAGATTCAATCATGGCCTGTACATATAGTAAGACAAACGGGTTCATGTAGAGGGAATAATCTTATCGATAGGTGGGGATACTAGGTCCGATTGGTTCAACTAACCATCAGTGGGGGATGAAGAAAACCCCACTGATGGAAGTTTCATTTATCTTTTATGAATAGAAAGGAAGTTGTTTATTGGATATAAAAGGACAACATTTTGTTATTGATGCATTTGAGTGTGATGTAAATCTTTTAGATCAGGCTGATTTGTTAAAGGAGCTATTAACGAAGGCAGTCAATGATTTAGGGATGGAAATTCTATCTACCTATTTTCATGCTTTTACTCCTCAAGGGGTAACGGGAGTTATTGTCATTTCAACTTCCCATATTTCTATTCATACGTGGCCGGAGCATGGTTATGCCGCTTTGGATTTATATACTTGTGGGGATCAAGAAATATTGCCAATATTAAGAGAGCTTTTAGTGAAAATGAAGGCAACTCATGCATCCGTCTATGAAATTGCACGTGGTACTGATGTGAATACTCATCCACCTATTTTGAAAGAACTATATTTGCCCTCAGAAGCTGTGGTCATTGAGGAAATAGTAGAATCAGAAGAAGTTCTAAATGAAATTGATGGGAATGTTTGGGATAAAGTTCATTTAAAAGAGCTGTTATCGGGAAATCATGATGTCATTTATGATGGTTCAAGCCCATTCCAAGATATTCTTCTAGTAGAGGCAAAGGATTTACGGTTGTATTTAAACGAGCAGCTACAATTTTCATCCTTAGATGAAAGAAATTATCATGAAGCGTTAGTGTTTCCAGCGATGGAGAGTGCAGCATCTCATGAGCGGGTTCTTATTTTAGGGGGAGGAGATGGACTAGCTTTACGGGAAGTGCTTAAATATCAAAATGTTAAACAGGTGGATCTCGTTGATATAGATCCAAAGATAATTGAGCTTTCTAAAACAAATTCAGCACTTTTAGAGCAAAATCATCGTTCTTTTCTTGATGAGCGGGTGACTGTTCATATTCAGGATGCTAAGAAATATATTACAAATGGGCTTCAGCCTTATGATGTGATTATTGTTGATTTTCCAGATCCCGAAAATTCTATTATTAGTTCATTATATACGAAAGAATTATTTAGTCAGGTTGCCAATCTTTTAGCGGAAGATGGTGTGTTGGTTTGCCAATCGAACTCACCTGGAGATACGCCGCGCACTTTCTGGAGTATTGGAAAAACGATACAAGAAGCGGGTCTTCATACTCGTGGATATAACACGATTGTTCCTTCTTTCGGATTATGGGGATTTCATTTAGCAACACATAAAAAACAGGTAGATGAAATTCCTGCAATATCGGTTCCCCATCAAGCCATTGACGATGATATGAGTTCTTTATTTGAAATTCCAGCAGCGATTAAGTCAGAACAGAAGTATGCGATTTTGAATAGCGTTAATCATTTGACTTTGCATAAACTGTATCAAGAAGAAATTATTCAGCAAATTTATTGATAAAAGGATTTTTGGCTCATTTGTGTGAAATCTTGTTCTTACGAAAATGAGCCGAAAATCGACATTCCCTATTAAAGTCATAAAATCGAGCGTGTAGCCATTTGAAAAATTGGTATACGCTCTTTTTGTTTGATAAACCTATTCAATAATAACTTAACATTTGATTGCATTTCTGATAAGCTTACTAAATAAAAAATCTTTATTGTATAAAAGTATTGTATCAAAGTATTATATAAGGTATTTGTATGGTTGTGAGGGAGGATATGCTTTGGATTATGGTGTATTAATATCAATAATAATTTACATAGCGGGTATGCTGTTAATCGGCTTTTATGCGTATAAAAGGACAGCGAATTTAACTGACTATATGCTTGGAGGGAGGAATCTTGGTCCAGCTGTAACAGCTTTAAGTGCAGGGGCCTCCGATATGAGCGGTTGGCTATTAATGGGCTTGCCAGGTTCCATGTATGTAAGTGGTTTAAGTGCTGGTTGGATTGTAGTAGGTTTATGTTTAGGTGCATACTTAAACTGGCTTTTCGTAGCTCCGAGGTTACGAACCTATACGGAAATTGCAAACAATTCGATTACTATTCCAGATTACTTGGGTAATCGTTTCAAAGATCAGTCACGTATTTTAAAAATCGTATCTGCTTCTGTTATTCTTATTTTCTTTACTTTCTATACATCTGCAGGGATGGTTTCTGGAGGAGAGCTCTTTCGTGTAGCTTTTCATATGGATTATAGATGGGGAATTTGGTTAACGGCAGGAGTTGTTATTCTTTATACATTATTTGGTGGATTTTTAGCAGTAAGTTGGACCGATTTTGTTCAAGGAACGATTATGTTTATTTCGTTAATTTTAGTGCCAGTTGTTACCATCGTAAACATTGGGGGTTGGACACCAACTTTTGACGAAATTCGTTCAATCGACCCTACACTTTTACATGCATTTAAAGGTACGTCTACCGTTGGAATTATTTCTTTATTAGCATGGGGGTTAGGTTATTTTGGCCAACCTCATATTATTGTTCGTTTTATGGCCATTTCTTCGGTTAAAGAAATGAAGTCTGCTCGTCGTATTGGCATGAGCTGGATGATCTTTTCTATCGTGGGAGCCATGTTCACTGGATTAGTGGGGATTGCTTACTTTAATATAAACGGAAGCCCACTCGATAATTCAGAAACAGTATTTATTATTCTATCAGAGGTTCTATTCCCTTCTTTGATTACTGGTTTTCTGTTAGCAGCTATTTTAGCAGCTGTGATGAGTACAATTGCATCACAACTATTAGTATCAGCAAGTGCCTTAACAGATGACTTTTATAAGCAGTTTATTCGTCCGAAAGCATCGGATAAAGAATTAGTTTTGGTTGGAAGGCTAGGCGTATTAATCATTTCACTCCTTGCCTTGTTTCTTGCTTTAAATCCAAATGATACCATCCTAAACCTTGTCGGGTATGCGTGGGCGGGATTTGGAGCCGCATTCGGCCCGGTTATTTTATTGAGCTTGTATTGGAAGCGAATGACGAAATGGGGCGCATTAGCTGGAATGATTACAGGTACAGTAACAGTTATTGTTTGGGATCAAATTGAAAAGTTTAAAGAAGTGTATGAAATTATTCCAGGCTTTATTGTATGCACCATTGCCATTTTGATTTTCAGCTTATTAACCGCCAAACCTACGAAAGCTATAGAAGAAGAATTTAATCAATCAATTAAACAATTATCATAAGTATTGTAAGCTATTTATTGGAATCCTCCATAAATAGCTTTTTTCGGTGTACTTGGGGTATATTTACTTGATAAGTGGTAAACTTTGTCGATAAACAGTATGAAGCAATTAGTGGAACTGGCTTTTAGTAGTCACCAATATATACATAGTAACTAACGATATAAGATGAGAAAATTCCCCTTAGAACTGGCCTGAAATGTTCAGAATAGGGAATAATAAAAACGATAAATTTTTTAGAGGTAAAATATGAGGCATTCTCAAAAAATTGCAATAAGAGTTTCCGTAATATACATCATTTTAGGGATATTGTGGATTATTACGACAGATTTTCTTTCAGTAGGTTATTCGAATGATAACTTCCAGCGTTTTGCCGCATTTCAAAAGTCAAAAGGGTGGATTTATATCTTTTTAACGGGAGTTATTTTATATAGCATTATCGTTTATTGGACAGAAAAATTATTGAACTCCCAAAAGGAACTTCTAGTTACACATGAACAATATCAATCTCTGTTTATGCAAAATCCGGATGCCGTGTTAGCATTAAATCTAGAAGGAAAAATTGTAGCTGTTAATCCGCAAGCTGAGAGACTATTTGAATACAAAGAAGAGTTTTTAATAAATAAGTGTGCAGATATTTTGTTATCTTTAGATGAAATTGATCAAATAACTGCTTATTTTAATCAAGTATTAAATAAAGAAACAGTTAAGTTTGAAATAACATTTCATGATATAAAGGATCAAATGAAAATTATTCGTTGCTCATTGTTCCCCATCATCGTGCAAGAAGATATTATCGGAGTGTATGCGGTCATGCGCGACATCACAGATGTACGACGGGAAGAAGAGTTAATGATTATGTCAGAGAAAACCACAGTGATTGGCCATATGGCTGCTTCAGTTGCTCATGAAATACGTAATCCGCTAACTTCCATTAAGGGCTTTATTCAGCTCATGCAGTCTACGAAGGAACTAGATTATCGATATCTAGAAATTATTTTACAAGAAATTGATCGAATTAATACGATTACAAGTGAAATGCTTATTTTAGGAAAGAATCAAGAGGTTAGCTATCAGCGATTAAACATAAGAGAGAGTATTCATCAAGTATTGACTCTAATGAAAGCCCAAACGAATTTTAATAATATTGAAGTGTTTTATGAGGAGATTGATGAGCCTGTCATAATTAAAGCGAATGATGCTCAAATAAAACAAGTATTTATAAACATTATTAAGAATAGCATTGAGGCAATAGACGAAAGAGGTAAAATCAATATTGATGTAAGGGTATTGGAAAATGAAGCGGTCTTAATGATTGCAGATAATGGGATTGGTATGGACCCAGAGCGACTAGAACGCATTGGTGAACTATTTTATTCTACAAAGGAAAAAGGTACAGGGATTGGTCTTGCCGTATGCCAGAAAATTATTCATCGACATAATGGTGAGATTTCCTTTAAAAGTGAAAAAAATAAAGGGACAATCGTTACAATACGGATTCCATTAGCAGAGGAACAAATGATACTATAGACAATATGAATGATTTTACATTAAAGGAGAACACTATGAGCAATACACCTGAATTATTTGAAAATATGAAACCCTTTATCCAGGAAGCATGGATGAAATCAGGTTTTGCACAGCTAACCCCGATTCAACAGAAAGCTATCCCATCTATTGTGGAAGGGAAAGATGTAATCGCTGAATCACCAACAGGTACAGGGAAGACATTAGCTTATTTACTTCCTTTGCTTGAAAAAATTAATCCTGACCAACAGTCACCACAAGCACTTATTTTAGCTTCTTCACGTGAATTGGTGATGCAAATTAACGAGGAAGTGCGGATTTGGTCAGAAGGTAGCAACGTCAATGGGGCTGCTTTTATAGGCGGAGCAAATGTAAAGCGACAACTGGAAAAATTAAAAAAACACCCGCAGGTCATTGCTGGAACTCCTGGACGTATAAACGAATTAATTACTCAAAAGAAATTGAAAATGCATGAAGTTAAAACAATTGTATTAGATGAAGGGGATCAATTACTCGTTCCTGAGCATATGGTTACCATTCGTAATATTGTAAAAACAACATTGAAGGACCGTCAAGTTATGATGTTTTCTGCAACATTACCACCAGTAACAGAGAAAGCAGCACGTGAGTTTATGAATGAGCCACTAACGATTAAAGTGGACAAAAGTGAAAAAATGGAGTCTAAAGTAGATCATATTTATTTTGTGGTTGAAAAGCGTGATAAGTTTAAGATCTTGGAGAAAATTTCTCGCTTAGAAGGAATGAAAGGACTAGCCTTCCTCAATGATATTGGTGAGTTAACAGTCATTGGAGAAAAGCTAAAATATAAAGAAATTCAAGTCGGTTTACTTCATGGTGAATCGAATAAGATAGACCGTGAAAAAGCTTTAAGAAAGCTTCGTTCCGGAAAATCTCCCTTATTATTAGCTACGGATGTAGCAGCACGTGGACTTGATATTAAAGGTTTAACAACTGTTATTCATGTTGATTTAGCGGCTAATAATGATCAATATGTGCATCGTTCAGGTAGAACCGGTCGTGCTGGTGCAGATGGAACGGTTATTTCAATTGTAACAGAGCGAGAAGAGCGTGAGCTAAAAAGGATAGCACGTGAACTCAATCTTTCATTAGTCAAAAAAGAGTTTTATCAAGGTAGAATTATTGATGCTAGATAAAGTGAATCCTTTTATTTTTTGTAAATGATAGTATTAGTTGATTTACAAGTTCACTCTATAGTGATAAACTAGTAATAATAAAAATGATAGTCCTTCGGGGTCGGGTGAAAATCCCAACCGGCGGTGATGAAGTAATTCTAAGCCCGCGAGCCTTCATGTAAGGCAGGATTTGGTGAGAATCCAAAGCCGACAGTAAAGTCTGGATGGGAGAAGGACGTATGGAATCTTAAAATGTATGCTTACTACCGTTCAATTTTGATTTATAAAAGTTGAAGGTTTATTCGATATACATTTTTAACGTATACTCCCACAGCCCCTAAAGATTACTATAGGGGCTTTTATTTGTTTAATAAAGTAAAGAAGGTAGATAAAAATCTGCTTTCGCAGGATGATACATTGTTAAACGTGTTGCCTTACGCTTTTCTATTAAGAGGTGAATATATGTTTACAGGAATTATTGAAGACTTAGGTGCAGTTAAATCCGTTAAAATGGGCAGACAGAGCATGGAATTGACAATTCAATCCGAAAAAATCGTTGAAGATGTTCATCTTGGCGATAGTATTGCGGTGAATGGTGTTTGTTTAACCGTCACTTCGTTTACAAAAAATACATTTACTGTTGACGTGATGCCTGAGACGGTAAAATCATCGTCTATTAAACTTTTAAAGCCCGGTGCTCCTGTTAATTTAGAGAGAGCAATGAGTGCTGAAGGAAGATTTGGCGGTCATTTTGTTTCAGGGCATATTGATGGAACAGGTACCATTGTAAAAAAAGAACGTAAAGAAAATGCTGTCTATTTCACAATTGAACTTGAGGAAGGTCTCAGTCGATACTGTATTCCAAAAGGATCAGTTGCTATTGATGGAACAAGTTTAACTATTTTTGCTATCGAGGGGAATTTGTTAACGGTTTCACTTATTCCATTGACGTTTCAAGATACGATTATAGGACAGAAAGGCGTCGGCGAAATCGTCAATATAGAAAATGACATGATTGGTAAATATATTGTTCAGCATCTACAAACGAATAAACCGACTCCAAAGCAATCAGTAACCCAAAGCTTTTTAGCTGAAAACGGATTTTATTAGGGGGAAAGCATCATGTTTAATACGATTGATGAAGCATTAGCTGATTTAAAGTCAGGGAAAATCGTAATAGTTGTCGACGATGAAAATCGTGAAAATGAAGGAGATTTTATCGTACTTGCCGAAAAAGCAACACCTCAAGCCATCAATTTTATGGCTACGCATGGTCGAGGCTTAATTTGTACGGCTATTACTGAAGATCAAGCAAAAAAATTAAATTTACATCCAATGGTTGAAGTAAATACAGATCCGCATGGTACAGCTTTCACAGTAAGTGTAGACCATAAAACGAATGCAACTGGAATTAGTGCCTTTGAACGTTCTATTACAGTTACTTCACTTATAGCAAAAGATTCAGTTGCAGAAGATTTTAAACGTCCTGGTCATACTTTTCCGCTTATTGCGAAAGCTGGTGGTGTACTGCAACGATCTGGTCATACAGAAGCAGCAGTAGATTTAGCTAAATTATGTGGAGTTGCTCCAGCAGGGGTTATCTGTGAAATTATGAAGGACGATGGCACAATGGCTCGGGTTCCTGATTTAGTTAAGGTTGCTGAAAGGTTTAATTTAAAATTTATTACCATTGCAGATTTAATTGTTTATCGTCAACAACAAGAATCACTTGTGGAACTTGAAGTGAACTCATAATAGATGCTGAAAATTGTGACATCAAGGTTTGCACAAATATATTATCAACACATCTAATGCGAAACAGTATGATTAAAAGCAATCGCTCATAAACTAGGAGGAATAATAATGGGACAAAACTTTGAAGCTCAATTAATAGGATCAGGATTAAAGGTAGGAATCGTTGTTGGACGATTTAATGAATTTATCGTAAATAAGTTATTGGATGGGGCTCTTGATGGTCTAAAACGTCATGGAGTGGACGAAGCGGATATTGATATTGCCTGGGTACCTGGCGCTTTTGAACTTCCTTTAATTTCTAAAAAACTTGTTGATACAGGTAAATATGATGCGGTAATTGGGTTAGGAACCGTTATTAGAGGTGCAACCTCTCATTATGATTATGTATGTAATGAAGCGGCTAAAGGAATTGCTAAGGTTACGTTAGATTCAGGTGTTCCAGTTATTTTCGGATTGTTAACAACAGAAAATATCGAACAAGCTATTGAACGTGCAGGTACTAAATCAGGTAACAAAGGCTATGATGCTGCCGTATCTGCGATTGAAATGGCTAATTTGAGCAAGATTATTGGATAATGTAAGCAAACTAGGAGTTGTATCATATTTATGATATGGCTTCTTTTTTTGTATCTTGTTTAAATACAAAAGGAATGAAATAATATAGACTACCCGAGGGAATATTAACATATCTAGTTTTTTAAGGAGGGGTTTATGTGTACCATCTCTTTACACATAATGATTTAGACGGTGTAAGTTGTGGCATTATCGCAAAGCTAGCACTTGGTGAGGATGTTACAGTTAGCTATAATTCAATTGGACGATTAAACCAATCAGTTGAGGCATTTCTAGAAAAAGCCACTCCAGATGATATATTACTTGTTACCGATCTTTCTGTTAACGAAGACAATGAAAGAAGAATTTCGCAATTTGTTGCGGATGGTGGCGAAGCACGCCTTATTGACCATCATAAAAGCTCACTTCATTTAAATGAACACCCATGGGCTTCTGTTACAGTTAATCAGGAAGATGGAAAATTAACATCTGCGACTTCGTTACTTTATGAATATGTTGTTGAACAAAATTGGCTATCTCATTCTCTAAATATAGAGCATTATGTTGAATTAGTACGCCAATATGATACATGGGAATGGGAAGCGAATGGAAATCTTACGGCGAAGCGGTTGAATGATCTTTTTTTTATGTTTTCTATTGAAGAATTTGAAGAAAAAATAATGAGCAAG
Organism: uncultured Bacillaceae bacterium; assembly: GCA_963751845.1. GTDB lineage: Bacteria > Bacillota > Bacilli > Bacillales > DSM-1321 > Peribacillus. Next base: position 214,256 of record CAVVWH010000018.1, read on the forward strand.
CTGGCATCAGGTGGTTCGTTTGATTTCGATGAAATAGAGCAAGCGCTTCTAAAGGTGGAAGAAAGTCGAGTGGACCGATACATAAAAAGAAAGAAACGTGAAGTCTATCAAGTAACTGTCGGACCTCATGTGGCTGGTGTTGTTCATGCTGAATCCTATCATTCAGAATTAGGCAATGAATTATCTAAAGAATTTAGCCATCTTGATTATATTGCCATTACAATGGTTGGTGGAAAAAGAATGAGCTTTCGAACGATACATGATGATATTGATGTATCAGAAGTGGCAGGAAAGTATGAAGGTGGTGGTCACCAAAAGGCATCTGGCTGTAATTTAACTGAAAAAGCATTTAAACAATTCGTTGAACAAACCTTTTACTCTGATCCTATTAAGCGTGATGCTCCCAAAAATCAACTGAACGTCAAAGAATCTGACACAGGGACTTTATATACAACAAAGGACAAGCAAAATCTTTTTCTTAAACCAAATGAAAATCAAGAATGGGTATTAGAAATTAATCACAAACAACAGAGTCAATCCTTTAAGTCCTTCCAAGAAGCTGAGCGATATATAAAACGTCGATTTGGCGCTTGGCTGAACTTTGATGATAAATTTGAAGAATATGTAAAAGCGTAAAGAAAAAGGATGTCGATAGGCATCCTTTTTCTTGTACTTTAAGAAAGTTTGACTTCTCTATTAAGGAGTTAAATCGTTTTTTTTGATAAAAACTGTCCGATTGTTTTCTTTGTGTGAGAGAAATAGATGTTTCGATAAAGAAAGGCATTAATTTCTCCCCCAATAATAAGTGAGAGTCCCGTTAAATATAACCACAGCATTAAGACCATTACACCTCCGAGACTTCCGTAAGTTGCTGAATAGTTTCCAAAGTTGTTGACGTAAAAGGAAAATCCAAGTGAGACAAGGATCCAAAGGATGGCAGCTATTACGGCACCTATTAACACATGTTTAATGGAAATATGAACATTAGGAGCTATTTTGTATAAAAAGGCTAGAATAATTGAGATGATGATGATGGCTATTACCCAGCGTAACACATGAATTGAATTTTGAATTTCATAAGAAATAGGTAGGAATTTATCAACTAATTTTAAAATGACATTACCGAAAACAGGTAAAATTAAAGCAATAATAAAGGCACAGATTAATCCGAAGGTCATAATAATTGCAAGAAAGCGATTCATAAGATAATTCCTTGTTTCTTTTACGTCAAATGCGATATTCATAGAATGGATAAAAGCATTGATTCCATTAGAAGCAGACCAAATGGTACCTACAATCCCGAAGGTAAGTAAGCTGCTGTTGCGTTCACTTAATACAGAGAATACGGTTTCCTCTACTAGTTTAGAGGTTTCTTTTGGAATGAAATCTTGAGTGAAGTTTGATATAATCTGTGGATTAATAGACATGTAAGGTAATATAGAGAGCAATAAAATTAATAATGGGAACATGGATAGTAAATAATAAAAAGCTTGTTCAGCAGCTAATCCAGTAACCCTATGTGTATTCATCTTTTTAATCAGTTGTACTCCTGAATTGAACCATGTTGACAAATGAATCACTCCTCAAGCATAGGAATGTAATGATAGGTTGTCTGTAGGTTAACCTTAACGGATGATAGGGAATTGGTCAATTTTAATCTGGAGTGCAGTTAAATCAAAGTAGAAACTAAATTGAATGCTAAAGAACCTTCGCAATGCGAAGGTTCTTTAAGTGGTTTCTTAATTAATAGACCTTTTTTTGTAACCTATTTATTACTTGCAGAGAACGTCCTGTTCCAATAGCAACTGCCTCGAGGGGCTGAGAAGCTACATGTACAGGGACAATGATTTCTGTTGCTAGCCATTCTTGCATACCATGCAACAATGCTCCTCCACCTGTTAATACAACACCATGGTCAACGATATCACCACTTAATTCAGGTGGGGATTCTTCTAATGTCACTCGAATCGTGTTTAGAATATGTTGGAGGGATTCAGTAATCGCCTTTTGAACTTCAGTAGAATGAATCGTTAATGTTTTTGGTAGCCCCGTAACAAGATCTCGTCCCCGAATGTCCATAGATACAGAAGGGTGTTCAATGGGAGCATAACCAATTTCTATTTTAATTTGTTCCGCTGTTCTTTCACCTATTAACAAATTGTAGGCTTTTCTAATGTATTGAATAATATCATCGTCAAATTGATCACTACCAATGCGAATAGAATGGCATGTTACGATACCGCCAAATGAAATAATAGCAACTTCTGTAGAACCACCACCAATATTAACGATGACATTCGCGGTAGGTTCATCAACTGGTAAATCTGCTCCAATTGCCGCAGCTACAGGTTCTTCAATTAAATGGACATGCTTTGCACCGCAACTTTTAATCGCTTCTTGAATGGCTTTCTTTTCAACCGTTGTTGAATCTGATGGAGTGGATACAATCACGTTTGGTTTACGCAAGGTCATTGATTTTGTTGCTTTTTTTAAAATATGTTTCAGCATTTGTGTAGTAATATCAAAATCCGCAATTACTCCATCCTTTAATGGCCGAATAGCCACGATATGTTCAGGTGTTTTACCAATCATATCTTTTGCCTCTGTTCCAACTGCTACTACTTGATTGGTTAATAAATCAATCGCCACAACAGATGGTTCATTGAAGATAATGCCTTTATTTTTACTATAAACTATTGTATTGGCTGTCCCTAAATCGATGCCAATTTCTGTGCTCTTAAACATTTAGTCACCTCTCTGAGAGTTTTGACCCCTGAAATAATATTCTACCTAATAATATGATTTTTTGGGGGTTTTCCCATGTGGTAATTTAAGGTAATTTAGAATTTAGCAGCTGAAACACAATTTTTTATTCATTTTTTTAGTTATCTGTCCGATATAAGATAAAGAGACGAGAGATTTTAAATGAATGGGTGAGTATTATGGATATAGCAACGATAATAGGAGTATTGCTCGGATTTATTGCAATTTTTGTGGGGATGGTTCTTAAAGGAGCTTCCCTTTCGGTTTTAGTTAATCCGGCTGCGTTTCTGATCATCATAGCGGGTACAATTGCTGCTGTTACTACAGCCTTTCCGATGTCTGAGTTGAAGCGAATACCAAAATTATTCAAAATTTTATTTACAGAACAAAAATTAACGAAACCAGAAGAGTTAATTAAGACGTTTTCTGAATGGGCTGTAATTGCTAGAAAAGAAGGATTATTAGCGCTTGAAAGTATTGCGGACCAGGTTGATAATCAATTTTTGAAAAATGGTTTAAATCTAGCAGTAGAAGGACAAAGTGCGGATTACATACGTGATATTTTATCAGAGGAAATTGATGCAATGGAGGAGCGGCATCTTAGTGGTGCTGCCATATTTAGTCAAGCTGGGACATATGCACCGACACTTGGGGTTTTAGGGGCTGTAGTAGGGTTGATTGCTGCCTTGGGTGATCTGACTGATATTGCAAAATTAGGGCATGCCATTTCTGCTGCCTTCGTTGCTACATTGTTAGGGATTTTCACTGGTTATGTACTTTGGCATCCATTTGCTAATAAATTAAAGCGTAAATCTCAAAAAGAAGTGAGAATTAAAGAAATGATGATTGAAGGCATTTTATCAATTATCGAAGGGGAAGCACCAAGAACTATTGAACAAAAATTAACTTCATATTTGCCAGCTGAAGATCGAAAGAAATGGTTAGAGGGTGGAGTGAAGCAAGATGAGTAGGAGGAAGAAGGCAAAACGTCATGAAGAGCATATCGACGAATCTTGGTTAACTCCTTATTCAGATATTTTAACTCTTTTGCTAGCCCTGTTCATTGTTTTATTTGCTTCAAGTACAGTAGATTCTGTAAAATTTCGTGCGATGTCTAGCGTTTTTAATCAAGTGTTCGATGGTGGTACAGGAGTTATGGACAATCCTAGTGTGATTGAATCGGATAACGGAAAATCTACGAGTAGCGGAATGATGACTGGCAAGACTGAGCAAGAACAACTTGGAGATGTACAAGATAAAGTAAATTCGTATATTAAAGATAAAAAATTGGGTAATAAATTGGAGACTGCTCTGACAGAGGAAGGTCTACTTGTTACGATAGAAGATAACGTTTTATTTGAGTCGGGTGTTGGTGAAGTGAGAGAAAAAGATAAAAAGATCGCTAAAGAAATTGCTGCGTTGCTCGTAATGGATCCACCACGTAGTATTGTCATTAGTGGACATACTGATAATATTCCTATTAAAAATAATGAATACGATTCAAACTGGGATTTAAGTGTAATGCGTGCTGTGAGTTTTATGAAAGTTCTTTTGGAAAATGATAAGCTAGAACCAGAATGGTTTAGTGCAAAAGGGTACGGAGAATTCAAACCAGTTGCTTCAAATGATACAGCAGCAGGACGAGCAAAAAATCGCAGAGTTGAAATATTAATTATGCCAAGAACGGAAGTAGATCAATAAAAAAACATAAATCATTCGTATGAGCGTTACAGAATTAAATACACAGCAAAATTGTATACTTTCTTATTTTTTAACAAAACCTGTCAGATGACAGGTTTTTCTATTTAGTGTATAAATACAACATATAGATTAAAAATGGATCTTTTAACAGTATAGATAGTAACGGGTAGAAAGGAAATTCTATGGATAGAGACTATGTTAATATAATGGAAGAAATAGTCGTGACTTGGGTTCAAATATTAATGTCAGGGTCAGAATATCAAACATTCTGTAAATGTAATAAATGCAAAAGTGATATTATTACATTAAGTTTGAATAGTCTTCCTAATTATTATGTAACAACTGATGAGGGTAGGGAATTAGTGTTTGCTAAGCTAAATACGGAAGAAAATAGAAAGTGGATTAATAAACGAATCATAAGCGCTATTCATGTCGTTGGTAAATATCCACATCATGAAGATAATGAGGATACGAGAAAAGGTTAATCCCTTCTCGTATCCTCATTTTCGCTACAAACATTAACTTCATCTATAAAATAACAATCCGTTTAAGGAGAAAATCTACAACGGGCTACTGCCACATTTCTTTACATCGTGGTTTTAATCTGCATTTTTTTGCAGTATGATAAAGAGTAGCACATTTAAAAAAGGGAGTGTCATCAGTGATTGTATTAAAGTCCGAACGTGAAATACAGGCGATGCATGAATCAGGAAAAGTTCTTGCTGCTTGTCATAAGGAAATTGCAAAGCTCATACATCCGGGGGTAACTACTTGGGAAATTGAAGAGTTTGTGGATGGATATTTAAAGAAACAGGGGGCAAAGCCGGAACAAAAAGGGTATAAAGGGTATAAATACGCGACTTGTGCAAGTATAAATGAAGAAATTTGTCATGGTTTTCCTAGAAAGACACCGCTAAAGAACGGAGATATTGTGACCATTGATATGGTTGTCAATTATAATGGAGCACTTTCAGATTCAGCATGGACCTATCGAGTTGGCCAGGTATCCGAAGAAACAGAACGACTGTTACAAGTAACGAAAGAATCATTAGATCGTGCCATTGAAGTTTCTATTCCTGGTAATCGAATAGGTGATATTGGTCATGCCATTCAATCTTATGTAGAACCTGAAGGCTTTTCAGTTGTACGCGATTTTATTGGCCATGGTATAGGAAACGTTATTCATGAGGAACCACAAGTACCGCATTATGGGCTACCAAATAAGGGCTTACGCTTGAAAGAGGGAATGGTCTTTACGATTGAACCAATGGTAAACGTGGGAACATATAAAGTGGTAAGAGATCCAAATGGTTGGACCGCTTCAACTGCTGATGGAAAGTATTCTGCTCAATATGAACATACAATTGCATTAACAAAGAATGGGCCGATTATTTTGACAGAACAATAACAAATACTTTGTACAAATCCCCTTATAGTCAACAAGAATCCATTTGCTAAAAGGGGATTTTTTTTTGCCTTCACAGAACCTTAGTTGTTGGAAGCCCACCCGTTTACGGGTAGGGAGGAAAACGACTTCGGACAGGAACAGGATTATTCCCGTTTGACCTAAGGAACTCTATCAGATTTTAGGTAACACTTTTCTTGCTCCGAGGAAAATCCATGAACTGAGAACAAAAGGCATGGTCAGTGCTGGAAGTCCATATGGTAAAAGCCAAGTGCTTACACTTGCTGTAAGCGGCACGGTTAGACAGGCTGCAATGATTCCTGATAAAGGGGCATAACGGTGGCGATTCATGTTAAATACAATAGCTACTGCTAATATGGCTAAAATCGCATTGTAGCCGTAGAGACCCTCTATAATTAATGTGTGTTCTCCTCCAAGTACGTATGCGGCTAGTAATGCTACTGCGTTTCCTAGAATGGCGTAAACTCCTCCTCTCCACCCTGCCCAAAATACAGCAATAAAAAGTAAAACTCCAGAGAAAGAATTATCCAAGAAAAAAATTTGCCCAATTCCATTAAAAGCTCCCTCTATCCAATTTAATTCCCCTTCTATGTTTAGTTCCCAGCGTGCTAAATCCTGAGGCACTAATGTAGGGCTTAAATGAATGACTTTTAAACGATAAGAAACAAGGAGCATAAACCATGTTAGTACGATAAAGGGGAATGTGAGGATTGGAATTTCTGTATTTCTCATGACATGCATCATAGCGGCTGTAAGAATAGCTGTTAAGGCAGCTCCGATTAAAGCAATGATCCAATGATAGGGCCCGCTTAAAAATAAGGTTAGTGCAAGGCCAGTTAGCACTGAGTTATATCCGAATAATCCCTGATTTATAGCTTCTCTGTCTGCACCACCCACTTTTCCAATGAATGTCCCAATGAAAGCTGATAACAAAGCGATGATCCCCAATTTGTAGGAAGCTACCGTTATGGCTAATAAAATGAGGAGTCCAGAAATGATATTTTCAATAAATATGACCTGTGAGATTCCTTTTAATGATGCAGATAGAAATGAAGAATATATTCCTCTAGATGATAAAGATTCCTCATTATTTTTCATGTGATTTTCCTCTTTTCAAAACTTGTTTTATCCCGCCTTAACGGGCAGTAAGACCCCCACCTCAAGATTCTGAGCAACCAAAGAAGATAGGTGGGGGATCAATAGCACGTATTGTGTCCGATTGGTTCAACTAACCATCAGTGGGGATGAAGAAAACCCCCACTGATGGAAGTTTCACTTTATCTAAAGTGTTAAATATATTAGTGCTTATCTGATTGCATATACTAGAATCCCCTGTGATTAAAAGTCCATTCTTTTTAAAATTTGGAATACAGTATTAGGCGTGATTAAGTAGGCTGTATAAGCCTATCTATGGACGTTTCCCTTTTTTGATTTTTAATTTTTATCATTAGTCGTTTAAATGGAGTTAAAATGGAAAAACTAATGAATTGTGTGGATTGGATTTTTTTACAAAAAATTCGAAAGGGAGGCTTACTATGCAATTATTACCGCGTGAGATTGATAAACTCATGATTGTTGTAGCGGCAGATCTTGCTAAGCGCCGTAAAGAACGAGGATTAAAATTAAATTACCCAGAAGCTGTGGCTTTAATTACCTATGAAGTGTTAGAGGGAGCGCGTGATGGAAAGACTGTTGCTGAATTGATGGAATATGGGGCAACTATTTTAACTCGTGATGATGTCATGCAAGGCATTCCAGATATTATTGATGATATTCAAGTAGAAGCTACTTTTCCTGATGGAACAAAACTAGTAACGGTACATGATCCAATTCGATAATAAGCGATAGGAGGCATACTCACATGGAAATGGAACCAGGTCAATTATTTTTAAAAGAAGAAGACATTATTTGTAATGCAGGCCGAACGGCATCCAAGCTTTCTGTAACGAATACAGGGGATCGACCTGTGCAAATTGGATCTCACTTTCACTTTTATGAAGTGAATGAAGCTCTTCAATTTAACAGAGAAGAGTCATTTGGAAAACGATTGAATATTCCATCGGGTGCTGCAGTTCGTTTTGAGCCAGGGGATGAAAAAGAAGTGGAATTGGTGGATTACGGCGGAGAAAAACGTGTATATGGATTTAACAATAAAATGGATGGATCTGTGGAAAGAGGGTCTGGGCAATGAGTTTTAAAATGACGAGAAAACAATATGCTGAAATGTACGGACCAACGACAGGCGATTCCATACGTTTAGCGGATACAGATTTATTTATTCAAATTGAGAAAGATCATACAACGTATGGTGAGGAAGTCGTTTTTGGTGGGGGGAAAGTCATTCGTGATGGTATGGGGCAGCAACCACTTGTAACCCGTGGAGAAGGGATTCCAGATGTGGTCATTACGAACGCAGTTATTTTGGATTATACCGGGATTTATAAAGCAGATATTGGTATTCGTGACGGGAAAATTTCCGGAATCGGAAAAGCTGGCAATCCTTTAGTAATGGATGGGGTAGACATTGTGATTGGGGCCTCTACGGAAGTCATTGCTGGTGAGGGAATGATTTTAACAGCTGGTGGGATTGACACACATGTTCATTTTATTAATCCTGCTCAAGTAGAAACAGCCTTATCTTCGGGTTTGACCACGTTGATTGGCGGAGGGACAGGTCCATCTGCTGGATCAAGAGCGACAACGGTTACTCCAGGTGAATGGAATATTCACCGTATGCTAGAAGCTATAGAAGGATTGCCAATTAACATTGGATTAACAGGAAAAGGACAAGCAGCAGCAGAGGAACCGTTAGCTGAACAAGTTCGGGCAGGCGCAATTGGACTAAAGGTTCATGAAGACTGGGGAGCTACAGCTTCTGCCATCGACCATGCACTCCGAGTAGCGGATCAATATGACGTTCAAGTTGCCCTTCATGCAGATACCTTAAATGAAGGTGGTTTCGTTGAAAATACGATGGCGGCGATTAAAGACCGTGTGATTCATATGTATCATACAGAAGGTGCTGGTGGAGGGCATGCTCCAGATTTAATTAAATCGGCAGGCTTCATGAATGTTCTGCCGTCCTCTACGAATCCAACTTTGCCTTATACGATTAATACAATTGACGAACATCTGGATATGCTGATGGTTTGCCACCATTTAAATCCATCAGTACCTGAAGATCTTGCCTTTGCTGATTCCCGGATTAGAAAGGAAACCATTGCAGCCGAAGATATCCTTCAAGATATGGGCGTATTTAGTATGGTGAGCTCCGATGCTCAAGCGATGGGACGGATTGGGGAAGTCATTTTACGAACTTGGCAAGTCGCAGATAAAATGAAAAAACAAAGAGGAACGATGCAAGGAGATAGCAAGCTTTCTGATAATAATCGTGTAAAGCGTTATATTGCCAAATTTACCATTAACCCTGCAATTACTCATGGGATTTCTGAATATGTAGGTTCTGTGGAAGTAGGAAAAATTGCGGATCTTGTGCTTTGGAATCCAGCATTTTTCGGTGTGAAGCCTGAACTTATTCTAAAAAATGGAATGATTGTGCAAGGCTTAATGGGTGATGCAAATGCATCGATTCCAACACCGCAGCCGATTATTTATCGTCCGATGTATGCATCGTATGGAAAAGCCTTAGCAAAAGCTTCAATTACGTTTATTTCTCAAGCCGCTTTTGATGATAAAGTTCATGAAAAGCTTGGATTGGAAAAAATGATCCTTCCTGTACATGGAATTCGAAAATTAACGAAAAAAGATATGAAGCTGAATTCAGAAACACCTGAAATTACGGTTGACCCGCAAACCTATGAGGTAAAAGTAAATGGTGAACTCATTACTTGTGAACCTGTGGACAAAGTGCCAATGGGACAACGATATTTCCTATTTTGAGGTGAAAATGATTGATTATTGAAAACATTGTAACGAATATTGAACAGATGGATAAAGAAGAGCTATTAAAACGTCATAAGGAAAAGGTATATCTTGAAAGTGCGGATTTAGTCAAACGAATTCAAAGAGTGACAACGGACCATGGTACGGAAATTGGAATTCGTTTAAAAGAATCTCGTGATCTTATAGCTGGCGATGTTTTATTTATGGATGATAAAAATATGATTATCGTTGATGTGTTATCTGATGATTTATTAGTTATTAGTCCTCGTAGCTTAAAAGAAATGGGGACGATTGCTCATCAATTGGGCAATCGCCATCTTCCTGCTCAATTTGAAGAGAATGACATGCTTGTACAATATGATTATTTAGTCGAAGAATTACTGCAAGAATTGAACATTCCATTTAAACGGGAAGATCGAAAAGTGAAACAAGCCTTCCGCCATATTGGCCATAGCCATGGATAAGAGTATTCTTTCTTTATTTCAACTATGTGACTCGAACTTTCCAACAGGAGCGTTTAGTCATTCATATGGTTTAGAGACGTTATATTCAAGAAAATCAAGTACATGATCAAGCTACGTTTTCCGAGTGGCTTCATGTTTATTTAAATGAGCAGCTCGTCTATTCAGATGGGCTTGCTTCCCGCTTAGTTTATGAAGCGCTAGAGGAAAATAATTTAGAAAAAGTATGGAAGATCGATCGAATGCTAACCGTTCAAAATTTACCGCGTGAAACGAGGGAAGGTACCCAAAGAATGGGAGAGCGTATGTTACATCTCATAGAATCTTTATATGAGATGTTTACTCTTTCTCAATATAGAAAAAGAATTAAGCAAAAGCAATCCTTTGGGCACCCAGCTATTGTGTTTACAATCATCGGTCATCATTTAGCTGTTTCAAAATCAACGACTACTCTCTTTTATTTGTATTCGACCATTTCCAGTCTTGTACAAAATGCGGTTAGAGCGATTCCTTTGGGTCAGACAGCTGGTCAAAAAACAATTCAGGAGTTTCAGGGTGCTTTAGTTCAGGCAACTGAAAAAATTCAAAATTTAGATGAAGAGGATTTTGGCATCATCTCTCCAGGTTTAGAGTTGGCACAGATGAAACATGAGCGAGTGAATATTCGGATTTTTATGTCGTAATGTTGTAACTTAAGAAAGAATACCTTTAAAAGATAAGAAAAGCATCGACTTTCGCCATAAGGGCGATAAGTCGTGTTTTTTCTAAAGGAAAGGAAGTTTTTCATGGAACCGATTAAGATTGGTGTAGGTGGACCTGTTGGAGCCGGAAAAACGATGTTGGTCGAAAAGCTGACACGACATTTAGATGGTGAAATCAGCATGGCTGCTATTACGAATGATATTTATACAAAAGAAGATGCTAAATTTTTAATGCAAAATGGTGTGCTACCTGCAGACCGTATTATTGGTGTCGAAACAGGAGGGTGCCCTCATACGGCAATTCGTGAAGATGCTTCGATGAATTTTGCGGCGATTGATGAATTAAAAGAGAAACATCCGGACGTAGAGCTTATTTTTGTGGAAAGTGGTGGAGATAATCTTGCTGCAACGTTCAGCCCAGAGCTTGTTGATTTCTCAATTTATATTATTGATGTAGCTCAAGGTGAAAAAATTCCGCGAAAAGGCGGGCAGGGGATGATTAAATCGGATTTATTTATTATTAATAAAATTGATTTAGCCCCTTATGTTGGAGCAAGCTTAGAAGTGATGGAATCAGATACGAAGGTCTTCCGTGGAAATAAACCATTTATATTTACAAATTTAAAAGATAATACTGGACTTGAACCATGTCATAGATTGGATTAAACAGAATGCATTATTAAAAGGATTAGCTTAAATGGAGGACTGGACAGGAATTTTACGTTTAGAAGCGGAAAATCGAAGAGGAAAGACCGTTGCTAAAAATGTGTATTTTCAGGGCGCATTAAAAGTTATGCGTCCCGATTTATCATGATGGTTCGGGAAAGCCTGTTATTATATTTTAAATCCAGGTGGAGGCTATTTGGACGGGGACCGTTATAAGATACAAATTTCATTAGCCAATAACGCTAGACTCACTTTAACGACACAATCAGCGACAAAAGTATATAAAACACCCATACACCATGCCTATCAGGAAACAGAAATTTATTTAAAGAAAGGAAGTTATCTGGAATATATTCCAGATCCGCTCATTGCCTATCAAAATGCTCGTTATAAACAAAAAAATGTGATTCATATGGAAAAAGGAGCTACCTTCCTTTATTGCGATATTATTACGCCAGGGTGGTCTCCTGAGGGAGAACGGTTCAGCTATGACATGCTTCAATTAATCAATGAAATCTATATGGATGATGAGCTTGTTGTTTATGATCATATTAAGTTGACTCCAGCTACTCAAAATATGGAGTCGATTGGATTTATGGAAGGTTTTTCACATTTAGGTTCTATGATTGTAGTTGGAGAACAAACAAGCCCTGAATTCCTTGATCAGTTATATCATGTCCTAAATTTGAATGCACATGCCTATAAAGTGGGGATATCTTTGTTGTCAGTCAAAGGGTTTACTGTTCGCGTATTAGCAAACTCGACTCAAACAATAGAAAGAATATTTTCGGAATGCCATCATATGATTAGTCAGGAGTGGTTTTATACAAGCCCTAGCTTTCTTAAGAAAATACTAAGGTATAGAGTTAAGTGAACCCAGTATATCAAATCGATTGCTGGGTTTCTAACTGGTATATCAGATTCACCTCAATCATTTAGAAAGAATGAATAGTAGAGGAGGAGACGGATGGAGGTTACCTTACTTTCTGTGTTGGCGTTAGGATTTATTTTAGGAATTAAGCATGCGATTGAGCCAGATCATGTGATTGCCGTTTCTACGATTGCAAGTAGAAGCAAAAAGATTTGGCACGCATCGCTTGCAGGCGTATTTTGGGGGATAGGTCATACGGCAACCTTATTTATTGTCGGTATTACTTTCATTCTTATGAAAGGTGAAATTCCAGAGATATTGGTGATGTCCTTAGAATTTTTAGTTGGAATCATGCTTGTTTATCTTGGTGTTACAACGATTCTTTCTTTTAAACATGTCCACGTGCATGAGCATGAACATGATGGACATGAACATCAACATATTCATGCTCATCTATATGAAGGCATGCACGCACATAAACATGAACATAAAAAAGCTTCATTCATAAAATCCATGTTGATTGGCTTCGTTCATGGGTTAGCAGGAAGTGGAGCAATGATTCTATTAACGATGAGTACGGTAAAGAGTGTTTGGGAAGCAGTTATGTATATCTTAATATTTGGTGTCGGCACGGTTATAGGGATGCTTTTTTTTACGACGATTATTGGCATTCCGTTTGTGTTAAGTAAGAAACGTTCGACTATGAATAAAACAATCACTATTACAATGGGAGCAATTAGTACGGTATTTGGCATTTACTATATGTATCATTTAGGGATTAATGAGGGCTTGTTTTATCTTTGGATTTAAGGGAATATAAATAACGAAACACAGGGACAGATGCTTACTTCTGTCCCTGTGTTTTATTTTAGAGGTCTTTCCAAAGAATATAAATCTTCTTCGATATTTCCTAGACGATCTTCAATCAGTTTTTTTGCATCTTTAATGCCTTCATTGTAAATATAAGGAGCTATTTCATCAAGAATAAATTGCAAGTGATTTTCTGCAGCGAGTTCTCCAATGGGTTCACCTGATTCAGTATAGACATATGCTTGAATCTTTTCGATTATGGCTCTTTTCTTTTCTAAATTAAATTGAATCAGCATCTTAACTTTCCTTTCACTCGGATTAAACGTGACGTAATCGCCCTAATTCTTCAGCAATTGCTTCCATTTCACTAGGACTAAATTTTTGTTTACGCATGACCATTTCGTATAGATCGTACAATTCTTCATGCATTTCAGCATTGAAAGAATCTGATTTAATGGCACCGATATTCATCATTCTTAGTTTTTCTTTAATGGCTTCTACCATAAATTCTACTGCTTCGGGGCTATTTTTCGTTAAATCCATGGAAACACTCCTCACGATTTTTATTTTCATCTTTTCATGATTAGAAATAGATGTCAATAAAAACGATATGTTTATTTAGAATGAGGCTTATAGTATTTGGAATATACCTCTAATTAGGGTATGGGAAAGTATAGCTGTGCGATGAATGTAGACAATATATAGATTAACATTACTTTTGAAGCTAAAAAAGATTAAGTAAACATAAATTGTAGTCGACCTGAGGTGATGCAATGGGTTACAGAAGAGCTTGGTTGAAATGGAATTTTATAAAGGAAATCATAAAAAAGCTAGAGGTTGATGATATTTCTGGTCTGGCCGCTCAACTGGCTTATTTCTTCCTATTATCAATGTTTCCTCTTTTTATTTTTCTATTTACTTTAGTAGCTTATTTACCTTACTCTCAAGAAGAAATTCTACGTACGCTGCAAACCTTTGCTCCAGCGGAATCAATGGATTTAATTGAAGGGAATCTAAATGAAGTCATGCAAGGAAATGTGAAGATACTTTCTTTCAGTATAATTGGAACGATTTGGTCAGCGTCACATGGCCTCAATGCTATTATTAAGGCGTTTAACCGCGCTTATAATGTGACGGAAACACGCTCTTATTTTATAGCTCGTAGTATGTCGATTATGCTGACCTTTGCCATGATTTTTGTTTTTCTTGTCGCGTTACTTCTCCCCGTATTTGGAAAGCAGATTGGTATGTATCTTTTTTCTGAATTTGGAATTTCCGAGCAGTTTGTTAAAGTTTGGAGTACGTCCCGTTGGATCATCAGTTCCAGTGTTCTATTTATCGTATTTATTATGTTATATTGGATTGCTCCCAACAAGAAAATAACATGTGTAAGTGTACTTCCTGGAGGAGTATTTGCAACTATTGGATGGGGTGCTGTCTCATTTCTGTTTTCGTTTTATGTCGACAAAGTTAGCAATTATACAACTACCTATGGAAGTCTTGGTGGAATCATTGTGTTAATGGTTTGGTTTTATTTAAGTGGTTTGATCATTATTATGGGTGGAGAAATTAACGCAGCAGTAGGTGAGAAAAAAAAGCCAGAGTGTACATGAGTTTCCATGTATGGGTCAGCATGATTATTCAAATAGTATAAAAGCAATAACCCTTTAAATAACCCGTTTAACCAGGAGGCTATTCTATGAGTAATGATTCGAAAAAAGGCAGCAATACAAAGCAAAAAGGGAAGAAAAGATCGAAGCATAAAACATCAGGTTCAGCTAACGGTAAAAATGGCTATCATTAGTTAGAAAAACGGCTTATCGCCCATAATGGCGGAAAAAAAGGGAATCTCACTTATGAGATTCCCTCCTTTATTTTGTTAGTTTTTTAATAATCTAAGGCTATTTAGGATAACCAAAATTGTACTTCCCTCATGGCCAAGTACACCATATGGTAGGTCTAAAAACTGTAGAAAGTTTGATGCAATTAAAGCCATGATTACTAAGATAGAAAATACAACATTTTGTTTAATGATTCGGTTCATTCTTTTTGATAATTTAACAGCTTCGGCGATACGAGGAAGGTGATTCTTCATTAATACGACATCTGCCGTTTCAAGGGCTACATCGGTTCCTTCACCCATAGCAATCCCAACAGAAGCTGTTGCAAGAGCTGGCGCGTCATTAATACCATCACCGACCATTGCTACTGTGCCAAATTTTTCATTTAGCTTTTTGATTTCATCAACTTTTGTTTCAGGTAAGCACTCAGCAATATAAGCATCAATATGGCTTTCTTTTGCAATAGCCTTTGCTGTTTTCTCACCATCACCGGTAAGCATGACTGTATAGATTCCTAAAGACTTAAACGCTTCAATGGCTGCTATTGCTTCGTCACGAACCGTATCTTTTAAGGTAATAATTCCTGCAATACCTTTTTCATCACGGGCATATACAATGGTTTTCCCTTCTTCAGCAAAAGTTAGGGCTATTCCGTTATGAAATTGTTCAGCTTCTTCTTTATTTACAAATTTACCCTTACCGACTTTCCAAAACTCATTGTCAAAATAAGCTTGAACACCATTACCTGAAATGTCTTCCATATTGTCAGGCTTGATTAAATCCTTTGTGATTCGATCTTTCGTATAATGAACAATTGATGTTGCAAGCGGGTGATTCGAATAATTCTCGATAGAAGCAACATGGAATAAGAAATCTTCTTCTGTTAAATCTTCACGGAATACAACATCTGTTACCTCGGGTTTTCCTTTTGTTAACGTACCAGTTTTATCTAAAGCAATGGCTTTTAGATTTCCTAGATTTTCTAGATGAATACCACCTTTAAATAAGACACCATGACGAGCACCATTAGAAATGGCTGATAATGTGGCTGGCATAATAGAAGCTACTAGAGCACATGGTGAAGCAACAACGAGTAAAATCATCGCTCTATAAAATGTTTCAGTCCAGCTCCATCCTAAAGCATAGTGAGGTACAAACATCATTAACGCAACGACAACTAGAACTGTTTTTACATATGTTCCTTCAAAGCGCTCAATGAAGAGCTGAGATGGAGACTTTTCACTTTGTGCGGATTGGACTAAGGTAATAATCTTTGAAAATAAAGTATCGCTACTTGGTTTTGTCATTTCGATAGTAATGGAACCACGTAAATTAACGGTTCCGGCAAATACTTCGTCACCTATTGATTTGGTTACGGGTATAGATTCACCTGTAATAGCTGCCTGGTCAATATTAGTACGTCCATCAATGATTTTTCCATCTGATGGAATTCGCTCACCAGGTTTGACTAGAATTTGGTCGCCGACAATAAGTTCTGAAACAGAAACCTTTTCTAAGATTCCATTTGTAACGCGCATTGCTTCTTCAGGCTGCAAATCCATTAATGCAGAAATTTCTCGATGACTTTTATTCATTGTATATGTCTCAAGTGCACCACTTAATGCAAATATAAAGATTAAGATAGCACCTTCTGTCCAGTAACCTATAATGGCTGAGCCAATAGCGGCCAAAATCATTAAAATTTCAACATTTAATTCTTTTTCTTGAATAGTGCTTTCAATACCTTCTTTTGCTTTTGCAAAGCCACCAATTACATAAGCAAGTAAATAGATACATAACGGCACTTGTTCCAACACCATTTTTATCAAGTAGCCAACCGATTAGAATTAAAATACCACTAAATATGGCTGCAGCAAGTTCAAGATTTGGTTTTACTTTCTCTAACCAGGATGTTTCTATAGGTGCCGGTTCATGTAATGAGTTAGCCTCTGTTGTCACTTTATTTTTCCCCCTTATTAGATGATATAATTTCTCAATTAGAGAACATATAAATGAGAATGTAAATCATCTTTAGTTTTTTACTTATAAACGATAACTGCTATCAAATATACTGAAAAATCAGTATGAATAGGCAAACTGAAATGTCTTTATGAATACATCATATCATATTTTTTTGGAATGTAAATAATAATTATTCTAAATAAGAATCATCCTCAATTAGAGGGGGAAAACAGATGTAAAGGATTGTGTTAGGACAAATCTGTTTCAATAATTGCACCTTTACTAGGGCAACATATGAAGAATCTAAAATATTGCTATCGCTTATAACTATTCACTATTGTATTAGAAAAAAGTATAGTGGTAAGGTGTATATGGGAATTACAGGAAAAAAGTATTGATTTTTAAATGAGGGCAGGTGTATTTAGTAAAATGGTTAATAAAATGTTTTTGACCCTTGTAATAGTTGGAGTTCCACTTTCTGTGATTGGAACTTTACTACATTGGCCTAGTGTTGTCATGTTTGTAGTGTATTGTTTAACGATTATTGCTCTAGCAAGTTTTATGGGACGGGCAACAGAGAGTCTAGCAGTTGTACTAGGACCCAGAATTGGTGGGCTTTTGAATGCGACTTTTGGGAATGCAGTTGAACTAATTATTTCTATTTTCTCCCTAAAAGCAGGGTTAATTGGTGTTGTGTTAGCATCGTTAACCGGTTCTGTCTTAGGTAACTTGTTATTAGTTGGAGGATTATCGTTTTTTATTGGTGGTTTGAAATACAAGCGCCAAAAGTTTAATGTGTACGATGCTAGACATAATGCTGGATTACTCATTTTTGCGGTGATCGTTGCTTTCGTGATTCCGGAAGTTTTTAGCCAAAATATGAATGAAACCAAGACAATGTCATTAAGTATTGGTATTTCGGCTATTTTGATTGTGTTATACTTGGCGGCCTTGTTCTTTAAATTGGTTACACATCGTGGGGTCTATCAGCAAACAGAAAAAGGTATTGCTCTTGGAGGACATGAAGAGGAAGAGGCTGAATGGGGTAAAAAGAAGGCAATTGGTATTTTACTAGGTGCTACACTTGCTGTTGCTTATGTATCAGAAAATCTTGTCCATACTTTTAGTGAGGTGGGTGAAACATTCGGTTGGTCAGAATTGTTTATCGGGGTTATTATTGTGGCAATTGTTGGTAACGCGGCGGAACACGCTTCAGCCATTATGATGGCCTTTAAAAACAAGATGGATATTGCTGTGGAGATAGCTGTTGGGTCTACGCTACAAGTAGCGATGTTTGTTGCACCATTATTAGTTATAATTTCACTTTTATTTCCAACTTCAATGCCATTGGTGTTTACCTTACCAGAATTGATTTCAATGGTAACAGCTGTATTTCTTATTGTTATTATTTCCAATGATGGAGAAACGAACTGGTTTGAAGGACTAACGTTAATGGCTGCCTATATCATTATGGGCATCGGATTTTACTTACTGTAAACTAAAAATAAAAAATGGCTCTGCTGATTTTTTCGGGTAGCAGAGCCATTTTATTTAATTTGTATCCAATCCATATAATATCCAAAATTAAATTTTCAAGCTGTTTACTTCAGTGAAGACATAATTCTAGAAATGTTCACCTTCCTTTTATTGAGTAATAATAACCATCTTAAATTGAATGTATTCGCGATTAACATACCTCCTTTTTTAGTTTAGGTATGAATAATTTCGCCTCCTTTTTTAAGTGGTGAGCTTAGTATACCTTCTATTGATAAAAAAGTAAATATTCAGAAAACTAATTATGTGACGAATTTTCGAAAAAGATGATTCAGCACAATGTATAGAATGGTGGCTCGTTACAAAATCTATAACCAATTGCTAATCTCTTTAAAAGGAGTATGACACCAATGAAACGAGTTATTATGATTCTTGCACTAATGATGTCTTTGATTCAGGTAGATTGTAGCGATGCAATGCAAATCTCTGCAGGGGAAACTCCAAAGAGAATTCAAATTCCTCCATCTGTCCTGAATATTGCGAAAGAAAATACGTATCCAAACCCTACTCAGGATTTACCATTGCTACAGCCAAGTGAACTTTCCCAACAGTTAATTGCATCCTCAGATGTGAAAATTGAAAATCCGGAACTTATTCATATGCTAAATGAATCAGCCATATCAAAGGCTCCTTTTGCATTTGGATATCGAGCCACGATTTATTTAGGGCATTGGGCGTTAAATTATCAATCCGCAGAAACATCACCAAATTGGGAGTATCAAAAAATTAATACGAATTATTATGACAATCGTGGTGGAAAAGCACCATACAGTATTCACTATGTTCAAGAAGCTCAAAAAATAGTTCGCGGCGGATTAACGGCAAAGATTCCGAAAGCAGATGATGTCCAAAAAATGATGCTGTTAAAAGCATCTGAAAAAACAAATCTTCCACTTGCCTTTGAAACCATTGTGGGAGGTGGAACGAAAAAAGATCAGGTGTATAATGTTCCAGCGAAACGGCTTGGTTACTTATTTAGTTATGCTTCCGCAGTTAATGAAAAAGGAAAAGTCACATATGGCGAAGTATACTTACATTTAAAAGGGAATAATCGCACACTAACGATCAAAAATATTACTTCACAAGGCATTGGAGCGTGGATTCCGATTCAGGACCATTTATCCTTTAGTTTTACTGCCTCACAATTGCCAAGGTAAGGTGACGAATGAATGGAAAAAGAGTTATTTGTTTGATAGGGAACCATCTAACCCGTATATTTGGTCAGCCCCTCTCACATCAATAAAAAACTCGCCTTTTGGGCGAGTTTTTCCCGCCTTAACGGGCAGTAAGACCCCCACCTCAAGATTATGAGTATACAAAGAAGATGTTGGGGGATCAACTGCCCATAAAGGTCCGAACGAATGAACACAGACTAAGAACGCCACATCCTTATGTCTTCGGTCTGTGTGACCCACATCGTGTGGGCCTCAACTAACCCTCAGTAGGGGATGAAGAAAACCCTCACTGAGGGAAGTTTCACTTTATCTAAATATTAGTTTTCCGCACTTGGAAGTCTATTTGAGGGTAGTATGCATTTTTTACAAGAACATTTGGACCGAGACATTTAACAGCCGGACAATGGCAGTTTAATTCTTGAGCAAGCTTCGAATTCATCCAGTTTCATATGATTTTTCTAGAGGTTGATTGATAATATTACCAAAAGACGGCGCATCGCCAAAATCTGTGACAATCACTTCTCCAGTAAAAATATTAACATTCAAACGTGAGCGACCATCCGGATCGTTTCGTACGGTTACATTTTTTGATGCATATAAACGTTTTAATAATTCTAAGTCTTCTTTGTTATTACTGCATGGATAAAAAGGAAGGGTACCAAATAGCATCCACACTTTTTCATCTCGAATATCAAGCAAATGATGAATCGCTTCACGTAGTGTATCAAGTGGTAATGTTTCTAATGTAGAAGCAAAATCGCTTGGATACATCGGATGCACTTCATGACGTTTGCAGCCCATTTCATCAACAATTTGTCTATGAATATGCTCTAAATGTGGCAAGAGTTTGTTTATTTAACATCGTTTCTGCAGAAACTAATACACCCGCATCGGATAAAGCACGTGAATTGGCTATCATATTTTTAAAAAGTTGTTTCCGTTGCTCTCGTGTTGGTTTACGGTCCATCATCGCAAAACCGACATCAATAAAATCATCGATGGTTCCCCAGTTATGGGAAATATGTAATACATCCAAATATGGAATAATTTCCTTGTAACGCTCTAAATCAAGTGTTAAATTGGAATTGATTTGTGTACGTACACCACGACTGTGTGCATATTTCAATAGAGGTAATACATAGCTTTGAATAGATTTTTTTGAAAGCATAGGTTCTCCACCTGTAATACTAAACGAACGAAGTGTAGAAATCTCATCGAGGCGTTGAATGAGTAACTCTATAGGAAGGGCAACTGGATCTTTTGTTTGTAAGGTATAACCAACTGCACAATGTACACAACGCATATTGCAAAGTGTTGTTGTTGTAAATTCAATATTTGTTAACGTCATCTTTCCATATTGTTCAATATCCATATATGCTTCCCAAGGATCATATTTAGGAGATATTAGTGGTAATGTGTTTTCTTTTATAATCATTGTCTAGGACCCCTTATGTCGTAATACTATTTCATTATGAACAAACAGAGTAATTTATGTCAATGATTGCACATTTATATAAGATTCGGTAGGATAGATGAAGATAGAAGGAGTGTGTGTTGTGGGAAAAGCAATTCAAAATAAAGAGGACCAAGTCAAATACTTAAAAGAACGTTTAACGATTTTTATGGAAGTTTTAGATAGTATTGAACCTGAAAATACAGAACTAGAAGATATTGATCGTTTAATCGAAATGATTGATGATTTAGAAGTTAAAGTAGAACAATTTAAAAAACGTGAAGAAGCATAAGAGGAGCCTTGTTTTTAACAAGGTTTTTTTTATTATATAGAAAAGTCTGTCTTTTCGAATTTTATGGTTAGATGTATAATGAAACAGGTATGACATTTATTTAATGAATTTTAGTTAGATATATAGGGAAACGATTACATTTAAGGGGATTCGAGGGGGACTAACAAGATGGATATTTCTAAATTTCAAGAAAGTATGTATAGCTTAATCGTTGAAACTTCTACAAACCTACCTAATGATGTGCGCCGTGCAATTAAAGTTCAAAAGAACGTGAAAATGCTGGTACACGTGCTGCTATGAGCTTGGCTACAATCACAAATAATATTACAATGGCAGACGATAATGTATCTCCAATTTGTCAAGATACTGGGTTACCAACTTTCAAAATTAAAACTCCAGTTGGTGTAAACCAACTTGAAATGACAAAAGCAATCCGCAATGCCATTGTTTTAGCAACTAAGGCAGGAAAACTTCGTCCGAATGCGGTTGATTCATTAACTGGCGAAAACAGTGGGGACAACCTAGGTGAAGGTCTTCCAGTTATTAAATTTGAACAATGGGAAGACGATTATATCGATGTGCGCCTTATTTTTAAAGGCGGCGGTTGTGAAAATAAAAATATTCAATATAGCTTACCATGTGAGCTTGAAGGATTAGGTAAAGCGGGTCGTGACTTAGATGGAATTCGTAAATGTATTTTACATTCTGTTTATCAAGCACAAGGACAAGGCTGTAGCGCTGGATTCATTGGTGTTGGAATCGGTGGAGACCGTTCTTCTGGATATGATTTAGCGAAAGCATCAATTATTCCGTCAGAATGAAGATGTGAATCCAAATGAAGATCTTCGCAAACTAGAAGAGTATATCATGGAAAATGCAAATAAACTAGGAATTGGTACAATGGGCTTTGGTGGCGAAACTACTTTACTAGGCTGTAAAATTGGCGTGATGCACCGTATTCCAGCAAGCTTCTTCGTTTCTGTTGCATATAACTGCTGGGCATTCCGTCGTTTAGGGGTAAAAGTAAACCCTGAAACTGGTGAAATTAAGGAATGGTTATATCAAGAAGGCGAAAAAATTGACTTTGCAAGCGAGACAAAAGCAGCAAAAGAAGCAGCAGCTGCATCAGAAGGACACGTGAAGTTACATTACAAGCACCAATTACTGAAGAACAAATTCGTGAGTTAAAAGTTGGGGACGTTGTGAAGATTAACGGCAGAATGTACACAGGTCGTGATGCGATTCATAAATACCTATCTGATGAACGACGAAGCACCAGTTGATTTAAATGGACAAATTATTTATCACTGTGGTCCAGTTATGTTAAAAGATGATGAAGGCAAATGGCATGTAAAAGCAGCTGGTCCAACAACAAGTATTCGTGAGGAGCCTTACCAAGGTGATATCATGAAAAGCTTTGGTATCCGTGCTGTTATCGGTAAAGGCGGAATGGGACCAAAAACATTTAGCAGCTCTAGAAGAACATGGTGGTGTTTATTTAAACGCAATCGGTGGAGCAGCACAATATTATGCAGACTGTATTAAATCTGTTGATGGTGTGGACTTAACGGAATTCGGTATTCCAGAAGCAATGTGGCACTTAAAAGTGGAAGGATTCACAGCAGTTGTGACAATGGATTCACATGGTAACAGCTTGCATCAAGAAGTTCAACAATCATCATTAGAAAAATTAGCTCAATTTGCAGAGCCTGTTTTTAAATAAAGATAAGAATCAACTGAGAGAGTGGCTCAAAAGTTCGTTGAACTTTTGGAGTCGCTCTTTTTTATACTTTAAGAAAGTTTAAGTTCTTTAAAGGATTAAAGTATAAGAAAAGAGGGCCTTTAGGTCATGCCGTAGGTGCATCGACTTTCGCCATTAGGGCGGTAAGTCGTGTTTTTCTAATTACGATGTGAAAAAATATAAAAAATATCAAATATTCCTTCCATAAGAGCATATATTGTTAGAGAAAGGAGGGAATGACATGCAAAATTCTTTTTGGTCTTACTTTGTTGCTATGTTAGCCGGTTTTGCGGTAATCCTACTGCCATCTTATGGAAGCGTTTTCTAGGGCTTCACTCAACGTTTGCTGTTGTAGGTACTGTCATTGTCCTATTCTTCTCTCTTGTTCTTAGCTGGCAAGCTTTGTACTCATTATTTAAATGATTATTTTATATGTTAAGTTAACCACCCTAATTTTTTAAGAGGGTGGTTTTTTTATGCTTTTCTATAAAGTTCACTTCTGAAAAAGTCCCTTAAACTAAAAAAGGTATAATACCTCAAATTTTTGAGGAGTATTGTACCTTTTTTCTGTATAATTAAAGTATCAAATTAAGTGGGTGGATACTGATGATTCAAAAACAACAATCAATGATTTTAAGTCCATATATGGATATTTATGATTTAGTTGTTCCAAAGGATAATATGTTGCGAAAAATTAACGAATTGGTTGATTTCTCATTTGTTTATGAAGAACTTAAAGGATAATATTGCCTTGATAATGGTCGAAATGCAATCGATCCTATTCGTATGTTTAAATATTTATTGTTAAAATCAATCTTTGATTTATCTGATGTCGACATCGTTGAGCGTTCAAAATATGACATGTCCTTTAAATATTTTCTTGACATGGCACCGGAAGAGCCAGTAATTGAACCAAGTTCTTTAACCAAGTTTCGAAAATTACGGTTAAAAGATATGAACCTTTTGGACATGCTGATCAATAAAACCGTTGAAATTGCTATTGAAAAGGAAATCATAAAAAGTAAATCGATTATCGTGGATGCCACCCATACGAAAGCCCGATACAATCAGAAATCTCCAAAAGAAATATTGATGGATCGTTCTAAAAAACTGAGAAAAGCTGTTTACAAATAGATGAAACCATGAAAAATAAGTTCCCTGCTAAAACATACAACGGATGTTTTAGAAGATGAAATTGATTATTGCCAAAAACTCATTGATGTAATTGAAAAAGAAGAAATTCTATGCCAATATCCAAAAGTAAAAGAACAGTTAAATCTTCTAAAAGAAACAGTCGCCGATGACATCGAACATTTACAAATTTCAGAAGATCAAGATGCAAAAGTAGGTCATAAAAGTGCGGATTCCTCATTTTTTGGCTACAAGACACATATTGCAATGAGTGAAGAACGAATTATTACAGCTGCAACAGTTACGACAGGTGAAAAGAATGACGGAAAGCAATTAGAAACATTGATTGAAAAAAGTATCAGAAGCTGGTATGGAAGTTGAAACGGTGATTGGTGATACAGCCTATTCTGAAAAAGGATAATATTGAATACACCAAAGAGAATGAAATAAAATTAGTATCGAAGTTAAACCCGTCTGTTACACAAGGAAATCGAAAAAAAGAAGATGAATTTGAGTTTAATAAAGATGCTGGAATGTATGTCTGTAAGGCTGGACATATGGCGATTAGGAAAGCACGACAAGGAAAAAAAGATGTAGGTAAAAATCAAGCAGATACTTATTATTTCGATATAGAAAAATGTAAACATGCCCGTTTAAAGAAGGATGTTATAAAGAAGGCGCTAAAAGTAAAACATATTCGGTAAGTATTAAATCAAATGAACATACAGAACAGATAAAATTTCAAGAAAGTGAATATTTTAAAGAAAAATCAAAAGAGCGCTATAAAATAGAAGCAAAAAATAGTGAATTAAAACACAGACACGGGTATGATGTTGCAAAATCCTCGGGTCTAATTGGCCATCAGTGGGGTTTTTCTTCATCCCCTACTGATGGTTAGTTGAGGCCCACATGATGTGGGGCACACAGAAATAGTTTGCCCGCTTTCAGTAACAAATAAATTTCCATTCTACAGTAGAAAATACTACTTTATATATGAGAAATTTTACAATTCATATGGATCGTATTATGTTAGCATGATCATTATAGAGGAAAATAGTCAACATATTATTATATTTGTAATCATGGAGATAACTCAAGAGATGATAAGGAGTTATTTTCAATTTTATAAATAGGGAAGTATTCAAAGAGGTGTTTTATTAAATGAACAGATGGTTTTCATCTATGGTTTTATTTTCATCGATTCAATGGTTGTTTTTTATTTTTGCTAATACAGTGGTTGTCCCAATTTCAATTGGGGCGGTATTCCATCTCCCAGCGGACACAGTGCCATGATGCTTCGAAGTTCGCTTTTTTTTACGGGATGGCATGTATATTTCAGGGCTTAATGGGCCATCGCTATCCTATTATGGAAGGGCCTTCGGGTTTGTTATGGGGCGTGCTATTGAATTTAGGTCTTTCAGCTTCTTCCTTAGGAATGGACTATGTGCAAATTGGTGGTGGCATTGCAACAGGCATTTTATTAGCGGGACTCGTAACGATATTCATTGCTATGTTCAATCTGGTCGGGTTCGTTCAAAAAGTTTTTTCTCCCATGGTTACAACCGTATATTTATTTCTTTTGACCTTTCAGTTGGTGTTTGTTTTTTTTAAAGGGATGTTTAAAGTGACGGAAAATGGAAGTATGGATATACCAATCAGTTTATTATCGTTAGGAATTGTAATCTTGGTTAGTGTATTAAAAATAAAGGGAAATCAAATAGTCGGTAACTTTTCCCTCTTGATCGGCATAGTTGTTGGATGGGGATTGTACGCCTTCTGTTTCCAGATGAGCGAGTAGGGGTAGAATCATCACAAATTTCTTTTTCTCTCTTTCCGCTCGGAAAACCAAATTTGGAGTTCGGAATTATTGCCGTAGTGTTTTTTGCCGGAATAATGAATATGAGTAATACAATTGCATCGATTCATGCAGCAGCCAGCCTGTTGAAGGAGACGGCAGAACAGAAGCAATTCAAAAAATCCTTCTTTATTACTGGCCTATTTGGATTGATTTCAGCAGTATTTGGACTAGTGCCTTATACACCGTTTACTTCATCTATTGGCTTTTTGCAAAGTACCCGTATTTTTCAAAGGGAACCATTTTTTATTGGCGGGGGACTGTTAATGCTAATGGGCCTCATTCCGGTGTTTGGAGACTTTTTATCCACTATGCCGGTTACTATTGGGAATGCTGTATTATTTGTTGCTTATTTACAACTGTTTGGAACAGCTTATAATAGCTTAAACGGAACCGTGTTTACTTCGTATACGATTTTTCGATTGGCAGGTCCAGTCCTGTTTGGGGTTAGCTTAATGAATACTCCGCCAGCTTTGTTTACCAGCCTTCCAGTTCTTTTTCAGCCTTTTCTTACAAATGGACTGATTATGGGAGTCTTGATTTCGATTGTTTTGGAAAAATCGCTGAATTGGGATAAATTGACGAATTCATATTCGTGAAAATATCATGTTAATTTCTGTATTTTGTATATAAATCCCCTCATTTCAAACAATAAGAGAAAAGGAAAGTGGGGGATGATGAACATGAAAAACATGCTATATCTAGTGATAATCTATATGATTTGGTCCCTAACAGCACCAGCCTATGCTGATGCATATAATTGGGGGATGATGAAAGGAAAGAATGGTAATCCCGCACAAGCTGGTCAGAAATTTGATGAAATGCTCCCGAAATTTGAGGCACTCTATCTAGGAGACACGTCTAAAAAGGATATTTACTTAACCTTTGATAATGGATATGAAAATGGCTATACGGCTCAGTTCCTTGATGTACTAAAAAAACATCAAGCTCCTGCTACTTTTTTCGTTACAGGGCATTATTTAAAAACGGCTCCCGAACTAGTCAAAAGAATGGTGAAGGAAGGACATATTGTTGGCAATCATTCCTGGTCTCACCCTGATATGACGGTTCTAACAGATGGAGCGATAAAATCTGAATTACTTCGGGTGAAGGAAGAAACCGAGCGATTAACGGGTCAGAAGACGATGAATTATCTTCGTCCACCGCGTGGAGTGTTTAATGAAAGAACGATGAAGATTGCTAAGGATGAAGGCTATTATCACATTTTTTGGTCGCTTGCCTATAAAGACTGGATTGTGAATGAACAAAAAGGAGCGGCTTATGCACATGCGCAAGTGCTAAAGCAAATTCATCCAGGAGCTATATTGCTTATACACACGGTTTCAAAGGATAATGCTGATGCGCTTGATTCCATTATTACTGATTTGAAAAAACAGGGGTATGTGTTTAAAAGTCTGGATGATTTGATGATTTCTAAACAATTGCCGAATTCGATGCTGTATTAAGTTTAAAGCGGAAGCTGAAAAATGGTTTCCGCTTTTTTAATTTATTGATAACTACCACTTTTAAAATCTTTACAATTGTTTACAATATTAAACGAAATATATGTTTGAAAATGAGAGGTGATTTCTCATTTCTCTGACTAGATCAGTAATATTGTTGAAAACATGGTATAATACGTGGAAAACTGTAAAAGGATGTTTGATATGTGGACTGAAACAATACATATTCAAGGACCTTATAATTTTGATTTAGTTCTCGATCGATTATCCTTGGATCCTTTGCATGTAATAGACTTAGAGCAGAAAATAATAAAAGTTCCACTTTATATAGATAAGGAGCCTCATGTCATCTATGTACAAGCATAGTAACGATTCTGCCTTTCTTATAAGAGGGGAATCTGAAGCACAGAAATCACAAGCAGTAGAACAGATTAAAAAGATTTTTCATTGGCATCAGCCGTTGACAGATATCGCAGCACATTTTCAACAAACAGATTTACACTTATTATTTGAAGAACATCGCGGCACACCTATCGTACTTGATTTTGACTATTATAGTTGCCTTGTCAGATGCATTATCCACCAGCAATTAAATCTTGCTTTTGCTCATAAATTGACAGAGCGCTATGTTCAAACTTTTGGAGAAAAAATGGATGGAGTTTGGTTTTTTCCCACACCTGAACGAGCGGCTCACTTGACTGTTGCAGAATTAAGAGATCTGCAGTTTAGTACTCGAAAAGCAGAGTACTTAATTGGTTTATCAGAGCAAGTGGCTTCAGGGCAGCTTCAGTTAGAAAAATTAGCATTGCAATCCAATCAAGATATTATGGATACACTAATGAAGGTTCGTGGGATTGGCAGATGGACCGTCGAAAACTTTTTACTATTTGGTCTAGGACGTCCCAACCTATTTCCGAAAGCCGATATCGGCATTCAAAATGCCATAAAGAAACTATATAATCTAGAACAAAAACCAACACAAGAAGAAATGGAGACATACAGTAAAAACTGGTCTCCATATCTAAGTTACGCTTCCCTTTATCTCTGGAGAAGCGTTGAAAAACGGAGTGAAAAGAAATGACAAATGATCAATTAGAAGTAGAACCAAACGTTTCCACTAACCATAAAACGACTCGGCATTAATGGGGAAGGAGTAGGCTATTTTAAAAAGACAGTAGTCTTCGTCCCAGGAGCCTTACCAGGTGAAGAAATTGTAGCAACAGCTACAAAGGTTCAGCCGAACTTTTCAGAAGCAAAAATTAAAACCATTCGTAAAGCATCGCCTCATCGAATCGCGCCACCATGCCCTATTTACGCTGAATGTGGGGGCTGTCAGCTGCAACATTTAAGCTATAGTCAACAGCTTGTTGAAAAACGTGATATGGTCATTCAAGCGATGGAACGCTATACAAAAAATGCCGTTTCTTCATTAAACATTAAAGAAACACTTGGAATGGAAGACCCGTGGAACTATCGCAATAAAAGTCAGTACCAAGTCAGGGTTGAAAGAATGGCAAATTAATTGCCGGTCTATATGGAGTGAATTCACATTC
Organism: uncultured Bacillaceae bacterium; assembly: GCA_963751845.1. GTDB lineage: Bacteria > Bacillota > Bacilli > Bacillales > DSM-1321 > Peribacillus. Next base: position 243,578 of record CAVVWH010000018.1, read on the forward strand.
CTTAGTTGATATCCCTAACTGTCTGGTTCAGCATCAAAGCAACGAATAAAGTAACACGTACCGTTAAGAAAATATTAAAAATTTAAACATCCCTATTTATAATGAACGAAAGAATAAAGGAGTTATTCGGACTGTCATCACTCGAGTTGGTTTTGAAACAGGAGAGGTTCAAGTTGTCCTCGTAACGGGAACAGAAGAAATTCCGCAAAAGGACAAGCTTATTAAACAAATTCATGATCAACTTCCTGAAGTAAAATCTATTGTTCAAAATATCAACAACCAAAAAACGTCGCTCATTTTTGGAGATAAAACGATTCACTTAGCTGGTGAAAAAGTGATCAACGAAACACTTGGTGATTTATCTTATGAACTATCTGCACGTACATTTTTCCAGCTGAACCCGATTCAAACGGTAAGGCTATATGATGAAGTCAAAAAAGCAGCAGCATTAACAGGGAAGGAAAATGTAGTCGACGCATACTGCGGAGTAGGTACAATTGGACTGTGGCTATCTGAAGGAGCAAAAGAAGTACGCGGCATGGACGTTATCAGAGCATCCATCGAAGACGCCAAGAAAAATGCCAAACGACATAATCGCAACAATGTTCGCTACGAAGTAGGTAAAGCGGAAAACATCCTCCCGCGCTGGTTTAAAGAAGGATGGAAGCCAGACGTCCTAGTTGTAGATCCACCAAGAACCGGCTGTGGCCAATCGTTATTGAATACGATTTTAAAAGTAAAACCGAAGAAGATTGTCTATGTGTCATGTAATCCCTCCACATTGGCGAAGGATATACATGAGCTAAGCAAGTTGTATAAAGTAGAGTACATGCAGCCAGTGGATATGTTTCCGCAGACGAGCCATGTAGAGGTAGTATCGCAGATAGTTTTAAAAGAAGAAGCAGGTTCCCGATAAGGGAATAACCTGCTTCTATTCAAATTCTGGTGGCATTGAAGCGATAATGGATATGGGTACTCCATCTGCCTTTACATCAATTCGATTAATTAGGCCATGCAACGTCTCCGGTGTAATTCATCAAATTTAAGAAGTTCTTTTTTTAGAATTTAACGATGTTATCGATCACTTTATCTTTTTCAAGCAATGATAACATTTCATTCTTCATATATAACAGTTGATTGAGTTATTGTCCTTTATTGAATACCACACAGAATCTTTTCATTTGAGAAAGTCTTCTATTGATGGGCTAGTTAAGATTAGTTTAATCGCGGAATCATTCCACTTATCACCGGTAATCAAGTGGTTATTTATAGGGGCTTTCCAGAAGTTTCGCGACTTTTTGGAGGCCTTTATTTCATAGCTATTTCAAGGAAGTGCAGAGAATAAAACTTCATTTTACCTCACGATAAAATATGTTGTCAATAAGAAATTTGTGATATTTCCAAAAAAATGTTATAATAGTCTTACAATTGTTTTTTTAATCGTATTCCGAATTCCACTGTATTTTTTTGCAGATAGAATTATGGATACGTTTTTTTAATATCCTTTTTTAAACCGAAGAAAAATTCAAACAGTTGTGTGAGCTTTAAAGGTAAGTTAGTTGAATAAAATGATCAATTTACTATCTATATAGTAACCGAGTTTTTATTCTACAAGGAGGACTAGAATAATGAATCTAATCAATAAGAAAGTTACACACAAGCGTTTTGGCATGGGTAGTATAGTTAAACATAATGATTCTAGTATTGAAATACATTTCGCATCGGAAAATAAAATGTTTGTTTTCCCCGATGTATTTGGAAAGCACCTAAAACTACATGATAAAAGTGTTGCTAATTCACTTGAAGAAATTATACAAAAAAAGGAAATGGAACGAAAGGAGGAAGAATGGAAGAAGGAAGAGGAAAAAAAACTACAACGAAAAAACCAGGAACTTCGCTTGGAACATGAAAAACTTATGAAAAATCATAAACTTCATCCCGAATCACAAATGGTTTTTTGGTGTGACACAGAAGAACAGAATAGTTCTTTTTCAGAGTGGAAGGTTTTTTCAGGCGTAATAAAAAGTGGTAATAACAAGGGGAAGCCAAACAAACCCATCCGCTTGCACCAAAATAGCGCTGTCCTGTTAACAGCAATAGATTCCAGCATGCCTGAAAAAGACAGACGTATCTTAGGTGTCTATATGGTGAATGAAGATTTTATCGGTAAGCTTTGTGAAGATGGATATATTCCTGCTCATTCAAAATACAGACTCCAACTTACAGAACAGGAATCGGATCAGATGCTTTTCTGGAAATATTATGTAAATGAAAAATTCCCCCAAAAAATGACATGGAATACAGGTAAATACCGTTATTTTGATAATTCATGGATGGCTCAAATTTTGCTTGATATAGTTTCGTTGAAAAGTGACCCAAAGGAACGAGAGCTGGCACAACAATTTTTTGAACATTTTTGTAAAATGAATCAGATAACAGATCAAGAGTTACCAAAGCCTAATGGCGCATTAATGCGTATTTAGACGTTAGCCCAAAGATAATAAGAATGACAGGGGACTGACACATTTTTCCCACCCATCACTAATGGCGAACAGTGCCTGGCTATTGTGAAGCGGTTGCGTGGTTGGAGTTGG